>JAQBXY010000013.1 GCA_027623325.1 Gemmatimonadota bacterium
TCTGGCCTCTATGAGAGTTCACCCGGGCCGATTCGAATCGAACTCGTCGAACCGAGCCGACAGATCGAGATCCGGATTCCGGTGCACGAGCCCGAACGACGTGCTCTGGCGAGAGCTGTCGAGGTGTGGCTGGAAGCGGGGGTCGGTTTCGCGAATCCGGGTTCTCCGGCGGATGTGGCAGGTCTGGAGGCCGGTGACCGCGTGGTCGCGGTGGACGGGGCGCCGACGCTGAATTGGTGGACGTTCGTAGAGCAGATCGCGAGCCGCCCGGGTGAGCGGGTGGAACTCACCATCGATCGCGGCGGCAGCGAATTGGTCCGGGCCGTCACGCTCGACTCGGAAGAAGAGAGCCGAGCCGATGGGACCGTCGGTGTGGTGGGTCGCGTTGGGATCCAGGCGCCGGGGATCGAGCTGGTCTACGAGGACGTGCCGTTCACGGCTGCGGTTCGCGTCGGCTATCGGGAGACCGTGGCTGTGACGGGACTGATCGCGGGCTTCTTGAAGGACCTGGTCACGGGCGGAATCTCACCTCGATCGGTGGGCAGCATCGTGACGATCGGCGCGGCTTCCGGTCAGGCGGCCGCCGCCGGGCTCGACACGTTCCTCCGCTTCATGGCGCTGTTCAGCGTCAACCTCGCGATTCTCAACCTTCTCCCGATCCCAGTCCTGGACGGAGGCCACCTCGTGTTCCTGACCATCGAAGCGGTGCGCGGCGGTCGTGGGCTGACCATCGAGCAGCGGCTGAAGTGGAGCAACGTCGGGTTCATCGTCATCGTAGGAATCATGCTTTGGGCGCTGTCCAACGACTTCCTGAGGCTACTCGGCATCTAGCCGCTTCGATCTTTCGCAGACGTGGCTGGCGAGACTCCGCTACAGCAGGCTGAGCTGGGCCGGACCGGCTCGATACCGGAGGTCCTCGACGTCGAGGAGTGGGGTCGGGCGGTGCTGGGGAGCCACCTCGAGGTGACCTACCCAGCCGGCCTGACGGAGGGCATCCCCGACGACTTGTTCGGCCAGCGCCGGGTGGTTGCATTCCTTCGAGAGGTGGGCCAACACGACCCCGGCGAGTCGCGGGTGCAACAGTTCTTTCGCGAGCCGGGCTGCCGCTTGATTCGAAAGGTGCCCGTGACTCGATGAGATGCGCCGCTTCACGGACGATGGGTACGGGCTCATGTGGAGCATGACCTCGTCGTGGTTGGCTTCGAGCACGAGCAGATCACAGTCACGGAGCGCGTGTCGGATCTGAGCGGTAGGCCTGCCAAGATCCGTGGCGATGCCTGCGCGAAGTCCCGTGCACTCATCGATGAGCGTAAGTCCGACTGGATCCACGGCATCGTGCACGGTGAGGAACGGCTCCACTCGGATGTCGCCCACGAGAAAGGCGCGGCTAGGGTAGTACTCGATGACCGTCTCGGTGCCTTGCAGGAGTTTCGAGCAGGCGGCGTGTGTCGCGGCGGTCATGAACAGGGGAGTACCGTATCGCCGAGCGAAGACCCCGACCCCCGCCGTATGGTCGCCATGCTCGTGAGTGACCACGATTCCCGCGATCGATTCTGGGTCGACGGACAGGACGGCGAGCCGTTCCGCGAGGGAACGACCGCTGAAGCCGGCGTCGATGAGGACTCGGGTATTGCCGGCCGCAACGAACACCGAGTTTCCCCCGCTGCCGCTTCCGAGCACGGATAGCTTCATCGGGTCGGGGTCGGTCGCGTCACCCCGCGCGCCGGCCTGCCGTGGCGTGCCAGGCGTCCCGAAGAATCTTGGCGACCCCTGGAGTCAGCGACTGTCCGCGCCGGGCCATGACCCGCGCAGTCGTGTCCAGAAATTGGTCGAGTCGGTGGTCACGAAGGTCGGGTCCCACACCCCAGCTGAACGGAGGTACGACCGTCGGCGGCATCGAGCCACCGAAGATGTTGCTTCCCGTCCCGATCACCGTGCCGGTGTTGATGTGTGTTCCGATGCCAGACTTCACGTGATCGCCGAGGAAGCAACCGACCTTGAGGAGCCCGGTGTCCCGTTCCCCTTCGGGAGTCCAGACCCGGACCGGCCGGTAGTTGTTCTTGAGATCCGAGTTGGTCGTGTAGGCGCCGAGGTTGACCCACCGACCGACAAGCGCGTGACCGAGGTGGCCATCGTGCGCCTTGTTCACATAGCCGAGGAGTACGCTGTGGGCCACCTCACCTCGGACCAGGCATACGGGCCCGAGAGAGGACGATCCCACCGCACCTCCCAGGATCGTCGAGCCGGCTCCGACAAAGAGCGGACCCGTCAGTCGTGCTGGCCCCTCCACTCGAGCTCCTTCCGCGAGTCGGATGGGGCCATGCCGTACATCCACGTGGACTCCGGGCTCGATCGTCGCCCCGTCCGCCAGCGACACCACGCCGGTGCCGACCCGATGAAGCGCCTGAACTCCCGAATCCTGGCCCCAAAGACTCTCGATGTCCGTTTCGATGCGCTGGTCGTTGTGAGCGATGAGGTCCCAGGGGTGCCCAAGAATCTGTCCGGTGATTGCAAAGGGCGGCCCGCTGTCGAGGTCAGCCCCCGGCTCGCGTAACCACAGCTCAGAGGGCAGGGGTGCCCCGTCGGGGAGGACCCATCCAGCCGGCTCCCCTCCGACGAAGATCCGAGAGCGATCCGAGGGGAGTTCGATGGTCTGGAAGTCCGGCACCGTCCGGCTCGACAGAAGAACCCTCAGCCCAGTGGTGCCTACCTCCTCGAGTCCGATCGTGGGCGCAGCTCCCGGCTCGTCGAATCCCATCAGCGCCGTCCGACTGACGTTGCCGACGCAGTTCGTACCGAACACTCGCTCCGCTCGTTCGCGGAGCGTCATGCAGCCGAAGAGGAGCTCGCCGACGGGTCGCGTCAGTGTGAACGGGGCCCAGCGGCGGGCCCGGCGGTCGTCGAACAAGAACAGGCGTGGTGCGTTCACGGTGTCTCACTAGCGCGCAGGTCCGCGAGCAGCGTCTTGAGGTCTGCCGCTCGACTGCGGGGGATGATCATCGTGGTCTGCCCCGTCTGCACCACGATGAGGTCATCCGCCCCGAGGAGAACCACGGAGCCATGCTCGGCATAGATGATGTTACCCGCGCCTTCCACCGTGCGCCCAGGACCCAGCACGACATTGCCGGACGCGTCCCCGGTCCGGGTCCTCGCGAGCGCTTCCCAGCTGCCGACGTCGTCCCACGAGAAGCCGGCTTCGACAATACCCACACGCCCGCTCCTCTCCATCACTTCTCGATCGATCACGCTCACGGGAACCGAATCGAAGAAGGCCTCATCGCCCTGTTCGATGAGCGGGAGACACCGTGCGAGTTCGGGCGCGTGCCGCTCGATCTCTTCGAGCAGGACCGAAGCCTTCCAAATGAAGATGCCGGTGTTCCACAGATAGCCCTCATCGACGTAGCGCTTCGCGGTGTCGTGGTCCGGCTTTTCGTGAAACGCCTGTACGCGGAAGGCCTCTGCTGTTCCCGCCGGCGCGAGCCGTGCCCCGGGCTCTACATGCCCATAGCCCGTCTCGATTCGGTTCGGACGAACGCCGATGCTGAGGAGCAGTTCGTCACGTCGGGCCACCTCGACCGCAGTTGTGACCGTCTGCTGAAACGCCTCCAACGGACGGATCAGGTGATCTGCGTGCAGCGAGACCATCACCGCGTCCGGATCGAGACGGGCCAGCTTCCAGGCAGCCCACGCCAAGACGGGAGCGGTGCCACGGGCCCGGGGCTCTACCCAGTAGCTGGAATCCGGAAAGTCGCCGAGGACGGAGCGGAATGGTTCGACCAGGTGGGCGCCCGCCAATACCCGAATCTGCGAGTCGGGAACCAACGCTCGCGCTCGTTCGACGGTGTCGACGATCAGCGGTCGCTCGCTGGCCAGCGGAAGCAGCTGTTTAGGGCGTTCCGGCGTGCTCGCGGGCCAGAAGCGTGAGCCGATTCCTCCGGCGAGCACGGCGACCCAAACGGAGGGGTCAGCCTCGGCCGAGGATCTCTTCGATTCGGGCAATGAGCTTCTTCGGACTGAAAGGCTTCGTCAAGAAATCGTTGGCACCACCGGCGAGCGCGGCGTCGCGATCGGTGTCCTGTCCCTTCGCCGTGAGAATGATCACCGGTGTCGCAGCAAGAGCTTTGTCCGACCGGATCTTCGCAAGGATCTCAAGTCCGTTGGCTCCCGGCATCATGAGGTCGAGGATCACCAGGTCGGCACCTGCGACCCCCAGTTCTCCGAGTCCTTCAGCGCCATCGGACGCCATCACGACGTCGTAGCCCTGCCCGCCGAGAATGGCGCTGAGCACTCGCCGGATGTGCGGCTCGTCGTCCACCACCAGAATGCGGCCAGCCCTTGGATTTGATGGCACTTCAGGCACCGCATCACCTCATTCAGTAGGGCCTGGCACGATGCGGCCGGAGTTCAGCCCCACGAGCATGGGGAGAAGGGCGGGGAACCTACCGGTCATGTGGGGTAAAGTCAAGGAAACACGGGCCTTTTCGGGGTTGACCGACCTCACGCCCTCGGACAACTTCCGGTCGCTCCACACCTCGAGATCCAGGATCAGTCCAGAGTGATGCATGCCCCCGAAGAAACGCGCGCCCGTTGGCCCGGGGCTGTCGCCCTGGTCGTAGCCCTACTCATGGGCAGCGCAGCATGCGACTCCGATCCGTTTTCATTCGACTGGAGCGACGCCCCTGACACGGTGCTGCTCTATTCGCTCGCGCGGCCCGAACTGAACCTCGTGTCGGCGTTCAACTTCTTTCAGCGGCTCCCGGTTCGGATCGAGGCAGCAGCAGCTACCGGTACGTGGGACGCCGCCGTCGATACGGAGAACGGTCAGATCGTCCTGGTTCCGCCCGGGGCCTTCGGTCTGCCGTCGGCTGCTCGGATCGCGGTGCTCGACGGAATGAGCCTCGATGACGTGACGAAGGCTCCCACGGACACGCTTGTCTATATCGCCGACGAGCGGGTGCCGGTTCGCACGGGTAGTGTCTACATCGTGAAGACCAACCGACAGCGCGGGTCGTTCGGTTCTACCTGCGTGTATTATGCCAAGCTTGAGCCCGTCACGATCGATGTGCCCGGAGGCACCTTCACATTTCGGTACGTCATCAACCCGATCTGCAACAGCCAAGATCTGGTTCCGCCGAACTGATGCTCGACATTCGCTGGCTACGTGCGGAGCCCGAGGTCGTACGGGGGGCTCTGGCCAAGCGCGCCCCTGAACTCCCCGCACTCGTCGACCGTATCATCCAACGGGACGAGGAGCGGCGTGAAGCCGTGGGGCAGGTCAACGATCTGAAGGCGGAACGGAACGTCGTTTCGAAGCGGGTCGGCGAACTGAAGCAGCGCGGTGAGGATGCGGACGAACTCATAGAGAGCACTCGAGCCGTGGGTGTGCAGATCGCGGAGCTCGACGAAGTGGTGCGGGCGGCCGACGAGGAGATCCGGGAAACCCTGCTTGCAATTCCGAACGCCCCGCTCGCGAATGTTCCAGTCGGAGGCGAAGAGCAGAATGAAGTGCTTTCGACCTGGGGTGAGCCGCGCACGTTTGAGTTCACTCCGCTTCCACACTGGGAAATCGGGGAGGCGCTTGGGATCCTCGACCTCGCGCGGGGCTCCAAGATCAGCGGATCGGGCTTTCCAGTCCTCATCGGTGCGGGCGCGCGCCTGCAGCGTGGCCTGATCAACTATTTCCTGGATGTACATACGACCGAGCACGGGTACACCGAGGTCCGTGTCCCGTACTTGGTGAACTCGGAGTCGATGACGGGCACGGGCCAGCTCCCCAAGTTCTCGGACGAGTCGTACCAGACCGAACGAGACGAGCTGTGGTTGCTTCCGACCGCAGAGGTGCCGGTGACCAACCTCCATCGCGACGAGATCCTGACTCTGGAGGAGATGCCGGTCCGCTATACGGCCTACTCCCCCTGCTTCCGTCGCGAGGCCGGCGCCGCCGGCAAGGATACGCGGGGACTTCTGCGCGTCCATCAATTCGACAAGGTGGAACTGGTGCGCTATGAGACTCCCGAGCGAGGGCTCGAGGCTCTCGAGGAGCTGACGCGTCACGCGGAAGTGCTGCTCGAACGCCTCGACCTTCCCTATCGCCGAGTCCTCCTGGCGACCGGTGATCTCGGACAGAGCGCGGCCCTGACCTACGACCTCGAAGTGTGGGCCCCCGGTGTCGACCGATGGCTCGAGGTCTCCAGCTGCACGACGTTCACGGACTATCAGGCCCGGAGGGCGAACGTTCGATTCCGACGGGCCCAATCGGAGAAGCCGGAATACGTCCACACGCTCAACGGCTCGGCGCTCGCGCTGCCCAGAGTCGTGGCCGCCCTGCTCGAGAACCACCAGGAGGCGGACGGGACGGTCTCGCTTCCCGATGTGCTGAAGCCGTACGTTGGGAGTGAGCGGCTCACCCCACACGGCTGATCCAGACTTCATGATCCGCATCAAGTGGCCCGTCGCACTCGCGACGTTGTTCGTGCTACTGCTCGGGTGGTACCTCCTGTACACACAGCAGGTGTTGCAGCGGGTCCAGGAGAACTCCGAGCTCCTGTCACGGATCTATACGGAGGTCCAAGAGGGGCTCGTCTCGCGGGATCCTACGAGCGAGACACAGGCGCTCCTGCAACTTCAGAGAATCGTAACCGGCGCCGGCGTCCCCCTCGTTGTTATGGGTCCCGGTGATACCGTGCTGACGCACATCAACCTCCCTTTCGAGGTTGATGATCAGACGGTCGAAGGCCAGCAGCGGATTCGAGCGTATGTGCGACGTCTCGACGAAAGGCACCCGCCGGTCGGGGACCTGACGGGACTTCAGCATATTCACTACGGCGATTCCGCGGACGTCCGGTCGTTGAGACTGATCCCGATTCTTCAGGCCACCGGACTCTTGCTGACGGTGTTCATCGGCTTCCTCGTGATTCGGTACCAACGCCGTGCAGAGGGAGAAAAGGCGTGGACCGCGATGGCGCGGGAACTAGCGCATCAGCTCGGAACGCCGCTCTCGTCGTTGGCCGGGTGGCTCGAGGTTCTCAGACTCCCGGATGCGGAGCGTCCCGGCGACCTCAGCGACTATGAGATCGCCAGTTCGATCGGTGAGGACCTCGAACGCCTCGAGCGCATCAGCCATCGCTTCGAGCTCATCGGGACCGATCCCGAACTCGAGAGCCTTTCGGTGCGACAGGTCGTGGGCGACCTGGAGGAATATCTCGCCGCCCGAATCCCGCGGCTCGCGCGGAAGGGCGTCGATCTGCTCGTTGATATCCCGCACGGACTACCACGGGTAAAAGGTAACGAGGTTCTTCTCATCTGGGCCTTGGAAAACGTGGTCAAGAACGCGCTGGATGCCCTGGCCGGTCGGGGCGGAAAGATCACGATCTACGCGCGAGAGGTTGGCGGGAACTGGGTCAGCCTGCGCATTCGCGATACCGGCCCAGGGGTCGATCCCGAGATTCGCGACAAGATTTTCGAACCTGGGGTGACTTCGAAGGTCGGTGGCTGGGGCGTGGGCCTCGCTCTGTCCCGGCGAATTGTCGAAGGGGTTCATAAGGGAAAGATCGAGCTTCTCGAAACCGTTGAAGGCACGACCTTCCAGATTCGACTACCGGCGGCTGATGCCTGAAACGAAGACCACGACTCATCTCGAAGGACTGAATCCCGAACAGCTGGCGGCGGCCGCACACTTCGAAGGGCCGATACTGGTCCTCGCAGGCGCGGGGTCAGGTAAGACGCGGGTGCTTACTGCGCGCGTGTGCAACCTGATTCACCACCACGGGGTCCCCCCGGACCGCATTCTTGCCGTGACCTTCACGAACAAGGCCTCGGGTGAGATGCGTGACCGGATTTCGCGGCTGCTTGGGACGACGCCCTCCGGAATGTGGGTGGGTACGTTCCACGCAATCGGCGCACGGCTGCTACGTCGCCACGCGGACAGCCTGGGGTGGGACCGCACGTTCAGTATTTTCGACGCAGACCAGTCGCTACGTCTCGTGAAGAGCGTTCAGGAATCGGTCGGTCTCGATCCCAAGCGATGGAGCCCGAAGGCTATTCGCAACGAAATCAGCAACGCGAAGAACCAACTCATCGATGCGGCGGCCTTCACACGGGACAATGAGGGTACGTTCGACCTCTTCGTGCGGAACGTCGCGCGTGTGTACCCCGAGTACCAACGAGCCCTCGAGCATCAGAACGCCTTCGACTTCGATGACTTGCTGGCCAAGCCGGTCGAGCTACTCCAGTCGAGTCCTGAGCTGTTGGAGCGCTATCGCGAGCGCTTCGCGTTCGTCCTCGTCGACGAGTACCAGGACACGAACCGTGCCCAATTTCGGTTTGTCGAACTTCTTGCCGGAAACCACCACAATCTCATGGTGGTGGGGGACGATGATCAGTCGATCTATGGTTGGCGTGGTGCGGACATCAAGAACATCCTCGACTTCGAAGACTCGTTCCCCGACGCGCGTACGGTGCGTCTCGAACGCAACTATCGGTCGACACAGAATATTCTGTCTGCCGCGAATCATGTGATTGCGGAGAACGTGAACCGGAAGGGCAAGACGCTGCGGACCGAACGGGTCGGAGGGGAAAGCATCACGATCCTCGAGGCGTTCGACGAGGGGGACGAGGCGCGCTGGATCGTCCAGGAAATCGAGACCCGCATGGAGGCGACGCCGGGCCTTTCTTACTCCTCGGTCGCGGTACTGTACCGGACGAACGCACAGGCTCGCGCTCTCGAAGACGCCTTTCGCCGAGGGGGACTCCCCTATCAAGTCGTCGGCAGCGTTCGATTCTACGAACGGCGCGAGATTCAGGATGTGTTGGCCTATTTGCGGCTCATCTCGAATCCCCGCGATGAGGTGGCCTTTGGTCGGGTCGTGAACTACCCGCGGCGAGGGGTTGGTCTCACGAGTCAGGAGCACCTGATTCGATGGGCCGAGGCACAGGGTCTCGGGCTCCTCGAGGCGGCTCAACGGGCGGACGAGGCGCCCGACATCCGGGCTGCGGGGGCGAAGGGACTCGCACGATTCGCCGAGCTGATTCAACGCTTCAGTGTTCGAGCGACGCAGGCGCGGGTGGGAGAGCTCCTCGAGGAGTTGATCGAAGATCTGGATCTCGTGAGACACCTGCATGAGGAGGGGCCCGAGGGCGAAGACCGGGCCCGTAATGTCGCAGAGTTGATCGCGGGGGCCGTTGATTTTGATGCCTCGCTCGTCACGAGCGTCGACGAAGACGATGTGGATACCTTCACGGAACTGGACATCTTCCTTCAGCAGGTGGCGCTCGTGGCCGATGTGGACCGCCTCGATCCCAACGCTGACACCGCGACGTTGATGACGCTGCACAATGCCAAGGGTCTCGAATTCCCCGTCGTGTTCATCGCAGGAATGGAAGAGGGTCTCTTCCCGCTGGCGCGCGCATACGATGCGCCGGAGACGCTCGAAGAAGAACGGAGACTCTTCTACGTGGGCATCACTCGTGCCGAGGATAAGCTGTCGATCAGCTGGGCGCGGCAGAGGAGGCGGGCCGGCGACTTCACCTACAACACGTTGTCGTCCTTCGTGGACGCCGTGCCCGACGCACTCCTCGAGGGTCGCAGGACCGATCGACTAACGCTGGTCAGCCAATCGACGCCGCATCGAAGGCAGCCTCGCGCGTACGAATCCTTCACCGAGGATTACGAGTCCGAGCCGGAAACAGATCACGGAATGAACCAGGATCGACCGCGATTTGTGAAGGGCGAACGGGTCGTCCATCAGACGTTCGGCTCCGGTGCAGTGGTCGAGATTTCGGGGTTTGGCCGCGACCTGAAGGTCACGGTCGACTTCGATACGGTCGGAAGGAAGAAACTCCTCCTGAGATATGCGTCATTGGAAAAGGACTGGCCATGAGCGTCGACCGTGACGAGGTAGCTCGCATCGCGGCGCTGGCGCGGTTGCGCCTTCAGGATGGCGAGGCAGAGCGACTGACGGACGAGATGAACCGGATCCTGGCCCACGCTGTGCGTCTCCGGGGGCTCCCTCCGGTCGGATCCCAGGCTATCCCTCCGGCCGGACACGCGACCGACAACGGAACGCGGGCCGCGGAGGCGGAGGAGGCTGATCCGCTCTCGGCCGGCATCGAGGACTTCGCGCCTCGGTCCGAGGGTGGGTTCCTGGTCGTGCCGCCTCCGTCGGGTGTCGGGCCCTCCGCCGATCCGGAGGCATGAGGGTGGAATCGCTCCGTGAAGTCGTCGGACGCATAACGGAGGCCGAGCGTGGCGATCAGGCCCTGAACGCATTCCTCAGCCTGGCCGATGACTTCGAAGCCCCCATGAGTCCCGCTGGATCGCTACAAGGGGTCCCGGTCGCGATCAAGGACAACATCGCCACGCACGGGTTGCCGACCACGTGCGGGTCGCGAGCGCTGGAGGGGTATTACTCCCCGTTCGAGGCGACGGTGGTGCGGCGCCTTCGTGCGGCCGGGGCGTCCATCGTCGGGAAGACGAATCTCGACGAGTTCGGGATGGGATCCTCGACCGAGAACTCGGCGTTCGGAGCAACCCTCAATCCGCATGACCGCGGCCGGGTGCCCGGTGGCAGCTCGGGCGGCTCGGCGGCCGCGGTGGCGGCAGGGTATGTCACCATGGCGCTCGGGTCGGACACCGGGGGCTCGGTCCGGCAGCCAGCGGCCCTGTGTGGGGTGGTGGGAGTGAAGCCCACCTACGGCCGGGTTAGCCGGTACGGCCTGGTGGCCTTCGCGTCGTCCCTCGATCAGATCGGGACGTTCGGCCGGACGGTCCTGGACGCGGCGCGTCTCCTCGAAGTCGTTTCGGGCTACGACCCACGGGATGCCACGTCTGTGGCGCGGCCCACCCCTCCATTCGCCGAGGCGGTCGCTGACGGGGTAGAGGGCCTCGTGGTCGGAGTTCCCGAGGAGTATCTGCCCGAGTCGTTGGACCCTGCGGTCCGTGAGCGGGTGGACGCGGCTCTCGAGGGACTCCGTCGGGCGGGAGCCGACATCCGATCGGTGTCGCTTCCCCATACCGACCTGGCGATTCCGTGCTACTACGTCCTGGCCCCGGCCGAGGCGTCCAGCAATCTGGCTCGTTTCGATGGGGTCCGGTACGGCGTTCGAGAGACTGGATCGGACGTTCAAGAGATGTATGAGGCCACCCGGTCGCGCACCCTCGGGCACGAGGTGAAGCGGCGGATCATGCTCGGCACCTACGTGCTCTCGGCGGGCTACTACGATGAGTACTACGGTGCGGCCCAACGTGCCCGAGAGCTCATTCGCGCCGACTTTCGTCAGCTGTTCTCGAGTGGGGTCGACGTCCTGTTCACCCCGACGACGCCCACCCCCGCGTTCGCGCTGGGCGCGCGTACGGCGGACCCGGTCGAGATGTATCACTCGGACGTCTTTACCGTGACCGCGAACCTCGCGGGGATTCCGGCTCTCTCGGTACCGATCGGCCGCGTGGACGGACTTCCGGTAGGAGGGCAGGTCCTGGCTCCTTGGTGGGAGGAGGCTCGGATGATCGCCGTAGCCGGCACGGTCGAACGGGCCCTGCAGGGTGCCGCGCGATGAACTGGGAGGCCGTCATCGGGATTGAGGTTCACGCCCAACTCCGTACCGCGCGAAAGCTGTTCTGCGGGGATCGAGTCGGGTTCGGCGAGGCGCCAAACGTCGACGTATGTCCGGTTTGCCTCGGATTGCCTGGGGGCCTGCCGACGCTGAACCCCGAGGCGGTCCGGTTGGCAGTGCGAACCGCCGTGGCGTTCGAATGTACCGTGAACCCGGTCAGTATCTGGGCGCGCAAGAACTACTTCTATCCTGACCTTCCGAAGGGCTACCAGATAACGCAGTTCGAGAAGCCGCTCGCCGTGAACGGGCGCGTCGTCTATGACGGTTCAGTCGGGGAGTCCGTCGTCCGCATCCGCCGTATTCACATGGAAGAAGACGCTGGCAAGTCCGTGCACGACCGAGTTCCGGGAGCGACTGCGGTCGACCTGAACCGCGCCGGGACGCCGCTCGTGGAGATCGTCACCGAACCCGACCTGCATCACCCGGGTGATGTTCGCGCCTTCCTCACGGCCCTTCGGCACATTCTCGAATTCGCCGATGTCAGTGACTGCAACATGGAAGAGGGGAGCCTTCGCGCAGACGCGAACGTGTCGATCCGTCCAAGGGGTGCAACGCATCTCGGCACCAAGACCGAGATCAAGAACGTGAATTCTTTCTCAGGAATCGAAAAGGCTCTCGAGATCGAGATCGCTCGTCAAATCGAGGTATTGGAGAGCGGGAAGACTGTCCATCAAGAGACCCTTCTGTGGGACGACCACCGCGGCACGGTCCGTCCCATGCGATCGAAGGAGGACAGTCACGACTATCGCTATTTCCCTGACCCTGATCTGCCCCCTCTGCTCGTTTCCGACGCGGAGGTCGCGGAAGTCGCAGCTGGCATGCCGGAGCTGCCGAGAGCGTTGCGCGCCCGGCTCGAGGCGGTGTACGGCTTATCGGGTTACGACGCCGGCGTGCTTTCCCAGACCCCCCAGGGGGCGGTCTACTTCGAGGCGGTCGCTCGGCGGGCGGACGATGCCAAGGCTGCTGCCAACTGGGTGATGGGTCCGGCCCAAGCGCTCATGAACGCGCGGGGCGAGTCGTTTGCCACCTTCGCGCTTTCAACCGAAGCGCTTGCTGAGGTGATCGGGCTCGTCACCGACGGCACCGTCTCCGAGGGAGTCGGGAAAGCCGTTCTCCAGATCGTCGCCGACGAAGGGGGGGCGCCAGGGCAGATCGTGGAGGATCGAGGCCTCCGGCAGGTGCGGGATGCCGCGGTCCTCGAAGGCTGGGTGGATGAGGTCATCACGGAATTCTCTGACGAGGCCCGGCGATATCGCGACGGCGAAGTGAGGCTGCTCGGCTTCCTCGTCGGAAAGGTCATGCGCCAATCCGATGGCACCGCGGATCCACACCAGGTGAACGAGCTTCTGCGCGGCCGACTCGGCTAGCAGCCCAAGGCAGAAGTAGAGCGGACCCCGTGGGGCAGCCTAGGGAGACCCCGGAGACGGAAGGGTGCGACCCGCAGCGATCTTCGAACTGATGCCGGCGGCGAACTCCGGATCGGTTACCTGCGGCCAGTAGACCATCGGGCCCGACGGAAACGGGAAGAAGGCGTCCGCCATTTCCGCCAGTACTTCAGGGTGGTCGGCGGTGTGATCCGACAGGGCGCGGGGGCGCACCTTCTTCGCCAACCTGAGGTTGACTTCGCCGACCGGATCGAAGTCGGCGGCTGGAGACGCGCCCTCGTGCCGGAGGTACCCGACCATGTACTCGAACGCGAGTTCGAAGTACCTGTCGACGATCGGGTTGGGAAGGTCGAATCGAGAGTTGGCCAGCACCTGGGAAAAGACCTTCTTCCAGCGCTCGTGACCCTGGAATTGGATCATGCCGCGGAAGATTCGGCGATTCGTCTGGAAGCTGAAGACCGTGCGACTCAGTACGCCATCGAAGAGTGCGTCGGCTTCGCCATGGTCGTGGTCCATGACGACATGCCGTGCCAGAGAGAGGAAGTCCTCGCCGACATGCATGTCCATGCGATGCTCCCAATAGGTGTGACCCAGCGCTTGAGTCGTGCTTGTGAGCAAGAGCTGTCGGGGCACGAACACGTTGTGCGCGATCGTATCCGCCGCGAGATGGGCGAGGTAGCCGTATCCGACAGCTGTGAGGCGCTCCGACCCGGCGCTCGCCAGAATCTCCCGGCCAACCTTCCAGCTGTGGCAGTGTCGTCCCTCGGGGACGTACTTCTTCGCGAACGAGATGTCGGCGGCGACCGAACCGTACAGAAAGTGCAGCGGGTAGCGTTCCAGGATGGCCCGTACGGCCGGGGGAACGAGGTAGAGTGACGCGAGGAGCGTCTCACCGAGTGCTACATGCGTAGCGGGGCCCCACGCAGCGACCGGCTCGGCGACCAGGAACAACCATCCGATGGCCATGAGTATCGCAGGCCCGAAGGGCGTGCTTTGACCCCCGGCGCTTTCAGTCACCTCCGCCGGCCGTCGCATCCTCGTCCTCCGAGTCCTGCTCTGTGGGAGCGACCTTCGGTCGGTGCGCCGGCGCCACGCTTCCACCCGAGATCGTGCGCGCGCCCTCTCGAACGCCACGTACGGCGGAGGCCGTGTCGAGGAAGATGTCCTCTGCCTCTCCCTGTACGACCTCCATCAGTGCGTTGAAGTCCTCGATTCGTTCCTCCATGCGGTCCGACGCAAGGTGCAGGCGCTCGGTCAGAGCGGTAACAGACGCATTGAGTTGCTCCACATCGCTACGGACGGCCTGGGTGATGAACTCGAGGTTGTCCGATATTGCCCGCGCACGATCCGATACCGGGCCGAGATTCTGGTGCATCGAGATCCGGATTTCCCGTAGCAGCCGATTCACACGCAAGATCAGCAGCGCGGCGAGGACCGCGACCACGAGGACCGCGGCTGCCATCACGATACCCGAGACATCGGATACGATCGAAAGCGTGTCGCGCGGCGACACCACCTGGAGCAGGCCGAATAGGGAAGAGGTCACCATAACAGAAGTCTAATGGGCGAACCGGCTTACGTCTTGATGCGCGGGCCCTTCGGCGCTCTCGAAGCGTGACGCAACGCGGCTCGCTTCGCCCGTCCGCCGTCACCTGCCGCAAGCGCTGCGACCACCTCCGGCGAAATCTCTCCAGCCCTCGTCAAGAGCGACAGAATGGGGACCGGTCCACCGAGTTCAGAAAGGACGACTCCAAGTACCACGATCGAAAAGAGAACCATCTCGGCTTCGTAGCCGCGAACCATGATATCCGGATACATGAGGACGCCCGAGACCGCCATTGCGATGGAGATGCCGCCCTGAGGGATGAGCCCCAGGCCGAGTCGCTTCGGGACCTCGAAGGGGAAGCGCACAGCGCCGACCATCATACGCGTCGCGACGACCTTCGCGACCACCCGGAGCCCTGCGTACCCGACCGCCGCCGGAAGCACCCACCACGCCGGAATGCGCAGCAGCGCACCCGCGAGAAGGAGGAAGGTGACGTATACCATCTTCTCCCAGCGCACGAGAATCGGAAGAGTTCGCCTGCCCGCCCGCCCGCGATTGGCGACGAACGCGCCCATCGTCACGGAAACAAAGAGGGGGGACAGTCCCCACTGCAGCGCGGCGCCCGCGGCGAATGCGCAGATCCCCAGCAGGTACAGGACAAGCTCCTCACTCGTGGGCTTCAGCCGGGCCAACCACAGGAAGACGAAACCACAGATCAGCCCCAGCCCCACCGCCGCAGCGACCCAGGCCACCTGGTCGAGCCCACCGACGCTCGTCCCAAACGTGGCCGGCCGGTACACCGAGTTCAGGATCTGGAGTGCGACGATGCCGACGATCGCGTCGATCGACCCGACGAAGAACAGCAGATCCCGGACGGGCCCTTTCACCAGGAAGTTCGACGAGATCATGCCGATACCGGCCGGCGTCGTGATGGCCGCCGTGCACGCGGCCCCCAGGATCAGAAGAGGCATGACGTCGTCGTCGAGCCCGAGGGCTCGAGCCAAGCCAAACGTCACGCCCGAGAAGAGCAGCAATGTCAGCGCGGCTTGACCCAGTGCTAGTGCGTAGTGGGCACCAGAGAAGTGGCGAAGACTCTCGATCTCCATCTGCAGGCCAAAGTGGAAACCAACCCATCCGAGCCCCAGGGCCAGGAAAGGGAAGAGTCCGTCGGTCGTCTCTGGCGTGAGCAGACCGAGCACCGAGGGGCCCAAGAGGAAGCCCACGAAAAGAAAGTGCGTGCCGGTCCTGAAGAGCAGGCGCGGGCCCGGGGGGGCCGCCTCCGTCGAAAAGGAGATCCGCGCACCCAACAGAGCGACGACGATGACGACCAGCGTGGGTATGAGGCTGTCCAGGACCCCTCCCGAGGATCTTGGCGGATGTGGAATTACATCGGGTTGGCTTCGTCACCCAGCTCGGGTGCCAACCCGTACACCGCATCGACCGGAATGGTGAACGCGATGCCCGTCGCGGGTGAGTCGAGGTCACCACAGACCTCCTGGAGCAATTGGATCGCTCCCGCGACCTGGTGGTCGTGAACCACGCTCAGGATCAATCGATTCTGTGGTCGAGAGCCGCTGATCAGCGTCTGAAGCCCTGCAAAGATCGGGATGTCATGCGAGAGAATGTGCCCCATACCTTCGCTGTTCAAAACGGTTGCACCCGTAATACCCCGCTCGAGAAATCCGGCCAAGGCGTCGTCCAGCTTCTCCGGATCGTTGATGACGGCCACAAGTAGCCGCATGGATGGCTTCGTCACGAGTAGTGCGCGTCCAGGGTTCCGAGCGCGTCGACGATCGCCTGGTCGCCCTCGGCTGCAATGAGGGTGGGGATGAAGGTCTTGTCTCGACCGAGGCGACAGATGCGCGCCAACAGTTTGATGTGCGCCCGCTCGTGCCCGGGCGGGGAAAGCAGGACCAGAAACACGCTCACTGCTTCGACCTCCGGCGGGCCGAACCCGACGGGTTCTTCCGCGAGCGCGATCCCGATGACCGGTTTCGCGAGACCCGCCACGGTGGCGTGCGGAATGGCCAGACCCGGTCCGAGTACCGTGGATTGTTGGCGTTCTCGCTCGAGGAGCCGGGCGTGGATGAGGTCGGCCTGCCCGATGCCGGCGGCTGCGGCCCGGTCGGATACTTCACGGAGCACGCCGTCGGCATCGCGCGCCGTGAGTCGACCGACCACGAAGTCCGGACTCAAGTAATCGCTGATACGCATGGGATCGTGGGGAAGGGGCGCGAGTGCGCGGCGTCGGACCGCGATTGTAGACGAGGCCGGCGGGAGGGGCAAGAACGTACGGCACGCATCCTGCAATTGCTGGCACCGGAAGCAGAACGGTATGTTTCCGCGTCGATTCCCCCTTTCTCACCACGATTCGCGGAGACCATGGGAACTTTCCTGGTCGAGGGCGGGCACCGGCTCGAAGGCCGAATTCGCCCGGCTGGAAACAAGAACGCTGCACTCCCTTGCCTCGCTGCCACCGTCTTGGCGAGCGAACCGGTTGTTCTCGAAAACGTCCCTCGCATCCGCGATGTGGAGACCTTTCTCGAGATCGTGGACTCGCTGGGAGCTTCGGTGTCCTGGTCGGGGGCCAATGAGGTTACGGTCGATGCCAGCGGGATTCGGACGGACACGGTCGACGGTGACCTCGCCAGCCGAATTCGGGCCTCGGTCCTTCTTGCCGGCCCACTCTTAGCTCGCTTCGGGCATGTCGAGTTGCCACCCCCTGGTGGAGATGTGATCGGGCGGAGGCGAATGGACACACACTTTCTTGCCTTCGAAGCCCTGGGCGCCACGCTGGCACTGAACGGGGGCTTCACGATCCGAGCCGACCGCCTCGTCGGGGCCAACATCTTCCTCGACGAGCCATCGGTAACAGGAACGGAGAACGCGGTGATGGCCGCGGTCAGGGCCGAGGGCTCCACCACGATTCGGAATGCGGCCGCCGAGCCCCATGTTCAGGATCTATGCGCCCTCCTCAACGCCATGGGTGCAAGAATCAGTGGGGTCGGCACTCACATGCTGCGCATCGAGGGCGTCAAGGAGCTCTCGGGAGCTCGGTTCCGAATTGGTGCGGATCATATTGAAACGGGATCCTTCATCGGTCTGGCGGCCGTGACGAGGAGCGATCTCACGATCGAGGACGCTCCCTTGGAGCACCTCGATTCGACGCTCCTGGGATTCCGACGACTGGGGATTCGTTGCGACGTTCGGGGGGCCGACCTCTTCGTCCACGGTGCGGAGGAGCACCACGTCCGCCGGGACGCGTTCGGAGCCGTGCCCAAAGTCGACGACGGTCCCTGGCCGGCCTTTCCGGCCGACCTGACATCGATCGCACTGGTCGCGGCCACCCAATGCCACGGTACTGTGCTCATTCACGAGAAGATGTTCGAGTCCCGTATGTACTTTACTGACAAGCTTGTAGGGCTCGGAGCTTCAATCATTTTGTGTGATCCGCACCGCGCGGTGGTGGTCGGACCGAGCCCGCTCCAGGGTGGTGTGGTCGAGAGTCCCGATATCCGAGCTGGGATGGCCTTGTTGATTGCCGCGCTCGGGGCGGAGGGTACGAGCGAGATCCATAACATTCGACAAATCGAACGCGGGTACGAGAGGATCGACGAGCGACTGATTGCACTCGGAGCGAAGATCACTCGAGGGTAGCAGCCGCTGAACCGGATCGATCGAGTTCGTCGTAAGGAGAGTTGGACCAAGGAATCTATCGACGGGATGACGATCAATGACCGAAGACAAGGGAGCCAGGGAAGAGGATGGGGCCGAAGCCAAGTCGCGTCGCGACAAGGTGGGCGACGGCTTCAAGCAGGGACTTGGAGTCCTGTCGGCATTCCGGGATGCCCTCGAAGAGACGATCCAGGAAGCGCGCGATCGCGGCGACCTGTCGTCAGACAGAGCTAAAGAGGTGGTGAAGGAGGCCCTCGAGCGTGCACAGGCGGCCGCCGGCGGCGCCCGAGATCGATTGGACTTCGCTCACCAGGCTGACCTGGACGCACTCCGTTCGACTTTTGACTCGATTCGTAGCCGGGTCAGTGACCTCGAACAAAGCGTTTTCGGTGCCTCCAAAGGCGATGCAGCTGAAGCCGCGGACTCGAGTCGAACCGGAAGTGATGACGCGGAGACCGACCCGAAGCCCTGAGTGGACCACCCGACCGTCAGAGGCCCGGTCCGCACGGGGAGTTGAGTGCGTTCCGGGCCTCTTCTATATTGATCGTCCGTCATAGCCGCGGTTCGGGGCGTTTTTTCGAAGTGGGGGAGTTGGTCGCCCCCGCTTTTTTGTTCGGTGTGGACTGGGGTTCGTCGCTTCTGCGGCGCACCCCAGATTGTTGATTGGAGGGGTCGAAATGGGAGCTGTGCCGGAGATCGAGGCCGAGCTTGAGCACCGGGTCGAGGACCTGGGATACGAGCTCGTCGAACTCCAGTGGGGAGGAAGCGGCAGGCGGCCGACGCTCATTTTGCGTGTCGATCACCTGGAATCGACTCCAGGGCAGGGCATTACGGTGGATGACTGCGCCAAGGTCAGTAGGGCGCTCGAAGCATGGCTGGACGAGCGAGAGGACCTGTCGGATCGATACGTCCTCGAGGTGTCGTCTCCCGGTGTGGAACGGCCGCTCGTCCGGGATCGAGATTTTGAGCGGTTTCGAGGCAAGGTGGTCGCCGTGTCCGGGAAGAAGGCGTTGCGGAACGGAGTGACCCGATTGGAGGGGGAGCTCGTGGGGTTGGGAAAGTCGGATACAGGTTCGGGGGCCGTCGTACTCAGCCTCCCGGACGGTGAGGAAGTGAGCATTCCGAGATCGGACATTCGGAAGGTGCAGCTAGTGTTCACGTGGAAGTGAGGAGATAGAGATGGCGAACGCGGCCCAGATCGTAGCGGCCTTCAGAGACGTTGCGGCGACAAAGAATCTGTCCGAAGAGGAGATGACCGACCTGGTGAAGGACGGACTCCTCGCCGGATTGGCTCGCATCTACGGTGCCGCCGTGCAGGCCGAGATCGATATCGACGAGGCAACGGGCGACTTCGACATCGTGGTTCTCCGACGCGTCGTGGAGGAAGTCGAGGACTCTGCGTCCGAGATTTCGCTCGAGGAGGCTCGGTGGGACGACGACACCTTCGAGGTCGGCGATGTCATGGAGGTCCCGGTCCAATTCACCGATTTCGGGCGCAACGCGGTCATGGCCGTAAAGCAGCGCATCGTGCAGCGAGTTCGGGAGAATGAGCGCGACCGAATCCGCGACGAGTTCGCCGATCAGATCGGCGAGCTTTTGACCGGCGAGCTGCAGCAGATCGAGCGCGGCAAGCTGGTTGTCATGCTGAACCGCGCCCGGGACGCGGAAGCGATCATTCCCTGGAAGGATCAGAACCCACGGGAACGCTTCCGCCAGGGCGATCCGATCCGCGCCGTCCTCAAGAAGGTCGAGGAGACGCCGAAAGGGCCGCGCCTCATTCTCTCGCGTGGCGACCCTTTGTTCGTGGTCGCCCTATTCAAGCTCGAGGTGCCGGAGATCCATCAGGGTATCGTCGAGATTCGGGAAATTTCCCGTGAAGTGGGCGGGCGTACGAAGATCGCCGTGTACAGCCGCGATGAGTCCATCGACCCGGTGGGCGCCTGCGTGGGGCTCAAGGGCTCGAGGGTTCAGGCTGTTGTGAACGAACTCGGTGGTGAACGCATCGATATCGTGCCCTGGCATCCCGATACGGACGTGTTCGCGCGCCGCGCACTCGCTCCAGCGAGGGTATCCAAAGTCATCAGTGACCCGGAACGGCAGGTGATCACGGCGATCGTCGACGAGGATCAGCTCTCGTTGGCCATCGGTCGAAACGGTCAGAATGTCCGACTGGCTTCCCAGCTGATCGGTTGGCAGATCGACCTCTACGGCTCGCGTGAGTGGCTCGAGCGTGGAGGAGATCGTTCCCTGTTCCAGGACGCGCCCGTCGAGGATCAATACGAAACAGCGGATTTTCCGTTGTCGGAGCTGGATTTGCGGGCTCCCATACTGGCGGCTCTATCTACCGTCGGATATGATACCTTTCTTCAGATCATTGACTTGGAGCGCCGGGATTTCCTTCAAATCGAGGGTCTTGGCGAGGAGGATGCGGACCGTCTGCTCGAGCTCATTGACGAGTTGACGGTTGTGGAAGGTGATTCCAATTCGATGGATGACTCCGATGAGGACGTCGAGGCGGTGGTTTCCGCCGGAACGGATGACACGGAGTCCGACGCTGATGGAGAGTCGGGGACCTAGGGTCTTCCGGCTTTTGGGCCTGGCTCGCCGGGCCGGCGGAGTCGCTCCGGGAACGGACGCGGTCCGCCGGGCAATCCGGGAGGGCGAGGCCCAGTTGATTTTGATGGCTGGGGACGCCTCGAGCGTTCAGTTGGATAAAATCCGGTCGACATTACATGACCGGCCGATCCCCCAGGTCATCCTGGGGGATCGAAATACATTGGGTGCAGCCGTTGGTCTCGCCCCGCTGTCGGCGGTCGCGGTAACCAATCGCTCGCTCGCAACTCAACTCATCGCCGAGCTCAGACCTTCGGACGATGAGGGTGGTATCGACGCGGTGGAGGCGTGACCAGAGCATGCAGGTAACAGAACTAGCGGACGACCTGAGGGTTGAGGCCGATGCGCTGATCGCGCTTCTCAGGCACATGGGAATTCCCGTGGGCGATGAAGAGGCGTCGATCACTGAGGGACAGGTGTCCAAGGTCCTCGCAAAGATGGAACGCGAGCGGCGTTCAGGGCACAAGGATCCAGGTGAAGCCATCCGAGCCGCGTTAGAGGACGCCGCGCCGACTTCGAGTCGCCGCCGCCGCCGCCGCGTCGAGGAGGATGAAACCGAGTCGGTGGAAACCGAGTCAGCTGCTCCGGAAGACGCCGAAACCGATGCGGTCGCTGAGGACGAAGCGGAGAGCGACGAGGATGAGGTCGTCACGGCGGAGTCGCAGGATGATGACGATTCGGAAGCTGACGAGGCCCCTGAGTCTCTTGATGTCGCGTCGGATCCGGAGGACGAGGTCGAGGTAGTCGACGACGCGCCAGAAGCTGCGGCCGACGAGAGCGACGACGAGGAGTCGGAGGCGTCGTCGGACGAAGAGGACGAAGACAGCCGACCACGCCTCGCTCCCGCTCGAGCAGGGGCTCCCGATGCCCCGGTTCGCACGATTCGCAGGCCTGCGCCGGCCCCCGCAGCGAGCGCGGGCCCCGGTGGGCAGGTACGGGTTTCGGCCGAGGGCTACACGGCCGACGGTCGACGGCATTCGAAAGAGAAGAAGGGGAAGAAGCGCGCAGGCGTCGACCAAGATGCCGTGCAGTCGAACATCCATCGCGTCATGGCGGAGCTGAAGGGTGGGGGTGGCAAGAAGCGTCGCAAGAAGGGGCAGCGCCTCAGCGTCGAAGAGCAGGAGGCGCAAGAGCAGGAGACGGCCCAGGAGGTGGAGCGCGAGCGCACCACGGTGCGCGTCAATGAGTTCCTCACCGTCGCCGAACTCGGGGAATTGATGGACGTGACGTCCACCGAGATTATCGGCTCAGCATTCAAGAACCTCGGTCTGCTTCTTACCATCAATCAGCGTCTCGATTTCGATCAGATCGAGATGGTGCTCGATGAGTTCAACTTCACCGCCGTGCGGGAAGAGGCCTACGGCGCTGAGCCGGAGCTCGAGGACGTCGCCGACGCGCCCGAAACCCTGAAGACGCGGTGGCCCGTCGTCACCGTGATGGGGCACGTCGATCACGGAAAGACCCTGCTTCTGGACAAGATCCGGAGCACCAACGTGGTGGCCGGGGAAGCCGGCGGAATCACGCAGCACATCGGTGCCTACCACGTGGAGCGAGAGGGGGGCCGCAATATCACGTTCCTCGATACGCCGGGGCATGCGGCCTTCACCGCGATGCGAGCCCGCGGTGCCGACGTGACGGATATCGTGATTCTGATCGTGGCAGCGGACGACTCGGTCATGCCCCAGACGATCGAGGCGATCAGCCACGCCAAGAACGCTGGTGTACCGCTGATCGTCGCGATCAACAAGGTCGATCTGCCCGCGGCCGATCCTGGCCGAGTCAAACAGCAGCTACTCCAACACAGCGTGAACGTCGAGGACTTCGGCGGCGATGTGCTCGCCGTCGAGATTTCCGCAAAGACGGGCCAGGGGATCGACGACCTGCTCGATAAGGTCTTGCTGCAAGCCGAGATGCTGGAACTCAAAGCGAACCCGGATCGTCCGGCGTTGGGAACCGTGATCGAAGCACAGTTGGACGTCGGTAAGGGTCCTGTCGTGTCCGTCTTGGTGCAGAAGGGCACGCTGCGGGTCGGCGACTCGTTCATCTGCGGCCGTTTCGACGGACGGGTACGTGCACTTCTGGACGAGCGCGGCCACGCCATCAAGGAAGCGGGGCCCGCGACTCCCGCGCAGGTGCTCGGGGCGGGTGGCGTCCCTCAAGCGGGCGACATGTTCCAGGTCATGGATGCGGATGCCGCCTCCGAGATCGCTACGAACCGTCAACGCCTGGATCGGGAGAAGCAGCTCCGCATCCGCGAGCGTGGAGTCAAGCTGGGAGACTTTGGAGCGCTGGTCGCGGCCGGTCAGGTCTCGGGCTTGCCCCTCGTCATCAAGGGCGATGTGGATGGCTCCGTACAGGCGTTGTCCGATGCGCTAGAGCAATTGCGCACGAAAGAGGTACGGGTCGAGATCGTCCACCGGGGCGTGGGGGCGATCAACGAATCAGATGTGCTCCTCGCGCAAACCGCCGGGGCGGTGATCATCGGCTTCCGCGTGCGGCCACAGACGGCCGCCCGCCTCGCCGCCGAGCGTGAGGACGTGGACATACGCTCGTACGAGGTCATCTACGAAGCCGTGGACGACGTGACGTTGGCCCTCGAAGGCATGCTTGCTCCCGAGAAGCGGGAGACGGTCGAGGGGACAGCGCAGGTCCGAGAGGTCTTCCGAGTCTCGAAGGTCGGCACGATCGCGGGCTGTTACATCGTCGAAGGACGTATTGATCGAAAGGGTCACGCGCGCGTGATTCGCGACGGGATCGTAGCCTACGACGGAGCGATTTCCTCGCTGAAGCGATTCAAGGACGACGTAAAAGAGGTCCGGGAAAGCTTCGAGTGCGGCATCGGCATCCACAACTACAACGACTTGAAGGTCGGCGACGTGATCGAGTGTTATACGGTCGAGGAGTTCGCACGAACCCTGGCCAGTTCGGCCTGATCGACCTGAGAGGTCGCCCGGCGCGTGGTCGTCGCAACGCAGACGTGGGAGTTGGCGCTCCCTGGGTGCACCTCCCTAAAGGAGAAGCGATCCGTGGTGCGCTCGCTCCGCGATCGGCTGCAGAAGAGGTTCAACGTATCGGTCGCCGAGACGGGGCTGCAGGACGTGCACAGCCGTGCCGAGATCACGATCGCGCTGGTCGCGACCGACGGGCGGATGGCGGAGTCCGTATTGGACAAGACCGACCGGTTCGTCGAGGAGCACGGTGGAGCGCGGATCACTCGTGTGAGTCGCGAACAGTGGTGATGAAGTCGCCGACCATTGCTGACCGACAGGGAGCCGCCTCGTGAGCAAACGCCTCGCTCGTCTGAACGAGCAGCTGAAGCGCGAGCTCTCAGAGTTGATTCGCACACGCGTCCGCGACCCGAGGGTGGGCTTGGTTACGATCACAGGTGTGGATGTGGCTGCGGACCTCGGTTCGGCCAAGATCTACGTCCGGGAGATCGGTGGTTCTGATCCGACCGAAACACTCGCGGGGCTCGAGGCGGCCGCGCCGTTCCTGCGAACAACGCTGGGTCGCACTCTTCGGGTCCGCCGTATTCCCGAACTCAGATTTCGCGAGGATCGTTCCTACCTCGGAGCGCAACGCATCGAGGAGATGCTCTCGGAGGTGCTCCCTCCCGGATCGGAGCCCCCCCCCGAGGAGTCCATCGATCACCCAGAGCCGCCGCCGGAAGACGGGGGCGCCGCGTGACAGACGGCGCCGGCGACTTCGTGGTCCCGGTCGACAAGCCGGAGGGTCCCACCTCACACGACGTAGTCGCCATGGCTCGACGGGGTCTGGGGACGCGGCGCATCGGACACACGGGCACGCTCGATCCGTTTGCTTCGGGACTCCTGCTCCTGTGTGTGGGCTGGACCACGCGCCTGGCCGAGTATCTGACGGGACTCGACAAGACGTATGAGGCGGTGGCCAGACTGGGCGTTACGACGGACACGCTTGACCGCGATGGCGTGGTCCTGAGCGAGTCGGACGCTTGGCGACAGCTCGAGGAGTCGGAGATCATGAGGGCACTGAGCGACTTCGCGGGTTCGATCGACCAGGTCCCTCCCCAGTTCTCCGCCAAGAAGCTGGAGGGAGAAGCCATGCATCGACGGGCCCGTCGGGGGGAGCACGTCGAACTCGCTCCGGTTTCGGTTACGGTGCATGACGTTCAAGTCACGGCTGTGCAGTTGCCGGAGGTTCGCTTTTCCATGCGCTGTTCTAGCGGCACGTATGTACGAGCGATCGCGCGGGATCTCGGAGAATCGCTGGGCGTCGGCGCGCACCTCACCTCGCTGCGACGCACGTCGGTCGGCTCGTTCACGGTCAACGACGCGATCGCGGTAGACGCCCTGAAGGACACGGAGGAGGTCGCGCGGGTGGCCGTCGAACCCGCCGCGGCCCTGGCACACCTCCCGCTGGTCGAGATCGACGGAGAGGTCGCTCGAAGGTTGTTGCACGGGCAGAAGGTGAGGCTGAGCAACGATGGCTCGGCAGCTCCGGTCGCCGTGACGCATGAGGGCGCCCTATTCGCAATCGGCGAGATGCGCGACGGTGTGCTGATTCCCCGAAAGGTATTCGCGAGTTGACCGGGTCCGTGCAGTGGGCCTATCCGCCGGGCGTCCCCAACGATCGAGGAACCGTAGCGACCGTCGGGACCTTCGACGGCATACACCTAGGCCATTGGACCGTGTTGCAAGAGATCCGTACGCGCGCCGAGGCTGCGGGCCGGAGGAGCCTGCTTGTGACGTTCGACCCTCACCCACTTCGCCTCGTCCGCCCGGAACACGCCCCGTTGCTGCTGACGACCCCGGTCGAGAAGAAAGAGATCCTCGCCGAGAGCGGGCTGGACTACGCAGTGTTCCTATCGTTCACGACGGCCCTGTCGAGGTACGAACCGCGCCGGTTCGTCGAAGAGATCCTCGTGGAGCGCCTCGGCGTCGAGGAGTTGGTGATCGGCTACGATCATGGATTCGGCCGTGACCGGGCAGGGGATCCCGAGACCCTCGCCCGGATTGGACGGGATCTCGGCTTCGCCGTGGACGTTGTCTCGCCGGTGACCGCGGCCGGATCGGCGGTCTCTTCGTCGCGGATCAGGGCTCTCTTGCTAGCCGGAGACATGCGGTCCGCGCAGGAGTGCCTGGGTCGGCCGTACTCGGTGCGAGGTGTGGTCGTGCGCGGCGAAGGGCGTGGGCGAGGTCTCGGCTTTCCCACCGCGAACTTGCGGGTTGCCGAGCGCGACAAGTTGGTACCGCCCCAGGGCATTTACGCGGTCCGCGCGGTGCTGCGATCCGGGACGTACTCCGGCGCCCTGCACCTCGGCCCGCGACCCACATTCAAGGGGTCGCCGCCGACGATCGAGGTCCACTTGCTGGATTTCGACGCCGACATCTATGGGGAGGAGATACGGATCGACTTCGTCGAATACCTTCGAGCGATCGAACCGTTTACGACGGTGGCGGCTCTGGTCGAGCAGATCCGTCGCGACGTCGACCGTGCACGTAGCGCACTCGACCAGTAGACGAATGTGCGCGGTTTATCTAGTTTTTTAGGCTGATAATCGAAAGCACGTCCGACGGTCGGGCGTTTTGCTCTCGCTTCCCTTGCAGCAATGACTCTCGAGGAGGCACGACGCCGATGGCGATCGTCAAAGAAGACATCATCAAGAAATACCAGCTCCACGAATCTGATCGTGGCAGCGCTCCGGTCCAGGTCGCGATTCTCACCGCGCGCATCAACTACCTCCGGACCCACTTCGACGCGCACAAGAAGGACCATCACTCCCGTCAGGGATTGCTCAAGATGGTCGGGCGGCGTCGGCGTCTTCTGGAATACGTCAAAGGCAACGACATCGAGCAGTATCGCGAGCTCATCAAAGATCTCGGGCTGCGCCATTAGAAGAAGTGGCGGCCAAGGTTGCCCGACAAGAACGCGGCCCTACGCCGCATCGCAGGACCCGGCGCGGCCGCCAATCGGGCGACCACACCGGCTTTTCAGCCGAAGGCGTGTGTGCCTCGGGTGGGAGACGGCCTACAACATTGCCGCAGCAAAACGGGCCCACGCATGCGCGTGCCCCCGGGCGGCGGTCGCTCTCTCCTCCGGAAACCGCATCACTTCGGCCCTTATCCGAGTTCGGCAATGAGCCGAACCAACCGAAGTGAGTGATACAAGATGATTCAAAGAATGGAGCGCCAGTTCGCTGGCCGCACACTTACGCTCGAGATCGGTCGTATGGCCAAACTCGCGCAGGGGTCGTGCCTGGTTCAGTACGGCGACACCGTTGTCCTCTGCGCCGTGACGGTGGATGACAAAGCCACACACCTACCGTTTTTCCCGCTGACGATCGAGTATCGGGAGAAGTCTTACGCCGCCGGAAAAATTCCCGGCGGATTTTTCAAGCGGGAAGGTCGCCCGGGTGAGAAGGAAATTCTCTCCGCTCGACAAATCGATCGGCCGATTCGGCCCCTCTTCCCCGACGGCTTCAAGAATGAGACGCAGGTCGCTTGCTTCATTCTGTCCGCGGACCAGGAAAACGATGCGGACGTCCTCGCACTGATCGGGACCTCGGTCGCGCTGAACATGTCGAAGGTGCCCTTCAACACACCGGTCGCATCGGTGAGAGTTGGACGCATTCAGGGCAACTGGGTGATCAACCCTACCTTCCAGCAGCTGGCCTACTCGGACGTCGATATCGTGGTCGCCGGTTCGGCCCACGCCATTACGATGGTCGAGGGCGGCGCGCTCGAAGTACCCGAGGCCGAAATCCTCGAAGCGCTCACGATCGCTCAAGAGGCGATTCGTGAACTGTGCGTGTTCCAGACGGAATTCCTGGAGGGGCATACCGTTCCCGACATGGAGTGGACCGCGATCCAGCCCGATGCCGACCTGAAGGCGAAGGTCGACTCCGTGGCCGCGGTTCGCGTCGCCGAGGCGTTGAACCTCGGTGACAAGCAGGAGCGCAATCAGGCGATGGCGGCCGTGACGGAACACGTCATCGCCGAGCTGACCGAGGAAGACGCGCAGTACGCCGAGCACGCCAAGGACATCGGCGAGATCCTCCGTTCCATCGAGAAGAAGACGATGCGTCGTCAGATCCTGGACAAGGGGGAGAGGGCCGACGGACGAGGCCTCGACGACATTCGTCAGATTACTTCCGAAGTCGGTGTACTGCCACGAACGCACGGTTCGGCGTTGTTTACTCGAGGGCAGACCCAGGCGTTGGCCGTCGTGACGTTGGGCACGTCGCGCGACGAGCAGCGCATCGACTCGATCGATTCTCGCGAAGAGATCACGAAGTCGTTCATGCTCCACTACAACTTCCCGCCGTTCTCGGTCGGTGAGGCTCGTCCGTTCCGAGGGACGTCGCGCCGCGAGGTCGGTCACGGAAACCTGGCCGAGCGGGCCATACAGCCCCTTCTGCCTGCCTACGACGACTTTCCATACACGATTCGTATCGTGTCGGACGTGCTCGAGTCCAACGGGTCGTCCTCCATGGCGACGGTCTGCGGATCATCGCTCGCGCTCATGGACGCCGGTGTCCCGATCAAGTCCGCTTGTGCGGGCGTAGCCATGGGGCTGATCAAGGAGGGCTCCGATGTGGCAATCCTCACCGACATTCTCGGTCTCGAGGATGCACTCGGCGACATGGATTTCAAGGTCGCGGGGACCCGCGCCGGTGTGACCTCGATCCAGATGGACATCAAGATCGAGGGGCTCACGGTCGAGATCCTGACCGAGGCGCTGGAGCGAGCCCACAAGGGCCGTCTGCACATCCTCGACCAGATGGAGAAGGCGCTCGCAGGACCGCGAGACGATCTGTCCGCCTACGCGCCCCGCATCGTGTCCATTCAGATCAACCCCGAGAAGATCGGTGAGATCATTGGGCCGAAGGGCAAGACGATTCGCGCGATCCAGGAAGAGTCAGGCGCCAAGATCGACATCGACGACTCCGGTATCGTGAAGATCGCGGCTGTTTCCGCTGAAGCCGGCGCGCGAGCACGCGAAATGATCGAGGCGATCGTCAAGGATCCCGAAGTGGGCCGGATCTACGAAGGTCCGGTCAAGAACACGACCACCTTCGGGGCCTTCGTCGAGATCATGCCGGGCACCGAAGGCCTCTGCCACATCTCCGAGCTGCAGGAAGCACGTACGGAGAACACGGAGGACGTCGTCAAGAAGGGCGACATCGTTCGCGTGAAGCTTCTCTCGATCGACGAGAAGGGCCGACTCCGCCTCTCTCGCAAGGCCGCGATGGCTGAAGATGCGCAGGCCGCGGATGGTGGAGCCTCGGCCGGTGCCGAGGACGGTTCCGAAGACTAGACCAGGGCGATGAACGAAGCACGAGGGCGGAGAGGGCACGGGCGGGCGCCTGTGCCCTCTCCGATTTCCCCGACGGCGGAACCGGCCTCGGCGTCGGCCACGACCGACGCGATGGTGGAGTCCCGGCTCGACAACGGCATCCGGGTTCTGAGTGAGAAGATCCCTGGGGTCCGTTCGGCGGCCGTCGGTGTTTGGATCCGTCAGGGTGCGGCGCACGAGACCGCAGTCCAAACGGGTGTAAGCCATTTGCTCGAACACATGGTGTTCAAAGGCACCGCCAAACGCTCGGCGCTCGAAATTGCCGACGCGCTCGAGGGACTGGGTGGCTCACTCGACGCGTACACCAGCCGGGAGCACACCTCCTACCAGGCGCGGGTGCTCGACGAACACCTTCCCGAAGCCCTCGATGTGCTTGCGGACTTGGTTCTGGCTCCCCGACTCGATGATGCGGATCTCGCCCTCGAGCGTGAAGTGGTTCTGGAAGAGATCGCACAAGTCGAGGACACCCCGGATGATCTGGTTTTCGAGCTGCACGGCCATCGGCTCTGGGGTGAGCACTCCTACGGGCGCTCGATCTTGGGAACCAACGACTCCGTCACGAGCATGCCCCGAGACACGCTCCGGGCGATCCACTCGGATCGTTATGTAGGAGACAATCTCGTGGTCGCGGCGGCCGGCAACGTCGATCACGACGACTTCGTGGACCGTGTGGAGGGGCTGTTCGGAGGGCTCGGGCGTGGTGCCCGCGCCGCCGTGGTTTCGGCCCCTCCGGAGACGACGACCGGTGTGGAAATCGTGGAACGACCCACGGCGCAAACCCACATCGTGTTCGGGACTGCAGCTCCTGGTCACTCCCACGAAGATCGTTATGCGCTGATCTTGCTTTCATCCGCGCTCGGGGGGGGCATGAGTTCCCGGCTCTTTCAGCGCGTGCGAGAGGAACTGGGTCTCTGTTACTCCGTCTTTACCTATCAGAATTTTTTCGGCGTCGCCGGAGTAACCGGCGTCTACGTGGGCACGCGCCCCGGCACGGCGGAACAGGCTGCGGCGGCGGTGCGGGAAGAAATGACGCGAGTCGCGACGGAGGGCCTTTCGGCGTCGGACCTCGACCGAATCAAGCGCCAGCTAAAAGGCCAGGTGATGCTGTCGCTCGAGTCCACGGGCTCTCGGCTGTACCGGCTCGCTTCGTTCGCGCTCCACGAGGAGCCGTTCCGTGGGCTCGATGACGTCCTCGAGCGCATTGATTCGGTCTCGGAAGCCGACATTAGACGGGTGGGGGAGCGCTTTTTCGATCCGACCCGACACCTTGAGTTGAGACTCGGGCCCGCGGACAGTCGCGACGCCTAGGTTCGACCCTGTTTGCCAAATCCAACACGAGAGACTGAGATGCTGATTGGCGTACCGAAGGAGATCAAGCCCGACGAGTATCGGGTCGCCCTGACCCCGGCGGGGGCAGAGATGCTCGCCCATGCCGGTCACCAGGTCTTCGTGGAGCAGGGGGCGGGTCTCGGGAGCGGGTTCACAGACGACTACTACGAGAATGCAGGCGCCACCATGCTCGGGACTGCCGCCGAAGTTTGGGCGAAGGCCGAGATGATCATGAAGGTGAAGGAGCCAATCAGCCCTGAGTGGCCGCACATGCGAAAGGGACAGGTGATCTTCACCTACTTCCACTTCGCAGCCGCCGAGGACCTGACGAAGGCCGTGATCGCTTCGGGCGCCATCGCCATCGCATATGAAACGGTCGAGTTGCCGTCCGGTGAGCTGCCACTTCTCACTCCGATGAGTGAAGTAGCGGGACGGATGGCCGTCCAGGAAGGCGCCAAGTACCTCGAGAAGCCACAGGGTGGGCTCGGAGTGCTTCTCGGTGGCGTGCCCGGGGTGAAGCCTGGCAAAGTCCTGATCCTCGGTGGCGGCGTCGTGGGCACGAACGCCGCAAAGATGGCCGCGGGAATCGGTGCGCGCGTCGCCATCATGGACATCAGCCTCGAGCGTCTGCGGTACCTCGATGATGTGATGCCGGCGAACGTGCATACGCTCTTCAGCACGCGATATGCGATCCGCAAGCAGGTCGAGGACGCAGATCTGATCATCGGTGCCGTTCTGATTCCGGGTGCCAAGGCGCCGAGTCTGATCACGCGCGAGGACCTGAGCCTGATGCGTGAGGGAACAGTGATCGTCGACGTTGCGGTGGATCAGGGCGGCTGCGTGGAGACCATCAAGCCCACGACGCACAAGGACCCCGTGTACACGGTCGATGGCGTGATCCACTACGCTGTTGCGAATATGCCGGGGGGTGTGCCGCGAACGAGCACGTTAGCGCTCACCAACGCCACGCTGCCGTACGCGGTGGCGCTTGCCGGCAAGGGCTGGAAGAGGGCGTGCGCGGACAACGCGGCTCTCAAGTACGGAGTGAATGTCGTGGATGGTCACGTTACGTACCGTGGGGTGGCTGACGCCTTCGGGATGGACTTCCGGCAGGTGGACGACTTCCTGTCCGGATCAGCGGACGCATAAGGTGGAGGTCCGGTTCACGAGGCTGCGTTCGAATCCCGACCTGCCGCTGCCCGAGCGCGCGACAGCGCTTGCGGCAGGGTACGATGTGCGTTCGGCGGAGGATACCGTCGTCTTGCACCCGGGTGAGATTCGCCTCGTGAACACGGGCCTTCTTATGGAGCTTCCCGAAGGTGTGGAGTGCCAGGTTCGTCCTCGGTCTGGACTGGCGCTGAAGCACGGTATCACGCTTCCGAATAGTCCGGGGACGATCGACCCGGACTATCGGGGAGAGGTCCGGGTGATTATGCAGAACCTGGGAACCGAGCCCGTGACCCTCGAGCGCGGGGAACGAATCGCGCAGTTGGTGTTCGCACGATTCGAAACGCCCGATGTGATCGAAGTACATGAGGTTTCGTCGACCGAACGGGGCGATGGGGGGTTCGGTAGCACAGGGAAAGGCTGATCCGAACACGATACTAGCACCCGGGTCGAGGTAAACGTATGTTCATTCCGCCCTGCCCGAGAGCCAAGATGGCCCCGCTGAACGCCTTAGGCCGCCCTTAGCGCATTGACGTTGCTCACTGATCTCACGAATTGGCTGAATTCCGGTAGCCTGATTCCCGTTAACGACATCGCTGTCGACCTAGGAACGGCGAACACGCTCGTCTACGTGAAGGGCGAAGGGATCGTTCTGAACGAGCCATCCGTGGTGGCCGTCGAGCGCGGGAGCCGCCGGATCAAGGGAATCGGCCTCGAGGCGAAGCGGATGCTCGGCCGGACCCCGGAGGGCATCGAGGCGATCCGTCCGCTCAAGGACGGGGTGATCGCCGACGTGGACGTCACGGAGATGATGCTGCGTCACTTCCTGAAGCAGGTCACGTCGAAACGTATCTTTCGGATCAAGCCGAGGGTCGTCGTCGGAGTCCCATCGGGCATCACCGAGTTGGAACGGCGCGCCGTTCGGTCGTCGGCAATGTCAGCGGGCGCCAAAGCCGTCTACATGGTGGACGAACCGATGGCCGCGGCGATCGGGGTGGGCCTTCCCGTGGAGACCCCGACGGGGAACATGGTGATCGACATCGGTGGCGGAACCACCGAGATCGCGGTCATCGCGCTCTCGGGGATCGTTTCCAACACCTCGATCCGAGTGGGTGGTGATGAACTCGACGCGGCGATCGTGACCTTTCTGCGCAAGAACTACAACCTGCTCATCGGCGAACCGACGGCCGAGGCCATCAAGATCCAGATCGGATCGGCCTTCGACTTCGGTGAAGAGCGGGAAATGGACGTGAAGGGTAGGGATCTGGTATCGGGTATTCCCAAGACGGTGACCGTTCATTCCCAGGAGGTCCGGGAGTGCATCCAGGAGCCGATTCAGGCGATCGTCGAGGCGGTGCGCCGGGCGCTGGAGATTACGCCTCCGGAGCTGTCGTCCGATATCGTCGATCGAGGGATCGTCATGACAGGTGGGGGTGCGCTCATCCGCGGACTCGACCGACTGTTGAAGCACGAGACGAATCTCCCGATCCATGTGGACGAGGAACCGCTCACGTGTGTCGTTCGCGGTGCCGGTCGGATTCTTGACGACCTAGTGAAATACCGCTCTGTCCTAGTCCAGTAGGCGGTTAGCAGGTTGCCCACGTACGGCAACGAGCCCGAGACCAACGGTCGCCAGCGAGACTTCGTCGTCGCAGGGATCATTTTGGTTTTGGCGCTGTTCACCTCCTACCTTTCCGAAGCGAGCCAACAGAGGGTTTCTGCAGCATTGCAGGTCAGTGTCTTGCGCCCCTTCATCGCGACGCAGGCTCGGCTGGCGGACTCCCGGCTCCGAGCCACCCAGATCGACTCCCTGACCGCGGAGCTCGACGCGTTGTCGGCGATGATGTCGACACACGCCGCACTCGTCGATGAGAACCGTACCCTCCGTGATCTGATGGACCTCGGGGCTCGCGCCGGTACCAATTATCAGCCGGCGACGGTACTCCGGCCGGGGACCGCAGGTTCGGAGAGCATGTTTCTCGTGGACGTCGGCTCGGACCACGGGATCCAGCGCGGCTCGCCTGTTGTGAGCCCGCAGGGGCTCGTCGGCGTGATTCGTGAGGTGCGCCCGGGGAGTTCCGTAGGAATGGACTGGAGTCACCCTGAATTCCGTGCGAGCGCGATGCTCGCCGACGGCACGACCTACGGGATGGTGGAGAATCGCCGGGGGCGTTTCCGCGAGGAGGACCGCCTGGTCTTGAACGGGGTCGCCTACAACGAGCCGGTGGGCCCGGGAATCGTTGTCGTGACGAGTGGACTCGGTGACGTCTTTCCCCGCGGAATACCCATCGGTCGGATCGACGGGCTCGCCTCTACCCAGGGGAGTTGGCTGAAGATCTACTGGCTGGAGCCGATGGTACATCCGGGTTCGGCGACCCACGTGTTGGTCCTCACGAGCGAAGTGAGTCCCGACGTCTCGGACGTCTGGCCAAGCGATTCGATACGGACGGGGGAAGAAGCGGCACGCGGGGGGCCGGGCTCTTGAGTACTCGAGTGAGGCTGCGCGTATGGGTGCTGATCGCCCTCCTCTTCGTGCTGCACTTCATGTTGCATGTCGGCTTCGGCTTCGCGGACGGCGCTCCCGACCTGCTGACGGTCTCCCTTCTGCTTGCTGCCCGAGAAATTGGCTTCGGACGAGCTGCTGCGGTGGGATTGATCTTCGGCCTTCTCGAGGACGCACTCACCGTCTTGGCCTTCGGGGCCAACAGCATCGCAATGACCCTTACCGCGATCGGTGGGGCGTTTACCCGGGATCTCTTCGTCGGCGATTCGCGGGTGTTCCTCGTGTCCTATCTTGTCATCGGAAAGTGGGCGCGAGACCTGGTTCACTGGATCGCGGTCGGTGAGGGTCTGAGACAGCCGTTCGTGGACCAAGTGCTGATTCAGGGAGCGATCGGGGCGGGGTACGCCGCTCTGGTCGGCATCGTGCTCGCAGGGCTGACCGGCCTGGGAAGAGAAGCGTGAACATTCACCACCCGCACGAGCGACAGCGTCGAGCGTTAGGGGCCTACCTGACCGTCGCGTTGTTCATGGGCACGTTGGTGTTCGGGTTCTTCCGCATTCAAGTGCTGCGCTCGAGTACCTGGGAGCTCAGGGCGGTCTCGAACCGGATCCGCACTCTGCCGATTCCCGCGCCGCGCGGTACGATCTACGACCGAAATGGGAAGATCCTAGCCGATAACGTACCGGGCTACTCCGTGACGATTCTGCCCGCGCCGGTCGACTCGGTGCGCGCCACGCTGACGCGGATGGCCGAGCACATGGACCTGTCCGATGCACGGATCGAGCAGGTGATTCGTCGGCTCCGACAGTACGGACGAGAGGTCGTCGTCGACTCCGACGCGCCGTTCGAGGCGGTGTCCGCGCTCGAGGAACGCAGGGCGGACTTTCCCGGCGTGTACGTCGAAATGAGACCGCGGAGACGGTACCTGTTGAACGATGCTGCGGGGCACCTCATGGGCTACGTCGGAGAGATCACCGCCGAAGAGCTAGGATCGGCGGCCTTCCCGTCGCCGCGGTACGACGAGGGCATGATCGTTGGGAAGATCGGAATCGAACGACAGTACGAGGCGGTTCTTCAGGGGATTGACGGACTTCGTTACGTGGAGTTCGACGCGCGAGGACGCATCGTCGGGGACTTCACCGGCGCCGAGATGAATCCCGCCCAGTCGGGTGGGGACATTCACCTCAATATTGACCTCGATCTTCAGCGGTGGGTTCATGAGATCTTCCCGGACACACTCTCCGGCGCGATCGTCGCGCTCGACCCCGCGGACGGAGGTGTACTCGCACTTTATTCAGCTCCCGGGTACGACCCGAACCTCTTCGTGGGAGGAATCGAGAACGCTGACTGGGATGGACTCAACACCGACGAACGCAAGCCGCTCTTCGATCGATCGGTCCTAGGCTTATACGCGCCGGCCTCGACGTGGAAGCTGGCCGCTGCCGGAATCGCGCTCGACCTCGGAGTCGTCGTCCCGGATGAGGTCATGCCCGAACCATGTACAGGGTCGTGGTTCTTCGGCAACCGATCGTGGCGCTGCTGGAACCCTGAGGGACACGGCTACAACACGCTTGCGGAGGCCATCGGGAATTCCTGCGACGTCTACTTCTATCAACTCGGATTGCGAGTTGGATTGGCGTCCCTCCTCGAGAGGGCTACGGACATCGGATTCAGCCGTCGTTGTGGCATCGACCTGCCCCAGGAGAGTCAGGGGATCTTCCCGGATCAGTTGTCCTGGTTCCAGCGCGAGTTTGGATATCGCCCCACTGAAGGTGAGGCGCTGAACCTGGCTATCGGCCAGGGCCCGAACTCACAGACGCCCCTAAAGATGGCTCAATTCTATGTTGCGCTTGCCCGAGACGGATCCGCCCCGGCGCCTGCGATCGCCAAGGAGGCGCCCTTGAGAGAGGGCTGGAGCCTCAACTTGCAGGCCGACCACATGGATGCGCTGCGCGAGGGACTCCGGCGTGTCACGGCGCGCGGCGGAACCGCCCACTTCGGCACGGCCCTCGAATACTGGGATGTCTTCGGAAAGACGGGCACGGGCCAGAACCCGCTCAGCGTGCGGGGACTCGCAGAAGACCACGCGTGGTTCGCCGGTTTGGCTGGGCCTCCCGGGGAGCTACCGGAGATCGTGGTCGTCGCCGTGGTGGAATACGGGGCGAGCGGATCGGCGGTCGCGGCCCCCCTCGTAGCCAAAACGGCCGACTACTACTTACGCCGCAAGTACGACATCCCGGTCGACAGCGTGCAGACCTACTTGGAGCATATCCGGAGGGGTCCGGTGCCTGCGTGGTATCCTCGGCGCTTCCCGATGACCACATCCGGCGGCCGATGATCGGACCGCTGCACAGGTGGTCGATCGACCCGAAGCTGGTTCTTGCCGTGTGTGCGCTCACGATCTTCGGCATCGCGATGATCTATTCGGCAGGGGTCGTATATGTGCCGAGCGAGGTAACGACCCGGGCTTGGCTTCGTCAGACCGCTTGGTTCGGGCTCGCACTCGTGGCTTTCACGGGTGCCTCCAGGGTCCCGCTCCGATGGATCGAGTGGCTTGCGATTCCGGCGTACACGATGAGCATGGTCCTTCTGGCTGTGACGCTCGTCATCGGCACCGGGCGGGGCACGGCAGCTGGTGTGAAGAGCTTCATCGATCTCGGACCCGTCAGTTTTCAGCCTTCGGAGATCGCCAAGATCGCGACGATCCTCGCACTGGCTCGCCTCCTGTCGCAGCGGAACGCCGGGCTCACGACGCTTCGCGATTTGCTCGCTCCGGCGATGCTCGTCGCGCTCCCCCTCGCTCTCGTGCTTCGCCAACCCGACCTCGGCACCGCGATGGCGTTCGTCGGGATCTTGTTCGCGATGCTGTACTGGGCCGCGACCCCGGTGGCGTTGCTGTTGTTGGTTGCCAGCCCGGTTGTCGGGCTCTTTATGTCCTACAACACCACGGTCTGGTCGTGGTACATCATGGGCGTGATCGCCTTCCTGTACCTCTACCGATACCGGCTCTTTCTCTTCGAATCAGTCGCGGTGGTACTCGCGAATTTCGCGACCGCGACGATCTCGCGGCCGCTGTGGAACTCGCTAGCGGGATATCAGCAGAATCGGATTCTCGTGTTCCTCGATCCCGAAGTCGATCCGCGTGGCGCGGGCTACCATATCATTCAGTCGAAGGTCGCAGTGGGGAGTGGCGGATTCGGCGGGCAGGGCTTCACGCTCGGAAGTCAGAAGCGTTTCGACTTCCTCCCGGAGCAGCATACCGACTTCATATTTAGCGTCGTCGGTGAGGAGTTGGGCTTCATAGGAACAGGGCTGGCCATCCTCTGTTTCGCCTATGTATTGGCGCGCCTCGTGCGCATGGCCGAGCACGCGACAGATCCCTTTGCCGGCCTGGTGCTCCTCGGTATCTTCGGGTCCTGGTTGGTCCACATTTTCGTGAACGTTGGCATGACCATTGGAGTCGTGCCGATCACCGGGATCCCGCTTCCGTTCGTAAGTTATGGCGGGACCTTCTTGTTCATGTCTTGGGTCGCCGTGGCGATTGCCGTGCGCGTGGCCCACGAACGATGACGGACCGGTGTTTCTGCTGATATAGGAGTCCCATGGCCTGGTTCCGGAAGGACAAGCAACCGCTCAAGGCACAGGACCGACGCGACGTACCGACCGACGTCTTCGACAAGTGCAAAGGCTGCGGGGAGATCCTCTATCGGGAGAGACTCGCGCAGAACCTCAACGTTTGCCCGACGTGCGGCTATCACCTCCGGGTCTCGGCGGATGCGTATGTCAGCCTCCTCCTGGACAGCGGGACCTTCAAGGAACTCGATGCGCACCTGAGGGCCGCGGATCCTCTGAACTTTACCGACCTCAAGCCCTACCCGGCGCGTATCGCAGCAGCCGAGGCGAAGGGCAAGAATGAGGGGGTCATAACCGGAACCGGCGAACTCGATGGGATCGAGGTCGCGTTGGCCGTGATGGACTTCGACTTCATCGGTGGCTCGATGGGTTCGGTCGTCGGTGAGAAGATTGCGCGAGTGGCACACGTGGCCCTGAAGTTCGAACGGCCCTTGCTCATCGTGAGCGCTTCGGGCGGGGCTCGCATGCAGGAAGGGATCTTCTCTCTGATGCAGATGGCCAAGACGTCGACGGTCCTGGCGAGAATCCACGAGGCCGGACTCCCGTTCATATCGATCTTGACCCACCCGACCACCGGGGGTGTAACCGCGTCGTTTGCGATGTTGGGGGACGTGAACATCGCCGAGCCGGGAGCGCTGATCGGCTTCGCCGGCCCGCGGGTGATCGAAGAGACCATCAAACAGGAACTCCCGAAGGGCTTTCAGCGGGCTGAGTTCCTTCAAGACCACGGAATGGTCGACCAGGTCGTCGACCGCCGTGAGCTCAAAGGGCTCATCGCGCGACTTCTACGGCATCAGTACGCGGGTTGGAAGGACTGACCGACCGTCCGGCTTTCACCCCGGACCGGCTCGATCGGCCTTTTGCCGACCCGCTCGCAGGCCGGCTTTTCCCCCCCTTACGCGCGGGGATTGACTGGGGACTGGAGCGCACCGAACGGGCGCTCGCTGAACTCGGCGATCCGCACCGTGCCTACGCCACGCTGCATGTCGGCGGGACGAACGGGAAAGGGTCGGTCACGTCGACCGTGGCTTCGATCATGCGACACAGCGGACGCGGCGCTGCCTGTTACACCTCCCCCCACCTGTGTTCGTTTCGAGAGCGTATCCTCATCGACGGCCTCCCGTTTTCGGAAGACCGGCTGCTGGAATACGCCGGGCAGGTCGTGGAGCCCGTAGTTCGTTTCGGACTCACCTTCTTCGAGGCCATCACGGTACTGGCGCTCCATGCGTTTGCCCATGAAGGCGTCGAGGTGGCCGTGATGGAGGTCGGCCTTGGCGGTCGACTCGACGCGACGAATGTGATTCGACCCGAGGTCTCCGCGGTCACCAACGTCGCGATGGACCATGCCGACTACCTCGGAGACACCCTGGCAAAGATCGCGCGTGAAAAAGGGGGAATCATGAAGGTGGGTGTCCCTTTCGTAACGGCCGAGGAGTCACCCGAGATCCTCGGGATCTTCCAAGACATGGCTGCGACGGTCGGGGCCCCGTTCGGGAACGTAGTCCCGAGCGGGCTGGGCCCCGTGGACGTTGCGGCGGACCACACCAGCCTGGTGCTGTCCACGCGGAGTTGGGGGGAGCTGGAACTGCGGACTCCTCTGGTCGGTCACCATCAGGCGACGAATGCCGCGCTCGCGGTCGAAATGCTCGAGTGGTTGCGGCCCGAACTCAAGCCTGAAGCGTCGGCGATCGTCCGCGGCGTGGCGTCGGTGGACTATCACGGACGGGATGAGGTGGTGCGCCTCGAGGGTCGTACTTGGCTGTTCGACGTCGCCCACAATACGGCAGGCATCCTCTCCCTGGTCGATACGATCGATCGCCTCGACTTGCCCCGACCGATGGTGGCCCTGGTGGGGGTCCTGGGTGACAAGGATTGGAAGAGCATGCTTCCGCAACTCCTTTCGCGCGTGGATCAGGCGATCCTGACTCAGCCGCCTTCCGCGCCGCCCGAGCGTCGCTGGGATCCCGACTCCGCGGCCGAGCAGATCGAATCTAAGACGGGGGTAAGGGTGGTAGAGGACTTCGTGGATGCCGTTTCGGAGGCGAGAGACCGGGCCGGCAACGGTACGGTGGTCGTGACCGGGTCGGTCCACACCGTCGGATGTGCCATGAGCTTGCTGGGCCTCGACCCGCTGGGGAGACTCTGAACGAGTAGGGAGGACCGCGAAGGGGGGGCTCGCGAGTCCGTTCGGTTGAACTCTCCCCTCCGGGAGCTAGATTCCGCGCCACAATGGCAACCTCCGAATTTGCGAGGCTTCCGGGATTCAGGGACTTCCCGCCGGAGGACTTCGCACTCCGCTCTCACATCCAGGAATCGTGGCGCCGCGTCTCTCGGCGGTACGGCTTCTTGGAGTACGATGGTCCCCCGCTGGAACCGCTCGGGCTGTACGTCGAGAAGAGCGGTGAGGAGATCGTCGCGCAGCTCTACCACTTTACCGACAAAGGTGACCGTGAGGTGGCGATGCGGCCCGAGATGACGCCCTCGCTCGCTCGCATCCTCGGCGAACGTAGCCGGGGTCTGAGCAAGCCCATCCGATGGTTCGCCATGCCACAGCTCTTCCGGTACGAGCGGCAGCAGCGCGGGCGCCTGCGCGAGCACTATCAGTGGAACGTGGACCTCGTCGGTGAGGCAGGGGTGTCGGCCGATTCGGAGATCGTCGCCATCGCCATCGACGGACTGCGCGCGCTGGGCCTCACTTCAGAGGACTTCGCCGCGCGGGTGTCGGATCGCCGTCTCTTGGTGGCGTTGCTCCGAGTGATCGGCGTCGAGGAAGCCCGCCTCCCGGCGGCCTTTGTCGTCATCGACAAGATCGAGAGGATGCCCCCCGAAAAGGCCGTCAAGACGCTGCGGACCGAAGTAGGGCTCGATGAGGAGCAGGTCTCGACGTTGATGGGGCTGCTCGACTCGACTTCCCTGGACGCCCTCGCGGAGGGCTTCGGAGGCGACCGCGGGGTGGCCCCTGAACTGGACCGACTCCGCGAGTACTTCGCGTCGCTCGAGGCCATGGGACTCGCGGACTTCGTGCAGCTGGATCTGCGTATCGTCCGCGGACTCGCCTATTACACGGGGATCGTTTTCGAACTCTTCGACCGCCGCGGGGAGCTGCGGGCCATTTGTGGAGGAGGGCGTTACGATCGCTTGCTGGAGTTGGTCGGTGGGGAGCCCCTCCCAGCCGTCGGGTTCGGCATGGGTGATGTCGTGTTAGGGGAACTCCTCCATGACCGAGGCTTGGTTCCAGCCTATTCGAGGGATCTCGACTATTTCATCGTGCCCGTCACGCCCGCCCTGAAGAACGAGTCGCTTCGTATCGCTCAAGCGCTGCGGGAGCGGGGCCATAGTGTCGCCTATGCGCTCAAGGAACAGGCCGTGGCCAAACAGATGAAGGCCGCGACCCGTGAGGGCGCTCGTACGGTCCTGGTCGTCGGACCGGAGGAAATCGAGCGGGGATGCGTCGTTGCCCGAGACATGGCGTCCGGGGAGGAACGCGAAGTGCCGTTGAGTGACTTCGGGTGAGCCGCGGAGAGCGCACCCGGCCTACCGCAGACACCCCGAGTCGGGCAGATCGAGAAGCTGCTGAGGCTGCGCTCCTGGTGATCCGCCGCGCGATCCGCCGCCTGGACCTTCTCGAATGGGTGATCTTCCTCGTCGGGGCTGTGCTCGCGGGTTTGGGTGGCGCCTTGATCGCGTGGGTTCTGGCGCCGATGGTGAGCTGGGGCTTCCGTCCCATCTGGATCGGTGTGTCCTTCCTGCTCTTCGTGCTACCGGGCACCGCTGCGATCATCAGAATACGACGGGACGCGCGTACATACGCGGACCGAGCTGAAGGCAAACGGATGAGAGACGATGGCTGACGACAAGAAGTTGACCCGACGAGACGAGGACTTCGCGGCTTGGTACAACGAAGTCGTGCTCCGATCTGAATTGGCAGACTATTCGCCCGTGAAGGGCAGCATGGTCATTCGCCCCTGGGGCTACGGCATCTGGGAGAACATGCAACGGGCTCTCGACGACATGTTCAAGGAAACCGGGCACGAGAACGCCTATTTCCCACTCCTCATCCCGATGAGCTTCATTGAACGGGAGAAGGAGCACATCGAGGGGTTCGCCCCCGAGCTGGCCGTGGTCACACAGGCCGGCGGAAAGGTGCTCGAGGAGCCCTATGTGATTCGGCCGACCTCAGAGACGATCATCTACTCGATGTACGCGAAGTGGGTGCAGAGTTATCGGGACCTCCCGGTTCTGATGAATCAGTGGGCCAACGTGGTGCGATGGGAGATGCGCACGCGTCTGTTCTTGCGGACGTCGGAGTTCCTCTGGCAAGAGGGTCACACCGCCCACGCCACCGCGGAGGAAGCGGAGGAAGAGACGCTTCTCATCCTCGGGATCTATCGGAAGTTCATGGAGGACTGGATCGGGATGCCTCCGATCACGGGGCTCAAGTCGGAGTCCGAGAAGTTCGCGGGTGCCGTGCGGAGTTACTGCTGCGAAGCCCTGATGCAAGACAACAAGGCTCTGCAGGCGGGCACTTCACACTTTCTCGGCCAGAATTTCGCGAAACAGTTCGACCTCAAGTTCCAGACCGAGGCCGGCGAGGAGGAATATGCCTGGAATACGTCGTGGGGCGTTTCCACCCGACTCGTGGGTGGGATGGTCATGACGCACGGCGACGACGACGGGCTTGTCGTGCCGCCCCGCTTGGCACCCGTTCAGGTCGTGATCGTACCGATCTTGCGCGGCGATGAAACGGGACCCTTGCGCGACAAGGTGGATGAGGTCGCGGCCCGTCTGAAGGCGGCGGGTGTGCGGGTGAAGATCGACGCCCGGGAGAATCTCTCGCCCGGCGCGAAATACTATGAATGGGAACGAAAGGGTGTCCCGTTCCGGCTCGAGATCGGACCCAGAGATCTCGAGAGCGGTCAGGTAGCCCTCGCCCGTCGACTCACCCCCGAGGGGGAGAAACGAAAGCTCTTCCTTCCCGAGGGGCAGGCAATTGCTGAACTCCCAGCCCGACTCGAGTCGTTTCAGACCGAGTTGAAGCTTGCCGCCCTCGCTCGTCGGGAGGCGAATACGGTGAGGGGGGTCAAGAGCGTCGACGCACTACAGGAAGCGTTCGATGGAGGGGCTGGTTTCGTCTACACCGGGTGGAACGGCGACGCGGCGGTAGAGGAGACCATCAAGGAGCGCATGAAGGCCACCATCCGAGCCCTACCGGGAGAGGAATTCCGGTCCGGCGAGACACCCGACACCTGTGTGTCCGGGAACGGCAGTTCCGTTGCGGAGGTGGCTTGGGCGCGAGCCTATTGACCGGGCCATTTCCCCGAGTTGAGGGGGAGCTCCACTGCGGCCAGGTCGCCGCCGAAGAGTTGGCGGTGCGCTACGGCACGCCACTCTACGTCTACGATGTGGGCTGGATCCGGGCGCAGGCGGAGGCCTTTCGCTCCGCCTTCGCCGGTGTGGACCATCTCCTCGCCTATTCCGTGAAGGCGAACGGGAATCTTTCGATTCTCCGGGCGTTGAACAATCTGGGATGCGGGGCGGATATCACGAGCGGCGGGGAGTTGTTCCGGGCCCGGCGGGCTGGGATTCCTCCGGAGCGGATCGTCTTCGCCGGCGTCGGGAAGACTCGCGAGGAGATCGCGGCTGCACTGAAAGAAGACATCCTCGCCTTCAACGTCGAGAGCCGATCTGAACTGGAGCGCCTCGAGGAAATCGCGCGTGAGATGGGCGTCCGAGCTCGATTCGGCGTGCGGGTGAATCCCGATGTCCACGCGCTCACTCCGCACGCGTACACGCGGACGGGCCACTCTCAGACCAAATTCGGCGTGCCCTGGTCCGAGACGCGCGACCTGTACGAATGGGCTCTCGGGCGTGAGCATCTGCAGGCGGTCGGAATCGACGTACACATCGGCTCACAGATCGTCGACCCGGCCCCCTATGCCCAAGCCCTGGATCGAGTCCTTGATTTGGCCAGCGAGCTTCGCAGCGAGGGTGTGCCGCTGGACTTCATCGACATCGGCGGTGGCTACGGGATCAGTTATGGCGGCGAGCCAGCCATGGATGTGAGGCAGCTGGCTGGGGAGATCGTGCCCCGCGTGTCCGAGGCCGGTCTTCGTCTGATCCTCGAGCCCGGTCGCGCCCTGGTCGGTGAAGCCGGGATCCTGCTGACGCGGGTCCAATACGTGAAACGGAATGGCGAAAAGACGTTCGTCGTTGTCGACGGGGGCATGAGCGAATTGATCCGCCCCAGTCACTATGGTGGGTATCATGAGATCGAGGGTGTGGGCGTCACGGCCGGCCGTTCTGTGGAACGCGTCGACGTCGTGGGACCGATCTGCGAGACAGGCGATTTCTTCGCGCTCGACCGCGACATGCCGCTTCCGAAGCAGGGTGAGTTGCTGGCGGTTCGGACGGTCGGCGCCTACGGCTTCTCCATGGCATCCAATTACAATGGTCGTCTGCGACCGGCCGAAGCGCTCGTGGATGGCACCGACTCCCGGCTCATACGTCGTCGGGAAACCTTTGAAGATCTGATTCGCGGGGAAGAATGAGTCACGAACACGATCGCGTCCTGATTCTGGACTTCGGATCCCAGTTTACTCAGTTGATCGCGCGGCGAATTCGCGAGGAGAGCGTCTACTGCGAGATCCATCCGCCGACGCGAACCCTGGAGTGGATTCGGGACTGGGCCCCCGCGGCGATCATACTCTCCGGTGGTCCGAACTCGGTCTATGACGAAGGCGTACCGGACTTCGATCCCGAGCTGTTGAAGTCAGGTATTCCCATTCTCGGCATCTGTTACGGAATGCAGTTGATCGCTCAGATGGAGGGATCGAAGGTCCTCCACGGGCACCGTGAGTATGGCCGGGCGGAACTGACCGTTCAGGAAGCCACCGGGCTCTTCGCCGGCTTCGACGAGGGAGGTCAAACCACGGTATGGTGCTCCCACGGCGACCACGTCGACGATCCGCCGGAAGGATATGAGCGCCTGGCGTCGACCCATACGCTTCCGACGGCGGCGTTCCGGGCGCGCGACCGAAAGATCTACGGCGTCCAGTTTCACCCCGAGGTCGCGCACACGAAGCGGGGGGACGAGATCCTCTCGAACTTTCTCTTCGAGGTCGCGGGTTGCCGACCCACATGGACGCCAGATGCATTCGTCGAGGATACCATCGAGAAGATTCGTGCGCAGATCGGGGACCGCGCAGCGATCTGTGGCCTCTCGGGAGGCGTCGACTCGTCGGTGGCGGCGTTGCTCGTGCATCGCGCGATCGGCGACCGTCTCACGTGCATCTTTGTCGACCACGGCCTCCTTCGCAAAGGCGAGCGCCAGCAGGTCGAGACGATGTTCCGCTCCCACTACGACATGAAGCTCGTCGTCGAGGATGCATCGGAGCTCTTCCTGGCCGACCTGGCGGGGATCAGCGATCCGGAGGCCAAACGCAAGGCGATCGGAAAGCGCTTCATCGAAGTGTTCGAAGCCACGGCCGAACGTGAGGGCACCGGGGCCGAATTTCTGGTCCAGGGCACACTGTATCCCGACGTGATCGAGTCGGTGTCGGCGGGCGGGCCGTCCGTGATGATCAAGTCTCATCACAACGTCGGAGGCCTGCCCGAGGACATGCCCTTCGAGCTCGTCGAACCGCTGCGGGAGCTGTTCAAGGACGAGGTGCGGGCAGTGGGTCGAGAACTCGGGCTGCCACAGCAGTTCGTGGGCCGCCATCCCTTTCCCGGTCCCGGACTCGCGATCCGTGTCCTCGGAGACATCACGAAGGAACGCCTCGCGGTGCTCCGAGAAGCCGACGCGATCTACCTCGACGAGATTCGGGCCGCTGGCTTGTACGATTCGATCTGGCAGGCCTTCGCCGTACTGCTGCCGGTGCAGTCCGTCGGGGTGATGGGAGACGCCCGTACCTATGAGAACGTACTCGCACTCCGAGCGGTGACCTCGCGTGACGGCATGACCGCGGACTGGTTCCACTTTCCACACGAAGTGCTCGGAACGATCTCGACGCGGATCATCAACGAGGTCCGCGGCGTGAATCGGGTCACCTACGACATCAGCTCGAAGCCTCCCGCGACCATCGAATGGGAGTGACTAGGTCGACACCACTGCGTCGGCCTCGATCTCGATCAACATGTCGGGGTGAATCAAGCGGCTCACCTCGACCATCGTCGTCGTGGGCGGATGCTCACCGAACACCTCGTGGTGAGCGCGACCGAAGTCGGCCCAGAGCCCGATATCGGTGACGAACATGCGCGTGCGGGTCACGTGCTGGACGCCCGCTCCGAGTCCGGCGAGCGCGTCTCGCACGATCTCGAGGCAGCGGATCGTTTGTGCGTAGGCGTCACCCGGCTGGTGCACGGTCCCGTCCGGGTTGACCGCTGCGGTGCCCGTTACGAAGATCTGTCCGCCCGCGCGAAGGGCTCTGCAATAGCCGACTTCGTTCTCCCAGGGAGCGCCACTGAATACGCGTTGGAACGACACTTGCAACTCCGGGTGTCAAATGAATCTGCGGGACGATACCACGAACCTCATGGAGGACTCCAGTGCTCCGCACTTTGGCCGTCGCGACTCTTATTGCCCTATCCCCAGTGATGGCCTCCGCCCAGATCCTTTGGGACGCCCCTCCGCTCGTGAGTCACGTGGCTCCATCGGGACTGAGCCTCTTCCTGGTGAGTCCCCAGGGGGGGGATCTGGGTGGTCTCGTGACCTTCCGTCACGAAGCGGGTCCCGTAGGGCTGGGGTACCGCTTCGCGATCTCCGACGAGAACGGAAGTTCGGATGTGGCGTTTGCCGGTGGTGTCGACATCTCAGGATTCCTCGCGCGGGCCGTGGAAGGGTCTGAGGTCGACGTAATGTGGTGGTCCGGCGCCGGCATCGGCGTGGGGCAGGAGTCGGTCGTGTCGATTCCCGTCGGGGCACTGATTGGCTGGAGCGGGCAGGGCGGGGACGTCATCCTCAGCCCCTATGGTGGGGGGCACATCACGCTCGACGTCTCGACCGTCGACCAGGATAACGTCCGGCTCGGTGGCTCGTTCGACCTTGGCCTGGACGTGGTGCTTTCGTCCGGGTGGCTCGTGCGTTTCGGGGGGAGCATCGGCGATCGCGATGCCCTTGCCCTCGGAGTGAAGATCGGGAGCTAGGAAGACTCTGCGCGAGCGGGGTGGCGAGACTCCCTACCGGCTCACTTCGGGAGGGCGGTCCATTCTCAGTTCGACCTCGTTCCACACGTCGCGCATGAACTCCAGATCGGATGCATGAACGTCGGCGAAGTAGGTCAAATCGAACGCAGTAACGGAGTGTCGGGCCAAAATGGCTTCACGGTCGGCTGCAGCCAGCCGCTGACTATCCGTGTCGAGAGCCGCCACACGCAGGTCCACATACGTCTGAATGAAGACCTCCTGCTCTATCGGGTCACCGCCGGGAGGTGTCCTCCCGCAGCTGATCACGGTGACGAGTAGCATCAAGGTGAGCGTTCCGGTGGCGCGTGGGGTGCGCCTCGGAGGGCGAGCGATCGAGGGGTAGGCGTACGACGACATCAGTGTGGTTGGGTCGGGGGAAGTTGCTTTGGTATCCCTGTGGTCCATCCCAGGGTCCGTCGGCACGGAGCAGGGCTCCCGATCGGCATCTTGCTACACTACCGTATGGACGTGCCGCGAGGCGAGGGGGCGGGGGCCTCACCCGCGGCGAATGCCCATCCCCCAAGAGGTTGGTGTTCGATGCGTATCGGAGCCGTCGTTCAGGGAGGTCTCCTCCTATCACTCGTAGCCTGCGCGGTGAATCCCGCGACGGGACGGCGCGAGATCGCCCTCGTCGGCGAGCAACAGGAAATCCAGATGGGTTGCGATGCGGACGGGCAGGTCACCGGCTCGCTGGGTCTCGTGGATAACCCTGCGCTCCAGTCCTACGTATCGGGCATCGGCACGCGCTTGGCGGCGGTGCGGAGCTCTTTCCGACGATGTACAACGCCGTTCGTGGGCTCGATCTCCCGGTCGGCGGAGATACGATCGCCGATGGCATCGCGGTCAAGACGCCGGGCAGGATCACGCGGCCCATCGTGGAGCGTCTGGTCGATGACCTTGTTCTCGTCAGCGAGCCCGCGATCGAATGGGCAGTACAGTCGATGCTGTCGGATGCCAAACTGACGGTGGAGGGGGCGGGTGCCGCCCCCCTCGGGGCCCTGCGGGAGAACCCGGAGCGGTTTGCGGGGAAGCGAGTGGGTCTCGTCGCGTGCGGAGGCAATATCGACCCCCGAATTCTCGCATCGGTCTTGATGAGGGGAATGTCGCGTGCGGGTCAGTTGGCCCGGCTGCGGATCTCCATCACGGATCGTGCTGGGACGCTCTCTCGCGTGTCACGTCAGATCGGTGAGGCCGGGGGCAACATCGTAGAGATCTACCACCAAAGGATGTTCTACGACGTTCCCGTGCGGCGTGCAGAGCTCGACGTGGTCGTCGAGACCCGGGATCCGGGCCACGGTGACGAGATCATTCGTCGACTCGCCGAAGCGGGCTTTCCGACCCGCCGGCTCCAGGAGGATCGGAGCGGTGCCTGAGTAGGATGTCCGGGTCGAAGTTGGCCCGGATCTTGAGTTAAACATGGGTAGAGCGGGTAGAAATCTGCCGTTATGGCAGATCCATGAGTTCGACTCTCGATCCGGGTAGGCAACGATGGTGAACGCAGACAAACTGACGGTCAAAGCGGCGGAGGCATTACAGTTCGCTGCCACCGAGGCCCGGCGACGGGGCAATGCGGAGATCCATGGCGTACACCTTCTTCAGGGACTCTTGAACCAGGAAGAAGGAATCGTCGTCCCGATTCTGCAGAAGCTCGAAGTCCCGGTCGATCTCGTGCGTGCCCGGACGACGGAAGCCCTTGATTCGATGGCCCGCGTGGAGGGGGGCTCGGATCAGAACCTCTCCCGAGACCTGAGGAAAGCTCTCGATGGGGCGACGGACCTCGCGCAGGAGCTGGGCGACGACTTCGTTTCGACGGAACATCTCCTTCTCGGGCTGACGGGCGAAAAGAACGATGCCGGCCGCATCCTTCGCGATGCAGGGGCCAACCTCTCTGAGGTCCGCGCCGCACTCGAGGCCGTGCGTGGGTCCCATCGGGTGACGGGGGACTCACCCGAGGAGAGCTATCGGGCTCTTGAGCGTTTCTCGCGCGACCTCACAGAGCAGGCCAGGCGCGGCAAGCTCGACCCGGTCATCGGTCGCGATGAGGAGATACGGCGGGTCATCAAGGTCCTGGCTCGACGCACGAAGAACAATCCGGTCCTCATCGGAGAGCCGGGAGTGGGGAAGACGGCGATCGTCGAAGGGCTGGCGCAGCGCATGGTCGCCGGTGACGTACCGACCTCTCTCGCGAATAAGAAGCTTCTCGAACTCGACATCGGCGCGATGTTGGCTGGGGCGAAGTACCGCGGGGAGTTCGAGGAGCGGATGAAGGCGGTGCTCAAGGAGATCACTGCAGGGGAGGGACGGTACGTCATCTTCATAGACGAGCTGCATACGATCGTCGGAGCCGGGGCAGCGGGAGGTTCCGTCGACGCCGGCAACATGCTCAAGCCTGCCCTCGCTCGGGGCGAATTGCGGATGGTGGGGGCGACGACTCTCGACGAGTACCGCGAGCACATCGAGAAGGACCCAGCCCTCGAGCGGCGTTTTCAGCCGGTCTTCGTCGCACCTCCCTCGGTCGAAGACACCATCGCCATCCTTCGAGGACTCAAGGAGCGATACGAGGTTCACCATGGCGTAAGAATCACGGACGATGCTGTGATCGCCGCCGCGAAGTTGTCGGATCGCTACATCGGCGGACGGTTCCTGCCGGACAAGGCGATCGATCTCATCGATGAAGCGTCGAGTCGTTTGCGCATCGAGATCGACTCCCTTCCACAGGTGATCGACGAGGTCGAGCGGCGCATCGTCCAGCTCGAAATCGAACGTCAGGCGCTGTTGACCGAGACGGATGGCGCGGCGGGAGAGCGACGACGCTCCATCGAGAGTGAATTGGCCGAGTCGCGAGAAAAGAGCCAGGGAATGAAGGCTCGCTGGCAGGCCGAGAAGGATGTGATCGGTGAAATCCAGGCGCTCCGCAGTCAAGTCGACACCCTGCGGGCGGAGGCGGAGCGCGCCACCCGCACGGGCGAGCTCAATCGAGCGGCGGAGATCAACTACGGCGAGATACCGAAGGCGGAGGCAGGGATCGACGCTGCCGTGACGCGCCTCTCGGAACTCCAGAGGGATCACAAGTTCCTCAAGGAAGAAGTCGACGCCGACGACATCGCCACCGTCGTCGGGGAGTGGACCGGGATTCCTGTCACGCGGCTGCTGGCGTCCGACCGGCAGCGGCTCATGCGGCTCGAGCAACATCTCGGAGAGCGTGTCGTGGGGCAGGAGGAAGCCCTCGCGGTCGTCTCGAATGCAGTGCGCCGTGCGCGTGCCGGGCTCCAGGACCCCGATCGCCCTGTGGGGTCGTTCATCTTCCTGGGACCGACCGGGGTCGGCAAGACCGAAACGGCCAGAGCATTGGCCGAGTTCATTTTCGACGACGCCCGAGCACTCGCACGGATCGACATGTCTGAGTACATGGAGAAGCACGCGGTCGCGCGGCTGATCGGTGCTCCCCCCGGCTACATCGGATACGAGGAGGGAGGTCAGTTGACCGAGGCGGTGCGCCGGCGCCCGCACGCCGTGGTGCTCTTCGACGAGATCGAAAAGGCGCACCAGGACGTCTTCAACGTGCTCCTTCAGATTCTAGACGACGGACGACTCACCGATGGGCAGGGACGCACCGTCGACTTTCGGCATGTGATCATTCTCATGACGTCGAATATCGGGAGCCAGGACATTCTGGATGCTGGCGTCGAAGGAGATTGGGCGGAGGTCGAAGACCAGGTGAGGGCCCGGCTACAGGCTCACTTTCGTCCGGAGTTCCTGAACCGCGTGGACGACGTGGTGGTCTTCCGGCCTCTCGACCGGAGCGAACTGAGTCGGATTGTGGAAATCCAACTCAAGCGCGTGGAGGCCCTCGCCGAAGTGCATGGCATCGTCCTCGACGTGTCGGCGGAAGCCAAGGCGTTCATCGCTGCGGAGGGCTACGACCCCGTGTTCGGAGCTCGCCCCCTCAAGCGTGCGATTCAACGGACCCTTCAGGATCCCCTCGCTCTACTCTTGCTCGACCAGGAGGTCGCCCAGGGCACCACGATCCGGGTCACTCCGGAGCCGAGCGGTGCAGGACTGAGCTTCGAAGTGGTGGCGCCGACGCATGCGAGGTCTGGGGAGACTCGCGAGGAGGCCTACTCGGCGGGGGAGTCATGACGGTGGGCGCAAGCGGGCCTTTCACCGATGCGGCGAATTGCCGAGATTCGGACGACGCCACCCGGACGATGTGAGGATTGCCGTGATGAATGGATACCGGAAGCTAGGATTGATCGCGATCGCCCTGGGAGCGTCCACCGCATGCACGACCGTCGTCGTGGAGGCGCCGGGGGCTGCCGTCGGCGCTCAGCTTTCCGTCGAGCGATTCCTGCAGGCGGCCAACGACCACGACGTCATCGCAATGGGGAGGATCTTTGGCACGCCCCAAGGAGCAGCGATGGACACCGGGGGGACGTTTGGATGCGCCTTCAAGAAGATCGGCTCCTGGTTCGGCGGCCAGTCGTGCGTGCGCAAACAGGACGTGGAGATCCGCATGGATGCGATCGCCTCGATTCTGGAGCATGAGGATTATCAGGTGGTTCGAGAACAGCGAGTCGCCGGACGGGATACGCCCACGACCCGGGTGCTCGTGAATATGACGACCCGGGATGGGAGCGTCATAAACGACGTCCCCTTCGTGGTGGTACAGGCCAGTCACGGTCGTTGGCTCGTGCAGGAAATCGACCTCCAGCGGGTGATGGCTGCCCGCTAGGACCTCAGGGGGTACTATTTGTGCAGGGGTTCCCTGGGGTGCTGGACCAGCTCGATGAGGACCCCACCGGTACTCGACGGGTGAACGAACGCGACCCGATGCCCGCGGGCTCCCGATCGGGGCACGGGGTCGATGAGCGTGAGACCGGCGGCTTCGAGGCGCGCCAATTCCGCTTCGATGTCAACGGTTCGAAACGCTACGTGGTGCAGGGCCTGGCCGCGGCGCTGTAGGAAGCGGCCCACGGTGGTATCGGGGCCGAGCGGCTCGAGAAGTTCGAGGGACCCCGCGAATGCTACGCGGACCCCTTGAGCTTCGAGAGTCTCGGGTGGGGAACAGGCTTCCCCCGCCATGAGTTCGAAGAGTCGAGCTGTCCCTTCAAGGGAGTGGACGGCGATACCCACGTGGTCGAGTGGGAGGTGAGCCGTGACGGAATACATTATGTATGGCCTGTGCCGGGACGATCGGTGCGGGGGGGAATGAACCATCGTAGGGTCGACCCCGGTACGCTACAAGGAGAGCCGAATGGCATTGAGTGAAGCGGTAACCGAAATCACAGATGGTAATTTCGCCGACGAGGTCGGTAGCGGCGAGAGTCTTTATATGGTGGACTTTTGGGCGACCTGGTGTCGTCCATGTCTGATGATCGCCCCGATCGTCGAGCAATTGGCGACGGAGTACGCGGACAAGGGCCTCAAGGTCGGGAAGCTTGACGTCGACATGAACCCGCAGACCGCGGTGCGGTATTCGGTCCGTTCGATTCCTGCGGTGCTGTTCTTCAAGAACGGTGAGCTCATCGACCAGGTGATCGGCGCCGGGCCGAAGGCGGTTTTCGAAGAGAAGGTGCTGGCTCACCTCTAGCACTCGTGCGCTATCTTCACGGGTGGCCACGCTTTATCTCGTAAGCACTCCGATCGGAAACCTCGGCGATCTGTCGCTACGCGCGGCAGATACGCTGAGGTCCGTGCATCGTATCCTCGCTGAAGATACGCGCCGAACGAGGGTACTTGCGGACCATGTGGAGGCGCGGACTCCTCTGGTGTCCCTGCACGCCCACAATGAGCGGGAGCGAATCGACCGAATCCTGGCCTGGTTGGATGCGGGTGAGGATCTGGCGCTGGTTTCGGACGCCGGGACTCCACTTGTTTCCGATCCGGGCGGGCGGGTCGTCACTGCCGTAACCGAGGGGGGCCACGCGGTGGTTCCCATTCCCGGCCCGAGCGCTGTCCTCGCGGCGTTAGTCGCGTCGGGTCTCCCGACCGATCGTTTCGCCTTCCTGGGTTTTCCGGAGCGGAAGGGCAAGGCGAGGCGCGCGCTCATTCAACGAGTGATGGGGTCGGAGGAGACCGTCGTGCTGTTCGAGTCACCCCGGAGGCTCCTTTCCTTGCTCGACGATTTGACTGCCGCGTGCGGAGCCACGCGACGCGCTGCGGTGGGCCGCGAGCTGACCAAGCTCCATGAGGAATTTCGGCGCGGAACCCTCGAGGAACTCGCTGGCTATTACCGTGAGCGGGCGCCTCGCGGTGAGGTCACGATCGTCGTCGGACCCATGGATGAGGGTGATGAGACCGGTGACGAACAGGCTCGAGCGATTCGTCTTGCCGGCGACTTGTTACGAGAGGGAATGAAGCCCTCGGCGGTCGCCCGCGAGATCACGAAACGCCTCGACCTGGCGCGAAACGACGCGTACCGTATCGTGCACGACCTCGAAGGGAATGCGACGAACGAATGAACTGGATTCTTGTGGCGATTCTGGCCGTGTCGGGCCCATCCACCGCGCTGGTCGCAGAGGGTGATTCCATCACCGTTGCGCGTCTCCAGTACGACGGGGGCGGCGACTGGTACGCCAATCCGTCTTCTTTACCCAATCTGCTTGCGGCAGTCCGAGATCGCACCGGAATTCAGGTCGCTCGGCGAGAAGTGAATGTGACCCCGCTCGATCCGGCGCTTCGCGACTACCCGTACCTGTACATGACGGGCCATGGGAACGTGACGTTCACGCCGGCGGAGCGGATCGCGTTGCGCAACTACCTGCTCGCGGGTGGATTCCTGCACGCAGACGACAACTATGGACTCGACGAGTCGTTCCGCGCAGAAATGGTGCAGATGTTCCCCGAAGTGGGGCTGACCGAGATCCCTTCGGAGCATCCCGTGTTTCACACCTTCTACGATCTACCCGACGGTCTGCCCAAGATTCACGAGCACGACGGCAAGCCCCCGCAGGCACTTGGGATCTTCCACGAGGGACGCCTGGTCGTGTTCTACTCGTACGAGTCGGACCTCGGAGATGGATGGGAGGACGAGGCCGTTCATGAGGACCCGCCCGAGACGCGCGAAGAAGCGTTCCGCATGGGCGTGAACCTCTTTCTCTATGTGCTCGGACAGGTAGCGTCGTGAGCCCGGCCGACCGCCACCTCGAGGCGCGCGTGGCGGATGTTCGCCGGCATCTGGGTCGCCGGGCGGGCGCGGCTGCGGCGCTATGGCTCGGCGCGGGCCTGTGCCTCCTCGTCATCCTCGGATGGCTCCTCTCGGGCGGCGGAGGCTGGAGGCAGGGCTCCGACGTGCCCGCGGCGCTCGACCTGTTCGCGGGACTCGCGATCGTCGGAGGCGCGTGGCTGTTTCGGGAGCGCGCGGTGGGTTGGTTCGACGAGGTACCGCTGTCGGGAGCGATCGAGCGGGCGACGAGTATTCGGCCTGGGATCCTTCGGGGGGCACTCGAGCTTTCCAGGAAGATTCCCCACGGGGTGTCGGGGACGTTGGCGAACAAGGCGGTCCTCGGGGCGGCGCGTCAGCTCGACGGACATACCGACGAGGTCCTCTCGGGTTCACTCGGGGCCGCCGTGGTCCTTTGGACCCGGCGCGGCTTGAGTGCTGCGACAGTCCTGGTCCTGATTCTGGTGGGGCTGACGGTCTTGTCGCCGGCTCGCACGCTGGGCACGCTCTCGGCTCTGGCGTCGCCGTTTGCGACGATGATCGACCCAGTTCTACCCCCGCTGGTTCTCCTGCCCGGCGATGTCGAGGTGCTTCGGGGTACTGATGTGCAGATCGAGATTTCGGCGGCAGGGCGCCTAGGGGTGGAATTCGCGTGGCAGGCCGCGGGTGACGTGGCGCGTTCGGAGCGACTGGACGTGGTCGACGACCGGGCCACCTACACCTTTCGGACGGTGTCCGCGCCCATCGAATACCGAGCGCTCGACGATGCGGGGAATGAGTCGGCAACGTACCGCATCGTGCCCATCGACCCCCTCTTCGTGAGTGACCTCGTTCTGAGCGTGACGTACCCTCCGCACACCGGCCTCCAGGCAGACGAATACCGAGGGGATCCCCCTCCGCTTCGTCTACCCGCAGGCTCGACGCTTCTGTTCGAGGGACTCACCAGCAGGCCGCTCACCTCGCTGCGGCTTGCCGATTCCGTGGGCACAGCGCTCTCGTTCGAGGTGGACGACCGCACGTTCCAGGCGCGCTGGGTGCCCCGTGTCAGCGGGGTATTCGAGTGGGACTTCAGAGACGAACTGGGTGCTCCGGCCGAGATTCAACCGGAGCCGCTCGAGATCACTGTGATTGCGGACATGATGCCGGCCATCGCGATCCCCATGCCCGGACGCGATACGATCCTTCCGCTCAATCTCAGGCAGCCGCTCGTCATTGAGGCTGCCGACGACTACGGACTTCGACGAGTCGAGTTGGTCGCGTATCGGGTCACCTCGTTCGGAGAACGGAAGGACCCTGTGGCTCAGGGTTTCGACGTCGGAGGGCAGCGAGCGATCCTCGCCCGCCCGCTTCTCGATCTGAGCGGGTGGGGGCTGTTGCCCGGGGATACGGTCCACTACTACGCCCGCGCCATCGACAACAGCCCGCCCGGACAGGAATCCCTGTCGGGCGAATACGTCTTGCGCATGCCCGACGCCGCAGAAATGCGCCGGGAGGCGGAGAACGCGCTCGAGGGTGTGGCGGAACGACTCGAAGAACTCGCCGCGGAGGCGGCTCGGCAGGCGGAGGAGAATCGAGACCAGGCGCTTGAATCGACGTCGCCCGGGGATGAGCAGGCCGGGGGTGGTGATCAGGAGCAAGCCGATTTTGAGGAACGAGAGGAGCTGCAACGTGCGCTCGAGGACCAGGCGCAGATGTCTGAGGAGGTCGACTCGCTTCGCCAGGAGATGGAAGCGCTCGAACGGATGATGGAGGAAGCGGGTCAGGCGGACCCGGAGCTTCGGCGGCAACTCGAGGAACTTCAGGAACTGCTCAATGAGATGACCGGGAGCGACCTCAAGCAGAGAATGGATGAACTCGCGGATGCGCTCCAACAGGAAAACATGGAGCAGGCCAATCAGTCGCTCGCCGAGATGGCGGCGGAGCAGGAGGAGTTCCGCAAGCGCCTGGAAGAGTCGATCGAGCGCTTCAAACAGGCTGCTCTCGAGCAGGATTTCCGGGCGACGACCAGCGAGGCTGAAGAGCTGGCTCGACAGGAGCAGGCCTTGGCCGACGCCCTGAAAGAGGAGGACAGTCCTGAGTTGCGAGTGCAACAACAGCAGGACCTGGCGGAGCAGGCCGAACAGCTCGAGGCCCGGATGGAGGCGCTGCAAGATCGACTGAACGAGATGGGGGAAGAGGACGCCGCGAAGGGCGTCGAGCGTGCGAAGGAAAGCGCTTCCGAGGCGCGCCAGCAGATGCAGGAAGCTCAGCAGAAGGCGCAGGAGGGCGACTCCCAACAGGCAGGCGAGGAAGCGCAGGAAGCGGCCGATCAGATGGAGCAAGCGGCTCAAGAGATGGAAGAGGCCATGCAGGAAATGGCACAGCAGCAAATGGAGGCTCAGAAGCAGGCTCTCTTGCGGACGGCCGACGACGCGCTGGCGCTCGCTCGTCGTCAGGGCGATCTACGCGAGCAGATGCGCGGCGCCAGCCAGGAGCAACTCGCTCAGATGCGAGCGGATGAGGCCTCGCTGCTTCAGGGCGTGCAGAACATTGCCGAGAACCTCCAACTCGCCACGGAAGGCGCGATGGGGCAGAACCAGGAATTGTCCGCCCAGATGGGACGGACCATGGAGTCGCTCCAAAACACCATCGAGGCGATGGAGAACCGACGCGGTGCGACGCCGTCACCGTCCGTCCAGGCCGAGCAGTCGATCGGGGATCTCAATCAGCTTGCGCTGATGGCGATCGCGGGCGCGGACCAGATGGGAGAGCAGGGCCAGGGCCAGGGCGGGGAAGACATGGCCGAACAGCTCGAGCAGTTGGCCCAGCAGCAGGGTGAGTTGATGAATCAGAGCACCCAGCTGATGCCGATGCAGCTCGGTGAGCAGGCGATGTCCCAGCAGATGCAAGAGATGTCGCAAGGTCAGGAGTCGGTCGCGAGCGACCTGGGGGACCTCGCGGACGAGCCCGGGGCGGAAGAGTCCCTAGGGGATCTGCAGGAACTGGCTCAGGAAGCTCAATTCCTGGCACAGGAGATGGCTCAGGGTCGGCTCACGCCGGAAATGCTCCAGAGGCAGGAGCGCCTCTTTCACCGGCTTCTCGATGCCGGTCGGTCCCTGGAGCGGGAGGAATTCTCCGAGGAACGAGAGTCGGAGGAGCCTGGCGCGTTCCAGCGTGGACAGGTCGTGCCGCTTACGGCCGGCCAGTTGGGCGTGATGCCCTATGAGCTTCCGGACGGCGACCAGCTTCAGAGCTTGAGTCCCGCCGTGAGGCAGCTCGTTCTCGAGTACTTCGAGCGCCTGAACCGAGCTCCAGTCGGCCCGGGAGGTTCACTATGATGGCGCGTCGCGGCCGATGGCTGTGGGCCGGCGTGCTTCTCCTCGCGGCCTTTGGCGCCGGGCATGGATCACTCGAAGCGCAGATCCGGATGCGCAACTCCGAGGCGCAGCAGCTTCGAGAAGCCGCAGCTCGCGAGTCGCGAGGGGACTTCGATGGGGCCGCCCAGATTCTGCGGGGCCTGCTCGAGAACGACGCGTCGTCTCAGGGCGGACTCTTCGCTCTGGAACGTGTGCTCCGCGCTCAAGGGACACTCCCGACGATCCTGCCGGAGGTCGACGCGTTTCTGAGGGAAGACCCGGCATCGTCCGGCGTCCGCTCGTTGAAACTGCGCGTATTGTTCGAAGCTGATTCGCTCGGAGCGCTTCGCGACGAGGCCACCCGATGGATCGAAGCCGACTCCGCGAGCGACGTCCCGTATCGGGAGATTGGGCGCGTCTACGAGCGGGCGTTTGGCAGTGGGGCCGCTCTCGAACTCCTTCGTGAAGGGCGAATTCAGATCGGCTCGGAGTCTGCGCTCGCGCTCGAAATTGGCGACCTGCTCGCAGGAAGTGGTCGCTTGGATGAGGCTGCTGCCGAATGGACTCTGGCGGTCGGAGACGATGGTGCTCAGGTGTCCACGATTACTCGCCGCCTCCAGGGCCTGACGAATGGTGTGGAGGAGACGGGCCTACGGGTCGTAGCGCTGCTCGCCGACTCTGACCTCCTACCGCGTCGCCGAGCTGGCGTCCGGGTCGCGCTCGACCTCGGGCTCGAGCGTGCCGCCTTGCCGCTGGTACAGGACGTTGCTTCACGACTGGACGGACGCGCCCGGTCCACCTTCCTGTCCGACACCGCGCGGCGCGCTCGCGACAGCAACCTGGTGGACGTGGCGGCGTGGGCGTACGACGAACTCGGTGAGGAGGCGGGTACGCCTGCGGAGCGAAGGCAGTTCGATCAGAGAATTATCGATGTCTCGCTCGCGGCGGGTGATACGGCCAGTGCACTCGAGGCGCAGAGGCGGGTCGCCGAGTCCTTCTCTCCCGGGTCGGTAGATCGACGCCGAGCCACCGCGCAGGTCATTCGTTTGGAGGGGACTCGTTCAGAACCGGACATTCTGCGGGCGCTCCTCGTAGAGTTTCGTGAGGGTTTTCCGAACGCCCCAGAACTCGACGATCTAGCGGCCACGGTGGCCGGAGCGTTGCAGACGCGGGGCGATCCCGTCGGAGCTGCGGCAGTCCTCGAAGGCATTCGAGGCCCGAAGAGTTCGCTCGAGCGCGCGTACCTCCTCCTGGCGGCCGGTGATGTCGAACAGGGGCGCTCTGCGCTGCTGCTCGCGCTGACCGGGCTGCCGCCTGCGGAAGCCACGCCTGTTATTCAGTTCGCCGGCCTGCTCGGCCGGGCTTCGCCCGCTGGAGCGGACGCTCTGGCCGCCGCCGGGGTTGCCGCGCATGGCGGACGGGCGGCGGAGGCCGCAGAGATCCTCTCCGATGCGGCGGGTACGCTCGAGTCGGAGGAGCAGGCTCCCACACTCGCGGAAGCCGCCCGCATGGCCAGTTCCGGCGGTGAGGAAGAGATCGCGGCCCGAATTCGAGAACGTATCGTGACGAATTACGGGGACACTCCCGAGATGGGGGAAGCGTCGCTCGCACTGGCTCGCTACTACGGCCGCACATCGAACGGTGTCGACGAGGCGATCCGCTTGCTCGAGGAGTTGATCACGCGACGACCCAACGCGGCAGTAGTTCCCGACGCGCGGGTCGAACTTCAGAAGCTCCGGAGTAGGGGACGATGATGACCGCACGCTCGTGGCTCATGACTGCGTGCCTCTTGCTTGTGCCGATCACGGCGCAGGCCCAGTGGCTGCTCGTCCCCATGGATCGAGATCAGGACAATCATCTGAAGGCCTACGGGCTCACCTATTGGGTGCTCGAGCAGCAAGAGAAGGCCGAGTGGCTGCTCAACTACCGGGGTGGCTCCTTCCTGTTGCCGGACCGGCCCGATGTGCGTCGGGAGGCTGCTCTTCGGGGCGTCAGCCTGCAGCCGATGGATGCGTCTGCCGAGGCCCGGATGCGTGCAACGGTGCAGGCATCGAACATGGAGGCGGTTCCGCTCGAACGTGCTCCGAAGGTTGCCATCTACACCCCACCGAATTCGACTCCGTGGGACGATGCGGTCACGATGGTCCTCGAGTATGCAGGGATCCCGTACGAGACGATCTGGGATAACGACGTGCTTCAGGACAACCTCTCGGACTACGAGTGGATTCACCTGCATCACGAAGATTTCACCGGGCAGTACTCGAAATTCTTCCTGACCTACTCGGGTGCACCCTGGCTCCAGGACGAGGTCGCGAGAAACCAAGAGGTCGCCCGGAGCGGTGGGTTCGCGAATGTGCCCGAGTTGAAGAAGCACGTCGCGGACGCAATCCGGACGTATGTGGAGGATGGGGGCTTCCTGTTCGCCATGTGCTCGGCCACCGAGACCCTGGAATTGGCCCTCGCCGCCCAGGATGTTGATATCGCCGCAGCGTACTCCGACGGGACCCCCCCCGACGCGAACGCCTCGAGCAAGCTCAACTGGGAGCGCACCATGGCGTTCGTGGACGGGCAGGTGCAGATCGCGCCCTCGGTCAATTCGTTCTCGGACATCGATGGGCATCAAGTGAACACGCCCTGGCGCAGAGAATTGGGCGTGTACACGCTCTTCGATTTCTCGGCGAAGTTCGACCCGGTTCCCGCCATGCTGACTCAGAATCACGAGTCGGTAATTCCCGATTTCTATGGATTGACGACCTCCTTTCGTGAGGATCGCCTCAAGTCCGGGGCGATCGTCCTCGCTCAGGAGGCCGGCTCGGCGAAGTACATCCATGGTAACTTGGGCGAAGGGACGTGGACCTACTTCGGGGGTCACGACCCGGAGGACGCGGAACACCAGATCGGGGACCCGCAGACCGACCTCGCTCTGCACCCGAATTCCCCCGGGTATCGCCTCATTCTGAACAACGTCCTCTTCCCGGCCGCGAAGAAGCAGAAGCTGAAGACTTGAGTCGGGGCATTCCGGACGGGTTCCCGATCACGCTCCCCAAGGAGGCGTTGGCGGGCTTCGACGGATTGGAGCCTGACGAGGAAATCGTCACGGCGTCGGCGGGCAGGCCTCCGCCCACGCCGCTCACGCTCTCCCCGGACGCCGCTCAGCGACTTCGACACGAGATCGAGCGAGCGGGAGGAAGGGAGGTCTGCTTCCTCGCCTCCGTGGATGAACGTCGCGTCGTGCGAGACCCGCGCGCCGTATCGAGAGGCAACTTCGAGGCCGTCCTGGTCGCGGCGCGCGATGCTCCGGAAGGGGGCGTCATGCTGCACAACCACCCCTCCGGAGTTCTCGAACCGTCTGACGCGGACATGCGGGTCGCCGCCCGCCTCTACGAGCAGGGCCTGGGCACGGCGGTCATCGACAACACCGCTGAGCGGATGTACGTCGTCGTCGAGCCTCCTCGAGCGAGAGAGCGGGTGCTGTTGGACGGTGCTGCACTCGGGGCGCTCCTCGGCCCGGGCGGTGCTCTGTCGGAGCTCTTCGATGGCTACGAAGACCGACCCGGGCAACGCGCGATGCTCGAAGCGGTCACGGAGCGCTTCAACGACGGCGGCATCGCGCTGGTCGAGGCCGGCACCGGAACCGGGAAGTCCCTCGCATACCTCCTGCCCGCCGTCCGATGGGCTCAGGAGAACGGGGAACGCGCGGTCATCTCGACCAACACGATCAACCTCCAGGAGCAGCTGGCCGACAAGGACCTCCCCTTGGTCCGGGCCCTCGTCGGCGACTTCAAATGGGCCCTGGTGAAGGGTAGGGGCAATTACATCTCCATCCGCCGAGCGCTTCTCGCTGCGGAGACACAGACGAGCATCTTCGAAGAAGACCGGTCAGCGGAGATGCGCGGACTTCTCGAGTGGATCGAGACGACCGAAGACGGCTCGTTGTCCGACCTCACGTTCTCGCCTGCTGACGAGACGTGGGAGGAGGTACGGAGCGATCCCGACATCTGTCTGCGGGCTCGCTGTCCGCACTTTCAGGAGTGCTTCTATCAGCGGTCGCGTCGGAGGGCAGCTTCGGCCGAGGTGCTTGTTGTAAATCACCATTTGCTGTTTACGGACCTCGCTGTGCGGCGGGCGACGCAGAACTACACACAGTCTGCGGTCCTGCCTGCCTATCACCGTGTCGTTCTCGACGAAGCCCACAACATCGAGGATGCCGCGACTTCACACCTCGGGGTGGAGATCACGCGGCGCGGGCTCTATCGCGCGATGTCACGGCTGGATCGGCGGGGGCGTGGCATCCTTACCGCGATCCATGAGGCGGTCGGTTCGTCCGAGAACGGATCCGAGCTGCGGGAGCGGGTCGAGAACCGAGTACGGCCTGCGCTATCGAAGGTGCGTTCCGAGGTGGAGGGTCTGGTCGAGCGACTGGAGCCGTTTGCGCCCGACGGGGAGGGTCCCGTGCGCCTGGGTGAGTCCGGGGGGCCGGAACCCGCCGCGAATGAAGATGTCGCCGAACGGCTGCGGGCTACGCTGTCCGGGCTCGGGACGCTCGAGCGGGAGCTCTCCGAGCTGCGGGCCCGCCTCGAGATCGTAGAGGAAGTGGCGGAACGCCTTGAGGCGCGACTTCTCGACCTCCGCTCGGTGGAGCGACGACTGGCCGCTTCCGCGCACGCGCTACGCCTGGTCCTCGCACCGGGTGACGAGGCGGAAGCCTTCGTTCGGTGGATGGAATCGCGAGGACGCGGGAGCCGCAGCAACCTCGTGATGGCGGCGGCCCCGATCGAATTGGGCGGCTTGTTGCGAGAGTCTCTGTTCACTCGCGCCGAGACGACGATCCTCACCTCAGCCACGCTGACCACTCGCAATAGCTTCGAGTTTCTTCGTGGCCGGCTCGGGCTTTCTTCGTCCGAACTCGATCTCGAGGAGAGCGAGGTCGAAGTCTCCGAGCGGATGGTACCGTCTCCCTTCGACTTTGCGACTCAGGTCATGCTCGGCGTGCCGACCGATCTACCGGCGGCAGGCGGCGACGGCGCTTTTCACGAAGCAACGGCTCAGGTGCTCGAGACGTTCGCCGAGATTACCGACGGCGGCATCTTTGCGCTCTTCACCTCCCACGGGGCCCTACGGCGCGTCGCACAGACGCTTCGCGAGCGCAGAGTCGACGCCCGTTGGCCACTCTTCGTACAGGGAGAGGATGACCGCCACCGTCTCCTCGAGGGCTTCGTGAGGGAGGGTAGGGGCGTGCTCTTGGGGACCTCGTCCTTCTGGGAGGGAGTGGACGTGCCGGGGCATCCGCTTCGGGGGCTCCTCATTCAAAAACTGCCGTTCCGAGTGCCGAGCGAGCCCATCACGGCTGCCCGCATGGAGTCGCTGGAACGGCTGGGGCATGATCCCTTCCAACACTTCATGCTCCCGCATGCTGCGCTGCGGCTGAAGCAGGGTTTCGGGCGCCTGATCCGGTCCCGTTCGGACCGTGGAGCCGTCCTGATTCTCGATGATCGGATCATCACGAAGAGATACGGTCGGTACCTGCGCGACTCCCTGCCCGATGCGCCCTTGGTGAAGGGCGCGTGGAGTGACGTGGAGCGGAGTGTCCGTGCCTTCTACAGCCCCTCATGACGACCCCTTGGAAGGGGGGCTGAGGCTCCCTAGATTCCGAGTGCGCGGGCGCGAGGATGTCCGCGGAAGTTCCTCGAACAGTGGGAAATTCGATGAAGCGGATCATCGGAATGGGCATCGGCGTCGTGTATCTCGGGATCGCCTACGGGGCGTACACGCGCGCTGCTGCGGGATGGGACACGGGGTACGGCGACGTCGGCCTCTGGTGGACGGTGATCGCGATCATCCTCACCATCGCGGCGGGTGGAGCGTTGATCGGGACGTGGATTCATACCCAACAGACCGATCGGTGAAGCTCTCGTAGCACTGCTCGACTGACATCGTGTAACGACCAGAGGCCGTCCGGAGATCGTTCGGGCGGCCTCATGCGTTTTCTCTGACTCTCACTTGCGGGGCATTCCGATGACCAGAATTCAACCTTCGAAGATCGTATGTGTCGGCCGCAACTACGCGAAACACGCGGCGGAACTTGGTAACGATGTGCCGGTCGAGCCTCTCATCTTCCTCAAACCCCCCTCGTCGCTCGTCTTCGAAGGAGACGACATCGTCTTGCCGCAAGGCGCGGGGCGGGTGGATTTCGAGGGCGAGATCGGTGTGATCATCGGCAGGCGGGCTCGAAACGTCGCCGCCGCGGATGCCTGGGACTGCGTGGAGGCGCTGATCGCGGTCAATGACGTGACTGCGCGCGATCTGCAGCGTACCGACGGACAGTGGACACGGGCCAAGGGCTTCGACTCGTTCTGTCCCGTGGGCACGCCGATCCCGTTGGCCGAGGTAGATCGCTCGGCTCTCGGAGTGAGGACCCGCGTGAATGGTGAAGTCCGTCAGGACGGCCCGGCATCGGACATGGTGTTCGACATTCCGGCGATCATTGCCCACATCAGCTCCATCATGACGCTCGAACCCGGAGACCTCATCGCGACAGGAACCCCGGACGGGATCGGACCCTTGTCGGCCGGTGATGAAGTCGTCGTCGAGATCGTCGGCGTGGGATCGGTCACCAACCGAGTCGTGGCTGGCCACTAGGATGCCCGATCCGAACCGGCGCTACCACGCGCTCCCGCCCTATCCGCTCGCGGGGATGAAAGAGATGCGCCGTCGGATCGAGGCCGACGGGGTCGACGTGATCGACCTCGGCGCGGGAGATGCGCCGATTGATCCACCGCCATCCGTGGTCGAGAAGTTACGTGAAGTCGTGTCCGATAAGTCCTACTCCCGCTACGCCTTCCAGATGGGGCTCCCGGTGCTGCGCACGGCGATCGCGACGTTCATGCTTCAACGCTTCGGGGTGAAGGTCGACCCCTGGACCGAGATCTTGCCCCTCATCGGGTCGAAGGACGGGCTCGCCCATCTGCCCTTCGCGTATCTCGAGTCCGGGGACGCCGCCATCATCCCGGATCCTGGGTATCAGGCCTACATCGGGGCCGTTACGCTCGCCGGTGGGGAGCCGCACCTCGTCCCGCTGCGCCCCGAAAACGACTTTCTGATTCCGCTCGCCGAGGTGCCGGCCGACGTCGCTCGCCGAGCCAGGATTCTCTTCCTGAACTACCCCAACAACCCGACCACCGCGATCGCGCCGGATTCGTATTTCTCCGAGGCCATCGAGTACTGCGAGCGCCACGACATCGTGTTCGCGCACGACAACGCCTATTCGGAATTCGGCTTCGACGGCTACCGCCCGCGCAGCGTCCTGGAGTTCGATGGGGCCCGCGACGTCGCCATCGAGTTCCACTCGTTCTCCAAGACGTACAACATGACCGGATGGAGGCTGGGCTGGGCGGTAGGGAACTCGGACATGATTGCAGCGCTTACGAAGGTCAAGACGTTCATGGATACGGGGCAATACCTCGGGATTCAGGCGGCAGGGGTGGCGGCTCTCGAGAGTTGGGCGACCTGGGTGCCCGGGAACATCGCGACGTTCCAGGGGCGCAGGGACGGAGGCGTGCAGGCGTTTTCCGCTGCGGGCTTCGACGTCCTCGCTCCCAAGGCAACCATGTATCTGTGGATCCCCGTCCCAGGTGGGGAACCGTCGGAGGACTTCGCCCGTCGAGCCCTCGAACAGGAGGGCGTCATCGTGCTTCCGGGGAGTTCGCTCGGAACCGGTGGGGAGGGGTTTTTTCGGGTCGCGTTGACCGTGGATGACGTTCGAATGAGCGAAGCCGCTCGACGATTGGCCCGCCTCGTCGGATAACTCGGTGCCCGGCGGCGGGACCCCGAGACGGCCAAGAGGTGCCACAGACCCAGAGGAACCGGGCCCACGGGCCGGTTTAGGACTCACATGCGATCACGGCCGGACGGCAGGGAAGCACCGTCGGACCGGGCCTGGCACGCACGCCCCGGCCTCGGGTCGCGCCGTGTCCGTTTGGTTGCGTTCGGGGTCTCACTGGCCGCGCACTTGATCGTTCTCGTCCTGTACCCATCCGTGGTTGGTGTACTGAGCCCCGAATCGGCCGCGTTCCCCCTACCATCGGCGCCTGGGCCGCCTCAGGGAGCCATCGTCTTGCGACTCATCGAGATCGACGAAGCGCTGGATGCGGAGCGGCCGGAGGATCCCGACGACATCGAGGAGGTCGAGGCCCCTGTGGCGGCGGTCGAGGCTCCCGTGATCGTGTCGATCCCGACGGGCTCGTTGGTTCCGCCCGCACCGACCGCTGCGGAACTCCTGCGGCCCAACCTGGAAGATGCCCGCCTATGGGCAGAACTTCCCGCCGAACTCTTTGACTTGACCATGGAGGAGCGCGAGGAGCTTCTACTGTCGGCGAGCATCGTGGCCTGGTATGACTCACTCGCCCTCGCAGGGGCGGCCGAAGATCGGCTGACCGATTGGACCTTCCGAGATAGCAAGGGTGGTCGGTGGGGCATTTCGGAAGGGAAGATCCACTTGGGGGACATCACGTTGCCGCTCCCCCTCAACTTCGGTGTTCCGGTTGGGAAGCGGGACGAGATCGCCCGGCGCATGTTCGAGTGGGACGAGATCAATCGTCAAAGCCAACGCTACTTGATCGAGCAGAGCTGGAAGGAGCGAGCTGCGGCGATCCGCGCACGGCGCGATCGCGAACGGGCGCTCGCCCGGGGCGATACGATCGGCGGGCGCTAGCTAGCTAAGCTAGCCGGGCTCTCTAGAGGGCAGGGAGCCTCAAGCGTAAAGATTTGACTCTGGTGGGGTCGCGACCGTGCGGTATACCTTGCGAAGTCCGCAACGGAGTCGGGTCTTTGACGGGTACACATTCAGGCAAGGCGTTCTACGCCGGTCTTCTCGAGGCCCTCACCGGAGTGATGGGTTCGGCGAAGGGCTATCTGAACGACCACGGTCCGCGGGTCGCGATGCTGGCGACCCAACTCGGCTCCGAACTCGGACTCAACCAGCAGCAACGCTCGGAGTTGGTCTTCGGCGCGGTGCTGTCCGACATGGGTATGGTCGGGTTGGCGGAGGACGCTTGGGAGAACCCGGTCGCGGAGCTCTCGGACGAGGTCCGGGCGCGGGTACGGCAACATCCCCAGCGGTCGGAAATGCGTGCGCGGGAGGTGCCCCACCTGGAGTCGCTGGGGCCGCTGATCCGACATCATCACGAATGGTGGGATGGGTCCGGGTATCCGGACGGCTTCGGCGGGGAGGACATCCCGCTCGGGGCTCAGATTCTGCGACTCGCGGACACCGTAACCGCCCTCGGAGCGCCGCGCCCGCAACGGGAAGCGCTGGGACGAGAGAAGATTCTCGACATCGTCGAGTCGGGGATCGGTGTGGAGTTTTCGCCGACCGTCGCGAATACGTACCTGCGCCTGATGCGAACCGGCGAGATCCCGCAGTTCACGGATGCAGCCTACCGACACACGGTTCTGCGGGCCACGGAACACCTCCTCCCCGAGGAGGTCTCGCCCCCTTCGACGAACCAACTGCTTACGATCGTCGCCAATCTGATCGATGCGAAGGACCCCTACACGGGCGGACATTCCCGGCGCGTCGCGTTACTGGCGGTCTCTGTAGCCGATCAATTGGGCCTTGAGGGTCACATCAAGTCGGCCCTGTGGTCGGTCGGGTACCTGCACGACCTCGGCAAATTGGCCGTGCCACTCCGGGTATTGGCGAAGGAGGGCAAGCTGACCGATGAGGAGTTTGAGTTCATCAAAGCGCACCCCACGGACGGAGCGGAGATTCTCGAGGGGATCCCTACCCTCCGGCACCTGACTACAGGGGTCCGTTATCATCACGAGCGGTGGGATGGTGGGGGGTATCCCGAGGGGCTGTCCGGGGACCGGATTCCCCTCGTCGCCCAGATCATGGCGGTGTGCGATGCCTACGATGCGATGACGTCGAAACGGGCGTACCGCAATTCCGTCGCCTCGACGTCGGCCCTCGAAGAGGTGGCTCGTGAGCGGGGCAAGCAATTCGGCCCTGTTGCTGCCGACGGCTTTCTTGCCATCCCCAGCGACATCTTCGAAGGTCTTCACGGATCCCGACCGGAGGCGTTCCGGGACATCCCGCAACGGGTCCAGACGCTGCGGCACATCGATCCTCGGTGGTTTACGTCGGAGCCGGTGCACCGGCCCTAGCACAACAGGACGCGGGAACGCGGATCCGGCGCCGACCGTAGTAACCGGTTCCACCGCGTGCAGGGCCGCGCCATCTTACGGGTCGTCCCGGAACACATGCGTGCCTGCGTGCCCTCCGGCGATCTTCGAAGACACCCCAGGGAGTCGATGTGACCGACGAGCTTGCACCCCGTCTCGATCCTCGTGCCATCGAACCCGCGCGGTACCGCGCCTGGCAAGAGGGCGGATACTTCCACGTGCCTGCCTCGGCGGTCCTCGAGGATGGCCGCGAACCCTACGTCATCGTGATTCCACCTCCCAACGTGACGGCGGCCCTGCATATGGGTCACGGGCTGAACAACACGGTCCAGGATGTGCTCATTCGTTGGCGGCGCATGCAGGGGCGGGCGTCGTTGTGGGTGCCGGGCACGGACCACGCCGGTATCGCGACACAAAACGTCATCGAGCGTCAGCTCGCGGAGGAGGGACTCCGCCGCGACGACTTGGGTCGCGAGAAGTTCGTGGAACGAGTCTGGGAATTCGTGGCCGAGACCGGGGGCACGATCCTCGAACAGCTGAAGGCGATCGGTGCGTCATGCGATTGGGATCGGACCCGATTCACCCTCGACGAAGACCTCCAGGCCGCAGTGCGCGAGGTCTTTGTCTCGCTGTACGAGAAGGACCTCATCTATCGGGGCGAGTACATCATCAACTGGTGTCCTCGCTGCCTGACCGCACTTTCGAACGAAGAGGCGGAGGGTGAGGAGACCGAAGGCAGCCTTTGGCACCTCCGTTACCCGCTCTCCTCCGCCTCAGCCGAGGCCGCCGCGACCGCCTCGGGTGCGGGTGCCGAGGCGATTGGTCAGTTGAGCGATGGCCGTTGGTATCTCACCGTTTCGACGACACGACCGGAGACGATGCTCGGCGACACGGGCGTCGCCGTCTATCCGAGTGACGCTCGATATTCGGGACTCATCGGCGCACAGGTGGAGGTCCCGCTCACAGGCCGGCTGATTCCCATCGTGGCGGATCGTCACGTCGATCCGGAGTTCGGATCGGGCATGGTCAAGGTGACTCCGGCGCACGACAAGAACGACTTCGAGATCGCCGGACGCACCGGTCTCGAGTTGCTCGATGTCATGACGCCCGATGCTCGCATGGGCGACCATGCCCCTGAAGCGTTTCGCGGAATGGACCGCTTCGAGGCCCGGAAGGCCGTGCTCGCCGCGCTCGAAGCGGAGGGGCTATTGGCGGGAGAGCAGCACCACGCCCACTCGGTGCCTCATTGTTACCGATGCCACACGGTCGTGGAGCCGCGCCTTTCCGAGCAGTGGTTCGTGAGCATGAAGCCGCTCGCGGAGCCCGCGTTGGCTGCCTCTCAGGACGGGACCATCACCTTCACCCCGGGGCACTGGAAGAAGGTCTACGAGCACTGGATGGAGAACATCCAGGATTGGTGCATTTCGCGACAACTCTGGTGGGGACACCGCATCCCGGTGTGGTATTGCCCGTGCGGCGAACGGATCGTCGCTCGTGTGGACCCGACCGCCTGCTCCAAGTGCGGAGGCGTCGCGCTCGAGCAGGACCCTGACGTTCTCGACACCTGGTTCAGTTCACAGCTTTGGCCGTTTTCGGTGTTCGGCTGGCCGAAAGAATCCGACGATCTGAAGGCCTTCTATCCCGGCCACACTATGGTGACGGCCCCCGAGATCCTCTTCTTCTGGGTCGCACGGATGATCATGATGGGGTACGAGTTCCAAGGGAAAGCACCGTTCACCGAGGTCTACCTGCACGGAACCGTGCGCGATATCCACGGCCGAAAAATGTCCAAGTCCCTCGGCAACGGTATCGATCCGATGCGGGTGGTGGAGGAGTTCGGGGCCGACGCCATGCGCTACACCGTCATCAGCCAATGCGCGGTCGGGACCGATATCAGCCTCGACCACGAGGATGTGGAGGCGGCGTTCGCCAACGGACGGAACTTCGCGAACAAGATCTGGAACGCGGGGCGCTTCGCGCTCATGAGCCTCGGTGACGCTCCGGTGCGTTCGGTCGAGTCCATCCGCGGCGACCTGGCCCTCGAAGACGAGTGGATCCTCTCCCGCCTCGAAGGCGCTGCGATCGACGCGACCCGTGGTCTCGATCGCTTCCGGCTGCACGAAGTCGCCGAGGGGCTCTATCACTTCTTCTGGGGTGAGATCTGCGATTGGTATCTGGAGCTCGTGAAGACGCGGCTCGGCCCCAATGCGGATCCAGCTACCCGCGAGGCGGCTCGATCGACGCTGGTCGTCGTGCTCGACCAGGCGTTTCGACTCCTTCACCCCATCGTCCCGTTTGTCACGGCCGAACTGTGGGCCCGTCTACCGTGGCCCGAGGGGTCGGAACGACCCGGCGATCTGATCGTGGCGCCCTGGCCTACTGCGGATGGGGGTTGGAAGAACGACGACGTGGAGCGTCGCATGTCCGACTTCCAGAACCTCATCGTCGAGGTTCGGCGGCTGCGGAAGGAATACGGTGTGCCGGACGCGCGTCGAATCGGCGTGGATCTGACGGGTGGACCGGACGGGTTCGCCGATTCGGTCGTCGCGCAGCTGGCGGTCTTCGAGCAGTTGGCGCGAGTCGATCGTGTCGGTACCGGCCACGGGTCCGGTGTGGGAGCCAACGCCGTTCTTCCCAATGGCGCAGAGCTGTTCATTCCGCTCGAAGGGGTCATCGACGTAGAGCGAGAGCGTTCGCGGATGCTCGAGGAGGTCGATCGACTGGAGGGACACCTGCGAGGTGCCGTGGCCCGATTGAACAACGACAAGTTCACGGGGAATGCTCCTGCCGATGTCGTCCAGAAAGAGCGAGACAAGGTGGCTCAACTCGACGATCAAGCTTCGAAGCTTCGCGCCAAGCTCGCGGGGCTGGAGGGCGGAGTACGCTGAGTCCCGAATGGCGTGGAAGGGCCCGTCATGGCCAGGGGCGCGGGTGGCCTCGGGTGCCATTGTTTTCGATGATCGTGTGCGGGTCCTTGGCAGCGTGCGCGCAACAGACCTCGCCCCCGGGAGGGCAGGAGGACCGTAGGCCGCCCGTGGTGATCTCGACATTTCCGGAAGCTCTCGGGACACTCGAGAAGTTGGACGGGTCGATCCGGTTCGACTTCGACGAGCGGATCAGTGAGCGGGCCAGCGGGGCCACGCTGGAGCAGGCCATCTCGATTTCGCCCCGGACCGGAGCGATGCGGGTGAAGCGGGGCAGTCGCAGCCTGACCGTTCAGGTTGAAGGTGGCTTCCAACCCGGCATCGTCTATCGGGTTACGCTCAAGCCCGTCGTGCTCGATCTCTTCAACAACAGGCTCGGCGATCCGTTCGAACTCGTTTTCTCCACGGGCGGGGATCCCGTGCCTACCACGATCGCCGGCCAAGTATGGGACCGGCTGAGTGGCATGGGGGTGGATGAGGCTGTCGTGTTCGCTACCGGTGATGACGGTCTCGTGCACCAGGCGGTGGCGAATCGAGAGGGTATCTTCGCCTTCCGATACGTGCCGGCGGGTCGTTTTAGTGTGTCCGCGTTCGCCGATCAGAATCGCAACGAAGAGATCGACTCGATGGAGGTGCAGGGGGCCGTGCCGCTAGAGGTCGCAGCCGGGGATACCCTCCTGGTCGACGTATCGGTGCTGGCTCCCGACACTGCGGCCGCCCTGATAGCCGAGGCCTCCGCTGTCGATTCGATGACGCTCGTGCTCGTGTTCGACGACTTTCTCGATCCCGAACGGCCGATCGAAGTGTCGGACATCGGGCTGGTCCGGGACGGGGGAGCCGCGCCCGGTGTCGCACAGGTCTTTCACGAGGCTGCCTATCGCGAGTACGTCGAGGCCGTGACGGATTCGTTCGCTCGCCTCGATTCCATCGATGCCGCACAGATCGCGGCCGCCGCAGCTGCCGTCGCGGCCCAGGCGGCCTTGAGCGCGACCCAAGGGGATTCGCTCGCGGATGGGGATTCGCTCCTCGCTTCAGATTCCGTCGTTGTCGATTCTGTATCCACTACGGGCGTCGGCGAGCCCACCGACACGGTCACCATCAGGTTGCCGGAGGAAGCGCCCGCTCCCCGCGTGGGCGGAGTTGGCGGACGGCCGCCGCCCGGGTCGCCGCAGGCAGGAGGCAGGCAGGCCACGGCCTCAGGTCGGCGAGCCCCGGTCACACTCGAACCACTCCCCGGTGTCCGACCGGGCCGGACGTCGGACGGACGACGTGTCCTGCCCGGCAGGCGCGTCGTGGTCGTGCTCACCGGCGGGATTGAGTTCGACACGCCGTACGAGGTTCGGGCGTCTTCGATCACCAACATCTTCGGACTCGGGGGCGGGGGAGGCGTGGCGACCCTTCTCTGGGAATCGCCGCCGCCGGACACGACGGTGGTCGATACGCTCCTAGCGATCGACACGACCGGGGTGGTCGACACACTCTCCGTGCCCGACTCCGGAGGGGGGATGCGCCGGTGAACGATCCGAGGAGTCTTATTCCGTCGGTCGATAGCCTGATCGCCTCCGATGGATTCAAGGTCCTGGCCGAGACCCATGGGCGCGGCCGAGTCGTCGAAGCTGCCCGGGCGGCCGTCGAAGACGTACGTGCCGGGATCGCTGAAGCGGTACGGCTCGGCGTTCCGGGCGGGTGGACCGACGCGGTCCAGGACGTCGATACCTACGTGCACCGGGCACGAGCATGGCTGGAGTCGGGCGACGTTCCGTCCCTTCGTACGGTTATCAACGCGACGGGAGTCGTGCTGCACACCAATCTCGGACGAGCGCCTCTCGCTGATGCCGCGGTCGAAGCGATGAGGCGTGCGGCTGCCGAATACACGAACCTGGAGTACGACCTCGCGAGCGGTGTGCGCGGGTCGCGATACAGTCACTGTGTCTCCCTCCTGTGCGAGCTGACCGGGGCACCTGACGCGCTCGTCGTGAACAATGCCGCAGGGGCCCTCGTGCTCGCGCTCAACACGCTCGCGCTCGGTGAGGGTGTGGCGGTGTCGCGAGGTGAGCTGGTCGAGATCGGAGGCGGCTTCAGGATCCCGGAAGTGCTCGAACGTTCAGGTGCCCGGATGGTCGAGGTGGGAAGCACCAATCGGACCCGACCGGCGGATTATGCCGAGGCCGTTGCGGAGTCCGGTGTCACGGTCCTGCTGAAGGTGCATCGATCGAACTTCAGCATCACCGGCTTCACGGAGGAGGCCACCCTCGCTGACCTCGCAGCGCTGGCGGCCGGTTCGGAAGTCATCGTGATGCATGATCTCGGATCTGGTCTCATGGTCGATCCGAAGTCGATCGGGTTGCCCCGGGAGCCACGTGCGACGGAGTCCCTCGCGGCGGGGGCCGACGTCGTGGTGGTGTCGGGTGACAAACTTCTCGGAGGTCCCCAGGCCGGCATTTTGGTGGGGCGCGGGGATCTCATGGAGCGCATGCGAAAGAATCCGTTGTGCCGAGCGCTCCGGGTCGACAAGGTCACGCTCGCCGGTCTCGAGGCCACCCTTCGGCTCTATCGCGATGAGGACCGGGCGCGCAGTCAGATACCAACGCTCCGAATGTTGTCGACCGATGCGAAGGTGCTCCGCGACCGAGCCGACGCGCTCCAACTCCGGCTGGAAGGCGTCCATGTGGCATGTGAAGTGGTCGAGACGAGAGGGGCGGTAGGTGGTGGAACGTTCCCGAGTGTGGAGCTTCCGTCGTGGGCCGTCGCGTTCCGTCCCGAGGCGGGTCCCGATGTGCTTGCCCAGGCCCTGCGCGCCGGTGACCCGCCTGTCGTTGGCCGGATTGTCGACGATGCTCTGCTCCTGGACGTGCGCACGGTACTCCCGGGCCAGGACGGTGATCTCGTGCAGCGCATTCGAGAGAGCCTCGAAGCGATCACGGCTCCATCGTGACGCCTCGTCCGGCGGTATTCATCGATCGCGACGGGACGATCATTGCGGAGAAGGTCTACCTGTCCGACCCCGAGGGCGTAGAGCTCGTGCCCGGTACGATCGAAGGGTTGCGGGACCTCCGTGCCGACGGCTTCGCGCTCGTCATCGTGACCAACCAGGCGGGAATCGCACGCGGGTTGTACACCCTCGACGACTATCATGCCGTCGCAGCTCGCTTGATCGAGGTCCTGGTCGAGGCCGACGTCGTGATCGATGGGACGTACTATTGCCCCCATCATTCGGATGTGACCGGCCCATGCCCGTGTCGCAAACCTGGCACCGGTATGCACCGGGAGGCGGCCGCCGCCTTGGATTTGGATCTCGAGGCTTCTTATTACGTTGGCGACAAGCTCAGCGATGTCCTCCCGGCTCATGAACTCGGTGGAAGGGGCATTTTGGTTCGTACGGGGTATGGACGAGAGCACGAGAAGGAGGTCGGCGGCGCCGTTTGGGTCGTCGATGACCTCCGCTCGGCAGCACGGCGGATCCGGTCGGACGCGCGGCGTTGACCGACTTTTTAGCCTCGGATAGCTTTCCGATCCAAGGTCGACGAACTCAAGGAGGATGTCGGCGATGGTTACACTGACAAGCTCGGCCACTGCGAAGGTCCAGGACTTCATTCAAGAGCACGGCGTCGAAAGCGGCGCTGGGCTTCGGGTCGCTGTACTACCCGGTGGTTGCTCGGGATTCCAGTACGGCCTGAATATCGAGGACGGACCCGAGGCCGAGGACGAAGTCGTGAAGATCGGGGGCGTCACGATCTTTGTCGATGCCTTCAGCGCTCAATATTTGGAAGGCGTCGAAATCGACTACGTCAGCTCCATGATGGGGCAGGGCTTCACGTTCCGGAATCCGAACTCCGCGGGTGGATGCGGTTGCGGGAGTTCCTTTACGGTTTGATCGCTCCTTTGCACCAGGGCTGACGAGTGGAGATCCGGACCTTCACTGGCGGTGGGTTCGGCGAAAACGGGTACCTGGCGATCTGCGGCACGTCGCTGACGTGCGTCGCGATCGACCCCGGCGCAGCGGCCGGTCAAATGGCTCAGGAGATTCGAGGGCACGACCTCGATCTCGAGGCGGTGTTACTCACCCACGCGCACCTCGATCATATCGAAGGTGTTCATGAGATCCGGGCGATCGCGCCCGATGTCCCCATCTGGCTGCACCCGGACGATCTCGGCATGTACCGGGGCGTGCAGAAGCAGGCTGCGATGTTCGGTCTACGTGTCCCGACCCAACCGGAACCGACCGACACGATCGTGCCCGGGCAGCCCTTCCACTTCGGATCGTGCTCCTTCGAGGTCCGTTTTGCGCCGGGGCATGCGCCGGGCCACGTGATCTTCTATGCACCCGATCACAGCCTCGCCCTCGTCGGTGATGTCGTATTCCAAGGCTCCATCGGCCGTACCGATCTTCCTGGCGGCGATTTCCGAACCCTTATGACTTCCATCCGGACCGAGGTACTCTCGCTTCCCGATGACACCGTCCTGTACACGGGTCATGGGCCGACGACGACTGTTGGCCACGAGCGGCTGGGCAATCCCTTCCTCGTTCCCCACTACGGCGGCGACCTCGCGTGAGCGGTGCCCCGCTGAGCGTCGCGGTCTTCGCGTCCGGCGGTGGATCGAACTTCCAGGCCCTGCTCGACCATCAAAGAGGCGACGGACCCTGGCGCATCGTCGTGCTCGTCACGAATCGAGCGGCCCCGGCCCTCGATCGTGCTGAGGCCGCCGGCGTGCAATCTCGTGTGATCCCGACACGGGATCGGGAGGAGGCGGACATTGCACGAGACACCCTGGCCACGCTGGACGAATTCGGTGTCGATGTCATCCTGTTGTCGGGCTATCTGCGCCGGCTGCCGCCCGAAGTCGTCGCGAAGTATTCCGGACGTATCGTCAATGTGCATCCGGCCCTGCTCCCCGACTTTGGAGGGAAGGGCATGTACGGGATGAACGTCCATCGCGCCGTGGTCGCGTCGGGGGTCGAGGTGACCGGCGCCACCGTGCACTTCGTGACCGACGAGTACGACGAGGGGGCCATCCTGGGGCAGTGGCAGGTTCACGTCGCGCCCAATGACACCGCGGAGGACGTTGCCGAACGCGTGCTTGGCGTGGAACACAAGCTGTATCCCGCCGCCGTGGATCACCTCTGTCGAGCCCTGGCGGACGCCCGGCCGGCGGAACGAATGAAAGACGTGCGGCTGGATGAGCCGCCTGAGGTCCGAAGATCATCCGACACCAACGAGGAAGCGCGATGAAGCGGGCGCTATTGAGCGTGTCCGACAAGAGCGGGATCGAAGAACTGGGCCGAGCTCTAACGGACCGCGGGTGGCAGCTGCTCTCGACCGGAGGTACCGCGAAGACGCTCCGCGAGGCCGGGCTCGATGTCACGAGCGTGTCCGACGTTACGCGCCATCCCGAAATGATGGACGGCCGTGTGAAGACGCTTCATCCGGCGATCCACGCAGGCCTGCTCGCCCGCCGTGACACCCCTGCCGACATGGCTGCCCTCGTCGAACACGGCTACGGTCCGATCGACCTGGTTGCCGTCAATCTGTATCCCTTTCGTGAGACCGTCGCCAAGCCCGGCGTCACGGTCGACCAGGGGATGGGGAAGGTGGATATCGGCGGCCCGACCATGATCCGCGCCGCTGCCAAGAATCACAAAGACGTGTGGGTCGTCGTGGATCCCACGGACTACGGAGCCGTCGTCGAGGCCATCGATTCAGGGGACGATCCCTCCTTGAGGCGCCGACTCGCCGGCAAGGTCTTCGAGCATATCAGCGCGTACGATGCCGCAGTTGCCGACTTCCTTCTGGATGGTGGCGTTGGGGAGGTGCTCCCCGAGAGGCTGGATATCTCCGTGCGCCGGCTTCAGTCTCTGCGGTACGGTGAGAATCCCGACCAGCAGGCGGCGTTCTACGGCCCGGAGACGCTGACCGGCGTATCCGCGTTGGTGAAGCACCACGGGAAGGAACTGTCGTACAACAACATCCTCGACCTCGACGGAGCACTGCTCAGCCTCGCGCCGTTCGCGTTCTCACCGCGACCGGCCGTAGCCATCATCAAACACACGACCCCGTGCGGACTCGGCGTCGGCGACACGCTGACGGAGGCGTATCAGCGTGCGCTGGCCACGGACCCGACGAGCGCGTTCGGATCCGTCATCGCAGTGAACCGTCCGGTTGACGCCGCAACGGCCGAGGTCATGGCGGAGCTGTTCATCGAGTGTCTTGTCGCACCGGGGTACTCGGATGAGGCCATGACGAAGCTCACCGAGAAGAAGAACATCCGGATCATGAGTTACCCGGAGCTCGAAGGGGACCCCCTCTCCGGGGAGCGCTTTGCGGGGCTGGGGTGGCCCGAGGCGACCGGCGACGCGCGGTTCAGCGCTCCGTTTCTGGCTCTGCATGGCCGGCTTCCCGAAGGACGCATGGTCCGTTCCGTGTACGGGGGCCTGCTCGCCCAGACGCCACCGATCCCGCCGTTCTATGGTCACGGAGACGACAGTTGGAGGATCGTCACCACCCGTCTCCCGACCGATCAGGAACTTGATGATCTCGGCTTCGCGTGGGCTGCAATCTTCGGCGTGAAGTCCAACGCGATTCTCTTGGCTCGCGAGGGTGGAGTGCTCGGGATTGGCGCCGGACAGATGAGTCGGGTCGATTCATCGAAGATCGCCGTGCGGAAGGCAGGGGACGCCGGCTTGGATCTAAACGGGTCCGTTCTCGCCTCCGATGCGTTTTTCCCGTTCAGGGACGGCGTCGACGCGGCCGCCGAGGCTGGCGTGAGAGCCGTCATCCAGCCGGGAGGATCCGTGCGAGACGAGGAGGTCATCGGCGCCGCCAACGAACACGGCATCGCCATGGTCTTTACCGGTAGGCGTCTCTTTCGGCACTGACGGGCTCGTCGAGGAGTCGGTTGACCGCCGCTCGAAGAGCAGGGGGGGCGAAGTACCCCACCACCCGGTGTCGCACCCTCCCATTCCGGTCGATCAGGAACGTCGTCGGGATGACGTTCACCCCTCCGAAGGCCTGCCGGTGTGCACTAGTCGCGCGCCCCACCGGATACGAAATGCCGCGCTCCGCCAGGAACGAAGCGACCCCCTGAGCCGCTCCCACGTCGGTAGAGAGTCCCAGGACCACCACTCCGTCGGCAAAACGATCTTCGTGAAGCGACTGGAGCGAAGGCATCTCCAGCTTGCACGGCCCGCACCACGTCGCCCAGAAGTTCAGCACCACCACCTCTCCCGCTAAGTCCGCCGACCGGATGTTCGTTCCATCGAAGGCGAGGAACTCGTACTCGGGTGATCGACCCAGGTCGGGCCCCACGCCCGTCAGCGCGCCCAGTTGTGGCCCGAGCCGATAGATCACGAAGACCAGGAGGGCCGCCGTGAGCAGTCGCTCCCCCCACATCAGCACTCTCTTCCACCCAGAAACGCGCGCGGTCTCCGGATTATTCAACTCGTCGGGGGCAGGGGGTTCAGCCATCACCGTTCAACCCGTCAGCCCGTGCTCCGATCCGCCTGCCAGACATCGGTTGAAGCGGACCCCCGCCTCAAGCATCTTACGGCCCCCGGGCACGGCCCGGTTGGAGGGGTGGCAGAGCGGTTCAATGCACCGGTCTTGAAAACCGGCGGGCGCAAGCCCTCGTGGGTTCGAATCCCACCTCCTCCGTAAGCTGTAAGTAGCATTTAGGGCAACAAGTTGGGGCTCCGAGCGTTTTCTCTCCCGAGACGCCCGGAGCCCCTTGTGTTGGCAAATTGTGCCGCGATTGTGCCGTGGACTACTCGTTTTCTGCCGCGAGACGACCTGAATCGAGGCTCGCGAGCTTCGCCATTCCTTCCTCGATAGAGGCCACGTCCGCGATGGCGTACCGCTTGTAGATCGACTCAGTCTTATGGCCGGTAATCTTCATCGCGACCGACCGTGAAACGCCCGCTCGCTCCATATTACGGACCGCCGACCGCCGCAGGTCATGGAACCAGGAGCCAGGTAGACCCGCCTTCAGACATGCGCTGTCCCACGCCGTGCGGATGTACTTGATCGGCTGCCCCTTCCGGTGGAAGACGGTCGGTACGATAGCACGCATGACGCGCTGGACCCGGCGCGTCCGCTCCCATCGTTCGTCAATGAGGGCCGCCAGCTCGGGGAGCGTCCGGTAGGGGATCTCACGCCCCTCGTCGTTCTTGGTGGTGCCAGGCTCCAGCCGGATCATCCCGGCGTCTCTATCGACCTGTGCCCACGTGAGCGTCAGGATCTCGCGCTTCCGCCAACCCGTCAGGTAGCCGAAGCGAGCGACGGGCCGGAGATAGTGCGGGAGCCGCTGCACCACGGCGTTGAGATCGTCGCGGGAGAAGAAGCCTTTCCGGACCGTCTTCACCGGCGGCGCATTGAACTCCGGGACCTTGGTGAGCTTGTTCGCGTCCTGTTCCAAAACTCGGCCTAGCGCCAAAGTAGGCGCGGACAGCAGGTTAGCTGGCCAGGGCTCGCATGTAGAGGGACGGGTCTCTGCTTTTTGGAACGGGACAGCGGATGCTGAACACGCCTTTGCCGATGCTCCTAGTGATGCTCGCCGGCTGGCTGAACGAAGAACATCGGGCCGTCATCGGTTACCTGAAGGAAGAGAACCGCGTCCTGCGTGAGCTGCACGGCAAGAAGCGCCTGCGGTTCAACGATGAACAGCGGAGGCGACTCGCTGCGAAGGGTCGGGCGCTTGGGCGGCGGGCGTCTTGTTCCAAGACTCAGCCGACGCGAGGATCCCGAGTTTGCAGGACCTCTAGCGTGGACTCCGCGCTCCGATCTCGGTCGAGCTGCTGGGTTTTGGACCCTGTGAATCGGACGCTCACGGGGGAGAAGGAAGTGGACGTCATCCCGCCGAGCCGCTGTAGATGTTTCTCTACATGTTCGCGTTCGCCAATCCGGTGAAGTTCTGAGATATCCTTCGCCAAATCGGTGAACTTTCCCCCAGAAATACGCCAAAACAGCGAAAATCGGGGTGGGCCTTCTGATTTCACTCTACATGTTCGCTTACATGTTGAGCTGCTGCCCGAAGCGCGAGGCGTCTGGATCTTTCGAAGCGCGAGATGGTGGTCTCTGGGGCGAGAAGTGTCCGGCCCCGCTCTCATGCCGACGTGGACCGTGCCGCGCCGTAGCCTAGCAGCTCGCATGCGACACACCCCTTCGCATGTCCGCCGCCGCGGAGGGGTCCAGGAGCCCGCGCCGGGCGAACCAGCGCAGGACGCGGAACTGCACCGTGCGGGCCAGGGCTTCCGCATCCCGGGCCTCGAGGCCGGTGGCCTCGTGGAAGCGGACACCACGCTCGACGTCGCCCGAGATCACGCCGTCGAGGGCCAGCACGTGGTAGTGGTAGTGCGGGTTGAGAGAGCTCCCGAAACGCTGCGGGAACGAGATGGCCCCGAGCTGCGCGTCGCGAACCGCGGCTGGAGCACCCGGACTCGCGTCACGGAGCGCGGACCGGAGCGCCCGCAGGAAGAGGGCGAGCACGGCACTGGCCACCTCGGGTGTCTGGTGCAGGACGTGGCCGAAGGCGCTTGGGCACGGACAGCACCCACTGCCGGACGGGGAGGAGTGGGATTACCTCGTCGGTGAGATGGGCCGCCACCTCCGCCATGCGCCGGGCGTTGCAGGACGGGCACACGCCCCGGCCCTTGCAGGAGAAGGCCAGCAGCCGGTCATGCCCGCAGTCCGTGCACCGCACCCGCGCGAAGCCGTGGGCGAGGATGCCGCACCGCAGATAGCTTCGAAAGTCGCGCTCCACCCACCTGGGGACGCCCCAGCCCATGGGGTCGGCTTCCTGCGCCTCGGCGAGGAAGGTACACATCCGGGAGTTGGTGCGAGACCGCATAGTAGAAGCCGGTCTCCGGATCGAAGGCCCCGGTGTGCCAATTTCCCGAGCCCCAGATTCCTGGTCGGGTGAGCGTACCCTGTTTGCCGTCCCGCCCCGGCGTGGGCATGGAAGGCGGCGTGAAAATCGGACCGAGCTGGAAGGGCTTTACCAGCTCGAGGGCCCTGGCGCGCAGCTCCGGCGTGAAGTCGATCAGGTCGTCGACCGTGACACCTTGGGCTCCGAACGGTGGCGGCTTGGTCGGGAAGGGTTGCGTGGGTGACGATTGCTCGCCGGGCACCGTGGACTGGGGCACAGACCGCTCTTCGATGGGCCAGACAGGCTCCCCTGTGACGCGGTCGAACACGTACAGGAAGCCGGTTTTGCTCGGCTGCATGACGGCCCGGATACGGCGCCCCTCGACAACGATGTCCCCGAGCACCGGTGGTCCGACCGTGTCGTACTCCCAGAGGTCGTGGTGTACCATCTGGAAGTGCCACACCCGTTCGCCCGTGGCGGCATCCAAAGCGACGAGGCTGTTCGCGAAGAGGTTCCAGCCGGGCCGATGTCCTCCATAGTAGGCTGCCGTCGGGGCCGAGAACGGCACGTACACGATCCCGGTCTCCACATCGGCGCTCAGGCAACACCATGAGCCGAGGTCACCGGACCACTCCCACGATCCGTCGCCCCAGGTGTCGACCCCGAGTTCGCCCTCCCGCGGCACGACGTGGAAGGTCCAGAGCAACCGACCGGTTCTCGCGTCGTAGCCGCGCACATCTTCCGGTGTCGCCTCCTTGATTTCTCCGCTGTCTCCGGCCGAGCCGATGATCCCGGCCATGACGATCACGTCACCGACGATGAGGGGGCTGAAGCTCCACCGAAAACGCTCGGTCGCGTTCGGGCTCAAGAGAACCCTGCCGCCGTCTCCAAAGCCGGTGAGCGGACGCCCGTTGGTCGGGTCGAGCGCATACAGATAGGGCTCACGGGCTACGATGAGGCGCCGCTCGCTACCCTCGCCCCAGAGCTGGACACCGCGACTCGACCGCCCGCGGACCTCCTCGAGTGTGGGCTCGGCCAGTTGTTGGACCCAGAGCGTCCGACCCGTTCCAGGATCGAACGCCTCGACGAGCCCGACCGCGTTAGGCGCGTACAGCACGCCATCGACCAGGATCGGGGTCGACCTCATGTAGGCACTCGGATCCAGCTCCGGGAAGGCATCGAGATACGACGGGTCGACGCCAGGCCTACGCCAAACGACATCGAGCCGGGCAACGTTCGAGCGGTCGATCTGATCGAGTGGGGCGTACCGTTGGAACGCCGCATCTCCGCCGTAGTACTCCCAGCTGGCCGAGGTCGCGGTCGTCTGGGCCTGCAGCTCAAGGCAACCCGCAACAACCAAGAAAGCGAGTAACCCGCCGCCTTTGGTCAGACCGATGACGAAGGAACGGGACGCGAGGCCCCCTGCGAAACCCCGACGAAGCGCGATAGGCACAGTGATTCCTCCAGCGGAGCGTGGTCCGATCAGACCGGGCTCAACATCCGACGCTTCCCATGGATCGGCAAGCGAACCGGACCCCGGAGGCGCCGTTGCAGATGGCCACATTGGGGTCCAGATTCTTCCGCCCGTCCTGCCAGCCTTCGGCGACGAAGTGGGGCCGCGCAATCCACGGGGGTACTACCGAGTGCGATCTCAAGAAGATCAGACGGCAGACTCACTGTTCGGCCTGCTGGGAAGTCATCACCGAATGGGAGCCGTCGAGTTCGCCACGGTCCCGATGTTGCTGGCCTACCTGCTCGTTCTCCCGGGCTCGGGTCAGGCTCAGGCGCCCCCGTCGGACACGACCGTTGCGGCGGTCGACAGCGTGGGCCACTCCACGATCCAGACATGGGAAGAGGATCTCTGGCTCACCCTCCTGGACCGGCACGACAGCTTCGAAGGGCGCTTCAGCGACGAGGGCACGCTGAAGCGGTTCACCGACCTCATGGACAGCAAGAACCTCCTTGACGTCTTGTCGTTTCGCTTCACCCCGATGGAGAGCTACGACTGGTACCAGAGCGATCACGGCTTCAGATGGATGGGCGGGAGTGTGACCACGCTCGACTTGGCGTCGTCCGTCGAATTGAAGACCGCGGTGCCGCTGGGTGGACCCTGGAACATGCGTATCCGTGTGCATCAGACGTCCGGCGCCGGCGCCGACGGCAGCACCGTCCGCCTGCGCTTCGTTCGCGACCTGGGAGCGACGACAAAGGGATTCCTCGATTGGCACATGGACCCGCACAAGAGCGGGGCAGACGTATCGGTAGGCGGCGAGTGGAGACCCGGCCGAGCCAAGTTGACCGCGGAACTCACCGCGCTCGACTTCCTCAACAACCTCCTCTACGTGACGATCGGTCGCGCGGGATTCCCTCGGGGCGACACGACGATCGTGTACAACAACCGACCGATGGCGTTGCGAACCTCCGGGCAGGTCGCGTTGAGCGACCAGGTGCGTCTCGAGGTCTACGCCAGCACGATCTTCCCCTCCACCGTCGTCGTCCACGACAAGAATGATCGTCAACTGGGCTTCACGCAGGACGAGTCGCTCTGGTATGCGGGTTCGCTGCTGGAGTGGACCCCGAACCCGAGCCTCCTCGTCTCGGGCTCGATTACGAACACGCGAGCCCATTCCACCCGGACGTCGAACTCCGTTGCAGCGGCAGTGGAGGGCTACGACCTCGTCGAGCGCAGCACGGAGGCCGAACTCTTCGTGGCCCTTCAGGCCACGGAGCGGTGGACGATCAGCGGGTCGGCCATCCGCGCCTGGATGCCCGAGCTTCGAGACGTGCCGGACGATCCTACGCACGACATCGACTACCTCCTCAAGGCCTGGTTCACGAAGCTGGACTTCGCCTTCACCGGCCGGAGCGGCTTCCTGGGCCGAGCAGGCGTCATGAGCAGCAATACGAGGGTGCCGCGGGGGCTTGGCACCATGGACGTGAACGCAGGAGACATGGATGACGAGTTCTACCGACTGAGACTGAACGTCGGCTGGGGCTTCGTCAGTACGATGGTCGTCATCGGCTCGGCGTACGACTACCACCCCGGTGGCAAAGGGAGGATCTGGGGCACGGCAAGCGGTCGCGTGATCGCTTCGTGGTAGCTGGAGTTCGGCCACGTTGGGCCTCCCTACCCTTCCCTCAGCGCCTCGGTCGGCTCGACCCTCAGACCAGGGATAGGAAATCCAAACGCCCTCCGAGAACGAAAAGGCAAGGTAGGGCGGGGGTTGCAGGCTGTGCAAGCAACCGAGGATGGGGCGAGGGAGAGGAGACCGGGGAGC
>JAQBXY010000014.1 GCA_027623325.1 Gemmatimonadota bacterium
GCCAAAATGGTGAAAATGGGGGTGCCATGATTGTGCTTTGCAACCAGGAGGTCGCCAGTTCGATCCTGGCTGGCTTCACTGCGGTAACTGCTTTGGTAGCATGTAGGTAGAGCTGTTCCGTCTCGCGTTTTGCGGCGGCGGGTGTAGATGTTTCTCTACATGTTCGCGGGCCGTGCGACCGGTCCTTTGAAGCGTGCTTCGCGCGCGTCGACGACGGGGGCATGCGCATGTTCCTCGCGGAGCTCCACCGCGCACGAGGGGACCTGTCGCGGCTGGCCGCTCACGGTACGGCCGACGCGAAGGGCTGCTATCGATCGGCGCCCCGAGGGGTTCGACACGTTCGACCTCCTGGAGGCCCGAAGGCCGACGGATTCTCTGGTTGAGAGATCCTGATCTTCCCGACCTGCCGACACCGGTTGGTAGCGGGCGCCCTGCTGAGTCTCCTATTCTCCGCCATGTCTCAGAGTGAGGAGTAGGCGTGCCGAGGACCATTCGCGCGTTGCTGGCCACCGCGGCTTTACTCTCGGCCGCTTGGTGGCTCTACGAGGGAGGCTGGGAGCCGGTCATCTCATCCATCCTCGCCGTTGCAGGGCTACTGGCCTCGGGCGCCGCGGTGAACCGGCGGCGGTCGCGTCCGGTGCGATCAGTGAGCCTGGAGTCGGTCGTCCCTCGTCCTTGGCTTCGGCGCCCAGGGTGGGTCGTGGTTCATTGCGGAGTGCTCCGCCACTCTTGGTCTGCATGCTGAGGCCATCGGGTGGCTAGACGCAGCGCTCCAATGGGGATTCAGCAACGCGATGTTCGTTGCGTCACCGAGCTCGGCGATCAAGGCGCTTGGAGAGGATCCGCTCTTCCAGGGTTGGGCCGCTCGCGCAGCGAAAAGACGGGATGAGGTGGTGAGGATGTTGGCTCGGTCGCCTTCGCGGTAGTGGGTCAGGGCTCGGGGTCGCCGTCGAAGCCGATTCCGAGGTGATCGATCAGGCGATCCTCGATCTCATCGCGTAGTCCCTGGTCCCGAAGCCGCCCGAGTACGTGCCGGACCCGGTGCCGAGTGACCGTGCGGATCTGCTGCGGCATGACAATGCTCTCGAGGTCGTTACCCGCCGCGCCTGCTGGCAGCAGTACTTCGAACGCGTAGACCTGTCGCTGTTTTCCCGCTCGCTTGGTAATAGGCAGGATGGTGACCAAGCCCGAGTGGCGGTTGAAGCCGTCGTTCGAAACGACCAAACAGGGGCGCGCGCCTGCCTGCGCGCCGCCCTGCGTCGGGTCGAGATCGACCAGGACCATCGACCAGCGGAGCAGCCCGCTGGGCATCAAGGTCGATCTGCGTCGAGGCCGTCGCGGAGGGCGACGTCGAACGCCTGTGCCGTGGCCGCCATGCCAGCCACCCACACGTCGTCCTCGGCCGCCCGCGCGTATTCACTGTAGAGGCGGCGCTGGTCCAGCGCCCGCAACTCGCGCCGGAGGGCTCGCTCCACGAACTCGTTCTGACTCTTCGCTTCCCCGGCGTCGACCGCTTCGCGCACCTGCATCACGACGCTTGCCGGGAGCCGGTAGCCGGTCTTTGCCGTGGGGTCTGGCCCTTGGGTCTTCGGCCTCATGCCAGCAAACATGCCACCCATATCGGGTGGCGTCAACAACTGGCGCCCTACGCGGCGTTGGTGCATGGCCGGCTTCTCTCCTCCAGTGCGGGCGACGGTCTTGGAGCCAGCGGGGCACCTCGTCCAGCGCGATGTTCGCGTACGTACGCTGGCCACCGGGCCTGCCGCTGGCCGGAGCCCGCTAGGCATCGAGCGCCTCATCTGAAAGCCACACGGTCACGTCGCCACGACGCCGAAGGCCTGCCTCGTACTCAGGCCAGTTCCGTATCCGATACTGAGACTTCGCGCGCTTGTACTGGCTTCGCTTCGGATACTTCATCGCTGGCGGCTCCGGGTCAGGGGCTTCTCCTTTCAACGAAACCTAGACCATGAGCCATGCACCAACGCGACGTCGGACGACCGTCCTACCGCGACGGTCCTCCGAATCGAAACATCACCGATGCGACGCCCCCGCTCGGCGCGACGACCACCACGTACGCCCGATCGTATTCCATCTCCCCGATGGGCTCTCCGGCGTCACCGCCGAGAGCGGCGACCAGCTCGGCGTTGGTGTTGCTGTGTCCGACGACCAGGTGTCGCCCGGGTGTAGAACGGAGCCGTTGAGCAAAGGCGCGCAGATCGGCGGGCGCATAGAGGGCGGGCGTGATGCCCGTGGCGCCAGCAATGGGTTCGATTGTCGATCGAGTGCGTTTGTAGTCGGTGGTGTGGATGTGGGTCAGGCGTGCCTCCCGCATCATACCGGCGATCCGTCGAGCGCGATCCCAGCCGGCGTCCGAGATGGGAGGGTCATTGGTACCGTCTTCGGCACGTTCTGCGTGCCGGACCACGAAGACAACAACGGGCTGTTCCTGAGCGGCCGCGAGGGTCGGTGCCGCGAGGAGCAGGGCGACCAGCGGGACGAAAATTCGACGGTGCATCGACGGACCCCTGAGCTTTGCTCCCTTTTCACCCATGGTCTCAGAACCCGACCTGGAAGTTAACGAGGATCTTGTGTGGCGACGAGCTGTCCGAAACCGGGGCCATCCAATCGACCTGGATTTCCGACGCCGAGGTCGGCCACCATTGAACCCTAGAAGTGCCATGTCATCGCTCACGCCACCGACAGGGCGGTAGCGGTCCCAACGAAGGAGGACCTGAGAAGGTCCCGATGGACCAGTTGGCACCCGTCCCGACCCGTCCGCCGACCTGCACGCCCATCTGACGGCCAGGCGCGAGCGCATCGACCACTCGGGAACGATTCACGAAATCGATGGCCAGGGCGAACGTGAGCAACTCGCGACTAAACACCGGCAGGCCCGCAACATCGTTCATTGAACGAGACGGATCACAGCCAACCCTTCCTCCGGAACTGCCAGAGCATCCCTCCGCCGATGATGGCCATGAACGTCAGCAGCGCGGGGTAGGCCCATCGGACCCCGAGTTCGGGCATGTACTCGAAGTTCATTCCGTACAGCCCGGCGAAGAACGATAGGGGAATGAAAATGGTCGCGATGATCGTGAGCACTTTCATCACTTCGTTCATGCGATTGCTTACCCCGGACAAGTAGAGATCCATCGCCCCGGACAGCACCTCGCGCAGCGTTTCGACGGTGTCGATCACCTGGACGGAATGATCGTAGACGTCACGGAGAAACACGCGCGTTTCATCCGTGATCTGAGGGAGCTCACCGCGGTAGAGTTGACCGAGCGTCTCGCGCAGCGGCCAGACCGCTCGCCTCAATATGAGCATCTCTCTTTTCAGTCCGTGTATACGCTTCATGACCTCCATCGATGGATCATCGAGAACCGTGTCTTCGAGCGCCTCGATCCGGTCGCCGATGGTCTCGAGGATCCGGAAGTAACTGTCGACGATGGCGTCGATGAGTGTGTACGCGAGATAGTCGGTGCCCCGGGTCCTAAGGCGGCCCTTGCCGTGACGGAGCCTCTCTCGCACGCCCTCGAACACGTCGCCGGGTCGCTCCTGGAACGAGAACAGGTGCCGCTGGCCCACGATCAGACTGAGCTGCTCGGACACCACCGACTCGGTCGCCTCATCGAACGACAGCATGGTGAGGATCACCAGGAAATGGTCGTCGAACTCCTCGACCTTGGGCCGCTGAGTCGTGGACAGTACGTCCTCGAGCGCGAGCGCGTGGACCCCGAATCTCTCTCCGACTGCTTGAACGATGTCCACCTCGTGTAACCCATCGATGTTCACCCAGCTGATACGGGGCCCCTCGGCGTATGAAAAGCTCTCCTCGATGGTGCTCAAGGTCAGCTCTTCGATTCGGTCAACGTCGTAGTCGATCAGGCGGAGTCGTACCTGCTCCATCTTGCGCCGACCCGTATGAAAAAGCGTACCAGGAGCCGACCCTGGAGCTTTCTTGGCGTGGCTGACCATCCGGCCGACCACACTCCGAACGCCGCGCGCACGGGCGACGATCGATTCCGCAGGTCTGGTCGGAACAGTCGCTGACATCGCTTATCTCCGTCGCGTTGGTGAACTGCGCCGGCCACGGCGCGCTTGAAGGACACCGGAGCACGATGCCGGGTCGGCGACCGGAGCGCCAGAATACTCGTCGCCCGTCGTTCGCGGCTTGCTGCGGCGCCGGGCAGTAGAGAATGTTCGCCGTCGGCTCCTCGATCCGCAGAGTTCTGGAATGAATGTGAGGGAGATCATCAGGTCGCTGGGGGTGTGGCTGGAGGGGAGGCTCTTCGAGATCGGAGGCACCGTCGTGACGGGGGCCTCGGTCCTCACGTTCATCCTCGTATTGCTGTTCACCTTCTGGATCTCGTGGATCCTACAGCGTGTTACGGAGAGGACCCTGATACGGGGTGGGCTTTCCCATGAGGGAACGCGGGCCACGACCAAACGCTTGCTTCATTACTGCGTACTGGTGGTGGGGCTCGGCGTGGCGCTTCAGTCGATCGGAATCAGCCTGGCTTCCGTATTCGCTGCGGGCGCGTTCGCGGCGGTCGCCATCGGTTTCGCTCTCCAGAACATCCTACAGAACTTCGTGTCGGGTGTGATCCTACTCGTGGAACGCTCCATCAAGGAGACCGACGTGTTGGAGGTCGAGGGCGTCACGATCAGGGTGATCCGTATGGGCGCACGAACGACCTTAGCCCGGACGCGCGACGATGAAGAACTCATCATTCCCAACTCCATTCTCGTCCAGTCGGCGGTGAAGAATCTCACGCTCACGGACGAAGTCTTTCGAGTGAGATCGACGGTGGGGGTATCGTACGATTCGGACATGAGGGTCGTGGAGTTCACTCTGTACGAAGCCGCAGCGTCGGTAGAACATCGGTTTCTCGGACGCGATCCGGTGGTCCTGCTCACGGAGTTTGGGGACTCCTCCGTGGTCTGGGAGGTGTCGGTGTGGGCCAAGACCCCGTGGGAGGCGATGACTACCCGGTCCGACCTGAACAAGGCCATTTGGTGGGGACTCAAGACCGAAGAGGTCACGATTGCCTATCCGCAGCTCGATCTTCACGTAAAGCCCACCGACGTCGGAGCGTCCCTGTTGGGCACCCGCTGACGAATCGGAGCGTGGCGCACGTATCGTTGGGCATGCCCAAGGTTGTCATCTCGGTCTCCGGACTCGGAAAGCGCTATGGGGCCACCATCGCCGTGGCCGACGTCTCCCTCGAAGTCCATGAGGGAGAGATCTTCGGTCTGATCGGACCGAATGGCGCGGGCAAGACGACGACGATGGAGTGCATCGAGGGTCTTCGTACACCCGACTCCGGCACGATCGCCGTCTTGGGGCTCGACCCACGAAGGGAAGCGGCCGCACTTCAGCAGCGGATCGGAGTTCAGCATCAGGAGGCGCAACTCCAGAAGCGCATCAAGGTGTGGGAGGCAATCGACCTGTGGTCAGCGCTGTACTCCCGTTCGACCGAGGGCGAGGAACTGTTGGCTCGCCTCGGATTGGAGGCTAAACGAAACGCCTGGTTCATGACTCTGTCGGGGGGGCAGAAGCAGAGACTGTTCATTGCACTGGCGATGATTCACGATCCCGAGGTCCTCTTCCTCGATGAATTGACGACAGGACTCGACCCGCAGGCGCGCCGGACGATTTGGGAGTTGATCACGGGCATCCGGGACCGGGGAAAGACCGTCTTTCTCACGACGCACCTCATGGAAGAAGCGGAGCGCCTTTGTGACCGAGTGGCGATTATCGACCACGGTCGTCTGGTCGAAGTGGGGACCCCGGCGGACCTCGTGGCGCGCCACTGTCCGGAGCGAACCGTCGTGGTGACGAGTGACGAGATCGGACCGGGCCGATTCGCCGGACTCCCCGGCCTTCGCACCGTGACGGGTGACGGGTCGGTCTACAGGCTACGGGGTGAGGGAGAGGCTTTCGTAACGCAGGTCATCAACTTCGTGGCGAAGGAGGGGATCCGGATTACGGGTTTCCGCTCCGAGGTCCCGACGTTGGAAGACGTCTTCTTGAAGCTCACCGGTCACGGGATCAGGGACTGACACCATGCTCAAGGGCTTCTGGAAGTTGACCTGGATCGAAACGAAGGTCTTCATGAGAGAACCGATGGGGGTCCTCGGTACTCTCGGCATCCCGGTCGTGATCTTCATCGTCCTGGGTCGAACGTTCCGCCTCGATCGACTGGACGCCTCGTCGGGGCCGGAAGCGCCGTTCAACGTCCCGATCCTCGCTGCGCTGTTGATTGCAGTGGGCGCAGTCCTGTCGCTCGTGGCGATCATCACGATTTACCGCGAGGGCGGAATCTTGAAGCGCCTTCGGGCCACGCCGCTTTCGCCGATCACGATCCTGAGCGCCCACGTCTTCATCAAGCTCGTGTTCACCGCGCTCAGTTTCGGCCTCCTCGTCTTGGCGGGTCGACGGTTCTTTCCGGGCGCCCTCGACGTCAACCTTCCGAGCTTCGCCGCCGCGGTGCTGCTCGGAACGCTGAGCATCCTGTCACTCGGCTTCGTCATCGCGAGCGTGGTGCCGACGGCGCGTTTCGCGCAGCCGATCGGTGCGGCGGTGCTCTATCCGATGATCGCGGTCTCTGGCTTGTTCTTTCCGGTCGACGCGCTCGCGCCCGCTCTTCGAATCATCGCGAAGACGCTTCCGACTACACATGCGGTCACCCTGATGACGGGCATTTGGAACGGATCGAGTTGGGCGGCCGAATGGGTGAGCGTGGGCGCCTTGCTCTTAGTGTTCGTGGTCTGCCTAGCGGTGTCGACGCGAGTGTTCCGTTGGGAGTGAGCGGGACTTCCATTACCTTCTGGCTGCGGGATCCCACCTTGAGCCCTCGGTTCCGGGGGCCGGCACTCGCTCAAAACTCTGCGCCAGCCTATCGAGCCGGATGTTCCGGCCGGCCTGCTTGGCGCCATTCAGTGGACAACCCCTTGGCTTTTTCTGGCCTTTTATTGCACCCGACCCTTCTCAAAGGGGTCGAGGACGTTGGATTCGTACGCCCGACTCCCATTCAAGAGCAGGCGATTCCGCCCGCCCTCGCAGGCAACGATCTGCTCGCCTGCGCGGCGACAGGGAGCGGCAAGACGGCGGCGTTTCTACTCCCCATCCTCCATCAACTCGTGGACCGGCCCCGCGGCACCACACGGGCGTTGGTCATCGCGCCGACGCGCGAACTGGCCCTGCAGATCGTCGAAGATCTGAAGGGGCTCGCCCGGCATACGGGCATCAAAGGCGCGGCGGTCTACGGCGGTGTCGGCATGAACCCCCAGGAGAAGGCCTTCCGAAGCGGAGTCGATGTCCTCGTCGCTACGCCCGGACGCCTTCTGGATCATTTCCAGTACCCGTACGCGAAGCTCGCGGGCCTCGAGTTCCTCGTTCTTGACGAGGCCGATCGGATGCTGGATATGGGCTTTCTGCCCGATATTCGACGCGTGCTCCGGCATGTGCCCACACCGAAACAGACCTTCTTCTTCAGCGCAACGATGCCGCCGCCGATCGAGGTGTTGACTCGCGAAATCCTTCGCAAGCCGATCAAGATCGCGCTTCAACGTCGTGCTGCGCCGGCCCAGGGTGTGACGCAGACCGTGTATCCTGTTCCGGCGAGTCTCCGGGGCGAGTTGCTCGTAGAGTTGCTCAAGCGGGGTGATATGGACGATGCCCTCGTCTTCACCCGAACGAAGCACCGAGCGGACCGACTCACGAAGCTCCTGAACCGGCACGGCATCTCCGCCGAGCGCATCCACGGCAACCGTTCTCAGGCTCAACGCACTCGGGCCCTCGCGGGATTCAAAGCAGGTGAGTTTCGCGTTCTGGTCGCGACGGACATCGCCGCTCGCGGCATCGACGTGGAGGCGTTGGGCCATGTGGTCAACTTCGACCTGCCCACGGTACCCGAAGACTACATCCACCGCGTGGGACGCACGGCTCGCGCCGACGCCACCGGCGACGCATTTACCTTGGTCGCGCCGGAGGACGAAGCGGACATGAAGCGGATCGAGCGTGCCGTGGGAATGTCCATTCCGAGGGTCCGGCTCGAGGGGTTCGCATACGAGGCGACCGCCGAGGCACCTCTGGAAATGCCTCGGGGTGAGCGCATCGCGGCGATCCGCGCCAAGAAGGCCGCGGATCGGCAACGATCGGCCGACAAGAAGGCGAGGAAGACCCTGAGCGAGGCGCCTGCTGCGAGCAGCAATAGGCCGCGCCGCCGCAGGTACGGGCGAAAGCCCTAAGGCTGATCGACCTTGAGTGAGCGCCGAGCGGGCGACGCGGGACTCGCGTTAGCCTCCTCGGCGCGGCACCTCGATTGCGGCTCCTGGGTCGGGCCGGATTCCTTCCTGATCGAGTGAATCGTTGAACGCGGGCATTCGCTCCGTGATGAGTGCGTTCACCCGCTCGATGAGACCGGGCGCGGCGGCCCAAGCGGCCTCGACCCGCCACAGTTGGTCTTCCGTCGGGAGGGTCGACGACTGCTGGATCGCTCCTGCGACTCCAGCGTGCCCGCGGGCCACACCCAGCTCGCGCTCGATGGCGGCGACTTCCGCCTGGATCGCCTCGAGCTCGTCGCTCAACGCGGACGGCCTGTCTTCGTGCGTTGTGAGTAGCGCCTCGGCTTCAGAGAGCTGACTACTCAGACGCTGGGCGGCCTCGGTCGCACGATAGAGGGGTTCCGCGAGTTGGTGAAGGCTCATGAGCGCTTCCTGTCGCGTCGCCCGGTCCGCGGCCGTCATAACCCGTCGTGGATCGGCTTGGATCTCCACCGTAGAGCTGTGCGTGCCCCCCGCGGCGTTTAGGGTGACGGTGTAAACGCCCGGGAGCGCGATCGGGCCCTGTGGGGCACCACCTCGTCCGCCGCCGCCACCCGCGCCACCCCTGCCGCCGCCGCCGGCGCCCGATTCCGGCTCGTAGGGTCGATCGAACCGCCAGTCCCAGACAACCTCATGGATGCCCTCGCCGCCGGGCCCCTCAATCGTTCGGATCCGCCTGCCCTCGGCGTCGCTGAGGGTCAACGCGACGCGGCCCTCGTCTGCCATGGCGTCGCGCAGATAGTACCGAATCGGGGTGGCGCGGGGAGGGTTGCTGCCCGAGTACGTCGCGCCGTAAAACGGCCAGTCTCCGCGTTGGGCCCACATGATCGTCGTTCGGCTCGGAAAGACCACCGCAGCCTCTGTCATCACAGCGGCCGACAAACCTTCCAGAGGGGAGATGTCCTCCATGATCCAAATGCTCCGACCGTGCGTCCCCACGATCAGGTCGTTCTCGCGGGGGTGGATCAAGATGTCGTCCACCGGAACCACCGGAAGGTTGTTCTTGAGCGCCGCCCAGCTGTCACCCCGGTCGATCGAGACGAAGACGCCCACCTCGTTGCCGACGAAAAGCAGGTCTGCGTTGCGGTGGTGTTCGGTAATGACGTTCACCGACCACCCGTCGGGCAGGCCACGCGTGATCGGTCGCCAGCCGCGACCGAAGTCCTCGCTCACGTAGACGTAGGCGGAGAAGTCGCCGTTACGGTGTCCGTCGAAGGTCGCGTAAACCCGACCGGGCGCGTGTGCCGATGGGGTGAGCCGGCTCACATAGGTGCGTTCGGGCAGATCTCGGATGTTGGTGCCGATGTCTTCCCACGTGGTGCCACCGTTCATCGTGACTTTCACGTTGCCGTCGTCCGTACCCACGTAGATCACGTCAGGAGAGAACCTCGACTCGCCCACGGCCGTCAGATTCCCGTAGTTCGACGTACCGTCGTGAATCGACATCATGGGTTGATCACCGGAAACGCCCATGATCTCGAGGCGGTCTCGGTCGATCTGTTTCGTGAGGTCGACTCCTCCGACCTCCTCCCAACTCATGCCGCGATCCCGAGAGCGCATGAGGTAGTTCGCGCCAAGGTAGATCGTTCGCGGATCGTGCCTGGAGATGAGGAGAGGACTATTCCAGTTGAATCGGTACTCTTTCGTTGAATCGCCCGCCTCGCGCGGCCCGGTGATCGGCTGCATGGGCGTCTTTTCGCCCGTAGTGAGGTCGTAGCGGTTCATGTTCCCGCCCTGCGTTTCCGAGAAGACGATGGTCGAGTCGGTCGGATCGACGACGGTCCAGAATCCGTCGCCGTACGCGGTCTCGTACCAGTCCTGATTTCGGATGCCGTGGAAGGAGCGGGTGTTCGAGGGGCCGCACCACGGGTTGTTGTCCTGAAGGCCCCCGCACACAAAGTACGGGTCGCGCATGTCGTATCCGATGGCGTAGAACTGACCAAGCGCGATGTTGTCGAACATGCGCCAGTGTGCGGCGCCGTCCCACGACGCGGCCACTCCGCCGTCGCTCCCGATTATCAGGTGGTCCGGGTCCTGAGGGTTGACCCACAGCGCATGGTGATCGACGTGGATCTGTTCGGCTCCGTCGCTCCGGAACGAACGGCCCCCGTCGTCGGAGATCATGAGATCGGAGCCCAGAACATAGATCCGGTCTGGATTGGTCGGGTCGATCCGAACCTGCGAGTAATACATCGGCCGCGGGTTCGTGTCCGAGACCTTCTCCCACGTCGTGCCCCGGTCCAGCGAACGGAAGAGGCCACTACGGCTTGAGCCGCCGCCGCCCCGTCCACCACCACGGCCGCTGTTGGCCCGCTGAGCATCCGCCTCGACCAGCGCATACACGATGTTGCCGTCCTGTCTGTACACGTCGATGCCGATGCGGCCCTTGTCGCCCGTCGGCAGGCCGTCGGTCAGTTCCATCCAGCTTTTTCCACCGTCAACGCTGCGGTACAGCCCACTTCCCGGACCGCCACCGTTGAAGCCCCATCCGGTGCGTTGGCGCTGGTACATCGCCGCGAACAGGGTACTGGGATCGGCCGGATCCATTGCGAGGTCGATGGCGCCCGTGAAATCATCGATCGACAGGACGTTCTCCCACGTCTCCCCGCCATCGGTCGTCTTGAACACGCCTCGGTCCGGACTCGGCCCCCACAGGTTCCCGACGGCCGCCACATATACGATGTCAGGGTCGCGTGGATGGATCACGATGCGCGCGATATGCCGCGTCTCGTCGAGACCCATGTGGGTCCAGGTGAGTCCCGCGTCAGTCGACTTGTACACGCCATTGCCCCACGGAGACGACTGACGGTTCTGCGGTTCACCCGTGCCGACCCAGATCAAGTTGGGGTTGGGCTGGTGGAGCGTGATGTCCCCGATCGAACTGGTGGATTGTTCGTCGAAAAGCGGCGTCCATGAGGTGCCGTGGTTCTCCGTCTTCCAGACCCCTCCTGTTGCGGTCCCCAGATAGAAGACCTGCGGGCGGGATTCCACGACAGCGAGATCTGCGATCCGTCCGCCCATCAACGCCGGTCCGACCTCCCTGTACTCCAAGCGGGAGATCGTGGTCGCCAGGTCAGGATTCTGACCCTTGGCAGAGGATGGAAGTAGGACCAGGAGCCCAGCCAGGGCGAGGCGACGGTTGCACTTCATGGAACGTTCTCGGTCGTGGGTCTGGACGGGTCGCGCGCGTTGGGTATTCTGAGGTTTGCGGGCGGGCGCGCAAGGCGGATCTCGTGGGTCACTCCCGTCTCGGTCACCCCGACGGTCTCGATCTCACACCCCTGGCGCGCCCGGGATTTCGGCCGCAGTCTCGATCCGAGATTCGACCTTCCGGAGAAAACGATGAACAAGACGTTCTTGGCTGCGGCCGCCCTCATGCTCGTAGCATCGACGGCCCACGCTCAGCAGCAGCGTGACCCCAACTCGATGGGCGGTGGGAACTGCGCGGACAACGTATACAACTGCGCGACGACGCCGAATCCACTCCCTGCGCCCAACACGGTGTGGATCGAGGAAATGACGTGGATGGATGTCCGCGATGCGTTGGCCGATGGAAAGACCACCGTGATCATTCCCACGGGTGGGGTCGAGCCCAACGGCCCTTGGCTCGCGACGGGGAAGCACAATTTCGTGCTCCGAGCGAACTGTGACGCGATCGCTCGCGAGCTGGGTAACGCCCTGTGCGCGCCCATCATCAAGCTCGTCCCGGAAGGCGACATCGAGCCTCCGAGCAGTCACATGACGAGTCCGGGCACGATTTCCATGCGCCAGGAGACGTTCGAGGCGATGCTGACCGACGTTGCGCACAGCCTCAAGATGCACGGCTTCCGCAACATCATCTTCATCGGCGACAGCGGTGGGAATCAGAGCGGGCAGCGAGCCGTAGCCGAGCGACTGAACGCGAAGTGGGATGGCACGGTGGTCGCGCATGTCCAAGAGTATTACGACTACGCGACCGTCACCCGATACATGGAGTTCCGTGGCCTGCGGCAGGGCGAGGGAGACGGGTTACATGACGACCCGGTGATCGCTCTGAACATGTTCGCGGACGACCCGTCCTCGATTCGTTATGCCGAACGTGCAGCGACTGGGAATGCGACCATCAACGGTGTGTCCCTGGCGGACCGCGTTCAGAATGTGGAGTGGGCGCGAGAGATCGTTTCGTTCCGGGCGACGGAGACAGCTCGCCATGTCCGTCGAGCAATCGGGCAGGGTGGGACGACCCCTACGCCGCAGCGCGCCGGAGGCGGTGGTGGACGCGGCGGTCAGGGCTTCCAGCGTCCCGCTCCCGATCCGCGCTCGATGGGTGGTGGGGAATGCAGCGCGAGCCCCTTCAACTGCGTCGATACACCCAATCCGCTGCCGGCAGCGAACACGGTTTGGATCGAGGACATGACGTGGATGGACGTCCGTGATGCTCTGGGCATGGGGAAGACGACCGCGATCATCGCGACGGGGGGCATGGAGCCGAACGGTCCCTGGCTGGTGACTGGAAAACACAACTACGTCCTCCGGGCCAACTGCGATCGAATCGCTCGCAAGCTGGGCGACGCCTTGTGCGCCCCCATCCTGGAGCTCGTGCCAGAAGGTGGGATCGAGCCGCCCACAGGGCATATGACCAGTCCGGGAACGATCAGTCTCCGCGAGGAGACGTTCGCGGCGGTGCTCACCGACATGGCGGAGAGCCTCCGGCAGCACGGCTTCGACAACATCGTCTTCATCGGTGACAGCGGGGGGAACCAACGCGGCATGGAGTCGGTCGCCACGGCGCTCAATGCGAAGTGGGGTGGCGCGGCGAAGGCGCACTTCATCGCCGAGTACTACCGTGCACCGGCGGGATCGCGCGATGTCCTTCGTGAGCTCGGAGTGACTCGGGACGGAATGGCGAGTGACGGGCTGCATGACGACATCGGGATCACGCTCAACATGATGCTCGACGATCCGAATTCCGTCCGCTGGGCGGAACGGGTGGTGACGGGGCAGGCCGTCATCAACGGCGTCGACATCTCCGACCTGACGCAGTCCCTCGTGTGGGCGGAAGAGGTCGCAAACGAACGGTCGGAGCGGACCGCAAAACTCATCCGCGAACGGATCGGAATGGAGTAGGAGTCGGCCCAATGAACCTCGACTTCGCGCGGAGCCAGTTCCCCGCGCTCGATGGTGACTGGGTCTACTTCGACAACGGTGGGGGCTCACAGATCCTGCAGCCGGTCCTGAACCGGCTGCAAGACTACCTCATCACCTCCAATGTCCAGCTTGGTGCCTCGTACGGTGTCTCGCGACGGGCCGCGTCACGTCTGGCCGAAGCTCAGGCCGCAATGGCGGTGCTCGTCAACACGAACGATCCCGCCGAGATCGTTATGGGCCCGTCGACCTCCGTGCTCTTGCGAACGCTTGCAGCGAGCGTCGGGGAAACGATCTCTCCCGGGGACGAGATCGTCGTCACCAACGCGGACCACGAGGCCAACGTCGGTCCCTGGCTCGCGCTGGAGCGACGAGGAGCCGTACTTCGCTTCTGGGAGGCGGACCCCACATCTGGCGAACTTCGCCTGGAAGATCTCTTGCCACTCCTGGGTCCTCGGACACGGCTCGTCTCCGTCACGCATGCCTCGAACATTCTCGGCACCATCAATCCGATTCGGGCTATCGCCGATAGGGTGCACGCCGAGGGAGCTCTGCTTTGTGTCGACGGGGTCGGGTACGCACCGCATCGCGCGGTGGACGTAGGAGAGCTCGACGTAGACTTCTATGCCTTCAGCTTCTACAAGACCTTCGGTCCGCACCACGCGGTTCTGTACGGGCGGAAAGAGCTCCTCTTGGATCTGCCGGGTCAGAGTCTCTCGTTCATCTCCGAGGACGACGTCCCGTACAAGTTCCAACCCGGGAATGTGAACTACGAACTCAGCTACTCCATGCTGGGGCTGACCGACTATCTCACGGCGCTCGCGTCCGGAGGAGTCGGAGTCGACGCGCTTCCGGTTGCGGTATCTCGGACTGCGATCGAAAGGGCGTTCGTACTGATCGCGGCTCACGAGGAGGTGCTGAGTCGCCGCCTCCTCGATTTTCTAACGGACAGGCCAGGCGTAAGACTTCTCGGAAACGTGCTCCCGGATCAGGCGCTGCGCGTTCCGATCATCTCCTTCGTCATCGATGGTATGAAGAGTGCGGATGTCGTCCGGGAAATCGATGCGCATCGGATCGGCATCCGCTTTGGGAACTTCCATTCTCCGCGACTCGTCCGTGCGCTGGGACTCGACGGGGATGATGGAGTTGTGCGGGTGAGCATGGTCCACTACAACACCGTCGAGGAGATCGATCGACTCACGGCGCTCCTCGACGCTCTGGTCTGAGGCATACGTCCCAGTCCCTCACGCGCACAGGACTCCCGAACTTGGCTCTGTACCCCCTTCTGTTGGAACCGATCTACAAGGAGAAGGTCTGGGGTGGGCGCGCGTTGGAGCGCTTCGACCGCGTGCTTCCAGGCGGCCCGGAATATCGGATCGGTGAATCGTGGGAGTTGGTCGACCTCGACGCGACCAGTCCTTCCGGAGGCGGTGGCGGAGCAGCGCACTCCCCGATCGGGAACGGACCGCTCATGAAGCGAGGGCTCGGCGAGGTCGTCAGTGATTTCGGCCCTCTGGTTGTCGGGACGGCCGTGCTCACCCCCGAGGGGAAGTTTCCCCTCCTGGTGAAGTACCTCGACGCGCGTGAGAACCTCTCCGTCCAGGTGCATCCTTCGCCAGCGTACGCGGCTGCCAATCCCGAAGCCCACGAGAAGTCAGAAGCGTGGTATGTGGTTGCGGCAGAGCCCGGGTCGCTCATCTACAAGGGGGTCGTCGAGGGCACGACTCCCGAGCGCTTCGAGGCTGCGATCGAAGCGGGTACCGTGGCGGACCTCATGATTCAGGTGCCGGCACGTGCGGGCGACTGTCACTACCTGCCGAGCGGGACGTGTCACGCACTCGGTGGTGGCATTCTCGTCGCCGAGGTGCAGACACCGTCGGACACGACGTTTCGTGTGTTCGATTGGGGGCGCAGGGATCGAGAGTTACACGTCGAGCCAGCCCTGGAGTGCATCGACTTCGGGCCGGTACGGGCGGACCAGGCCTCGGAGATCCGATCAGAGATCTCAGAGGGAGTCTTGCTCCGGAGCCTCGTGCGGTGCGCTCATTTCACGATCGATGAATGGACACTAGAGGCGGAACGGAGGCGTGACTTCGAATTCGCGCAGCCGACGGTGCTGATGGTCATCGCCGGTCGCGGCTGGCTGGAGTGGGGCCGCGGCGAAGGCCACCGACTTCCCGTCCCCACGGGGCGAACCGTACTTCTGCCCGCCGCCCTAGGCCGAGCGACCTTCTCGACCGACTCAGACGCGACCATCCTGGAGGTCGGTCTGCCGACCGGGTCCGTGTAGCCCCACAAGAGGGCGAAGTTTTACTAGATTCTGCGGCTATGATTTCCGCATCGAATCTCGCCAAGTCGTTCGGCGACCGGACACTGTTCGCACAAGCCTCGTTCCAGTTGAACCCGGGCGAGCGTTATGGATTGGTGGGCGCCAACGGTTCCGGCAAGACGACGCTTCTCCAGATTCTGACCGGGGCCGCGGAAGCGACCGAGGGCCAGGTCTCGATTCCCAAGTCGTTGCGCCTCGGCGTATTGAAACAGGACCACTTTCTGTACGAGGAGCAGGAGATTTTGGGCGTCGCTCTCATGGGCGACCCCGAACTTTGGGGCGCGATGGTGGAGAAGGAGGCCATCCTCGCGAAGGCCGGCGAAGATTTTGACGTCGACCGATTCTCTGAGTTGGAAGAGACCGTGCAGCGCCTCGATGGCTATACGGCCGAGGCGCGGGCCGCGACGATCCTCGAAGGGCTGGGCCTGCCCACGGCGTTACATCGGGATCGCTTGTCGACGCTGTCGGGTGGCTTCAAACTGCGGGTGCTTCTCGCACAGGTGCTCGCGTCAGCACCCGACGTTCTCCTGCTCGACGAGCCGACGAACCATCTCGACATTCTGTCGATCCGATGGCTGGAGAAGTTCCTCCATGCCTTCTCGGGTCCGGTCGTGGTGATCTCCCACGATCACCGCTTTCTGGACAACGTGACCACACGGATTCTCGACGTGGACTACGGGACGGTACAGCTCTACCGAGGCAACTATACGGCCTTCCTCGAGGCCAAAGTCGCCGAGCGCGAACGCCGCGAAAAGGAAATCGAAGGGCGCGAGCGTGAGATCGCGCACCACCAGGAGTTCGTCGACCGATTCAAGGCCAAAGCGAGCAAGGCGCGGCAGGCCCAGAGCAAGATGCGCGTCATCGAGCGCAAGGCCTCCGAACTGCACGCGCTGCCGGGTAGCTCTCGTCGGTACCCGACGTTCCGTTTCGAACAGCGCCGCCCGAGTGGTCGAGACGTACTCACCATCTCTGGGGTCCACAAAGCCTTCGGCGACAAGGAAGTGCTCCACGGGGTGGACCTCGAGGTCCGGCGTGGGGATCGCCTCGCCATCATGGGACCGAACGGAATCGGAAAGTCGACGCTACTCAAGATCGTCATGGGAGAAGTCGAGGCGGACTCGGGTGAGGTCGAATGGGGCTACGAGACACACCCGGGTTATTTCGCGCAGGACAACAAGGACCAGTTCACGGATTCCAAGGAATCCACCGAGGACTGGCTTTGGGCCTTTTGCCCCGGGAAGGACCGTGGCTTCGTCCGGGGTCAGATGGGCCTCATGCTGTTCACAGGGGACGACGGAAAGAAGCGTGTGAGCGCTCTTTCGGGCGGTGAAGCGGCTCGTCTCGTCTTCAGCCGCCTGGCGCTCGATCGCCCGAACGTGCTGGTTCTCGACGAGCCGACCAACCACCTAGACCTGGAGTCGATCGAGGCCCTCGTCGAAGAGCTGCAACAGTTCGACGGGACGTTGATCTTCGTGTCCCATGATCGCTGGTTCGTGAGTCGGCTGGCATCGCGCGTCGTTGAGATTCGGCCCGGCGAGATCCTCGACTACCAGGGCTCCTACGAGGAGTACGTGCACTTCTCCGGGGACGATCACCTCGACGCAGATACGGTTGTTCTGAAGGCGAAACGCGACAAGCAGAAACCCAGTCGCCCGTCGGGGGAGTGGGGGCAGGGACGGAAACGCGATGACGAGAGGGCATCGGATGCGTCACCGACTCCCGCCATGATCGAAAAGCGTCTGAACAAGCTCGATCGGCGTCGCGACGAGTTGACCGCGGTGCTCGACGCGGCGGAATCGAGAATCGCCCGTATCGATGAGACGTTTTGCCAGCCCGGTTACTACGACCAGACGGCTCCCGATGAGGTCGCCGCGCTGGAAGGCGAGCGCAATCAACTCAAGGACGACGTCGATCGGCACATGGAGGAGTGGGCCGAACTGGAACGCGAGGTGGAGTCGCTGACATCGGGTGTGACCGGGAGCCGCTGACCGTCCCTGTTCGCCGAAGCATCATCCTTGACCCCTTCCATCTACCGCTGGAAGTGCGCTCGGCGCTACCATGTTTCAACCAACCCACAGCCTCGGAGCAGCCACGATGAACAGGACCGTCCGAATCCTACTTTCGACGTTCGTTCTCGCGAGCGTCGTCGGTGCACCGCTCAGCGCTCAGGTTGTGGGGCAGTCGCCGGAGGCCCTCCAGGGTATCACCGCCGTCGACGCGCAGGTAGCTGTGACGTGGGTAGAGCAGATCACGAAGGACGGCGGTCCGACCTAGACTCAGTACGAGCAGGCGTTTCTGGCGGAGTTTCGTGCGGGACTTCAGCGCGGCGGCGTGCAGGTCAGCGAGAGTGCCCCGAACTACCTCTACTGCTCCATCGCCCTGCTATACGAGGAGAACGGACTCGTTTCGGCGGCCCAGGCAGTGGAGTACCACCAGATGCTCGGTCCCGACCAACAGTGGGCCATAACATGGACCAAGATGCAGGTGTTCACGGTCGGGCTTCAGAGGTTCGGTGGGCAGGATGACGCTGGGTGGTGCTCCTCGAGCTTCGTCACCGACTGGAAGGCAGGCAACGCAGGATTCTGACAACGGAAGGCGCTGAGGCTACGAGGGGCCGCCCGCTTCGAGCCGCTCCTTGAGTCGCTTGAGCGCCGTGCTTACTTCGTTCTCGAACGTGGCCTGCAGCATACGTGCGGGGATGAACTTGAGCGGTCCCGATGCCGATCCCTCGAAGGCCATGGTAACCCTGGTGCCACCATCGACTTCTTCCCACGTCAGGTCCGTCTTCGCGTCCAGGACTGAGTCCTTCGTACTCTCACAGACGACGTGGCGGCCCGCTTCGTAGAGCGTCACGACGTAGGTGTTCACCAGTCTCTTTCCGAGAAACTCCGACACATAGCGACGCCGTGTGCCGACGGTCGCGGGTCCAGCTGGGACCTGATCGGCCTCAATGAGGTGAGGCTGCCACTCACGCTCGCGGGTGATGTCGTTCATGTAAGCGAAGACATCGGCGACCGAACGTCGAATGACGATGGACTCGCCGTGGCTCGGCACTCGATTACCAGCCCGATACGTCGAAGAGCTTGCTGTACTTCACGGTCACCACACGGTTCAGCGGTGTGTCCCTGGCCAGGGTGTCGAACCCGTTGGCCTGATTGAAGACCACGAAGAGACCCGAGCCCGCATCATCCAACCATCCGAACCGGATGTTGGAGGACCAGGAGTCGGCCAGATCGGAGTACTGCAGTAAGGACTGCACGTAGATTCGCGGGGTAGCGAAGTACGCCAGTCGGACTCCGATCAGCGTGGCTTCGAAGTCGCCCTGTGGCAGGTTGACGTCGTTGTAGTCCACTCGCACCGAGCCACTGAGCGACGAATTGTACCGGGCCGTGACGGTACCAAACGGGTTCATCCGGTCACCCGTAAGAAAATTGCCCGCATTCAGTCCGCCGTTGAACGACAACGGGGCGCTTTCGTTCGTGAAGAAGACCCATCCGGCCTCCCAGCCTTCGTAGGTTCCGGCGGGGATCACGACACCATTCGTGATGGTGAAGTCTTCTTCGAGCCCTTCTCTCACCCAGTTGAACGCCGGGTGAATCTCCATGCCGTCTTCGAATTCGATGTGGGAGTCGAGGTGGACGCGGCTCGTCTCCTCGAAGCCGGTCTGGATGTCACGGTAGGTATAGAACGACACGTGGGGACGGAGTTCGCGGACGCTCCACCGTTCCGGACGGACGAACGTCTGCGCGTAGAGCTGCGTGTATCGGTACCCTCCCCGGGGCAGGAAGCCCAGCTCCGGATTGAAGTCTTCGCCGACTTCACGATAGTTGGCTGTCGCGACTAGCGCCCGTGATGTCCACCCACCCTGCAGATCGAAGGCGTGGTCGGCCCCGTTGCGCCCCGGGGTATCCGTCCTCGCCAGAAACGAGGTAAAGGTCAGCGCTTCCCCGACGCCGAGCTGACCATCGACCGCGTAGGTCCGGTTCCAGTCCCCCGCTACATCGGACGCTCTCCGAAGGAAGGCCCCCCCGATGCGCGATCGGTTTGGAAGCTCCCGTGCCAGTCGAGCCACGGAATACTGGTTCTCGGGGACGGCGGTCGCACCCCCAGGCAGAAGTAGATCGTCGGTGGCGATATGGAGCAGCCCGATGTTCAGTCCGAGTGCCTTACCCGACATCCGGCCTCCCCCCAGAATCGGAACCGGACCACTGTTGGAGATCCCGATGCGGCGGCTGAAAAAGAGGTCGGCACCTCCCGCCCCTACCTGAAAGAGTCCCGCGTTCTCGAGGAAGAAGGGACGCTTTTCGGGAAAGAAGAGGTTGAAGCGCGTCAGGTTCGTTTGAACCTCATCTACTTCGACCTGGGCGAAGTCGGTGTTCGCAGTCACGTCCAGGGTGAGTCCCTGGGTGATCTGGATCTTGGCGTCACCGCCGACTTCCGTCGGATAGCTGAAGTCCAGATCGCCCGCCTGGTAGTCGCGGACCGCACGCTGGAGCACGTAGGGGGTCACGCGCACCAGGCGTTGGCTCGGGGGCTCGAGGCCCTCGAGCGCGCCCGCGTAGTTGAGCCGATACTGATCGAACTCGCGCGGGATGGGCGCCCAGAAGGACTGTTCGTTCAGGCGGCGGACCCGGCGCGACACGTTGAGGCCCCAGACTTGATCCTCGCCGTCCGCGTACCGGAGCGTGGAGAAGGGGATCCGGAACTCGGCGTACCAACCTCGGTCGTCGCGGGAAGTAGCGACGGTCCAGCTACCATCCCAATTGAGGTTGAATCCTCCGCCGGACCCGCTCTGCTGTCGACGGTTCTGGGCCCCACCGCCCGCTCCGAAGAAGCGACCGCCGCCCTGGCCAGCGTTGGCGACCTGACCGTCGTACTCGATGCCCACTGGATTGGTACCGAAGACGAAGGCGTTCTGCGCGTCCCGGAACGTGTCGAAGATCAAGAGGACCGCATCGCTCTGCGCCAGGTCGTAGTCCCGGATCGCTTCGCCCGGCACGATCCCGCCGATATCGGAATCGAACGCCCACACGCCCACAAACAGCGCCTGTCCGTCGCTGAGGATTCGGACCTCTGTGCGCTCGGTCGCGGGCTGACCATCGAGGGGCACGCGTTGGGTGAAGTCCGAGAGGGGAGGCCCACTTGTCCACACCGCTTCGTCGAGCCTGCCGTCGACGACGGGAGCTTCCGCGGCTGTGACGATTCGTGTCGCCGGAGGGGCATCCTGTTGACCTGCGACAGGTGTTGCGGCGAGCAGGGAAAGAACGAGGATGGTCCAAGCGCGTACGAATCGTAGCATGTCTTCGAGGTCGGGTCGTGGTTGGGCAGGAACGGGGCGGGGGCGATCCGGAAGTGCAGCGGCCCACAAGATCGTGGTATTGCCGGTATGACGACAATCGAGGCGGCTCGGGTGTTGGTGGTCAACAGCATCACCGTGCTCCACATTCCGTCACCGACCCTGCTTTGAACCCACGAAAGGGATGTGCGCCTCGATGACGCAGGACAACAGGCCCTCGGCCTCCACGCGCTCCTTCGAGGAGAAGTACGTCCGCTTTCGGTCTCCTGAAGGACGAGCGGTCGCGCGAGCGGCGCTCGGCACTGATCTCGCGAACGGCTACACGACCAAGGATCAGGCTGCTGCTCTTGCCGGTCACCTTGGTGTGGGAACGGGAGATCGCCTGCTTGACCTCGGGGCCGGTCGCGGGTGGCCGGGCTCGTTCATCGCCGAGACCACGGGCTGTGGTCTGGTATGCACCGATCTTCCGATGGAGGCTCTCTTGTCAGCTCAGGAGAACATCGGAGCCCTCGAGCTGGACGCTTCGGCGACAGTCCTGGTCGCCGACGGTCGAATGTTGCCCTTCGGGGATGGCGTCTTCGATGCCGTCTGCCATGCCGACGTCTTGTGCTGACTGCTTGCAAAACTCTCCGTGATGAGAGAATGCTGGAGGGTGTTGAAGCCCGGCGGCCGACTGGCCCTGCTCACCATCGAGACTGCTCCCGATCTGAGCCAGCGTGACCAGACGCAGGCCGCTAGCTTGGGGCCGTCCGCGGTTGGGGCCGATGCCCCAGCGCATGAGTTGGTGAGGCGTGCAGGTCTCCAAGTCCGCCATGTCGAGGATCTCACGGCGGCCTTCGCGACCACGTGCGCGGCCATCTGGGAGGTCCGGCGCTCGGCGGAGAGGGAGCTGCGCGCCGTGGAGGGTGACGAAGTCTACGACATCGAGCAGGCCAAGAAGGAGCATATGCTCGAAGGCATACGGCTCGGGCTCCTCCGCCGGAGCCTCGTCGTCGCTGAAAGGGTGTGACGCGCTACCTGCAGACCTCCGCCGGGGTCACGTAAGCGCGCTCCCCATTCGCATACGTCGCTTGGTCGATGTACCGAGAACCCGAGTCCTGATAAGGACCAAACATGGAAGAGCAAGGCGACAAGGATGAGCGATCAGTTCGTTCCGCTGTTTCTCGAGATCGCCTGCCGGTGATGCTGCGCGGCGTGGACGCGCTCTGCGGATCGGGACTATGATTCCCCGCGCCGACCGACCGCCGGGGTCGTGAAGTCGAGCAGCTCACCCCACGGCCGGAAGCCTCGGACTCCAGACAGGACGACGCCATGCATCGCCGCCAGTTCATACGCCGCCTGAGCGCGGGAGCGCTCGCTCTGCAGCCGGGCGCCCTGGAGCTCGCCGAGCGGGCCTCGCGCACGGTCGAGGGACGGACGCCCCAGGAGGTCGCGCGCGACGAGGACTACTGGTTCGAGATCCGCCGCGCATTCACGATCGACCCGAACGAGATCAATCTGAACTCCGGCAGCGTGAGTCCGGCGCCGCGGGTGGTGCAGGAGGCCGTGCAGCACTACCAGACGATCACCAACATGAGCCCCTCGCTCTGGGTGGACGAGATGATGGGCCCGCATCGCGAGGTCGTGCGGAAGCGTCTCGCGGCGCTGGCCGGCGCCGATCCCGAGGAAATCGCGGTCACCCGCAACACGTCGGAGTCGCTCCAGATCGTTCAGTTGGGGATGAACCTCCAGCCAGGCGACGAGATCCTGCTGACCACGCAGGACTACCCCCGCATGATCACGACCTGGCAGCAGCGTGAACGGCGCGACGGCGTCGTCTTGAAGATGTTTCCCGTGCCCTCTCCTCCCGAGGACCCGGCAGAACTGGTGGAGCTGTACCGCCGCGCCCTCACGCCCCGGACGCGGGTCGTACATATGTCGCACGTCACCTTCACGGCCGGGCAGATCTTCCCCGTGCGTGAGATCTGCGCGATGGCGCGGGAGCGCGGGATCCTCACCGTGGTCGACGGCGCCCACTCGTTCGCACACTTCCCGTTCACGCTACCCGAACTCGGCTGCGACTTCTTCGGGACGTCGCTCCACAAGTGGCTCACGGCACCGGTGGGTACCGGCCTGCTGTACGTGCGCCGCGAGCGAATCGGGGAGATCTGGCCACTCACGCCGGCCCCCGCTTCGCTCGACCACGACATCCGCAAGTTCGAGCAGATCGGGACGTTCCCGCTCGCGATCCCCAACGCGATCGGCGAGGCCGTGACCTTCCACGAGAGCATTGGAGGCGAGCGGAAAGCCGAGCGCCTTCGCTATCTCCGGCGACGCTGGATGGATCAGCTCGTCGGTGTGCCCGGTGTGCGGTTCTACACCGCCAACGACGACGCCCAGGCCGGCGCGCTCGCCACCATGGGGATCGCCGGAATCGGGGCCGCCGATCTCACTGAACGGCTGCAGGCGGAGTATTCGATCCATGTGCGCCCCCGCTTCGTCGACGGTGAATGGGAGGGCATCCGGGTCACGCCCAACGTGTTCAGCACGCTCGAGGAAGTGGATACCTTCGCCGTGGGGATCCGGAAGATCGCGGCGGGCGGTCCCTAGGCTACCGGCCTTCCGACTGACCCGCCCCAGCCGCGCATCTCGGCGGCCCATTACCAACCGCCCTCCCTGGACGGAAAGGCAAGGTAGGGCGGGGTCAAGAAAGAGCATATGCTCGAAGGCATTCGGCGCGGGCTCCTCCGCTGGAGCCTCGTCGTCGCTGAAAGGGTGTGACGCGCTACCTGCAGACCTCCGCCGGTGTCACGTAGGCGCGCTCCCCATTCGCGTACGTCGCTTGGTCGATGTACTCCATGCGGAACTCCAGAATCTGCCCACCGTTCCCCTCGAGAACGAGCCCCACGACCTGACCATTCGTGATGACAAACCAACGGCCCTGACTATTGTCCACACCCCCGGAGTTCCCAAGGGCGCCCCCGACGTCGACACTGACCGAACTCTCGTCCCGCATGGCGTACGACCGATCGGAAGAGAGATACAGATCGGTGCGCGCACTGTACCCGCCGGCCGAGCCGCTGGAGTAACTACTCATCCGGGTGAGTTTTTTGCCCGCGAGAAATGACACCCACTCCCGGACCTCGGGGTGATCTTCTGTGAAACCCGGCGCCAACGCACGACCCGCGTTCGCGCCGCCCGTCTCTGCACCGCCGGACCCGCCAGGGGTTGGGGCGCCTACTCGCGGCCCGCTCTGACCCGCGGGCTGGCCCACCGCGCCGGTCTGGCGAGCCAGGTCGTACTGCACGCCGCCCGACTGCACCACGAGTCCACTTCCTTGGGCCTGAGCGGTCAGTTGATACGAACCCTCCGCCGTTTCAATGATGCCCTGGAGTCCTCCCGCACCGCTCTGTGCGCGCACCGCGTAGACCTCGCCGGACACCGCGACCCGGCCCTGATATTGGCCACCGGATCCTTCAAGCTGGAGCGTCACGTTGCCGTCCGTGAACGTAACCACGAAGGGGTCTGGAGCACCGCCGGCGAGGGGATTCGCTCCCGCTGGCCTAGACGCAAGCGGATTCGAGCCGGCCCCACCCGTCGACCCGGTGCCAGCGCCGCTTGAATTCACGGCCGCGGCCCCCGCCGCCGTGAAATCGATCTCGGTGTAGTCGTCGTAGTTCGGCTGACCCTGAGCGTCCGTTCCGAAGAGGGTCATCCAAATTTCGCCCTCCCACCGGTCGGCTTCGAAGAACAACGAGCCTTCGGAACTGCGCATGGCACCGACGAGTGTACCGTCTTCGATTCGGCCTTCGATTTGATAGCTGAGGCCGTTGCTCGAAAGCTGCCCCGTCACCGCGCCGCCGCCCGCCTCCTGCAATACGAGCGTCATCACGCCCCCTACTTCGTTCGGTACCGTGAACGTTCCGGTGTATTGCTGCCCGGACACCGAGGGAGCTACGGCGGATGCGGCGGTGATGGCGAGCCCGAGGACCCACGAGAGGCGTCGGCGCATGAGTATCCTCAATGAGCGAACGTGGGGCGGGGGACCCCACCCAAGTTCACCAGGCTACGAAGCGGAATCCCTCCGTGCAAGCCGAGCGGAGAGTTTGGGGGCGTCCGTCAACGCACCCCAACGGACACCAAAGCCGCGAAGACCTGTTCGTCGACGGTAGCCGTGGTCGGGTCAACCGCCTGAAGCCAGCTTGCCGCGTTCAGATCGACCACGAGTACGACTCGGCGGTCGGCCTGAACTTCCAGCGCGACTGGGCGATCGACCGTGAGCGTGACATCGTCCAACTCGACGTCCACCGGCCCCGTTACCGTATCCCCATTGATCACGAGGCCCGCGTCGATCTCGGCCTCGATTTCAGTGAAGACAATTCTGAATGTCGAGTACGTCGTTGCGGGGACGATCTGGCTTCAGCGGTCTCGACCGTGCTGGTTACGGGAGAGTCAGAGTGATGGATCGAGCGGTACTCCTGACGAACGGACATTGGGAGGGTGTTCGCATGATGGTGATGGTGAAGAACGACCGCAGGGCACTACGGCTTCTGGGTACCGCGATGGTGGCGGTGGGTGGTGTGGGTTGTGGGGATTCCACAGGCGTCGACGACCCGAAGGCCGTGGCGTTGAACTTTCGGGTTTCCACCACCGCCACCCCGGCGAGCGCGGTCGCGCGCTCGACCGGGCCAGCGGCCGCCGCCGCACGTGTCGCGGGTGCACCGCTAGAGATCGTAGGGACGAACGGGACGCTCATCTTGAACGAGATCCGACTCATTCTTGCGGAAGTCGAGCTCGAGGGAGAGGACGATGCCTGCAACGATGATCTGCCCGGATCGGATGACTGTGCGGATTTCGAGGCGTTGCCTCGGTTTCTGGATCTACCGCTCGATGGACAGCCGGTGGAGGCGTTCGTTGGTTTGATTCCTCCGGGCACGTATGAGGAGCTCGAGTTCGAGGTCGAAGACCTCGAGGACGATGAGGGGGATCCCATTCTGGCAGCCGCGATCGCCGAACTCCGCGCGCAGATCCTGAACGAGATTCCCGATTGGCCGCGGAAAGCGAGCGCGATGATCGCGGGAACGTTCCAATCGGCGTCGTCCGGGACGGTGTCATTCCGGGTCTTCTTGGAAGCCGAGATTGAGGTCGAGCGCGACCTCAATCCTCACTTGGTCGTGGGCTCCGACGGCGGGTCATCGGTGGATTTGAGCGTCAATGTGAGGCCGGACATCTGGTTCACCCGCTCCGACGGGTCCGTGCTGCCGCTCCACTTGTATGACTTCGAGACCACGGGACAGCTGCTCGAGTTCGAAATCGAGATGGAAGACGGCTTTACCCAGATCGAGATCGGGAGCTGAACGACCCCGTGCTCGCGCCGCTCACCATCGCCGGCTGACGCGAAGGCCGACGGTAAAGTCGATGGCCGGCGTGTCCGCTGGGACGTCTTCCTGAAAGCTGACGTCCCAGCGCCACGCTTCACCCCAACGGCCCGCGAGCCCCAATACGAGGTTGGTCGGGGCCCGGTCCAGTTCACGGTGATCGAACGATGTCAGGATCGCGGACTGCATCTGGAACTGAACTACAGCAGCGACCCAGCTACCCAGCGAGCGCTCGACGGCGATTGCGGCGAAGACACTCCCGTTGCGCAAGATCGCGTCGAGTTCGGGGGCCGCGCGGACCGTCGACCCGCCGACCATCGCGTGGCCGTACCAGGCGCCCATCCCGACTCTTCCGAGGGCGGTGATCGCGAGATCGGTGCGTGCCTCGCCAGCCCATTGTACGTCGCCAGGGACGCGGGCCGTTCCCTTCAGCGTGAGTAGAGTGCGTCCGTCCAGGGACTCGAGCGCACTCCATTTCGCGAAGATGCGGACGTCTCCAAGACCCAAGGTCCTCCTCGGAATGTCGAGGTAGGTGGAGGTGCCGCCGTCTGTCAGCCGCTGTCGATACACCCCTTCCGGAAAACGATCACGGTTTGCGTTCCCGAATCCCAATCGGTTGTGCCACGCTAGAATCGTTCCGTCGAGGGTTCCCGGACCTGTCGTCTCGAGACTGAGTCTCGCGCCGACCTCGACACGTTCCGTCGCCCCCCAGCGCACGGTCAGCGTACTGAGCAGGCGCTCCATGTCGAGAAAGAGCACGTGAGTCGCCGAAGAATCCTGCTCGAAGATGTTGGAGAAGCCGTTCCAAATCTCGAACGTCAGCGCTCCGCGACGGGATAGTTCAGCCGTTTCTGTCGTCGCCGTAAGCGATATGCGATGGAGGGGTGCCCCTTCTTCGGAGGTGAGCGGTCCGAACGACGGTTGCTGCGCGCCCGCTGCTGCCGGGACGAGGAGGAACGCGACGACGGGGACGATTCGACACGCGTAGAGGCGACGACTTGATACCATGCAAGCATGATGATGTAGGTGGTGCGCCTCAACAAGCGTGTGGTGCCGGCGTAAAAGAGGTCGGTTCGTGGCAACCCGACTTCCTACGACAGGTCCTCGCGTACCCGCGTGCGCTCGCCTATCTTGCCCCGATTCGAGGTGCCTCACGCGCAGGAGTGCATGATGGGCCAGGAAGAAACAGTGGGTGTGTCGGAGCACAGCTTCACCAGACGCACCTTCATCAAGGGTGTCATCGCGACCGGGGCTACAACGTCTTCCGCCGGTTATCTCTTCCGGGGATCGAGCCTACTTGGTGCGGCTACCTACCAGACCGCAACGGAGCGACTGATCACGCTCACGGTGAACGGGCAGGCCCGGAGGGTCGACGTGCTTCCGCACGAGACGCTGGCCATGACTCTCCGTTACAAGCTCGGACTCACCGGCACGAAGTTGGGGTGCGATCGCGCTGAGTGCGGAGCGTGTACGGTGCTCATCGATGGTGTGAACCAGTACGGATGCTCCATGCTGACCCACCAGGTGCGGGGCCGATCGGTCACGACGATCGAGGGGCTCGAGAATCCCGATACGGGCGAACTGAGCGTCGTGCAAAAGGCGGTCATGGAAGAGGGCGGATTCCAGTGCGCCTTCTGCGCTCCGGGCTTCATCATGAGTATGGAGGCCCTGATCGCGGAGAATCCGAACCCCACCCGCGAAGAGGCTGCCCACGCGCTTTCGGGCAATCTCTGCCGCTGCGCCGACTACCACAAAATCCTCAACTGCGCGATGCGAGCTGCCGAGCTCGCACGGGCCGTATAGCGGGAGAGATTCATGGCCGAAAAACTGATTGGAGCTGACATCGCGCCACCGGATCTCCACGCGAAGATCACGGGCCGCGCCAAGTTCGCCGAGGACTTCCGTGCCCCGGGCATGGTCTTCGCCAAACTCCTCCTGAGTCCGATGCCGCACGCCCGGGTTCGGAGCATGGATACGAGCAGAGCGCTCGCGATGCCTGGAGTCATTGGCATTCTCACCGCGGACGATGTGCCCGCTCGCGAGGGTCCGCGTGAAGCGTGCCTCACGAACGAGCCGAAGTACGAAGGTGAGCCGGTCCTGGCCGTAGCGGCCGTCGATGAGGAGACCGCAGCAGCGGCGATCGAGGAAATCGAGATCGACTTCGAGCCTCTTCCGTTCGTCGTCGATCCGCTCGAGAGCCTGCGACCCTCAGGGCCGAACGCCTACACCGAAGGCAATCAGTTTTCGGGTGAGGACGGGTGGAGCCAACTGAAGTGGACCGCGGCCGACTTCGCGCTGATCGACGCGGGCCGCATGCCGAATCCGACCGCGCCGATTGAGTGGACGAAGGGCGATCCGGAAGCCGCGTTCGCGGAGTCCTCGCTCGTCCTGGAGGAGGTCATCGTCCATCAGTCGCTCACGCACCACCCCATGGAGCCACGCTCCAACATGGCCTATTGGGAGAACGGACGGCTCTTTGCCTTCGTTTCGACCCAGAGCACGCAACAGACCAAGTTCGCTCTGGCCGGCGCCTTGGACATGGATCCAGAAGACATCACTTTGGTTGCAGAGTTCTGTGGCGGTGGATTCGGGTCGAAGATCAGCGGCTCTACGGTGATGCAGATTCCGGCGCTTTTTTCTCGTAAGATCGGTCGTCCGGTCATGCTGCGTATCACGCGCTACGAGGAGAACTACGTCGGCCGGGCCCGCCCGGGATTCCAGAGCTGGCTCAAGATGGGATTCCTCCCCAACGGGAAGTGCAACGCCATCGACCTCATCCTCGTCGAGGACGGGGGCCCATACGGGTCGGGCGACAACGGCACGGCGGGAATGACTGCCGACCTGACGTACACGCCGCGGAACATGCGCTTCCGCGCGGCGTCCATGTACACGAACACGCCGCCCAAGGCGGCACAGCGAGGTCCCGGAGGGGCTCAAATCATCGCGATGATGGAGCCGATTCTCGACAAGGCGGCGCGCGAGCTCGGCATGGATCGACTCGAGATTCGTCGGATCAACGCACCAGGTCCCGATGTGACGTTCGGTCCGCGCGACACGACGCTGACGAGTGTGCACGCACGCGAGGCGCTCGACCAGGGTGCGCAAATGTTCGACTGGGCGGGGAAGCAGGCCCTGTCCGGGCAGCGCAACGGCTCCAAAGTCACGGGCCTCGGAATTGGCTTGTCACCGTATACCGCAGGGTCGCGCGGTCGGGACGGCCTGATGTTGATTCGGCCGGACGGTCGGCTCTACGTCCATCAGGGAATCGGAAACCTCGGCACTCACTCCATCGCCGACACGGCCCGCCCAGCTGCCGAGCTGCTCGGTCTGGACTGGGATGACGTGACCATCGTGTGGGGTGACTCGAGTAAGGGGATGCCCCGGAGTACGGTTCAGGCCGGCAGTCAGACGACGCACGCGCACACCCGGGCGAATCATGCCGCTGGAATGGATGCGCTTCGTAAGGTCCGTCAGATTGCCGCCGCGACGCTGGGGGGGGCGGCGAGCGCCTATTCTGTAGACGGTGGACGCGTCCGCGGTCCCGGCGGGTCGATGACCTTCGCTCAGGTTGCCCAGCGAGCGATCGCCATGGGTGGTGAGTACGATGGTCACGTCCTTCCCGAAGATATCCACGCACAGACGGTTCCGGCCGCTCAGATGCTCGCTGGACAGGGTCTCATGGGTGTCGCTCGCGACAACTACGGGGGAGAGGGCTCCATCTACAGTTGGGTCGCGGGCTTCGCGATGATCGAGCTCGATCACGACACGGGTGTCGTCGACATCAAGGAGTTCGTCGGGGTCACGGACTGTGGTACGGTGCTCCACCCTCGGAGCCTCGGAGCCCAGGTCCTCGGGGGCTGCATCCAGGGAATCGGGATGGCCATGACGCAGCGGTGGGTCTTCGATCCGCAGTGGGGCGTCCCGTTCGCAAATCGGCTCTATACCGCTAGGCCACCCGGCTTCCTCGACATTCCCCTCAACGCGCGCTGGGGAGCCGTAGGGATCGCCGATCCGACGTCACCGGTCGGTGCAAAGGGAATTGGCGAACCACCGGTCGGTGCCGGTGCAGCGGCGCTCGCCTGCGCCGTTGCGGACGCCATGGGCGGCGTCTGCCTCTGTCGGACACCTCTGACGCCGGACATCATCCTCGCGGAACTCGAGGGTCGTGTTGCCGCACACGGCCGCCTCGATCAGCACGTCGGCTAAAGGAAACGAACATGGCTAAAATCAGGGACATGATTCCGGCGTTCGAGCTCCTTCAGCCGACGACGATCGAAGCAGCGATAGACCTTTTGGACGAGCATCGTTCGGGGGCGTGGGTCCTCGCGGGCGGGCTCGATTCCTTTGACTGGTTCAAGGACCGCATCAAGCGTCCGTCTGCGGTCATCGACCTCGGAGGGATTCCGGAGCTGACGGGAATTCGTGACGCGGAGGGTGGCCTGGAGATCGGTGCGATGACAACGCTGACGAGCATCGTGCGGCATCCGCGGATCCGGTCGGAGTACTCGATCGTGGCCGACGCGGCAGAGCATGTCGCGACGCCGCAGATTCGCAATCAAGGGACAATGGGCGGCAACCTGGCTCAAGACACCCGCTGCTGGTACTACCGGAGCGGCTGGCCCTGCTACCGCGCGGGAGGCAACACATGCTACGCCTCGGCGCCTCAGGCGATGAATCGCGAACACTGCATCATGGGGCGCAGCCGGTGTGTAGCGGTCAACCCGTCCGACACGGCACCCGCCCTCATCGCGGTCGATGCCAAGATGATCGTGGAGAACACGAGCGGACCGAAGGTCTACGACGCCGAGGACTTCTTCATCGGGCCATCGATCGACATTACCCGCATGACGGTCATGAAGCCGAGGGACCTGCTGACGAGGGTTCACATTCCCGCGGCGTGGGCCAACGCGGAGTTCTACTACGAGAAGGTCCGCGACCGTGGGTCATGGGACTTCCAGTTGGTGAGCATCGCGGCCGCGTTCAGGATGTCAGGTGGCACGATCGAAGAGGCGCGGATCGCCGTGAACGGCGTGGCGCCGTATCCAGTGCGGCTCGATGCGGTCGAACGGCTGGTCGCGGGCACGTCGGGTGACGAGGCGACGGCGAACAGGGCCGGCGACCTCGCGATCGCAGGGGCACGAGCGCTCCGACACAACGATTACAAGATTCCCATGATGCGAAACCTGGTCCGACGAGCCGTAGGGAGTGTAGCCTGATGGAATTCTGGCGCTCGGTAGCGAATCCCTGGGATCAGAACGTTCTGATCGGAGTCTCGTGGGACCTGATGTGGGCTGCCGTCGGCGGGGCGGTCCTCTTCCTCGTGGGCCACGCCATCTGGATCAAGACCCGTCCTGCGGAGGCGCCCCAGGCTCCTGTCGATAGGGCTGCGGCCGCTGGGATTCCGGAAAGAATCCAGCGGCACTCGCTCGCGGCGCGGATCTTTCACTGGACCATGTCCGCGACGATGCTCGTGTTGCTCGTCACGGCCTTCGTGCCCGTCTTTGGATTTCAATTCGCGTGGGTACAGGTGCATTGGATCGCCGGCGTTCTACTGATCGCGAGCGTGCTTTGGCACGTCGTTCACGCGATCGGATGGCAAGATTTCTGGTCCATGTTCCAACTCGGCATCGATGAGGGGATGGCGCACCTGAAGCACGTCCTGTCCTCCAAGGCTCCGGCGCCTCCCAAGGCCGGGAAGTACCCGTTCGATCATCGCATGTATCATCATGTGATCGTCGTGGTGTCGCTCGCGGCGATCATCACGGGCGTCTTCATGATGGTCCGTATCGACACGCCGTTCATGGCACGGAATCCGTATCTGTTCGGCGATTCCACGTGGGGCGTGATCTACGTCCTGCACGGCCTCTCGGGCGTTGCTCTCATCTTCTTGATCGCGGCCCATATCTACTTCGCGATCCGTCCAGAGAAGCGTTGGATCACCTGGTCGATGATCCGCGGTTGGGTCGACCGGGAGCACTACCTCGCTCACCACGACCCCGAGAAGTGGGTGGTCGCCGAGAAGGTCGCGGCGCTCCAAGGGGGCACCGGGGCGGTCGCAGACGCGACCGTGAGCGCGCCGCGGGGGGAAGACTGAGTGACCACGTTGGCTCCCGATGAGGTGAGAGCGCGGATCGACGCAATCGAAGAGGGCTACGAGTTCTTTCTCGCCTATGCAGCGCAGGGCCTCACGACCGATCAGGGCGCGAAGGCCGGGGGGCAGCTGAGAGACTTCCTCAAGAGGGTGATTATCGCCCTCGACGGTCTTCCTGCACAGCTGGAGGCCGCTACCGCCGACATGGAACCGAAAGACGCATGGCATGACATGGTCGGCGTGCTCCGCGCGGACGCGGGGGCGGCGCTCGCCGCGGTGCGCTTGGTCGCTGCGCGGCCGGGAATCAGTTCGCAGCTCGTCGACAATCTCAACGCGAACATCCACCTCAGAGCCCTCCTCACCGATCTCTTCCTGATCGACGATCTCCTCGATCGTTAGGAAGCTCTAGAAAGCAGGGAGCGCCATCGCGTGTCTCTTCGTCTCTTGCTCTTCTTGACGGGTGCCATGCTCGCCGTGTCGGGTGGTGTAAAGCTGAAGGCGATGTCCAAGGCGGGGCTGGGTCTGGCACCTCTGGCGCTGCTCGAGATGATTGCCGCGGTCGCACTCGCCGGCTCGAGCGTGTCGGATACCTTCGCGGTCCCAGGCATGCGCTGGGCTGTCCCCCTGGGCGTCCTTCTCCTCCTTGTGTCCAGCGTGAGTCACGCGCTGCGATTGAAGCAACATCGCCAGCGTCGGGCCGAGACGGAGGGGGGCAGACTCCAGAACTTCTTGAAGTACTCGGGAGGTCCGAACCGAGGCGAATGACCGGCTACGCCGATCCCGTTGCTTCCAGTACATTCTCCGCGTTCCAACACGTTCCTACATCGCTTAAATCGCATGCTCCAGGACCTGGGCAATATCGGTGAATTCGTCGGCGCCCTCGGCGTCGTCGTCTCACTTGTCTACCTCGCCCGTCAGATGATCCAGAACACCCTGACCGTGAGGGCCGCGTCGTTCAACCAGATGGTCCAGAACAGCATCCGTTTGCTGGAGCATTCGTTCCGGGATTCGGAATTTGCCGCCTTCTTGGCTCGCGCCGAACGGAGCCCCGAGGACCTGACCGCCGAGGAGCTCCTCCGTTGGAACGCCTACATGACTGCCGTGTACCGTCACTTCGGCAATCTCAAGTATGCCCATCGACTCGGAACGCTGGACCGCCAGATGTGGGCGGCGTACGAGGCGGATCTGAAGAGGCATCTTCGCACCGCTTCCTGGGCGAACTGGTTCCTGGCCAATCGTGAGATCTTCAGCACGGCGCTGGGTGAACAGGTGGACCGTGCGCTGGTAGAGCTTTCCGAGGAGCGCGAGGGCGCTCGCTAGGGCCTTAGCTCTGCGGAGTTGGTACTGGATCGGATCTCGACGCTCGGGGAAATCGATCTCAACAAGGCCGGGTGCAACCTTCTTGTTCCCTTATGCGTCTACAATGTATACACAGCAGTCTACGTTATAGACGGATAGCGCGATGAGCCCCAAGAGCTTCCTCGGTGAGTTCGAGCAGATGGTGCTGCTGGCCATTCTCCAGCAGGCGGACGAGGCGTTCGCCCTCGAGGTGCGACGTGAGATCGAGCGGAGCGCCGAGCGCACCGTGTCGCGTGGCGCGTTCTACACCACACTCGATCGCCTCGAGCGAAAAGGATTCGTTCGCTGGACGGATGCCGTATCACAGGACACCCGCCGCAGTGGGCCACTGCGCCGCTTCGCCGTCACGCGGGCGGGTCTCGTCGCTCTGCGGGAGTCGCGGAAGGCGTTCGACACGTTGTCACGCGGGCTGGATCGGCTCTTGGGGGAAACGCCATGAGTCCCCCGATCGGACCCCCGCGATGGGTGTCCTCGCTCCTTGCCCGCGTCCTGCCGAGCGGCACCATCGGCACGAGCGTCAAAGCGGACCTGGACCAGGAGTTCCGAGAGATGCTCGGGCGGGTCACTTCAGGTACCGCGCGCCGGTGGTACGCCTGGGAAGCGCTCAAGCTTGCCGCGCACTATTCCTGGGGGGGCGTTCGCTCCCTCGATCTGCCGAGAAGCGGAGGGCGGGGGATGGAGGGCTTCATGGGGAATGTTCGGCTTGCGTTGCGTCACTTCAGACGGGCGCCGGGATTCACGTTCGTAGCTGCCGGAACGATCGCGCTCGGCATCGGGGCGAACGTTGCCATCTTCTCGGTGGTCAACACCGTTCTCCTGGACCCGCTACCCTACGATTCGGCGGACGAGCTCGTCGCGATTTGGGAGTGGCACGAGCTCCGCGATCGTCAGAAGAACGTGGCCAACCCCGGGAACTTCTCGGCGTGGCGGGACGGGAGCGAGTCCTTCGCTCAGATGACCTCCGTCTCCATGGCCATGCCGGCGACCGTGACCGCCGCCGCCGAACCGGAGGAGGCGATGGTCCAGTATGCCTCCCCGGACTTCTTTGAAGTACTCGGGCTGGAGGCGAGTCTCGGGCGGACCCTCGCGTCCGAGGCGGAGGTGGTCATCTCGGATCGTTATTGGCGGGAGCGCTTCGCCGCATCCCCCACCGTCGTCGGGCAGACGGTCGAGTTGAACGGACTCTCTGTTGTCATCGTCGGGGTGCTCCCCCGGTCCTACGTCGTGTTCGGCGAGGGCACCGACCTGTGGGCCGCGAACGCGAACGACGAAGGCGACCAGACGAATTCGGGCCGATGGTTGATGGTCGTCGGCCGGCTCGCCCCGGGGGCGACCCTCAGTGTTGCCGAGCAGGAGTTGAAGGCCATCGCGGTTGGACTCCAAGAGGCGTTTCCCGTGTTCAACGCAGGGTGGACGGTACAGCTCGTTCCGCTCAAGGACGAGATCGTCGGCGACGTCCAGCAGGCCCTGTGGATCCTGCTCGGGGCCGTGGGCCTGTTGCTGGTGATCGCGTGCGCGAACGTGGCCAACCTTTTCCTGGTTCGGGCGACCGATCGCCAGCGCGAGATGGCGGTGCGGACCTCGCTGGGCGCTACAGGGGGATCGCTCGCCGGGCAGCTCCTGACCGAGAGCCTTCTTCTCGCCGGCGGAGGGGCCAGCCTCGGCGTAGCGATCGCTCACGTCACGACCCGGTGGATGTCGACTTCGATGCCCGACGCATTCGCGCTGCCACGCGTGGAGGGTGCGGGTGTGGATCCAACCGTCCTGGCCTTCGCGGTCGTGATGACGGTGGGGACTGCCTTGGTCTTCGGGCTTCTGCCTGCGGTGCAGGCGGCCCGCACATCACCGGCCGGAACCTTGGGTGCCGAGGCGCGCGGTCCGTCTCGGTTCACGGGCGTCGTGCGAAACGGCCTCGTGATCGCCGAGGTCTCCGTATCCGTCGTACTGCTCTCGGGCGCGGCACTCCTCGGCCGGAGCTTCTCCGCCCTCATGGCGGTCGATCATGGCATCGAAGCCGAGCACGTCCTCGTCGGGCGCGTGAACTTGGCGGGTTCGAAGTATCCTACGGCGGCGCCGAAGGTCGCCTTCTTCGATGAGTTGTTCGAGCGGATCGCTGCCAAGCCGGGCGTGGAGGCCGTTGGCGGCGTCACCTTCCTGCCTATGGACGGCCAGGGCGCCGCAAACAGCTATTGGGTCGCCGATCGAGCCGCTCCCGACCCCGCGGACCGGCGCGCCGCCGATATCCGCAATGTCGCCGGAAATTACTTCGACGCCATGGGGATCAGCCTGTTGCGGGGGCGTCTCTTCGACGACCGCGACCGCACGGACGCGCCGCAGACTGTTGTGGTCAACCGAAGCCTCGCCGACATGTACTGGCCGGGTGAGACGGCTGTGGGAAGGCAGGTCGTCGTGGATTGGGTGGACGAGACCCCTTGGGAGATCATTGGCGTCGTCGAGGACGTCAGGAACACCGGACCCGAGACGGAAGCGAGAGAGACGATCTACATCCACTATGCCAAAGGGACGTTCTTCCCGTGGATGCACGTGGCGGTGCGCGCGACGGGCGACCCGGCGCTGCTCATGGAAACGGTACGCCTGGAATTGGCTGGACTCGACGAGACCTTGGCGATGGGTAGCGTGAGAGTCATGGAGGAGCTGGTCAATCGGGCCGTTGCCCGTCCTCGACTCACGAGCCTCTTCATGCTCATCTTCGCGGGCCTGGCTACGGTCCTTGCGGCGGTCGGCATGTACGGAGTCCTGTCGTATGCCGTCTCGCGCCGTGTCCGGGAGATCGGAGTGCGGATCGCGCTAGGGTCTGAGCCCGGTAGGGTGCTCGGCATGATCGTCGCGCAAGGCGCTAGGCTGACGGCGGTTGGACTCGCACTCGGGCTCGGAGCCGCGACGCTGGCGAACCGGCTCATCGCGGGCCTGCTGTATGAGATCGCGCCGTCCGACCCGGTCGCTCTGTTCGGAGCCGGCGGGGTATTAGCGGCCGTGGAGCTCCTGGCGTGTGCGATCCCCGCCTGGCGCGCGTCACGCGTGGAGCCGGCTGAAGCTCTGCGGGCGGACTGATCTACCCTTGATTGGGGCGTTGCGAGCGCCCTAGGTTGTCTGGCGCCGGAGGAAACATACGTTTTGCGCTTCGGCGATCGACCGGAACAAGGGTGACGTTATATGACGGTGCGCTTCCGCATCCGCACGTCCGCGGGACAGGAACTGTCGTTCGCAACGCACGAGATGTTCGAGGACTTCGTGCGCTCGGGCGACCTTTCCATGAACGACCTCGTCTACGACGGTGATTCCGGTTCGTGGTCTCCTGCGCGCACGCACCCGCTTGTCCTGGAGATCGAGTACGCGAAGGAAGAGGCTGCGGAAGCCGCTGAAGCAGCGGCCAAGGCGGCGGAGGCGCCGCCGGAAGACGCGCCCAAACTTTCCGAAGGCGATGCATTCGGCCTCGAACTCGCGCCGGCCTCGGAGATGATGACTCCGGAGGCGGAGAAGGCCGCGTTCGTCAAACGTATGGATGCAGAGCGGCGAAGCGACATCGACTTTGCTGCACCGGACCGTACCGGGATCACGGGTTTCACCATGGAGGATGCGCCCCCCGCACCTTCCGTGCAGATGCCGGTGACGCGTCCCGCGGTGCAGCGACCCGACTCGCGCCCCGCGCCGCGACGACCGGACCCGCGTCCCGAGAGTTCGCGCCCCCCCGCCGAGAAGAGGAGTCGCGCCCCAGGCCCGAGACCGAGAGCCCGCGTCGTCCTCCCCAGAAGAGGGGGTCTCTCGGCAAGTTCGTGGCAGGCCTGATTGGAATCGTAGGCATCGGTGCCGCTGCGTACTTTGGTGTGCAGTTCGTCTCGGCAACCTCGGAAGGCAGGCCGCCGGCGGGGGAGGATCCTGTCGATACGGTCCGGACGGTCGTGGCTCCGAGGCCGACCCCAAGGACCACCCCGACGACGACCTCACCGCCGCCGACGACCACACCGCCGCCCGTTCGGGAACCGGTTATCGCGAGTACGGAATCGGCCGTTCGGGAGCGTGCGCGCGAACGTTTCTTGACCTCTACCCAGAATCTGTTGCGCGACTTGCCTCCGATCCCTGCACAGTGGCCAGGAGGTGCGTACATCTCCTTTCCATCCGATAACCCAGAGGTGGCCGACGTTTGGCAGAGTTACCTGGCCACGATTCGAAGTGTGCGGGCGGGCGACGAACGTCGATATGCGACGGCGTATGAGGCCGCGCTCGATGATGCGGCGGTGGACGGAGAGGTGCGCGTCACACGGCTCAACGCCGCGTTGGCCAACTTCTCGTCGGGCGCTGCGCTGCGGAGCGCACACTACGATCGGGTCGAAGCGCTGGCGACGGCGGCGATCCAGAGTCACAACGCGCTCGTCGAAGCGGAAGGGCTGTTCATCTTCGATGCGACCGGTACGTCGGGCGGCAGAGGTTCCTTAGGGCGTGGTGTCTCCGGGAGAGACGCCGACTCACAACTGCTGCTCGATCAGGTGCTGAGTCTCCTATCGGGCGCCCTGGAGGCCGGAGGCCTTGGGCCGCGAGAGGGCTCCAACGTTCGTTCCTGGGTCTGGGACGGTCTTCTGGGAGCCGTAGCAAACTAGACCGAGCCGAGCGGTTGCTGGTTGAGCGGTGGAACTTGGCTGCCCGGTAGCGTAGCTTGGCTCGGTCCTGACTCTCGTCTCCCACCCTCCGCGAATGCCCCCAACGAGCGCGACGCCCACGACGAGCCCCCTGCTTTGGGCGAAGGTCATCGACCACACCCGGTGTATCGGGTGTCACGCCTGCACCACGGCATGCAAGTCGGAGAACGAGGTTCCGCTCTCCGTCACGCGCACGTACGTCAAATACGTCGACGTCGGGCACTTTCCGCAAACGCGCAGGTCGTTTCAGGTCACACGGTGCAACCAGTGTGAGGAGGCCCCATGTGTTACCGCGTGTCCGACCGCGGCCATGCACCGCCGCCCCGACGGAATCGTCGACTTCGACAAGTCGATTTGTATCGGGTGCAAGGCGTGCATCGCGGCCTGCCCGTACGACGCCATCTTTATCAATCCCGAAGACAAGTCGGCTGAGAAGTGCAACTTCTGCGCCCACCGGCTCGACGTCGGTCTTGAACCCGCGTGTGTCGTCGTGTGTCCGACTCAGGCTCTGTTGGTCGGGGACATGAATGATCCCTTGTCGGCCGTGAGCGAGATCATTCATAGGGACGCCGTCGCGGTTCGTCGGCCCGAGAAGGGGACCCGACCGAAGGTCTTCTACAAGGGCGCGGATCAGGTCACGCTCGATCCGCTGGCTGCGCGCCGACCGGACGGTGGACTGTTCATGTGGAGCGAGCAGGGCAACGTGTCGCACCAGGTTCACTCCGGACATCCTGGCCATGGGAACAGCTCAGCCGCCGCCGTCCTCAGCTATGACGTCCTGCACCGAGCGCCGTGGGACTGGCGGGTGAGCGCCTACACGTTCACGAAGTCCATCGCCGCTGGCGCGTACCTCGTGCCCCTCCTCCTTGGTGCCTTGGGCCTTGCGCCCTTCACCTCCATGACCTGGGGGCTGCACGCGCCCCTGGTGGCCATGATCGGCCTCGCGGTAACCGGGGGGCTCCTCGTCTGGGACCTCGAGCATCCCGAGCGGTTCTGGATGGTCTTGCTAAAGCCACAGTGGCGGAGTTGGCTCGTACGCGGCGGCTTCATCATCACGGCCTACGGGGGCGTCCTGGCGGTGCATCTCGCTGCCACGTTCTTGGGCCGGGCAGATCTCACCCCGGTGCTTGGATGGGCCGGGGGACCCTTGGCGGCCATGACCGCCGTGTACACCGCATACTTGTTCGCTCAGGCCAAGGCCCGCGATCTGTGGCAAAGCCCCCTCCTGCCGGCTCACCTTCTGGTGCAGGCGATCGTCGCGGGTGCCGCGGTCCTGCTCGTGCTGAATCGTGGCCCCGGACCCGAGGTGGCGGTGGTCGTCACCTTCCGTCTCGCGCTTCTGGCACACCTCGTTCTGGTGCTCGGTGAGGCTTCGATGGGCCATCCGACGGAGCACGCCACGCTCGCCGCCCGCGCGATGACCCGGGGTGCCTACGCGCACTTCTTCTGGGTATCGATTCCGCTCGCGGTTCTGGGCCTCGTCTTTGCCGCGGCGACCCCGGTCATCGCTGCCCTCGCCGGGCTCGGCGGACTCTTCTTATACGAGCACGCCTTCGTCCAGGCGGGCCAATCGGTGCCACTCGCATGAACCACAAAGAACTCAACGCCCGGGTCTCAGCCGCGCGAGACCAGGTCGAGGCTCGCGGGGAGACGTTTTACCCGGGCGCCAGTCGGATTCATCTGGCGGCGTTTCCCCCGCGGGAGCGGTGGAACGACTGGGTGGAGTTGGACTCGAAGTCCTGGCCGAAGCGGGTTGAGAAGCGGTACATGCTCGTTCCTACCACATGCTTCAACTGCGAGTCTGCGTGCGGGCTTCTGGCCTATGTGGATCGCGACACGCTGCAGGTGCGCAAGTTCGAGGGGAACCCAGAGCACCCGGGTTCGCGCGGTCGGAACTGCGCGAAGGGTCCGGCTACGATCAACCAGATCACCGACCCCGATCGGATCTTGTTTCCGCTGAAGCGGGCGGGGGAGCGGGGCGAAGGGAAGTGGGAGAGAGTGAGTTGGGATGACGCGCTCGACGACATCGCTGGGCGAATTCGAAAGTGCATGCAGGACGAACGGCACGAGCAGGTCATGTACCACGTTGGACGCCCGGGCGAAGACGGGTATACCGAACGCATGCTGGCGGCGTGGGGTGTCGACGGGCATAACTCGCACACCAACGTGTGCTCGAGCGGCGCCCGCGCTGGGTACCATTGGTGGATGGGGATGGACCGCCCCAGCCCCGACCATGCCAACGCGAAGGTGATCGTCCTTGTGAGTAGTCACCTCGAGACGGGTCACTACTTCAACCCCCACGCCCAGCGCATCATCGAGGGAAAGAAGAACGGGGCGAAGCTCATCGTTCTCGACACCCGGCTTTCGAACACGTCGACACACGCTGACCAATGGCTATCGCCGTACCCCGGCTCCGAGGCGGCTATTTTTCTGGCGGTCGCCAATTGGATGATCCAGGAAGGCAAATACGATCGTGAGTTTGTTCGTCGATGGTGGAACTGGCAGGAATACCTAGACCGAATTCACGGAGAGCCGAACGGTGGGTTCGAACGCTTCGAGGAGCTGCTCCGAGACACCTACTCCGAGTACACCTTCGACTTCGCTGCGGAGGAGTCCGGCCTGTCCGCCGCCGCTTTGCAGACGATGGCCGAGACCATCTCGACTGCAGGCACACGACTCGCCACTCACAATTGGCGCAGCGCGGGTTCTGGCAACCTGGGTGGATGGCAAGTGGCGCGAACGCTGCTGCTCCTGAACGCCCTTCTCGGAGCGATCGCGACCGAAGGGGGGACCTTCCCGAACTCGTGGAACAAGTTCACGCCCAAGCCGCCTCGGCTACCGCATCAGCATCCGAAGCGCTGGAACGAGGTGCTTTGGCCCCGCGAGTACCCGCTTGCGTTAATGGAGATGTCGTTCCTGATGCCGCATCTGATGCGCGACCAGGACGCCTTCGTCGACGTCTACTTTACCAGAGTCTACAATCCGGTGTGGACCAACCCGGACGGCTTCAGTTGGATCGAGATGCTGACGGATCCGAAGAGGATCGGCCAGCACATCGCGATGACCCCCACCTGGAATGAAACCGCCTACTTCGCGGACTACGTGCTACCGATGGGGCACTCGTCCGAGCGACACGATCTGACGTCCTACGAACAGTACGACGGCCAGTGGCTCGGCTTCCGGCAACCGGTTCTTCGAACGGCCCGGGAGCGTCTCGGTGAACGCATCACGGACACGCGGCAGGTGAATCCGGGTGAGGTCTGGGAAGAGAACGAGTTCTGGATCGAGTTGACGTGGCGTATCGACCCCGACGGAACACTGGGCATTCGTCAGTTCTTCGAATCCGTGAAGAATCCGGGGGAGAAGATGACCGTCGACGAGTACTATGGGTGGATCTTCGAGAATTCGGTGCCCGGTCTTCCGGCGGCGGCTGCCGCGGAGGGGATCAGCCCGCTCGAGTACATGCGTCGCGTCGGTGCGTTCGAGGTCGCCAGCAAGATCGGGCGGGTATACGAACAGCGGATCCCCGAGGAAGAACTCGAGGACGTTCACGTCGACGGAGCGGATCGTGTCTACACACGCGCGCCCGTTCCCCCGAGCCCGAAGGCGCCGGGAGGCACCAAGATCGACCCGGATGAGCAGGGCCGTCGCCGAGTCGGTGTGCGGGTGAACGGGGAGGTCCTCAGGGGTTGGCCGACGCCGTCCGGAAAGCTCGAGTTCTGGTCCCCGACGCTCCACGAGTGGGGCTGGCCCGAGCTCGCGATCCCGACCTACATCCGGAGCCACATCCATCGGCAGAATCTGGACGCCGACCAGATGCCTCTCATTTCGACGTTCCGCGTCCCGGTACAGATCCACACACGCAGCGCAAATGCGAAGTGGCTCGACGAAATCGCCCACACGAATCCGCTTTGGATTCATCCGTCGGACGCCGCTCGGGTGGGTGTTGCGAAGACGGGAGACCTCGTGCGCGTCGAGACCGAGATCGGGCACTTCGTTCTCAAGACATGGATCACGGAGGGTATTCGCCCTGGAGTCGTCGCCTGTAGCCATCACATGGGGCGGTGGAAGCCGGAGGGACACGAGGGGCAGAGAATCGGAATGATGACCGTGGCGTTGGACCAGGCCGATTCGACCTGGGACCTCACCCGGAAGAAGGGTGGCGGTCCGTTCGCTTCTTCGGATCCGGATACGCTGCGGGTCTGGTGGACGGACGTGGGTGTCCATCAGAATCTGACGCATGCCGTGCACCCCGATCCGATTTCGGGGATGCACTGCTGGCATCAGGCCGTTCGAGTAAAGAAGGCCGAGCCAACCGACTCCTTTGGTGATGTATCCGTCGATACGGCCAAGTCACGCGCGGCCTACGAGCGATGGCTGGCGACGACGCGATCCGCCGACGAGCATTCGCCCGATGGCACCCGGCGCCCCTTCTGGATGCTGCGCCCGGTTCGGCCCGAGCGCGCCGCCTACGATCTTCCCGACCGTGAGCCGGTTGGTGCCTGACGACGCCCCCCTTGAGCTGATACGCAGTCTGGCCGTGATCGCCGAGCCGCCAGGCGAGGAGCAGGGACGACTCACACAACTGCTGGACCTCGGCGCGCCGCCGACCGCGTCTGAATACTCCGACGTCTTCCTGTTTCAACTCTATCCCTACGCGTCTGTTCACGTCGGGTCCGAGGGGATGATGGGGGGGGAGGCCCGCGATCGCGTCGCCGGCTTCTGGACGGCTCTGGGCCACGTACCCCCTGCCGAGCCGGACCATCTTGCGGCACTGCTGGGCTTGTACGCCAGCCTCGGGCAACGCGAGCACGACGTAGACGGGGCGGAGCGGGCCCTGGTGCGCGAGAGTCGCCACGCGCTCTTGAACGAACACCTCGCACCGTGGGTTTTCGCATTTCTCGCGCGTGTCCAGGAACTGGCGAGCGGGGCCTACGCAGCCTGGGCCTCGCTCCTCTACGAGGTCCTCCTCTCTGAGGCCCGATCGTTCGGGTCGGATGCCTCCGCTCCATTGCCGCTACACCTTCGCCTTTCGGACGACCTTCCCGATCCGCGGACCGAGGGCGGGGACGCGTGGTTCTCAGGGCTATTGGCGCCGGTCCGGGCGGGCATGATCCTGACTCGGGCTGATCTGGCCCGAATCGCGGGTGCCCTCGACCTCGGCTTGAGAGCGGGGGAGCGACGGTACGCCCTCGAACACCTCCTTGCCCAAGACCCGATCTCCGTTCTGGGAGCGCTCGCCGCGGAGGCCCGTCGACAGGGAGCCGCGCATGCCGGGCGCAGTGATTGGCTCGGGCCGGCGGCAACGTTCTGTCACGACCGGGCGATGCGGGCAGCCGCCCTCCTGGAGGAACTCGCCGAGCAGGGGGCCACTCACTTACGCGACGCGAGTGAAGCGCCGGTCGGGATCGGAGTGGAAGAGGGGTGACGCCCATGAGAGCCGATCCGCCCGGACGGATGTCGCTCCCCGACGTCCTGGCTGGCCTGAGCGTCGCACTGGTCCTGATTCCGCAATCGATGGCGTACGCCGAGCTGGCGGGCCTCCCGCCCCATCATGGGCTTTATGCGGCCACACTGCCGCTGATCGCTGCGGCGTTCCTCGCTTCGTCGCCGTATCTGTCGACGGGCCCCGTGGCCCTGACCGGCCTCCTCACGTTCAGTGCGTTGGTTCCGTTGGCACCGGTAGGAACCGCAGAATTCGCAGCTCTGGCGGCCCTCTTGGCCCTGATCGTCGGCCTAGTGCGTTTTGCGGTAGGTTGGTTCAAGGCCGGATGGCTCGTATACCTGATGTCCCATTCGATGATGCGGGGCTTTCTCTCTGCGGCCGCGATTCTGATTTTTGCGTCGCAGGTACCCGGTCTGCTGGGAAGCGCGGCGCCGGCGGACGAGGGCGTGCTGCAACGTGCCTGGTGGGCGCTGGCGCACCGGGAATCGTGGGGAGTGGCGGCCATAGGGTTGTCCGCGTTCACGATCGTCACCGTAGTAGTCGCGGGCCGAATCCACCCTCTCGTTCCGGGCGTCCTCCTCGCCTCGGCCGTCGGGGTCGCATACTCGGTGATGACCGGGTACACAGGACCGACCGTGGGCGCGATCCCAAGCGGCCTGCCACCGTTTTCGGCCGATCTGCCTTGGGCGCGACTCCCCTCGCTCATCGTGCCGGGCTTGGTCATTTCCGTCATAGGCTTTGCCGAGGGCGTGTCGATTTCGCGTCTCCTTGCGTCGCAGGACCGACAGCGCTGGGTGGCCGATCGAGAATTTTTGAGCAAGGGCATGGCGTGTGTAGTGGCCGCCTTCACCGGCGGCTTGCCGGTGGGTGGTTCGCTGTCTCGCACGAGCTTGAACCGTCTAGCCGGTGCCCGAAGTCGTTGGAGCGGACTCGTGACGGGCGTCGCCGTGCTCTGCTTCCTGCCATTTGCGGATGTGCTCAGTCCGCTGCCCAAGGCGGTCCTCGCGGGCATCGTCGTGACGGCGATTTCAAAACTCATCCGGCCTCAGGACCTCTGGAGGATCTGGAGGATCTCGCCGCCACAGGCGCTCGTCGGTTGGGGCACGTTCGCGGCGACCCTCATCCTCTCGCCGCAGGTCGACCAGGCGATCCTCCTCGGGATCGCCATGTCGGCTGCGGTCCATCTATGGCGGGAGTTGAAGCCTCATGTGACGTCGAAGCGGGTCGACGACACCCTTGTCGTCGAGTTGAGCGGTGTGCTGTGGTTCGGTTCCGCGCCGGCCCTCGAGGATCAGATCCTGGCCCAGGTCGCCGACGAACCCGACGTCACGCGGGTCGTGATTCGTTGCGGCGGGTTGGGCCGGATCGATCTGTCGGGTGCCTACACCCTCCACGAGATGATCAACCAGGGATCGGGTGCCGGCTACGAGGTGGTTCTCGAGGACGTCCCGGACCATGCGAGGCGACTCTTGTCGGCCGTCGGCGTGATCGTTGATCGTCCCGTCGGTCAACCGACCGGAACCGGAACCACGTCTCCTCCGTAGTGTGGAAGAGGCCGGACCTCTACTTTGGTCCTCGGCTCGGGACGACCCATCTATTCGGGGGATATCATGTTCGCTTTGATTGCGGCCGGCATTGCCGGCGTATCGGGCGTCTTCGGTCATATCAAGGCCAGGGACTTCGTAGGCCAGCGGCTTCGCTACACGGCACTGGTCGAAAAGCCTGCGCTGGGACTCTGGGCCGGGGTCGGGGCGATGATCGTGGCCGCCCCTGTGGTGGCCATTCTCCCGATCGTCGGCGCGGGCACGGCGATCGCGATCGGCGCCGGGGTCGGGACGGGAGTCGCTCTTGGGGTCAAGGACTCGAAGGAGCCCCCCAAACTCCTGGATCGCTGACGCCCGTGCCACCGACCGCAACGCGGTCGCACCGAGACTTCTAACGTCCGCTCCCATTCGGAGGTAGGTCGCGGGCCGACTGCCGACGATGTTCGGCGTCTACGCAGTGTGGGCCGTATCGCGCGTCCCCACGCTCTTCGGCGCCCTCGTGTGTGCGGAGTTGGCGAGCAACGCGGCGCGGACTCTAGGGCTGTCCTGAGGTTCAGCCCCCGAAACGCTCCAGGACGCCGATCAACTTCTGCCGCTCCGTGTCGGAAAGCTTTCCGTCACTGAAGAAGTTCGTGAGGATGCCGATGATTTCGTCGACCGCTTGGATGCCGATCACGTCGGGGTTGGCTTCGATCCAGGCCTGGAACCCTTTCGCCTCGCTCTCTGAAACGTGCCCGTCCGCGACGATCGCCCGCGCGAACTGCATCATGCCATGAAGCGCGTTGCTCCTTCGCATGACCGAGTCGTCGATTTCCAATGCGGCTTCTCCGGCGAGTTTCACGGTACAGATTGAGCAACATCAGAGGGCGATCCACGAACCACAAGGGAACGGTCCCTTGAGCCGAGCGCCGCGGAGCGGCACGTTGTTGCTTCACGTCACCCCAGCCAGAACGCGATCATGAGCGAAACCCACGATTCTTCTCCGACCTTTATCGATCGTCGAGATCTGCTGAAGCTCGGCGCAGCAGGATTGGGTTTGGGTGTCGCAGGGGGGCTCGCCGGCCTCTCTGCCGAAGAGGTCGCGCTACTCCAGGAGCGCCCGAGTCTTGGACCCGCTCCGGAGACGTTGTTGTCGGCGGACCCCATCGACGTTGTACGCGTCGGGTTCGTCGGAGTCGGACTTCAGGGTGGCTCGCACGTCAGGAATTTCTTGGGCATCGAGGGTGTCGAGATCGTAGCGATCGGGGATGTCCATGAAGCGCGCGCCCGCGAAGTGGCGGACTGGGTGGAGCAGGACGGCCGGCGGCGGCCCGCGCTCTACACCCGGGGCGACACCGATTTCGTTCGGATGTGCGAAGAAGAGGACCTCGACCTCGTCTTTACGGCGACTCCCTGGGAATGGCACGTACCGGTTTGCCTGGCGGCGATGGAGAACGGGAAACACGCTGCGACCGAGGTGCCTGCGGCCTATCGCGTGGAGGATTGCTGGAGGCTGGTGGAAGCTGCGGAGAAGTACTCGAAGCACTGCGTCATGATGGAAAACTGCAACTACGACCGTCCCGAAATGATGGTCTTCAACATGGCGCGGCAGGGGCTCTTCGGTGACATCGTCCATGCCGAGTGCGGGTACCTCCACGACCTCAGAGGCATCAAGTTCGAGGATCGCAACGAGGGGCTGTGGCGGCGAGCCCACGCGATGGCCCGGAACGGCAACTTCTACCCGACGCACGGCCTGGCTCCGGTTTCCAACGTCATGGATATCAACCGAGGCGACCGCTTCGACTATCTGGTGTCGATGAGTTCGCCCGCGCTCGGACTTCATGACTGGGCTCGCGAGCACTATCCAGAGGGACATGTCAAACGCGCAGAGCGCTACGTGCAGGGGGATGTGAACACCACGATGATCAAGACCGTCCAGGGTAAGACCATCTATGTGAGCCACGACACGAATCTTCCCCGACCCTACTCGCGAATCCATGCGGTTCAGGGCACGCGCGGCATTTTCCAGGGATACCCGAATCGGGTGTACGTCGAAGGGATGAGCCCCGAGCATCGCTGGGAGGACTGGCTCGAGCGACGCGACGAGTTCGATCATCCGGTCTGGACCGACCTCGAAGAGCGTTCCGCTGGCGCGGGGCATGGCGGCATGGATTTCATCGAGGACTACCAGCTCGTGAAGGCCCTCCGCGAGGGGAAGCCCACCGATTTCAACGTCTACGATGCGGCGGTACAGTCCGTGATCTGCCCGCTTACCGAGTGGTCCGTCGCGAACCGGTCGAGGCCGGTGGACGTTCCGGATTTCACGAGGGGCAGGTGGGCACAATGGCCGCGCCTCGAGTTTCTGAGGGGGTAGGCGGCGGGTGATGGGAGACGAACGCTGAGAGACGTCTCTGAGGCGTTCGAGGCACTATTCGGAGCGCCTCCGACGTATGTCGCGCGTGCACCCGGGCGCGTGAACCTCATCGGCGAGCACATCGACTACAACGACTTGCCGGTCTTTCCCATGGCTCTGCAGCGGGCCGTTCGCATCGCCCTGCGTCCCAGAGACGACGGCCGGGTGGTGCTTCACAATGTCAGTCCCGACTTCCCCACCGTCGAGTTCGAGATCGAGCCTGCCATCCCGCCTTACGTGAAGGGCTCATGGGGCAACTACGTGAAGGCTCCGGCCAACGAGCTGGCGCGGCGCTTCGCCATATGGCGTGGTTTCGAGGGTGTTCTGTCGTCCGACCTTCCCGTGGCTTCCGGACTCTCGTCCTCGTCGGCCCTCGTCAACGTCGTGGGGCTCGCGCTCGCGCACATCAACGAGGTCTCGACGGAGGTGCGGGAGTTTTCTCCGGTGATGGCCGACGCGGAGCGTTACGTGGGTACCCGCGGTGGCGGCATGGACCAGACGATCTCACTGGGAGCGAAGAACCGATGTGCCGCGCACATTTCGTTCAACCCGCTCCGCATGCGCCATGTCACCGTGCCGGACGACTGGTGCTTCATCGTCGCTGATACGGGTAAGCGGGCGGAAAAATCAGGTGCGGCCCAGACCGCGTATAATCTGCGCCGAAAGGAATGTGAAGAGGCTCTTCGGATCGTGACAGGGTACGTTGCCACGGCCAACATCACCGACAAGCTGTGCATCCGGTACCCGGAGTTGGTGAAGGCGGTGAACGCCGACACACTCGTTGAGGCGGCCGGGCAGGTGCTTCAGGGAAATCTCCTGCGCCGTTTCCGCCATGTGGTGACCGAGGCCGATCGCGTTGAAGAAGCCGTGGATCGGGTTTTTGCCGCCGATGTCACGGGCTTCGGCGCTCTCATGGACGCGTCGCACGCGAGCCTCCGTTCCGATTTCCACGTGAGTTCGGCTGAACTCGATGAACTGGTGGCCGTCGCACGAGAGGGTGGAGCGGCCGGTGCGCGCCTCACCGGTGCGGGATTCGGAGGCTTCATTGTGGCGCTTGCCGATCGCTGGACGGTGGGGGGAGTCCTCGAGACGCTGGTAGCGGACTACTACGAGCGCAGAGGAATGGCGGATCGGATCGACGATCGACTGTTCGTAGCTGTCCCGTCGGCCGGAGCGAGCTTCGATCGTTTCCGTGCCTAGCGACCGTTGTTGGTCATCCACGGCGCGGGCGGGTTGACGGACCTGCCGGAAGGACAATCTTCAGCACTCCGTAGGACCTCGTCTCCCCTGCAGCGCCCTGGTTGATGTTCGCACCCACGTCGAAAAAGATCTTGCTCGCTGTTCTGGTCGCGTCCTACGTGATTCAGAGCGGGCTCGTCTATTCCGATGACGTCGATATCCGGCTTTCGGAAGACGCTGTGCAAGGCCGCAAGCTCTTCCACGACGGTTCGTGTCAGGTCTGTCACCAACTCTGGGGGCAGGGTGGATTCCTGGGACCCGACCTGACGAATGCTGCGAGCCGCGTCGACGAGACGCGGCTCGCTTCGCTTCTTACGGTCGGGAGTGGTCAGATGCCCTCCTACCGGTACGACGCCCGGGAGATCGCGTTCCTTCGGGCCTTTCTCGAGGAGATCGACCGACCCGATGTGGGCCGAGGACAGCTTCGGCTGGGGGACCCCGCATCGGGGACCAGTCCGCAGGCAGCTTTCGAGGCGGCCGTTGTGGCCGGGAATCTTCCGGCCGATGCGAGAGCCGGCTTCGAGACCTTCCGGTCTGGGATCTGCTCGGCCTGCCACTTCCCGTTCCAGAGGTCGATCGTCGGCGCGCCGGACCTGTCGACAGCGGTCGACCGGGTCGACGACGCTGGTTTGCGGACGGTTCTCAGCGAGGGCAGGCCCCTCCTCGGAATGCCGCCTCCGGCGCCGGTACTCAGCGACGGTCAGAAGGACGAGATGATCGCTTACTTGCACTGGCTCCGGGAGAATCGCTCCGGTCTCGTCGGGGAGGTCGAACGGAGGCAGCGTGAGCGAGGGGTCGATTGGTCCCGACTACCATGGTGGGAGTTCCGATGAGCGACACCACTCGGTCCGGAGGCCTATGGCTTCCGTTCGAGCAGGGTGATCCTGTTCGCCAGTTCGCCACGATCATGTTCATACGTGGTGGGCTGATCGCGATCGTGGTGACCCTGGTCGGCGGCATTCTGGGCGCCCTGTACTCGATTCCGGCCCTTGCCCCCGCCTTCCAATCGGTGGGAATGGATTTGAGGCAGCTCAGACCGATCCATACGGCGTTCGCCTCCGCGTGGATCTTCCTGGGTGGCGTGGCCGTGGTGCACCGGTGGCTCCAGGACTACGGCGGCAAAGCCACATCGGGGGACCGCTGGCGTCTTCGCGTGCAGGTGCTTTCGTGGGCCGTAGCGGGGCTAGGCATCCTCGTGACGCTGGCGCTCGGCATCGGGTCAGGTCGGGAGTACGTTGGTTTCCATCCCGCCTTCAGCGCGCTGATCCTTCTCGGCTGGTTGTGCTACCTGTGGACGTTCTTCCGGATCGCCGGACCGGGCTTCTTCGAACGGCCGTTGTACGTGACGATGTGGGGCGTAGGAATGCTCTTCTTCGTCGTCACCTTCGTCGAGCAGCACCTCTATTTGCTGCCGGGTATCTTCGAGAGTCCGCTACAAGATCTTCAGGTGCAATGGAAGGCCACGGGCACGCTGGTTGGTTCGTTCAACCTGTTCGTCTACGGCGCGGTGATCTACATCGGCGAGCGGATCAGCCGGGACCCGACGTACGGGCATTCCAAAGTGGCGTACGGACTCTTCTCGGTAGGGCTGCTCAACTCCTTCACGAACTTCGCCCATCACACATACCACCTCCCGCAGGATCATCTGGTGAAGTGGATCTCCTTCGTTGTGAGCATGATGGAGATTTCGATTCTGTGCCGGGCGACCTATGACCTGTGGGTACTGGTCCGCAAGTCGGAAGCCAGGGAGTTCTGCGCGGCGCGAGGTTCGTTCGCGGCCTCGAAGTACTGGTCGGTCTTCATTCTGCTGTCGGCGATTCTCATATCGATCCCGCCCCTGAACGCGATCATCCATGGCACGTATGCCGTGACGGGTCACGCCATGGGCGCGACCATCGGGATCGACACGATGGTCCTGGTCGGTGCCATCATCTGGATCCTCGGTGAGCACATAGCAGGTCGGGAAGGGCCGGGTGGCTCCCTTGTATTGCACACGTCAGGTATGCGGCGGATCGTCGTCGGCTTGAACCTGTCGGTGGCCGCACTGGTGGGATGGCTGCACGTTTCCGGAGTCATCACGGGGGTGTCCCGCGCAGGCTTCGGGCCGGACGAGGTCTACGTTGGGCCGACGTGGCTGTCGGCGTGGAACGGGGTCGCGTTCTCGGCGACAGGCTTCGTCGCTTTGCTGTTTTTCGCGGCTCTGCTGATCAAGCTTCTTCCGATCGCGTTTCGGTACTGGTGGGTCGCGGAGGCGCGAGCCTGATCGCCTATCGAATTCCGACCCGCGGCAACGTCTTGAGCAAGGCCACCGCGGCGATCCCTGCTGCGGCCCAGCACACCATGGCCAGCAGGTTTCTGCCGTAGAGGACATAACCGGTCCCGAAAATCCCGCCGTACACGACGGTGCAGCCCAGGAACCAGGCCAGGAAAGCGGCAGAAACGCTGTCGCCTTCGAGCTGGTCCGGCAGGTCGAGGCCCGCCCCCTTCCAGCCACTGCCCATGGGCCGGATCAGAGCGTGGAAGGAGCGGAGAGTCTCGGCGTCGGCTGGAGCCGTGAGGAACGTGACGGTCAGCCATCCAACCGTGGTCAGGACGACGGCGGCGATGAGCTGAACCGACGGGTCTATGGCGGCGAAGCCGAGCGCCTCGTGCCCGAATTGGAAGTAGATCGCGATCACGAACGACAGGACCATCGCCGATAGCTCACTCCAGGCGTTGATCCGCCACCAGAACCATCGCAGCAGGAAGACGAGCCCGGTGCCCGCGCCGATCTGTAACAGAATCTGGAAGGCCTGGAGCGCGTTCTCGAGCCAGAGGGACAGTGCACCCGCGAGCGTGATCAGGCCGACCGTCGCCCAGCGACCGACCGTGACGTAATGACGCTCGTCCCGGTCGTTCGCGATGAAGCGTCGATAGACGTCGTCGACGATATAGGACGCACCCCAGTTGAGATGTGTGCTGATGGTCGACATGTACGCCGCCGCGAGGGAGGCGAGGACCAACCCGAGCAGGCCCGACGGCAAGAAGACCAGCATCGCCGGATAGGCGAGATCGTGTCGCACGATGGACGGGTCGACATGCGGGAAGGCGACTTGGATCGATTCGAGCGTTGGGTAGACGATCAGTGACGCGAGGGCCACGAGGATCCACGGCCAAGGTCGAAGGGCATAGTGAGCGATGTTGAACCAGAGTGTCGCCTTCATGGCGTGGCTCTCATCCTTCGCAGCGAGCATGCGTTGAGCGACGTACCCACCGCCGCCCGGCTCAGCGCCAGGATACCACGTGCTCCACCACTGCACCGCAATGGGGATGATGAACACGGTGGAGGCGGTTTTCCAATCCGTGAAGTCCGGAAGGAGGCCTAGCTTCCCTTCTAGAGCCGGGTGGCTGAAGAGCCCGACCATGCCGCCGACCTCCGGCTGCGCGACTGCGTACCACGCGGCGGCGACCGACCCGACCATGGCGATCGCGAACAACAGAAGGTCGGTCACGACGACCCCCCACAACCCCGACGTGGCCGAGTACAGCGCCGTGAGGCTACCGGCGATCAGCACGACCTCGTACTTGGAGGCGCCCAGCATCACCCCGCCGATCTTGATGGCAGCAAGCGTTACCGTCGCCATGATCATGCAATTGAAGAACACTCCGAGGTACACGGCCCGGAATCCGCGAAGGAACGCGGCCGGCTTCCCCGAATACCGGAGTTCGTAGAAGCCCACGTCGGTCACGATACCGGATCGGCGCCAGAGCTTCGCGTAGAAGAACACCGTGCACATGCCGGTGATCACAAAGGCCCACCAGATCCAGTTCTGGCTGACGCCGCCTGTTCGTACCAGGTCCGTTACGAGGTTGGGTGTGTCGGTCGAGAACGTCGTCGCCACCATGGACGTGCCGAGGAGCCACCACGGCATCGACCGACCGCCGAGAAAGAACTCGCCGGTTTCCTTGCCTGCCCGCCGCGCGAAGTAGAGGCCGAGCGACACCGCGAGGACCGCGTAAGCGCCCATGACGGTCCAATCGAGTGCGGTCAGTTGCATGATGACTCAGCCAAGGCGGGCGAGGGCATCCGCGAGCCGGGCCGGGTAGGAGCCCGACGCGACGCGCTCTCTCAGGATCGCCTCGGACCGGGCTCGGTCCGCAGCGTGGGTGATGCCGAACCATGTATCGGGCGCCTGGAGGACCGTCACTCGTGTGGCCTCCAATTCGATCTGAGCGCTGACCGTTGTGGACAAGAAGCACTCCTGCTGCGTGTCCGAGCCCCAGTAGTGAAGGAAGCGTTGGAACTGGCGTCTCAGGAGATCGATGACCGACGGACTGAAGCCCCAGAGGTTCATGGAGACGATCTCTTGGCCGGTGAGCTCGACAGGCGCCCCGTCCGTCGCGATGCCTGTAACCCACCCATCGCTCCGTCGAATGTTCTGGACCTCGGTGACTCGCTCGAGCAGATCGTCTTTCCCGAGGACGCAGACCCCTCGTGCCACCCCTCCCGCGCCGGAGAGGGTATTCTCGAGGGTGTATCCGACCAGCGCTGCCTGCGTGGTGCGCCCGTCGTCCGTCATCTGATCGTGCAATAGGCGAAACGCCTCCGGGCCATAGAGGTCGTCCGCGTTGCAAACGGCGAACGGTCCCTCTAGGGAATCCGCCGCGCACAGCACGGCATGCGCTGTACCCCACGGCTTGACGCGATCCGGCGGCGCACGAAAACCGTCCGGAAGTTGGTCGAGTTCCTGGCAGACGAAGTTCGTTTCGAAGGTGCCTCCGAGGACGTCGTCGACGTGCGTCCGGACAGCATCGAGGATCTCCCGACGAACGACGAAGGTGACGCTGCCGAACCCGCTTCGAGCAGCATCGAAGACATTGAAATCCATGATCGCTTCCCCGCGCGGGCCGAGGGGGTCCAACTGCTTGAGGCGGCCGTAGCGAGTGGACAGGCCGGCGGCCAGCACGACGAGAGGAAAACTCACGGGTTCGTTGTAATGTCGGGAAGCGGGGAAGGGCTTCGAGTCGGTAAGGAAACGCGAGGAGGTTGCCCGGCGTCGGAATCTGCAACGCCGGTGGGATGAACGCGAGGCTCCTACTCGCTGGGAGACCCGGCCCGAGCGGGAGACCCCGGTACGAACTGCCGCGGCGGGGATCCGATGGGCAAAGGACTGGTGTCCGGATCAGTGATGCTTTATTCATTTCCAATGAATAATTCCTCAGTCGCGCACCTTTTGGACCGATCGGAGGCCGCGGAGATACCCGCGTCGTCGTCGACGACTCCTCGGGTCGTGATCAAGCTGGGCACCCGCCTCCTCACGGGAGGGACCACGGTCCTCGATCCCGCCCGTATGGCGGCGGTCGCGCACGCGGTCGCTGGCGCGCCGAATACGGAGGTCGTCATCGTCTCCAGTGGAGCCGTCGCGGCCGGGTTCCGCACCCTCGGTCATACCGCGCCGCCGACGCGAATTCAGGACCGGCAGGCCGCGGCGGCGGTCGGTCAGGGTCGCCTCATGAAGATGTGGGCGGATGCGTTCCAGGAGGTCGGCCTCGAGGTCGCCCAGATTCTGCTGACCAACGACTGCCTTACCGATCGCCGGCGCTACGTCGCGACGAGACGAGCCCTTGGTACGCTGCTTCAGGCCGGTGTGGTCCCCATTATCAATGAGAACGACACGGTAAGCGTCGACGAGATTATCGTGGGAGATAACGACAACCTCGCCGCGATGACCGCCTCGCTGGTGGACGCGAACCTTCTGGCCCTGCTCACGGACGTCCCGGGGGTGTTGAGCGGCGATCCAGATCGCGACCCGGATGCGCACCTTATCACCCATGCCGCGAGCGCCGAGGAACTCAGGGGGCTCTGCTTCAAGAAGAAGGCCGTGGAGTCGAAGGGCGGCATGGTCACCAAGCTGGAAGCGGCGGAACGCGCGGGGCGGTACGGAATCCCGACCGTGATCGCTTCGGGCACGGACCCCGATGTATTGGCCGCGGTCGTTCGTGGCCAACCCGCGGGCACGTTCATCTCGGCCGACGCGAGACCTCTGGCCGCGCACCGACACTGGATGGCCGTGCAAAAAGGCCTTCAGGGCTCGCTCGTGGTCGACGACGGCGCCGTCCGTGCGATCCGTCGGAGGGCGAACTTGCTTCCTAGCGGAATCGTGGGCGTACGCGGTCATTTTCAGCGTGGTGACCTCGTCGCGGTGGTCGATGTGAGCGGCACCGAGCAGGCACGCGGCATTGTTCGTTTCGATGATCGTGACGTGGAAAGGATTCGGGGCTTGCACACTCTGGAGGTGAAGACCGCTCTGGGCTCGGATCGAGGTCATGTCGTCATGCGTCCCGACCGAATGGTACTGGCAGGAGAGGAAGGGAAACGGTGATCGCTGCGCCGTCGCCCAGAGTAGTGGAGACTATCGAGACGATGGCCCGCGCCGCCCGGAGGGCGTCCCGCCAGATCGTTCGCTCCAGTGCCCAGCAAAGGCGAGCGGCCCTACAAGCGATGGCCGACGCGATCGACGAGCACGCGGCCGACATTCTCGTGGCCAATGCACTCGATCTTTCGGCGGCCGACGAGCACGGCGTCACGGGTGTCATGCGTAACCGCCTCGAGCTCGACCGCGCCGGCATCGAGAAGCTCGCCGCGGCCGTCCGCGAGATCGCGGACCAACCCGATCCTCTCGGGCGAATCGAGGATGAACACGTTCGGCCGAACGGTCTGAGGGTGGGTCGCATGCGCATTCCTCTCGGCGTGATCGCGATGATCTACGAGAGCAGGCCCAACGTGACATCGGATGCCGCGGCGCTGTGCGTGAAGGCGGGCAACGCGATCATCCTTCGTGGTGGCTCGGAAGCGATCCACTCCAATCGGGCGATCGCCGAAGCGCTCCGCGCAGGCCTGGAGACGACGGCCCTGCCGGTGGATGCCGTCCAGCTCGTGTCCACCGCCGATCGCGCAGCGATCGATGTGTTGCTCGAGCAGGAAGATTCGATCGACCTCGTGATTCCGCGCGGAGGGGAAGGGCTTATCCGAGCCGTAACCGCCAAGAGTCGAATTCCGGTGCTGCAGCACTACAAGGGCGTTTGTCATGTTTTCGTAGACGAGACGGCTCTATTGGAGCGGGCGGTAGAGATCGTCCACAACGCCAAAGTTCACCGGCCCGGTGTGTGCAACGCGCTCGAGACCCTTCTGGTCCACGGCTCGGCGGCTCCACGGGTACTCCCCTCCATTGCGGCGCGTCTATCGGACGCCGGCGTCGAGCTCCGCGGGTGCCCCGAGACCGTGGCTCTGCTGCCCTCTCTTCCGGTCGCACCCGCCACGGAGGCCGACTGGCATGCCGAGTACCTCGATCTGATTCTGGCCATCCGGATCGTGCCGGACCTCGAGGCGGCCCTCGATCACATCGCGACGTACGGCTCCTCCCACACCGAGGCGATCGTTACCGAGGATGCCGGGCAGGCTGAGGCCTTCGTGGCGGCGGTGCAGTCCTCGACCGTGCTCGTGAACGCGAGCACGCGCTTCGCCGACGGAGGAGAGTTGGGGCTTGGCGCTGAGATCGGCATCTCGACCTCGAAACTCCATGCCTTCGGGCCGATGGGAGCCAACGAACTGACCACCCGGAAGTTCGTAGTATTCGGCGAGGGGCAGATTCGTTAGGTCTGGGAGACCGCTGGGTCTTCCTATCCCAAGTCCCTGCCGGCGATCCCCGCGTACGCTACGCCCGTCAGCTCGGCGATGTCCTTCTTCCACGTGGTCAGATCGTCGACCTCGAAGTCCCCGAGCCTCCTGTGCCCACAGGCTCGTGCGAGGACCTTCATGAGCTCGACGGTGGCGTCGAGATAGGTCGTCAGGCGTTTGGCCGACTCCTCGACGATCAGCCGAGCGCGGAGGTCCTTCTTTTGCGTCGCGATGCCCACAGGGCAGTTGTTGGAGTGACACGCTCGCATGCCGAGGCAGCCGATCGCTTGAAGGGCGGAGTTGGAGATCGCGACGCCGTCGGCGCCTAAGGCGAGGGCTTTCACGAAGTCCGATTCGGTTCGTAACCCCCCGGTGATGATGAGCGTTACGTCCTGGGCACCCGCGCGGTCCAGGTGGCGCCGCGCTCTTGGTAGAGCGGCCAGAGTGGGTACCGAGATGTTCTTCTTGAAGATCTCGGGCGCCGCCCCCGTCCCGCCGCCTCGTCCATCCAAGATGATGTAATCGCACCCTACCTCGAGCGCGAAGTCGATGTCGGCTTCGATGTGTTGGGCCGAGAGCTTGAAGCCGACCGGGGCGCCGCCCGTCACCCCTCGGACCTCGTCCGCAACAGCTCTGAAATCGGCGGGTGATTTCAGGTCCGGGAAGGTGGCCGGACTGACGGCCGGTTGACCCGGTTCCAAGCCTCGTACCTCGGCGATCTTGCCGACGACCTTCTCGCCCGGAAGGTGCCCTCCCGTTCCGGACTTGGCGCCCTGACCACCCTTGAAGTGAAAGGCCTGACACCGGGCGACCTTCTCGAGGCTCCACCCGAAACGTGCGGACGCGAGTTCATAGAAGTAGCGGCTGTTTTCCTGTTGTTCTTCCGGCAGCATACCGCCCTCACCCGAGCAGATCCCGGTTCCTGCGCGCTCGGCGCCTCTCGCGAGAGCGACCTTGGCCTCTTCGGACAGTGATCCGAAACTCATATCGCTGACGAAGAGCGGAATGGCGAGGCGCAGCGGTTTATCCGCCCGTGGCCCGATCACGAGCTCGCTCGAGACCGGCTCGGCGTCGAGGAGAGGTCGCGTCGCGAGCTGCGCCGTGAGGATCTGTAGATCGTCCCAGCGGGGCAGCTCGGTAAGGGCGACCCCCATCGCCGAGACGGGGCCGTGGTGCCCGACTTTTCGAAGCCCGTGGCGAGCCAAGGACTGGATATGGCCGTTGTAGGGCTCTTCGGGGGTGCCGTGAACGTCCTGATACGTGCCGAGGTACTCGTCGCGACGATAGGGCTGAGGGTGCGTCGTGGCGAAGGCCTGCACGTCCGCCTCATCGACCCAGACGGTGTCCTCCTCCAGGTCGATGAGTGCGGCAAACCGGTGGAGGGCCTCACTGTTGTTGTACTCGCTCACCCCGGTGTCGTAACGGTAGTCCCAGCCGTGTACGCCGCAGATGAGGTTCGGGCCGTCGACGTAACCGTCCGCGAGGAGCGCACCCCGATGGTGACACCGGCCGTACAACACGGCCACCTGTTCGTCGAAGCGAATCACGACGAGGTCCACGCCCGCTACCAGAGCGTATGCCGGATCTCGATCGGCGAGGGCGCTCCACGAAGCGACCTTCGTACGGCGGGGACCAACGGCGGGCAACTGCATCGGAGACTCCTGCGGGGGACACACGGGACGGGACCGGCGCCCGTCGCAGCGACAATACGCCATGGTCGGTCCGATGCCCACCTGTCGCGTCCCGCGCCTCCTATCCCCGCTCTGTTACAAAGCGAGTACGCACGTCTCCCTAGAGATGGCACGCATGCCGGCGGGCATCTTCATTTCGAGCGTGGCAATGGCCACCGCGAACCCGTTGAGAGGAGGGCTCGATGTGGGAGATCCTGGGAGGACTGCTGGTGGGAAGCGCGATCAGCGGGGTCCTGCCGTTGGTCAACGCAGAGGTGCTGGTCCTAGTGGCCGCGGCAGCCGTCCCGGCCGTGGGGGTCCCCCTTGTCGCGATCGTGGGTACCGTGGGCCAGATGAGCGCCAAGACGTCGCTGTTCGCCTTGGCACGGTGGGCGCCGCACCGCCTGCCCCAGAGGGCGCGGGGGTCTCTGAACAGGACGTCGGAAGCCTTGAAGTCACGGGGCGGAGCGATCAGCTCGCTGGTCTTCACTAGCGCGGTTACCGGCTTGCCCCCCTTTTACGGTGTCAGCCTGGCGACGGGGGCTTTGGGCATGCGTCTGTCCAGCTTCGTAGCCAGCGGAGGTAGCGGGCGGCTGATCCGATTCGGAGTCTTGGCCTGTGCGGGGCGCCGATTCGGAGAGGATGCGTTGTCCTTCCTGGGTGACACGTTCAATACGATCCCCGGATTGGGAGGATGATGTCGTGCCCACACCAGCGAGTGTCGCCCTGTCGAGGTTGAGGGCGCGGGTCAGGGTAGCGCTGGGAGTCGCTACGCTTGGCCTCGTCGCCGGGTCAGTGTCGCCGGACCTGACAGCGCAGAGCGACTACGAGGGCGCACGGCTCGTGCGCCCCGCCTGGGTCGTCGGCAATGTTCCCGACACCGTCTGGGTCCTCATGGAAGCCGCGGTCGCCGCCGGCCATGACGACACTATGAAGTCCATGCTGAAAGAGGCGGAGGTGCACGCCAGGGCGGCGACGGTCGGTTATGAGACGGACATCGGCCGGAGGTTTGCGCTGGCGGCTGTCCTCGGTATGCGAGCCGATCGTGAGGGAGGGCGAACGAAGGTGGGAGCGGCTTCCGCGCTATACGAAGAGCTCGATGTCGTGCTCGCCCTCGACCCCGATCATGCCCAGGCGCGCTACATGATGGGGCGCCTCCACGCGGGCGTGCGACGGATGAACAGAGTTACGCGGTGGCTCGCCACGAACATTCTGGGCGGAGGAACGTTGAAGAAGGCCTCTTGGGAAGAGGCGGAACAACACCTCGTCTTCGCCGAGACGCGCGCCGGCGATGTGCCGGACCATCATCTCCAGCTGGCCCGCCTGTATCTCGACACGGACCGGATGGCGTTGGCGGAGGTCGAGGTCCATCACGTCCTCGCGCTGGTGGCGGTGTCGCCGATGGAACAGGAGGCCCGGGCAGAGGCTCTCGACCTGCAGGCAGAATTCTTCGGGGACTCGGACGACAGGATGCAACGAAAGGAAGGCGGGTGACGTCTACACAAGTACGGTAGGGAACCCGAAACATTTTCGGAGACTTCTACGAAGTATGATACGAGGGCACGCGACAGGGTCGTGGCCCGGAACGTGATCGTGAGGGGGAAAACACCATGATTCAAGCACACATCGACAACAAGAAATCGGTTCCGCTCTGGGCCATCGTGGGGGCGCCGTTGATCGGGGTTCCGCTGATGGTCGCTCTTCTGGCTCTTACCACGCCGGCCGGAGTTCCAGAGGCGACGGACATCGAGGCAGGAATAGAGATCGAACAGGTCGACGTGCAGTCGGTCGAGCAGACCATCGACGTCGACATCGAGGAAGCGGCGGTGCTCCGTCGTAGTTGAACGCTCCGGCCGTGCGCCGAGCGCACGGCCGGAGCGTTCTTTTCGGATGAATCGACCGCGCCGCCCCCGGGCGGCGTTTTCGTATTATGGAACTTCCCCGTACCCCAGACCCGTATAGCCTCACATGGATGAGATACGGATTCCGAACGACGCGACCTACGCACCCTTCTCGCTCACGGACATAATCGCGACGGCGCCACTCGCGTCGCGGCTCCTCCTAGGGGCCACCTTGCCCGGTCGAGTTCTAAGTGCGGCGGCTCTGGGAGTGTATGCGGGCAGCGCGGTCCAAGACTGGATCGTTCGGCGGGACATGCGTTGGATCGACTTCTCCAAGGAGTTCGGCTGCGACATCAAGACGCTGGACGAGATGCCCGAGTCGGCGCGAAGAGACGAGGTCGAGCGCCTCGCGGCGCGCCTGGACGATGGCTTCACGGCCGAGCGGATTCCGCGTGCGGAACTGGCCGTCTCGGTGAACGAGCACCTGACCGAATACATGGCGGGAATCACAGGACAGCGCGTCTACACGAGTTCCGAGGTGCGAGACTTCACGCTGGCCAAGCTGATCTTCCCGTTCGCGATGGGGGTCTGCGACGTGGTTTCCGGGGACGTCGCGCTCTTTCGAGACACCGGCATTTTCGAACCGCATGTCATCTGCCATGAGTTCGTGCACCGGAAGGGATACTGGAAAGAGCTGCACGCCCAGGCCCTCTCCTACATGGCACTCATGTCGTCCGGGGACCCGGTCCTCATTCAGTCCGCTCTCGCAGAGCGACTCCACCGCCAACTGAAGGTCATCGCCGGCGAGGATCACCAGGCCTACCACGACCTGGTCGACAGCCTCTCCATGAGGAGCGAGCTGAAGGACGAAATGCACTCGCTGCGACCCGATGCCGGCGTGTATGAAAGTTCGGTGTCGGTCGTCATGAAGAGGCTCTACGACGAGCGCCTCAAGCTCACGGGCCAGAACGGATTGTCGGACTACGACCTCGGATTCACGAATTTCCTCTGGACGTTCTCCAAGAGTCCTCGCGCACGACAGGAGGCGCGACACGCGGCGTTCTGATTCGTCGAGCTGCTCCCCGCCTCAGGAAAAGAGATCGATCTGGGGCCCGCTGTGAGGGATGGGCGCTCGGAACGCGTCGGCGGAGAGCGCAGGCGGATGCTCGAGCCCCAGGCGATGGCAGGTGACGCGGAAGAGCGATTGGAGCTGGTCCGCCCACGGGCCCTCGCCTCTCCCGCGTACCGCGAAACGCCCGTCGTAGAGGTCTCCACCGCGCAAGGCTCGGACCCGGTTGAGGACCTTCTCCCGACGATCGGGGAAGTGCTGACCGAGCCACTCCTGAAAGAGGTCCTTCACGCCGTGAGGTAGCCGTAGGACGATGTATCCGGCGAAGGTTGCACCTGCTTCGGCCGCGGCCTCCAGGATCGCGGGCATCTCATGGTCGGTCAGACCAGGTATGACGGGAGCGACGTTCACCCCCACGGGGATTCCCGCGTCCGCGAGGACGCGAATGGCCCCCAGACGTCTCCCCGGGGTGGAGGCTCGAGGCTCCATGACCCGTTGGACATCGTTTCTGAGTGTGGTCACGGAGAGTACTACGGACACGGCTCTGAACCGGGCGAGTTCGGCGAGAAGATCGATGTCGCGCGTTACGAGGTAGCTCTTCGTGATGATGGTGACTGGGTTCCTGAACTCCGCCAACACCTCCAGGCACCGTCTCGTGATCCGGAGTCGCCGTTCGGCAGGCTGGTACGCGTCCGTATTCCCGCTCAAGCCGATCGGGCGCGGGTTCCACCGCTTCGCCGAGAGAGCCTCACGTAGAAGCTCTGGGGCTCGCTTCTTCACCACGATCCTGGTTTCGAAGTCGAGCCCCGCAGAGTACCCAAGATATTCGTGGGTGGGGCGAGCATAACAATACGAACACCCGTGGCTGCATCCCCGGTACGGGTTGATCCCTACGTCGAACCCGACATCGGGTGAGTCGTTGTGCGCGAGGATCGAGCGTGTGGCGTCCTCGAGAAAGATGGTCCCGGGTGCCGGGTCGTCGGGATCTGACCAGCCGTCCATGTCAACGTGGAGCCGCTCGAACCGATTCGGCGGATTCCAACTGGTGCCCCGTCCATGGAGGACGGGCAGCGACTGTGGATGCATAATTCGTAACCCGAAGAAAGACCGAACAAAAGGTATCGATCGGTCGTTCCTCGGGGAAGGGGGGCCGCACGAGAAAGGCCCCGCCCGGACGTGGTCCGGACGGGGCCTCGGTCGAGCCGGCTTACGTGCCTGGCCTCAAGCGGTCTCGATGTCGTAGCAGACTCGCCAGTCGATCATGTTCTCAGGATCGTCCGAGCCCTCGTCGGTCGGCTGGTGCCGTCCGAGCCACGTCGACGAATCACCCGTGTACTCACGACAGTAATCCGCGAGCGTGTCGTTGGCCGTAAAGTCATCCAGTTCGACACCGAATAACTCTACGAGCAGCGTTTCGCCCACCGCACCCTCGAACAGAACCTTGTCGATCTTGTCGACCTTGTTCCTGCGCGGGTGGTCGGAGATGGACCAGTAGCCCTGCTCCGGGAACTCGAGCTCGTGGGATTGGCCGGACGTGGTGACCTTCGAGCGGAAGCGGAATTCGCCCCCATCGTCCCACATCGCTTCTTTGTTGTCCTTGATCTGGATCCAACGAAGCGTGACCCGGATCTGGCCGCCACCATTATCGGACATTCTGGCTCCTGGTTTCATTCAGAAAATCGTGACGCGGAGTAATAGACCGCGCCCTACCCCGAGGTCAAGGGCTTCGACCGCTTCGAATCTACGTGGTTTGGGCCTTCGGGATTTCGGACATGAGCGCCAGTTGGTTTCCTTCACTGTCGATAAAGAACGCCATCCACAGTTCGTGGTCTTCCATGTCGGCGATGAGTGTCGGGTCGAGCTCGAACGTCACACCTCGTGCGCCGAGCACCCGGTGAGCCTCGACGATATCCGGGACCTTGTAGTACAAGATCGAGCCGGGATGTTCACTTCCGTCTTCCCGCTCCCCGAGCATCAGCCGAACTCCGTCCAGCGCGAAGAACGCCATACGAGGTACCTCGAAGAGGAACTCCATCCCCAACGTCTCTCGGTAGAATCGTACGGCCCGGGCCAACTCCGTCGCCGGCATGAAGATCTGACCGACCTTGTGCAGTCCGAATCCGCTGTCGTCCATGAGCATCCTCCCCTCAAGTTGGAGAGGAATCTCGGACCCATGGCCTGCGACCGCCACCTCTGCTACCGGATGGGGATCGTTACGGAAATCTGATGTGTGAAGACTTGGGCCTCCTGGAGCGTCAGCGCGGCCCCTGGCGCGAGAATGAAATCGGCGTCACTCGCCGAAAGCGTCTCGAGTCCCGGCCCGAAGCCGCTGCCGATCCCCGGGCGGCCCGTGCCCGTTGTGATCCGGCCCGAATAGCGAAGGTCGAGCGAGGGGAAGGCGACAACAGCGCCAAACGTAGGCGACCACTCCACCCAGGATTCGTCCTGGTCGCGGAAGCTGTTTTCGACGCGATTCACCTGATCCAACCGGTGGGGGACGGGTAGCCAGAAAGTGTCTTCCCGGTTGGGGGTGCCACAAGGTCGGGGAGGCAGATCGGTTTCCTTGTGTCGTCCGGAGCATAAGATTCGGGGGCTCCTCATGCCGTGCTCAAACTATTTCAACCGGATTCAACGCTCATGACCCGACGATTCGCGCCGTTCGCGCTCCTCCTGGGAATGTTCCTCTCGGTGCCGGGCACCGCGCAGGCCCAAGAAGCCCGCGCCCGATGGGAGCGCATGTGCCAGATCCGAGCTGAGAAGTTCGATCTGATTCTTCCGACCGCCATGCACGACAACGACCTCGACATGTGGATCGTCGTCATGAGGGAGGGCCTCCTCGACCCGATGTGGGAGGCATTGGGCCGCGGCTACGTCGGGGACTGGGCCTACTACGTCTTTACGGATCAGGGTGATCGAGTCGAACGAGCCGCATTAGGAGTTTCGGGCTACCGCCTCGAACAGTGTGGCGTTTACGACTATTTCGGGAGCGCGGCGGAACTGGCCGCATACGTCGCCGAGCGGGATCCCCAACGGATCGGTGTGAACATGGCCGAGTCGATCGGGGGTGCGGACGGCCTGTCCTACACTTCGCATCGGCACCTTACAGCGGCGCTCGGACGGTACGGAGCGCGCCTCGTGTCCGCCGAACGATTCGTTTCTGACTTCCGGGCGACGCGCACCGCGATCGAGATCGCGACCTTTGCTGAGGCCGGGGAGATCAGTCGGGAAATCGCCGAGCGGGCGTTTTCCAATGAGGTAATCACGCCAGGCGTCACCACGCTCGAAGACGTGGCGTGGTGGATGTCGGACCAGCAACTCGCGCGCGGACTCGAGTCATCATTCGACATGCCCTCGGTCTACGTTACCGGACCGAACGGGATCGCCGCGACATCGACGGACCGGATTATCCAGCGAGGCGACCTGCTCATGCTCGATTGGGGAGTCGGATTCCTCGACTTCTACACGGACATGAAACGAATCGCTTACGTGCTGAGAGAGGGCGAGACGGACGCGCCGGCGGGCATCCGGCACGCCTTCGAGCGGGCGCTGCAGGTGCGTGATGTGATGAAGGCCGCAATCAAGCCGGCTGCGACCGCGCAGATTGCGCTTGATGCGACCTGGGCCGCGATCGAAGCGGCTGGTTTCAATCGCGTCGAATTCAATCAGCCGTCAGCCGATCCTGCCGTTACGGACGTGGTCATTGGTCCACATTCCGTCGGGAACTGGGGGCACGGGTTCGGACCGTCCCTCGCGTTCTTCAATCCGACCCGGCTCACCTACGAGCTTCGTCCGACGACGCTTCTGTCGATCGAACTGTTCGCGTTCACCGCGAACCCCGATTGGGGAAATGCCAAGATCCGGATTCCGCTCGAGGACGATGCCATCATCACGGCGCGGGGGGTGGAATGGCTGTATCCGGCCAATAGTCGCCTTCTGATCATCAAGTAGTCGGGGAGTGTCCGCCCCGATCGACTTTCACCGCTTCGAGGCTCTGACCTTCGACTGTTACGGCACGCTGATCGACTGGGAGCGAGGAATCCAGGACGCGCTGTCCGTCTTGCTCGAAGGGGCGACGGAGGTTCCTTCCCGACAGAAGCTGCTCGAGTTGTTCGGGCGGTACGAATCCGAAGCGGAGCATGGATCCTTCAAGTCGTACCGCCAGGTGCTCACCGCGGTCGCGCTACGTATGGGGGCAGCCTGCGGGCTCGATCCCGACCGGGGCCGTGCGGATGGGTTCGCCGCCTCGGTGGGGGTGTGGCCGCCGTTCCCGGATACGGTCGACGCCTTACGCGCGCTTTCGGAGAGGTATCGTCTTGCCATCGTATCGAACGTCGATGACGATCTCTTCGCGAAATCTGCGGACATGCTCGGCGTGAGCTTCTCGGAGATCGTGACCGCCCAGCAGGTCGAGAGCTACAAGCCCGCTCCCGCGCACTTCCTTGAGGCTCTTCGCCGGCTCGATCTCCCCGTCGAACGGGTTCTGCACGTGGCGCAAAGTCTGTATCACGACATCGCACCCGCCAAACAATTGGGACTCACGTGCGTTTGGGTGAATCGAAGGGCGGGCCGGGCCGGGGGTGGGGCTACGCCGCCGGCCGTCGTGACTCCGGATCTAGAGGTGCCAGACCTAGCATCTCTGGCTCGGCTGGTCAGAGCGCACTAGGCCATCGGGACCGGGCTGGCCGGTTCGGGAAGGCCCACCTATTCTACCCCTGCCAAATGCTCGAACTCGATCCGCCCTTATCTAGGGACGGTCGATCCTCAAGGAGCTCGAAGCGATGAAACCTCGGATTCAACGGAGCGGTGTGGGAACGGAGTGGGGGGCAAGAATCTCGGTGGCGTTCGCGTTCGCCCTGTTCGTGGTCCCGCAGGCGGCTCAGGCCCAGCCCAGACCCAGCAGGCCCGACGCGGTGTCGCTCTACGCGATCCAGGGAGCGAGGATCGTCACCGTGTCTGGACAGACGATCGAGAACGGAACGGTCGTGGTCGAGAACGGTGTGATCCAAGCGGTCGGCCGGAACGTCTCCATTCCCCGAGGGGCGTGGGTCATCGACGGATCGGGCAAGACGGTCTATCCCGGATTCATCGACGCGTTGACGACGCTGGGTCACGAGTCAGCACCCGTCGCTCAGGGCTTCGGTTTCGGGGGCGGCGGGGGCGGACCCGTCGACATCTCGAATCACTCCTGGGGTCCGGAGGATCGGCCGGGTACATCCACCTGGGTGAGTGCCGCCGAGGACATCACAGCGGGCGACGGCCGGTTCAACGACTGGCGCAACCATGGCTTCACGAGTGTCCTGACGACGATGGACGTGGGGCTCGTGACGGGCCAGGCCGCGGTGATCAATCTCGGAAGCTATGTCCGGCCGCGGGAACTCGTCGTTCGTACCCCGGTCGCGATGGGTCTGAAGCTTCAGGATCGCTCCTACACAGGGTATCCCAATTCATTGATGGGGAGCTTTGCATACCTGAAGCAACTCTACTACGACGGCATGCACTACGGCGCCGTGTGGGACGACTACGACGCCGATCCGAGCGGTAAGGTCCGTCCCGAGTGGGACATCGCACTCGAACCCATTCGCCAACAGCTCGCGGAGGGCTGGCCCGCGCTCTTCCCGGCGGAAGGCCGCAAGGAAGTGGTGCGAGCGATCGCGACTTCGGCCGAGATGGGTGTCACACCGATCGTTCATGGCCTACAGGGTGGATACGAGGCGGCCGATCTCCTCGCCGCGGCGGGCGTGTCGGCCATCGTGGATCTCGACTGGCCTTCGGCTCCCCGAGATGGTGATCCGGAAGCCGTTCCGTCCCTGGATCAGCTGCGGCTGTGGGATCGTGCTCCGACGACGCCGGGAGTCCTGGCGAGCGCAGGGGTCCGCTTCGCTTTCTCGTCCGGAGGCTCGAGCGATGCTTCGGGCATTCTCGACGGTGCCCGCCACGCGATCGCCCAGGGCCTCTCCGAGGCTGATGCGATCCGGGCCTTCACTCTGTCACCCGCCGAGATGTTCGGCGTCGACGACCGACTGGGTTCGGTCGAGGTAGGCAAGATCGCCAACCTCCTCGTCACCAGCGGAAGCATCTTCAGCGAGGGTACGAGGATCGAATCGGTCTTCGTGGATGGTGAGAAGTTCGACGTCCCGGAACGGGTGGCCGACGCGTCACCCGCGGGACGCGATGCCCGTGGTGGGCCAGGTGGGCCAGGTGGTCGAGCAGGCGGCGGGGGAAGAGGGGCGGGGAGTGACGAGGGCCCCTCGGTCGACCGCTCGGCGGCGCCGGTAGCCATGTCACAGGACCGGGGCGCGTATCGGTCGGACGACGTCACGTTCATCACGGGCGCCACAATCATGACCGCGTCCAATGGTACGATCTTGAATGGGGATATCGTGATTCGCGACGGCCGGATCGCCGAGATCGGGTCAGGTCTTCGCAGGCCGGGTGGAGCCAGAGTCGTGGATGCGGCCGGAAAGTTCGTCACACCGGGAATCATCGACGCCCATTCGCACATGGCCGCGGAGGCGATCAATGAGGGAGCGGTCAACGTCTCGTCGATGGTGACGATCGAGGACGTGATCGATCCGACGGATCGAGGCATGTACTTCGCCCTCGGTGGGGGCGTGACGACGGTCAACATTCTTCACGGTTCGGCGAACCCCATCGGTGGGGGCAATGCGGTCATCAAGCTGCTTTGGGGAGCCGATGCCGATGAACTTCTGATTGGTGCGACACCGGGCATCAAATTCGCACTGGGTGAGAACACGAAGCGTGATCGGGAACCCGATCGGTATCCGGCGACCCGAATGGGCGTACAGGATGTCGTTCGCCAAGCGTTCCTCGATGCGACGTACTACATGGAAGGTTGGGACGCCTGGGAGGCCGGCGGTCGGCAGGGAGTCGCTCCACGCCGGGATCTCGAAATGGAGTCCCTCATGCAGATCCTGAAGGGCGAGCGCTGGGTGCACTCCCACTCGTACCGAGCGGACGAGATCCTCCAGCTTCTTCGCTTGGCCGAGGAGTTCGGCTTCACGGTTCGAACCTTTCAACACGTGCTCGAGGGCTACAAGGTCGCGGACGAGATCGCTGCTCATGGGGCGGGCGCGTCGACGTTCTCCGACTGGTGGGCGTACAAGGTCGAGGCGTACGACGCCATTCCGTACAACGCGGCATTGATGGCGGAGCGCGGCGTTCTCGTTTCAATCAACTCGGACTCGGGTGAAGAGGTCCGACACCTGAACCAGGAAGCTGCGAAGGCCATGAAATGGGGTGACATGGAGGAAGAAGCTGCGTTGCGTCTGGTGACGTTGAATCCGGCGATTCAGCTCGGGATCGACGACCAGACCGGCTCGCTCGAGGTCGGCAAGGACGCGGACATCGCGATCTGGGATGCACACCCGCTGAGCATGTTCAGCAAGGCGGTGCAAACCTACGTCGACGGTCAGCTGTATTTCGATATCGAACTCGATGAAGCGCGCCAGGAGGCGCTTGAGGCCGAACGTGCGGCGCTCATCGAAAAACATGGAGTCGGGCAGGCGGGTGGCCGTGGGGCCACGGACCGCATCGCATCGCCGGGCCAGCCGAATGGGGAGGTGAACCGATGAGTCGCAGAATCTGGGGCGCGGTGGGTGCCCTCATGTTGACCCTTGGGCTCTCCGCTCCGGTAGCCGGTCAGACCTTTGCGATCCAAGGTGGAACGGTGCACACGCTCACGGGCGATGCGTTCGTGGGGACCGTCGTCATTCGGGACGGCCGGATTCTGGCCGTCGGTCCCAATGTGAGCGTGCCCGCAGGGGCTGAGGTGATCGACGCGACGGGACGCCATGTCTACCCGGGCATGTTCGACGCCGTGACCACCCTCGGGCTCACCGAGGTCGGAGCGGTCGACGTAACGAACGACTCTCGCGAACAGGGGGACTTCAATCCCCACCTGCAAGCCGCGACCGCCGTCCATCCCTCGACCGAGCACATTCCGGTCACGAGGGCGAACGGAATCACGCACGCCATGGCCGTTCCGCAGGGAGGCAATGGCGCGATTCCTGGTCAGGCTTCACTCATTGGCCTCGATGGCTGGACAGTCGAGGAAATGTGGATGGACGCCGGAGCCGCCATGAGTATCAATTACCCGTCTCTGGGCGGGGGAGGCGGACGGGGCGGCGGTCGGCGCGGAGGGGGCGCCGGTGGCGGCTGGAGTCAGGTGGAGGCTCGCTACGCGGAACAGGTCGCCCAACTCGACGAGTGGCTCGCCGCGGGTCGTCAGTATTCCCAGGCGATCCAGGCCGGCGCGGATATTCGCCGAGACCTCAAGCTGGAAGCGATGGCGAGGGTGGTGAACCGTGATATTCCGGTACTCCTGTCGGCGAACGGTGGGCGAGACATTCGCAACGCCGTGGAGTGGGCAGAGCGTCAGAACCTCCGGTTCGTGATCACGGGCGGCCGTGAGGCGTGGACGATCGCCGATTGGCTGGCGGAGCATGGGGTACCGGTGATTCTGTCACCCACGCAGGCGATGCCGAGTGGGTCGGATGCATCGTACTCCGAGGCGTATTCGAATCCAGGAAGGCTCCATGCGGCTGGAGTAAAGATCGCCTTTGCGACCTTCAACTCGTCTGACTCTCGTACCCTCCCGTACGAGGCTGCCATGGCGGTGCCGTTCGGGTTGCCGGTCGAAGCGGCACTCGACGCCGTCATGAAGAATGGTGCCGAGATGCTCGGCCTAAGCGGCGACCTCGGGACCATCGAGGTCGGCAAGATGGGCAACGTGATCGTCACGGACGGGAATCCCCTGGAGATTCAGACCGAGGTTACCGACCTCTTCATTCTCGGTCGCAAGGTCAGCACCGATAACAGACATCGATCGCTTTACGAGAAGTACCGTGCTCGTCCACGGGCGAGGGTCATTTCCTAGAGAAGCCTCGGAGGCCCCTCCCCTCGCAACCGGCGCTGCTTGCGTTTACACTTGTCACTCCGTCCCCCGGAGGGCAGGGACGTCGCGCCTTTTTACACGGTCCGGCCATGCGATTCGCCTACATCGATTCCAACGGCAACGAAGTCCCGATTCCGAGCGTGGATGCACTCGCGCTCCGCATCGAGTTGGGTGCGATCAGTGAGAAGACCGAGCTCTATGACGCTCAGGCCGACCAGTGGGGACCGGCAGACACACACGAGATCTTCCGGACGCTCTCGCGGGCAGCCGGTGGCAGTGAAGGTTTCGTTGCCCCACCGCCGATCGCGCCGCTGCCCGTCGCGCCTCCTTCCGCGGCTCGGCCGCCGGCGATGGAGCCCGAACCGTCCGAGCCCGAGGTAGCGCTCGAGCCCGAAGTGGCTGCGGTGGAGCCCGCCGGGGCTCTCGACGGCGGCGGCGATTTCGGCCTCACCCTTGCCGAGTCCAGCGAGCCCTCGTCCGAGGGAGATGGCTTGCCGCCCGAGGAAGCGTCGGGCGATGACTTCGGATTCGGCGGCCTCGACCTCGCCCCGGTTTCCGACAAGGCGACTGATGGGGCCGGCGTGAAGCCTCTCGATCTCTCAGCGACCGTGCCGAAGCCCAAGATCGTGGACGAGCACGACGGACCCGGCGGAGATTTCGATTTCGGCGACATGCACGGAGGGCTCGAGCTCGAAGGCGCCGACGAGCCGAGCCCGGACTTCGGTGGGGGCATGGAGCTGGAGACCACGATGGACTTCAGTGCTGGCGGATTCGATGCGGGCGGAGGTGGTGCGCTCGAGCTCGAGACCCCGATGTCCGACTTCAGTCCCGGGTCGCCGCCTTCGTGGATGGAGCAGGATGGTCCGGAGACGGGCCCTGAAGACGTCTTGGACTTCTCGGCTGTGGGGTCGGAGTCGAGCTCAGACGGTGCGTCCGGGGACGGGTCGCTAAGGGACCGACGAACGCCCAGGAACAAGCCGTCCAAGCCGAAACATCGACGTGAGCGTGCGTTGGCGGGTCCGATCGTCGGAGCGGTGGTTGTTCTGGCGATTGGCGTCGGCGGCTACGTCGGTTGGCCCCTTCTGAGTGCGCGACTTGCGAGCTCCGGTGAATCTGAGATCCCTCGGGTCTTCATTCCGGAACTCGCCGAGGAGTTGATGCCCCAGATGCGCCGTGTTTCGGACGCGGCGTTCGCGGCGGCGTTCGCGGACGTACGTCGTGAATGGGCGGCGTCTGACCCCGTTACGGCCCCGCCGCCGGACTGGCTGGCGGGAGTGTACCTGGCCAACGCGAGCCGCTTCGACAACGTGCCCGCGTTCTGGGACGGCGTGGGTGACTATCTCGACCGGGTCCGCGCGATCGGTCTGGCGGAGTTCGATGCGGCTTATGCGGCTCAACTGCAGGTCGCGGGGGTCACAGGGCCCGATGCGGCCTCGATGCGTGAGCGTGCCGACTCCGGCTTCGTGGCGGCCGCTGCGGACCGGGTCGCAACCTTCGATCGGGTTGAAGTGCTGGTTGAGGCGGCCCTCGACTTGCATGACTTCCTGACAGCAAACGAGGACAACATCGCCTACGTTCCGGCCTCCTCAGTAACGATCGATCCAGTGCTCGAAGCCAATCCGAGCACGCCCGAGATCCGGAGGGCGATGCTGGATCTGATCGACGAGGTGACCGGTGCGCTGGCGCGGCTTCAATACCTCGACGTAGTGACTTCCGAAGGGCTCTGGGGCACTGTGTTAGGGCAGATCCAGGAGAACGGAGTCCGCTAGCAGGCCCCACACTAGGTTACCGGCGCCCACTCTCGTCGGTACGCACCATGCGGCGGGCGCTCAAGTCGTAGGCGTCACCTCGGTTCAGCCAGCGGAGCGGGATCAGCGTCAGCGGATCCGTGTTGTCGTAGACTGCCACCCGCCCTGCGATCACCCGGGCCAGGTCGCCGGTCACGACGATTGCTGAACCCTCGTCCAGGCCTATGCCCAACAGCTGTGGCTCACGGCGCAGGACCTCGAACATCTCGTTCTCGCGACCACGAGCGAGCACGTGCTGGTCCACGGCCACATTTCGCAGAAAGCCAAAGCCTGCGGCCCGCTCGGTCGCGATGATCTCGCCGTTCAATTCGCCGCCTCGGAGGAGAAACGAAGCCAGGGCGGACGCACCTGCGGAGTTTCCGCCAATGATGCCTCCCCGCGCGAGCAGGGCGTCGAGTTCCTTGTGCGTCTCTGTGTCCAGATACACGTCGACGAGACGCCACTGGCGGCCACCGGAGAACCAGACGCCGGTCGCGTGTTCGAGCGGAGACGCGAACGCCTCGAGATTCGCCACATCCGCGCTGCGCGTGTGGAGGACCTCCATCTTCTCGGCTCCCGCGTCTCTCAGCTGTTCGATCGCGGTCCAGCCATCATGGGACCCGTACTCGGCGCCGGCCGTCGGAATCACGACGATTCTGGCCGCGGGGCCACCCGCCAACTCGACGAAGCTCTGGTAGATCCGAGCATCGAGCGTGCCGCCTCCGGCAGCGAGGATCGCTCCTCGCGGCGGGCCCACGCACGGACGTTCGCAACTCTGAGCCAGGCCGTACGATCCCGGGAAGCCGATGGCGAACATCGCTGCCATGGCGAGGACTGCCCTCACTCCCTGGGGAGTCATCCCGGTGCGCTCATGAGGTCAGAGGTACGGGTTCTCCCCGGACGAGTGATCGGTAACGTCATGCACCGCAGTGAGTTCAGGAACCGCTTCGCGCAACATCCGCTCCACGCCCTGTCGAAGCGTCGCGCGAGAGAGTGCACACCCCTGACAGCCACCGCTCATCTCGACGTAGATGTCGGTGTCTTCGACGTCGACGAGCGAGATCATCCCACCGTGCGCGGCGATCGTGGGGTTCACCTGGGTGTCCAGTACACTCCGGACTCGGTCCGCGATTTCCCCGGTGGGCACGGCGCCTCGGTTCCGCGTCCCCGTCTGCGTGTCCGGTGACTCGGTGGTGGCGGTGCGAACCTCGAATCCGCTCTCGGTCAAACGCACGACGTAGTCAACGACCGCTCCCTCAAGCTTCGATGCGTGCTCCTCGCTGAAAAACACGGAGAAGCCCACTCCGTCTACTTCCCGCTCATCCTCTCTACGCTCAGCGGCGTCGACGAGCGTGAGATCGAACGTCGGCGCCGCGGCGCTTCCACCCATGCTGATTCGGAGCGCCTGCGGGTCCGCCACATCCTCGCCGAGGAAGGTATGGACCATTTCGCGGGCACGATCGGTGAAGGTAATCATCGGGACGATGGGTGCTGAGGTGGTCGGGCGCGCCTCTCGTGGCACGACGAGCAAAACGTTATACCCTTCGAAGTGCCGCGAGTTCGACTAGACCGAGACGTTGATCGACCTCGGAGCCTCGGGTACCTTTCGCGGCCTGGCATCCTCCCAAAAAACCCAGACATTTCAAGGCTTTCATGTCGAACACCGATCTCATGGACAAGCTGGTATCCTTGTCCAAACGACGCGGGTTCATCTTCCAGTCCTCCGAGATCTACGGAGGAACGGGGTCGGTCTGGGACTACGGGCCTCTCGGAGTAGAGCTGAAGCGCAACATCAAGGACCGGTGGTGGTCGTCGATGGTGCATCGCCGCGACGACATCGAAGGACTGGACGCCGCCATCCTCATGCATCCGAAGGTCTGGGAGGCGTCGGGGCATGTTGAAGGGTTCACAGACCCGCTGGTCGAATGCTCGAACTGCCATCGACGGTTCAGGGCCGACCTTCCCGAAATCGAGGCGGGGCAATGCCCGACCTGTGGAACGCGGGATGTCTTCGGCGAGCCACGGATGTTCAATCTCATGTTCAAGACGTTCATGGGCCCCGTAGAGGATTCGTCCGCGACGGTCTACATCCGTCCCGAGACCGCCCAAGGGATCTATGTGAATTTCTTGAACGTGCAGGGGGCCGCGCGACAGCGGGTGCCGTTCGGAATCGCGCAGATCGGGAAGGCATTTCGAAACGAGATCACTCCGGGGAACTTCATCTTCCGTACGCGGGAGTTCGAGCAAGCCGAAATGCAGTTCTTCGTGAAACCCGGCGATGACGATGAGTGGTTCGATCGCTGGATGGATCTCCGCATGAAGTGGCACCTCGATCTGGGAATCCGACCGGAGAAGCTCCGCTTCCACGAACACGGCCCCGACGAGCTCGCGCACTACGCCAAGAAGGCGTACGACATCGAGTACGAGTTCCCGTTCGGGTGGAAGGAGTTCGAGGGGATCCACAACAGGACGGACTTCGATCTCTCACGGCACCAGGAGTACTCCGGCAAACGCCTCGAGTACATCGACGCCGCGTCGAATGAACGTTTCCTGCCCTTCGTCGTGGAGACCTCCATGGGGGTCGACCGCACGACGCTCGTCGTGTTGGCCGACGCCTACCGCGAGGAGGAGATCGAAGGCGAGACCCGGGTAGTTCTAGCGCTCAATCCGGAGATCGCCCCCACCAAGGTCGGCGTCTTCCCGCTCGTGAAGAAAGACGGCATGCCCGAGATCGCACAGAAGCTGAGCGAAGATCTCCGGGGGGCGGCGATCCCATCCTTCTACGACCAGTCCGGCGCGATCGGGCGCAGGTACCGTCGACAGGACGAAGTGGGGACACCCTGGTGTGTCACCGTCGATGGAGAATCGGCCGAACTCGGCTCCGTTACGATCCGGGACCGTGATACACTCGAACAGGTCCGCGTTTCGACCGATCAGGTCGTGGCGTGGGTGCGAGATCGACTAGCCTAGCGCGACCCCGTTCCGATCCCCCAACTGATTGACGGAGAACGTCCGTGACGTCGAAATCCGAAGTCTTCAGCTCTCGTTGGGGCATGCTGCTCGCCATGTTGGGCATGGCGATCGGTACCGGAAATATCTGGCGCTTCCCACGCATCGCGGCGAGCAACGGGGGCGGGACGTTTCTCGTGGCGTGGGTCGTCTTTCTCCTCGCGTGGTCCGTGCCACTTCTCATTCTGGAGTTCGGAATGGGAAAAGCCACCCGCCAGGGAGCGATCGGATCGTTCGTGAAGACTCTCGGGCCTGGCTTCGCGTGGATGGGGGCGTGGGTCGCGTTCGTCGCCACCGCGATCATGTTCTACTACAGCGTCGTCATGGGGTGGACGATTCGCTTCTTTGTGGGCACGCTCACGGGTGAGGTTCCCGGGGCGACTCCCAGCGCTTTCTGGGACGGTTTCCACTCGACTCCGGGTGCCGTTCTGACCCACATGGTCGCGATGGGCCTGGCCCTGTTCGTCGTCTCGCGCGGGGTGCGGGGTATCGAGACCGCGGCCAAGGTGCTCATTCCCAGCCTGGTGGCGCTCGTTCTGGTTCTCGCGATCCGGGCGGTGACTCTTCCGGGCGCGGGCGCAGGGCTGGCCTTCCTTTTCACTCCGGATTGGGCGGAGTTGGCCAACTACGAGATCTGGATTCAGGCCCTGACCCAGAACGCATGGGACACGGGAGCCGGGTGGGGCCTGGTCCTGACCTATGCGATCTACATGCGCGCCAACGAAGACACGGCGCTCAACGCTTTCGTGATCGGTTTCGGCAATAACGCCATGTCCCTGCTGGCCGGGATCATGGTCCTTTGTACCGTATTCTCGACGATGCCCGAGGCGCAGGCCGAGATCGTCGGGGCGGGTAACGAGGGACTCACCTTCATCTGGGTTCCACAACTCTTCGCCCAGATTCCCGGTGGACGCTTCTTCCAGGCGCTGTTCTTCCTGGCGCTGGTCTTTGCCGCGTGGACGAGTCTGGTCGCGATGATCGAATTGGCGACTCGTGTGCTCATGGACCTGGGCGTTGTGCGTGGACGCGCGATCGCGATCGTGGGTGCCGCAGGCCTGCTCTTCGGAATTCCGAGCGCGTTGAAGATCGGCATCTTCCAGAACCAGGACTGGGTGTGGGGTGTGGCCCTGATGCTCTCCGGATTCTTCTTCGCGTTCGCGGTGCTCCGCTACGGGGTCACGAAGTGGCGCGAGACCTTCATCAACCAGGAAGGTTCCGACATCCACATCGGAGCGTGGTGGGATTGGGCGATTCGTCTCGTCGCGGTGGAAGCCGTGGTCCTCGCCGTCTGGTCGCTGTGGGGTGCCCGGGGTGACGATTTCCAGGCCACGTGGACGCTCTTCAGTCCGTACAACGTCGGCTCGGTCGTTATTCAGTTCGCGGTCGTTCTGGTCGTGCTTCTCCTGGCAAACCGACGGCTGGCTGCTGGCGTCCAGGCCACGGGACCGGAGCCGATGGGTGACTGACGCCGGACGATAAGGAGTGGACTTCCGTGACTTCGAACAGCGGGCCCGCCTCGCGTTCAAGGAGATTCCCGCAGGATATCGGGACGGGGTCGACGGACTGACCGTGAGCCGGGAGGCACCGACGCACCCGGACCTGCCGGGCGTCTACACGCTCGGTGAGTGTCTGACCGAGGAACACGTATCGGACTTCGGCAGTCCCGAAACGACTCGTTCGGTGATCGCTCTGTATTGGGGCTCCTTCTCGGCGTTGTCATCGGAGAACCCCGACTTCGATTGGGAGGAGGAGATGTGGGAGACGCTGACCCACGAGCTTCGCCACCATCTGGAATCGTTGGCCGGAGACGATGCGTTGGAGGGTGTCGACTTCGCCGCCGACCAGACGTTCCAACGGTTCGAGGGACGGCCTTTCGACCCCTGGTATTACCAACACGGGGTGGAGATCGAGCCCGGCGTCTACCAGGTCGAGAAGAGTTGGTACATCGAACAGCTCTGGTCCGAGACGGAGTACGCCGCGGTTCCCTCCCTCACCGTTCAGTGGAAAGGCGAGCGGCATCGGCTGCCCAAACCCGACGTGATGGGCGATGTGCACTTCGTTCTCGTTCGGGGCTTGCCCGTGGAAGACGACGAGGCTGTCGAGGTCGTGGTCGTCCGCAAACGCTCGTGGTGGCAGGAGGTGAAGAGGGTGCTCGGAACTTCCCGGGCTCAGATACTCGAATCCGAGGCCTGGGTCGAGCGGGGTTCGGAGGGTCCGTGAAGGAACCCGTCGAGGTCACGGGGTAGCCCACGCCCATGCCGCTCCACGACGCGTACGCGCGCACCACACCGTTCGAACTGGCGTTTCGGGACCGGGACCGGGCCAACCGTCTGGCGGACGCGATTGAAGAGGAGTCGGCTGGGCGCGGAGCCGACGCGGACGATCCGCACGCCTTCGTGACCATGGCGGCGGTGGCCGCTTTCGTGGGGGAGGTCGAGGGGCCCGACGCGCCTCCGGGAGCGATCCACAGATACGGCGCCCTCGCCTTTCACGGCGTGCGGTTCGCTCGGGCGGGCTGCCCTCTGTTCGTCCTGAGCGCTCCCGTGGCACGCTACCTCGTCGAGGGAACGCCCGAAGGCGACGCGAGTCCGCCTGCCCGGGCCGGCTACCTGCAGTTTCCCCAACACCTTTTCTGGACCGACGGGGGCGCTGGAGTACCCGAGTCGGTGGATGGAGCGTTCTGGAGCGTGACCGCGAACGGCTTCATTCACACCCTGCTTGCCACCGGGCTCCGTCCCGACAGGCCGGGCCTCGGTGTCGTTCCTCTACCGGAAGCGCCACTGACCGATGCCCCTCTCTGGCTCCATGTGGACGCGAGAGGCGACGGTTCGGACTACGAAGCCGACATGCCGGGGGGAGAGATCGACGGCCTGTATTCGCTCTCGGCCGCGGGCGAAGTACTGAAGTTGCTCGCCCGGTTCTTTGCCTACACCCACTCCGTGCCCCGAGGCCTGCTGCCGGTAGGGCCCCCGGTCGAGGGCGACGGGAATGCCATCGGTCCGGCCCGTTCCGTGCTCCCCTTCACGAGAGTAGTGCTCGATGCCTCCTGAATCCAAGCGCGATCGCCTCGAGCGGGCCGGGGAGGTCTACGACCTTTTGAACCGGGAGTACCCCGAGGCTCACTGCGAGCTGACGTTCAAGGATCCGTTTCAGCTCGCGGTAGCGACCATCCTGTCCGCCCAGACGACCGATGTCCGGGTGAACATGGTGACGCCCGAGCTGTTTCGACGCTTCCCGGGCCCCGAGCAGCTGGCCAGTGCCGCTCAACAGGACGTCGAGCAGATCGTGCGGACCACCGGTTTCTTCCGGAACAAGGCGAAGAACATCATCGGCTTCGCCCGCAGCCTGATGGCTGAGCATGGTGGAGTGGTGCCGCGAACGATCTCGGAGCTCTCGGCGCTCCCGGGCGTGGGTCGCAAAACCGCGAATGTCGTGCTGGGCAATGCCTTCGGGATCAACGAGGGAGTCGTCGTCGATACCCATATCAAGCGGCTGTCGACCTTGATGCGATTCTCGAGGGAGAAAACCCCCGAGAAGATCGAGCAGGATCTGATGGGCCTCTTCGCCCCGGAGCGGTGGGCGATGCTCGCGCATCTCTTTATCTGGCACGGTCGTCGCGTATGCGATGCGAAGAAGCCGCGATGCGAAGCGTGCGTGGTGTCACACCTGTGCCCATCTTCGAGGGTATAGGGAGGCGCTTCCACGTTCTCCGCCCTTTTCACGATGTGAACACGAAGGACCACCGAGATGCCCGACCGAAACGATGCCGTTGCGCTCCTGGAGCAGTGGGTCGAGAACGAAGGACTGCGTAAACACATGTACGCCGTGGAAGCCGCGGTCCGACATTACGCGAGGCTGCGAGGGGCGGACGAGGCCGTGTGGGGACTCGCGGGGTTGCTGCACGATCTCGATTGGGAGAAATACCCCGACCGGCACCCCCTGACTGCCGTCGAGCATCTTCGTGAACTCGGATACGCTGACGAGATCCTTCAGGCGATCCTGGCGCACCGGGCCGACTTCACCGGAGTGCAGCCGGAAAGTGATCTCGCAAGGGTCCTCGTGGCGTGTGATGAGCTCTCGGGGCTCGTGTTCGCCACCTGCCTGGTCCGCCCGAACGGAATCGACGACTTGAAACCGAAGTCGGTCACCAAGAAGCTGAAGGACCGGACCTTCGCGGCCGGGGTCAGCCGCGAGGAAGTCCAGCACGGGATCGATCTGCTGGGCATCGATCGTGCGGAACACATCCAGAACGTGATCGACGCACTGTCCACGGTGTCCGCCGAATTGGGAATTCGTGCTCAGGACATCTCAGGCTGAGTCGGAACTTCCGGCTGAGTCGGAACTCGACTTTTTGCCACCGTGTACGGAATCCTGATGGCCTCACCCCCCGGCAGGTGGCACTGATGCACCGTTTCCTTCGACCCGTCGCTGCCGTCCTGTTCCTAGGGCCGGCGTCCGCCATCACCGCGCAAGACGTGGAGATGCTCGGCGAGCGATACGGGACGCGGCCTCCGGCGGGGTATTACGAAGCGATGCGGCAGGAGCCAGGCTCCTTTCAATTCCGCAGAGGTATGGCCCGTCCCCGACTCGACTTCGCCCTGTTCGACGGAGGGGCAGCTTCCAGCGTGCCGCAACTCGGTCTCGGACCGCGCAGCGGTCCGGTCATCGGCAACTATTCGATCCCCGTGGTGCTCGGCCTGTACAACAACTCAGGACTGACCCCGCCGTTTCCGATGGTCGACATCCAAGCTGCCTACTTCGGTGGCGGGCCTGGCTCAATCACGGAGTATTACACCGAGGTATCGGGTGGGCGTGTCACGCTGGCGGGTGAACTCGTGGATTGGGTGAAGGTGGCCCGAGACGATGTGGCCTACACGGTCGGTGAGAGCGGCCTCGTCGGTGGGTCGTTAGGCGGAGGCGGGGCGGGAAACTTCATCTACGATGTGCTGACGCTGAACTCGAACATCGACTGGAGTCCGTACGACAACGACGGCCCGGACGGCATCCCGAATTCGCTCGACGATGATGGTTATGTCGACGTCCTCGCGGTTATTCACCCCACCCGAGGCGGCGAGTGCCGCGGTCCGGGATCGGACGACCGAATCTGGTCGCATCGGTGGTCGCTCTCCTCGTCTGTCGGTACCCCGTTCGTGACGAGTACTCCGGCGGCGGCGGGGGGGACCATCCTCGTGGACGATTATACGATCCAGCCGGCCATCTCGTGCTCGGGTGGGCTGTTGAATCAGATCGGCATCTTCACACACGAGCTGGGTCACGCGTTCGGCCTGCCGGACCTGTACGACACCGACACCTCCGACGGCAGGCATTCGGGCGCCGGCATCTGGGACCTCATGGCTTCCGGATCGTGGGGATGCAACAACGTCTCGCCAGCGACTCCGTGCCACATGGGGGCGTGGAGCAAGATGGTGCTCGGGTGGGTCGATGTCGTCACGCTGGGTCCCGATATGGATCATGGGAGATTGACCCTGGGGCCGGTGGAGACGGACGGGACGGTGTACCGTGTGGACGCTATCGACGGATCGGGGGAGTATTTCCTCCTGGAGAACCGACAGCGGATCGGGTACGACGTGAACCTCTACTCCGAAGGGCTCCTTGTCTGGCAGATCGACCCAGACTGGCTCGCGGCTCAGTGGAGTGCCAATCGAGTCAACGCAGAGTCCCACATGGGCGTCTGGCTTCGCCAGGCCGATGGCCGGAACGATCTCGGCAACGTCGGTGCGGGGCGCGGGGACGCGGGAGACCCCTTCCCAGGACAGACCGGCAACTCGGCGTTTCATGCGGTCACCGAGCCGAGTCCCGTTTCCTTTCAGGGGACGTTCACGGGCCTCACCCTCTTTGATATCACGCGCTCGGGAGACGACCTGGCGTTTGGCCTGGCGACCCGCTTCAGCACCATGACGATTCGGGCGGATGGCGCCGTGGGGACGGATGGACTCTTCACCGTGAATGGCATGGCGGTTAGCCCACCGGCCACCACGTTCGTATCCGCACCGTTCGTCACACACACGATCGAGGCTGCGGCCGGCGAACCGATCGGGCCGGGCGAGCGACGTCCCTTCCTCGGATGGCTCGATTCCCCCACCGCGGCGCGGGCGCGGACCGTGCCCACCCCGATCGCGGACACGGATTTCGTGGCCAGCTACGGGGGGTCGGCCTTCGAGGTAGACGTAACGGTCACCGGGGCGGTCGGAGGCATTGGGCCGGGTTCGTTGGTGAGCCTGCCTGCCTCGGAAGATCGGTGGTTCGCAGACGGGGTGACGGTGGACTTGGAGGCCGTACCGACGACGGGATTCGCGTTCTCGGAGTGGAGTGGTGATTTGGCGGGTCAGAGCAATCCGGCTCGGTTCACCATCACAGGTCCGCTCTCCGCTGGAGCGGACTTCGATCTGATCTACGCGGTCGCCACACCCGACGTCGACTTTCCCGCTGCGACGCTGATGGACCTTCAGCTGGAGGTCGAGCACGGGACCCCTCCGTACCGGTGGGCTCTGACCGGGGGTGAACTCCCCGTGGGCCTGGAGATGTCGCTGGGCGGACGCATCACCGGAGCCGGTCTCACCCTGGGCCTGTTCGACCTGACCTTCCAGGTTCTCGACGGTTCGGGCCTCCAGGCAACAGGAAGCATCGCGCTCGAACTGGTGTCGCCGCAGATCCCGATTGAACAACTCACGCAGCCCTTCTTGCTGTCTGGTCCCCCACTCAACTCGGCACAGCTGAACTTCCTGAATCTGCAGGGCAACGGCACGGCTCCCTATGACGTCGGGGACTTCCGCTCATGGATTCTGGCCAATCCGACGCTCCCGCTGAGCACACACTTCTCGCCGCAGTCGGTCCCTTCGGTCGTGGTTGTGCCGATGCGCCCCACGGGAGACGAGCGATGACTCCGCGAAAGGTCGGTCCCGCGGCGGCGCTCTTCCTCCTCCTCGTCGGCGTCGGTTGTGACTCCGGTCCGAGCGGGCCCGGGGCGTTGACCGGACGGGTGACGGGACAGCCGCTGGGCGCCGTCGTGCTCGAGGTGACCGGGGTAGGCATTCAGGGATTCGACGGCCGCGGGAGCAGCCAGGCTTATTCCGCGGCGGTGGCCGGTCGTGTGGACACGTATCGTGTGGTTCTCGTCGACGCGGTCGGCGGCGACATCACATTCGACATCCGCGTCGACGATGTCCGCATGGAGCCGCCTACGGTGGTTGTGATCGCCGCGGCGAGGCCCGATAACGTCTCCCAGCCTGTGGCTACGCTAGCCGTGATCGTGGAGCGTTAGCACGCACTCGGAGCGCTTGCTCCGCTACCCACCTTCCGCCACCTTACGCGGGCCGTTTTCCGCGCCATTGTGGCGTGAGCCGCGGCCCCGCCGAAATCGCATGAACACTGAACTTTTGGCCGCCACGAGGCGGAGGAGTTGCCCATGACGGCAGCGACATGGATCACGATGTTCGTGATCATGGCGTTCGTGTGGGGTGGCTTCTCCTTGGTGCTGCTCACCGCCATCCGGAAGGAGTCCGGGAAGCGCGTTGACGGCTAGCACCATCTTCCCCGCGTTGCGGTCGCAGAGATAGCGAAGCCTGTGCCACGACGCGACGATTTAGAGACGATCCTCATCCTTGGCTCTGGCCCGATCATCATCGGGCAGGCCTGCGAGTTCGACTATTCAGGAACTCAAGCGGTTCGAGCCCTCAAGGAAGAGGGCTACCGCGTCGTCCTGGTGAATTCGAATCCCGCCACGATCATGACCGATCCGGACCTCGCGGACCGGACCTACATCGAGCCGATTACGGCGGAATGGGTCGAAAAGGTCATCGAGCGAGAGAAGCCTGACGCCTTGCTTCCCACGATGGGCGGACAGACTGCGCTCAACGTCGCGATGGACCTCTTTCATGCCGGGATTCTCGAGAAGCACGGTGTGGAGTTGATCGGCGCGAACGAGCGCTCAATCGAAATGGCGGAGGACAGAGAGAAGTTCACGGAGGCGATGCATCGGATCGGCTTGAAGGTGCCGACCGGGGGGTTCGCCGGAACGGTAGAGGAGGCCCTGGCCATCGTCGAGACGACGCTCTACCCGGCGATCATACGACCGTCGTTCACCATGGGCGGGACCGGCGGCGGCATCGCGTACAATCGCGAGGAGTTCGAGATCCAGGTTCGCAAGGGCCTCGACGCGTCGCCGATCAGGGAAGTGTTGGTCGACCGGTCGGTCATCGGCTGGAAAGAATACGAACTCGAGGTCGTGCGAGACGGCAGCGACAACGTGATCATCGTCTGCTCCATCGAGAACTTCGACCCGATGGGGGTCCACACAGGCGACTCGATTACCGTCGCCCCGGCACAGACGCTGACCGACGTCGAGTACCAGAAAATGAGGAACGCCGCAATCGCGATCATCCGCGAAATCGGTGTCGAGGCGGGCGGCTGCAACATCCAGTTCGCGATCAATCCCGACGATGGAGAGATGCTCATCGTCGAGATGAATCCGAGGGTCTCCCGGTCGTCAGCGCTCGCGTCGAAAGCGACGGGCTTCCCGA
>JAQBXY010000056.1 GCA_027623325.1 Gemmatimonadota bacterium
GCCTCAGAGCGGCGTTGGTGCATGGCTCCGTCTTGTAGCTTCCCAGTGAAGAGAAGAAGCCCAACATCCCGGGGCCGACACCGATGAAGTATCCGAAGCGCAGCCAGTACAAGTACGCGAAGTCTCGATATCGGGTGCGGAATTGGGCTGAGTACGAGGCAGGACTCCAGAGGCGTGGCGATCTCACCGTCTGGCTGTCCGATGCAGCGCTTCAGGCATGGCGTGCTCCGGCCATTGGGAAACCCGGTGGCCAGCGCACTTATGCGGACCTCGCAATCGAGGTGGCCCTCACGATCGGCATGGTCTTCCATCTCCCGCTCCGCCAGACCGAGGGCTTCCTCCGGTCGCTGGTCCAGTTGCTCGACTTGGATCTCCCGATTCCTGATCACACCACGCTTTCCCGGCGGCTTCAGAAGCTCAATGGCATTCGATTCCGCAGGCTCGCCACGGACCGACCGATCCATCTGCTCATCGACAGTACGGGGCTCAGGATTCACGTCGGACATCTCCGGAAGCCGCCTAAGAACAGGGCTTGGAGGAAGCTGCACCTCGCAGTCGATGCGGATACGGGCGAGATCCTCGCCTCGGATCTGACTGGCCGTCGGGCAGCTGACTGTGCTCGGGTACCGGCCCTGATCCAACAGATCGACGAGCCCGTGGCCATCCTTTCAGCGGATGGGGCCTACGATACGGCGGCCGTCTACGAGGCAGCCCAGGCCAAGGGTGACGGACACGCTGTGAGCCTGCTCATTCCACCGGGGCGCGATGCCCAGCTGCATCCGAGACCCTCGGCCGCACAGACGGAGAGGAATCGCAACATCCGCTCGATCCGAGAACTCGGGCGCCGCGAATGGCACACGAATTCAGGCTACAGCACGAGGAGCCTGGTGGAGAATACCGTCTTCCGATACAAGACTATCATCGGTCAAAGGATGCGAAGTCGAAGCTTCGACGGACCACGAGTAGAGGTGCAGCTGGCGTGCGGGATTCTCAACACGATGATCGGTCTGGGGATGCCCGACAGCCACCGAGTGGTGTGACTTCTGCCCGGGGGACGGGGGCTCCGTTCTCACTTCGGAGCCGTGCAACAACGGCGTTGGTGCATGACTCCCTCACGGTAGCTTCAGAATGACATGAAGCCATAGCCCGGGAGCCCGAGCTCCTTCAGCCTCCGAGATAGCGTGGTGTGATCAGGGATCGGGAGGTCAATCTTGAGGAGTTCTGCTAAACACCGGAGGAAGCCCTCGGTCTGGCGAAGTGGAAGACGGAAGACCATGCGAATCGTCAATGCGGCCTCGATCACGACGTCACTGTAGATGCGTTGGCCGCCGGGCTTGCCCTCGGCCGGAACTCGCCAGCTTTGGAGGGCATCATCCTATAGCCAGACAGTCAGATCACCACGCTTCTTCAGGCCAGCCTCGTACTCCGGCCAGTTCCGCACCCGATACTGCGACTTCGCATGCTTGTACTGGCTGCGCTTCGGGTACTTCATTGGTGGCGGCTCCGGGTGGCGAGGGCTTCACGTCACCTTGAACCTAAATCCAGCAGCCATGTGTCAACGCCACGTTCTTCGCGTTTGGTGCCTCAGGGATTCACGATCTTCACGGTTGAACCGCACCCGGAAGCACCGATCCGCGAATACCAGATGAGCGCGGCAACAGGATGCCGAAACGGCCCTGACGTATGACGTCATCGGCGCCGACCAAGTATTGGAACAGGACGGGAGTTCCGAACGGCAGGGGCTAATACAGGTAGCCGAGTCCGATGTACATCGGCATGCCAGCCTCGTCCGAGCGGCCCATGTCCACCGCGACAACGAAGTTCTCCCCCATGCCGAAACGCACCCCGCCGCCGAAGCCGCGATGGAGGTCCGCCAGCAGTTCGTCGAACTTCACGTCTCCGTCCCACACACGGCCCTGATCGACGAACGCCGACAAGATGACGTGGAACTGCTTGCCGACGAGACTGAAGTCCGCCGCCCGCAGTCGAAGTTCGGCATTCCAGATCAGCATGCCACGGCCGACGAAGCGGTTCTTCAGAATGCCCCGGACGCTCTTTGAGCCGCCCAGTCCTTCTTGGGACCGGAACGACGTGGGCACGGAGAACAGGTCATAGGCAGGCGCCCCGGCGGTAACACCCTGAAGCAGATATCGATGCGCGAACACGAGTCGCGACCCAAGCCCGAAGTAACGCCGATCGGTGAAGGTCCAGCGGGTGTAGCTGGCGTCCGCGCCGAAGTGCTCGTCCACGCGCTGGAGGAGCACCTCGGTCCACGTGCCGCTTCGTGTGCCCGTCTCCCGATCGCGCGTATCGTAGACTAGGCCTGCGCGGACGAAGTTGGCCCACTCGGTCTCGTCGCTCGACCCAAACTGGGTCTCAAAGAGCGTGGACCCGTCCTCTTCCGGCACCGACGTGATGTCGTTGTTGACGAAGCCCGCGCCGAACAGACCCCGGAGGTTCGTGTCTCCGATGTTGCGTTGGACGTTGAACGTCGCGCTGCTCCGATTGCGCCCGAAGCGGTAGTAGAACGGATTCGGCCCGTCCTCTAGGTCGCGTAGCTCGTCGTACACGGTCGCGTTTCCGAGCCCGTAGTACGGCGTAGCGATCTGCTCCTCGATGCCAAGAAAGACATCGAGCCGCCAGCCCTTAGGCAGGACGTGCGGGGCATCGAAGAAGAGCGTGAAGTCGCGACGGCCCTCGGTGGTGAGAAAAACAGTGGGGCGGGCCGACCACACGTACGGCCCGAGCGTGCCATCACCGTACTGGTACAACTCGGCCAGAGCGCCGTACCCGAAGCCCTCGTCCGCATCGAAGTTGATGGCCGGCAGCGCCCCTACCTCCAAGCCGGTGGAGGTCTGGGCCGCCAGCGGCAGGAACGCACTTGCGAAGGCCAGCAGGAGGGGAGCACCCGCATGGGCCATCGCGGACCGAGTCTGCGTCGTCATACCAACCTCCAGGAGTCGTAGGCCTCTCGAACGCAACCTACCAACCGGCGCTCAATCCTGGCATACGTATGGTGACGTAGCCAGCCCTCCTCGCCTACGCCGCCTCGGGCAATCTGTCCTCTGGGCCCCAGACCCGTTCCTCGTCGGTCACGCCACGAAGAATCCACCACGCGACCAGGATCCATAGGAGTAGGCTCCCCATGGCCGCCGGCCGTCCCCACCCCAGCGTGCTGGCCACCATGCCGAACATGGCGGGACCCAGGATGGCGGCGAAGCGCCCCACTACCGGCTCCCCGAGCCCGATGTGCACGGTCGCCAGACGCTTCGCCTCACTCCCCTCGAGCTGCTCCA
>JAQBXY010000015.1 GCA_027623325.1 Gemmatimonadota bacterium
GTACTACATTCCCGGAACGGAACCTACCGAGCTTTGCGACCGCTCCAGTCGCCGTTTCCGTTTCCCGCGAATCAACTGACTCTGCGGGATCGAACCGCTTCTCCCGGTTTCAGAGCAGGCGTTCGGAGCCATCGGAATGAATCCGATGTGAAACGAGACTGCGGGTCACCGGGGTCCCCCCGCGCTCGATCAGGAGCGCCCGCCTGAGAAGGTCCGAGCCCATCGCCGCAGCGCCAGGATCTCGGGCGTGCACGACACCCAACAGGTCACCGCGCGCAACGCGCACTCCTGTCGAAGCGTGCACCTCGAAGCCAACTCCCGGGTCGACCGTCTGCTCGAGCTTTGAGCGGCCACCACCCAGGCGAACGATCCCATCCCCCAGCAGGCGAGCCGAAACACCGATGACCACGCCGTCGGCTTCTGCTCGGACTTCGGCCAGCGAGGGGGCGGTCCGCAGCCGGTCTGGGTGATCCACGATCGTCGCGTCTCCGCCCTGGGCTTCGACCATTCGCGTAAATCGCTCCAGCGCCTGCCCACCATCGAGCTTCGACTCGGCGATGTGTCGGGCTCGGTGAGGGTCGCCCGTGCCATCGGCGAGAAGCAGCATCTCGGTTGCCTCGACCAGGACCAGTTCACGCAGGTCGGACGGCCCTCCCCCCTGTAGACAACGAATCGCCTCGGCCGTTTCAAGTCCGTTGCCCAGGGCCACACCGAGCGGACGATCCATGGCCGTTAGAAGGGCACACGCCTTCAGCCCTCGCTCGCTCGCGATCTCGACCATGAGCCTGGCCAGATCGAGTGCACGCTCCTCTTCCGGGATGAACGCCCCCTCCCCGACTTTCACGTCGAGCAGCAGACCGTCCAGCCCCTCCGCCAGCTTCTTGCTCATGATGCTCGCGGCGATGAGCGGAATGGAAGAAACAGTCCCGGTGACGTCGCGGAGCGCGTAGAGCCGGCGATCCAGCGGTGCGATCTCTGACGTCTGGCCGATGATGGCACATCCCACCCTCGACACCACCGCACGGAATTCATCGAGACCGAGGTCCGTTCGAAAACCGGGAATCGCCTCCAGCTTGTCGAGCGTCCCCGTCGTGTGCCCGAGTCCCCTGCCGGCCATCATGGGAACGAACATCCCCATCGCAGCCGCCAGAGGTGCCAGAACGAGGGAGACTTTGTCCCCCACACCACCGGTCGAGTGTTTGTCGATCCGAGCACCGGGCAAATCGCTCAGGTCGAGGACCTCACCGGAGTGGAGCATCGTTCGGACCAGGGTCGCCGTCTCACCCCCTTCGAGCCCTCTGAAACACACGGCCATCAGAAACGCAGACATCTGATAGTCCGGAACGTCACCCCGGAGATAGGCCTGAAGGAATGCTTCGAGGTCGGCGCCGGGTACGGGCCTGCCTTCCCTCTTCCTCTCGATTACCTCGGTCGGTATCACGCGCCGGCAGGCCGTTGGGTCAGCGTAGGTGCGCTCGACGCGCTCAGCTCGCGATGTTGCTTCGCGCTACGCGCACCGCTTCGTCGACCTTGGTCTTGAATTCCCCGGCCCACTCGTCGATTCGGTCGGTAGCGGACCCCTGCAGCCGACCGGCGACCCGGCGTAGCCGCCGCCTCGTCTTGCGCCCTGGCTGAGGGACAGTCAGGAAGGCGACTCCAGCTCCGATCACCGCCCCCAATATGAGCCCAGAGACGAAGCTGACCGCCTGTCGTTCTTGATCGGAATCCATGGACCTACCTCCACGTTGCGCGCACCTTAGTTGTGTATATTAGCCGGGTGCAACGTCAGCGACGAGACAGGAGCAATCGATGAGCAGGAGTGGTGGAGGCCCGAGGGAGATCGTGGTGCCAGTCTCGGTCTTCGGATCCCTGCGCAGTGATCTCGAGAAGGAGGCCGGAATGCTACCTACGATCCGAGCCCTTCATAATGCCGGATATCACGCCGGACTTGCTGCGGCCGCGACGGTCAATCATGAGGCCGGTGGGGCGTCATTCGACCTCGGGCACGAGAAGTTCTGGTCGCTCCTATCGGCCTACTTTGCGAAACGTGGATGGGGTACGCTCAGCCATCGGTCCGTGCATCCGGGGGTGGGTATGCTCACGAGTTCCGACTGGGCTGAGGCGACGCCCGAACAGATTCAAGCCGACGCGAGCTGCGGGTTCAGCGCGGGCTTCCTCTCCGGACTGCTGTCTCAGCTAGCGGGGGGCCCGGTCGCAGTCCTTGAAGTCGGATGTCAGACGCGAGGCGCCGACGTATGCGACTTCGCGTTCGGGTCGGAGTCTGCGATCCACGATCTGTACGGGCGACTGCTCGACGGTGAAGATCTTCCGACCGCGCTCGCGGCGCTCTGATCGGACCGTTGCGGGCTTTGGGCGTCGACTTCGGCGAGAAACGCGTAGGACTCGCGGTAAGCGACCCGTCGAACACTTTGGCGACGCCGTTACAGACGCTGAAGCGCAGAGCAGGAAAACGCCCGCCGATCGCTCGCTTGGCTGAGATCGCCCGTGACCTCGACGTCGGGCAGGTCGTCGTCGGCCTTCCGCTTTCCTTGGACGGCACCGAGAACCGATGGTGTGAAGAAGTCCGCGCGATGGGGACCACGCTCGGTGAGCGGCTCGGAGTCGGCGTGGCATTCATAGACGAGCGCCTCACGTCCGTGAGGGCGGAACGCGCCATCAGAAGCATGGGGCTGTCGAAGAAACAGCGTGAACAGAAGGGCCGCATCGATGCGGGTGCGGCACAGCTCATCTTGCAGGCGTGGCTCGATCACCCGGAGGTGGCGAGATGAAACGTCGGAAGCCGGGCCTGGTCATTGGCGGGCTTCTAGCGGTCTGGGTCGGCTTCGTGATCACCGGAGGCGAGGGTGAATCGGTCCAGGTGACCATTCCCGCTGGCTCGACTCTACCCGCGGTTTCGGAAATCCTCGAGGCGCATGACGTCATCGGGAGTGCGACCCTCTTCCAGCTCTACACCCGAGCCCGTCGCGGCGATCGGAAATTGAAGGCCGGCACGTACCAGCTCGCCACGCGCACGTCCATGCGGGACGTCTTGACCCGCCTGACCCGAGGTGAGGTCATGACGGTCGCGATGACGATCCCGGAGGGCTTCCAACTCCAGCAGATGGCCCAACGGATCGCCGAAGTGACGGGCCTGAGCAACGATGAGGTGAGGGAGACGTTGACGGATTCGCTCCTCGAGGACGTGCACTCTGTGCCCGGCCCAGGGCTCGAAGGCTACCTGTTTCCGGACACCTACCGCTTCGCGGAGGCGGTCCCGGTGGACGCCGTCCTCGATGCCATGGTCGCCCGGTACCGCGCAGTCTGGACACCTCAGCGGCTTGCCCTTCTCGACCGATCGGGCATGACCGAGCGTGAGATCGTGACCCTCGCCTCCATCATTCAGGCAGAGGCTCGTCACGTCTCCGAGATGCCTCGCATCTCCGGGGTCTATCACAATCGCCTCGAGGCGGGTTGGCTTTTACAGGCTGATCCGACGGTCTTGTTCGCACTAGGTGGATATCGGGCACGCCTCCTGTACGCCGCGATCGACTCGGTCGAGGACCACCCCTACAACACCTACTCCCAACGTGGACTCCCACCCGGCCCCATCGGGGCGCCGGGCGAAGCGGCGATCGACGCGGCTTTATCGCCCGAGGATCACGACTTCATGTATTTCGTCGCCTGGCCGGACGGATCTCACGTCTTCACGCGATCCCTTGCCGAGCACAATCGGGCGAAAGAAGACGCCCGTAGCGCTCGGACGAGCGACCGAAGCTGACACCCTCCGCGATCGAGCCACGATTGCGGCTCATCGTGATCACCGACGTCGAGCTCGCCGAGCCGCGGAGCCTCGCCCATGTCGTCCGGGCGGCCCTCGACGCGGGCGCACCCGCGATCCAGCTGCGAGACAAGTCCTTGCCGGCCCGTGAGTTGTTCGAGCTCGGGCAAGTCCTGAGGGCAATGACCCACGAGGCTGGCGCGCTCTTCTTCGTAAACGACCGGGTCGACGTCGCTCTCGCACTGGGCGCCGATGGCGTCCACGTGGGGCCCGACGACCTGCCGGTCCAAGCGGTCCGAGCCTCCACCCCATCAGGATTCCTGATCGGTGCGTCCACGGACGATCCGCGGGTCGCGGGCCGCCTGGTCGACGACGGCGCGGACTACATCGGTTGTGGAGCCGTCTACAGCACCTCGACCAAAGCCGACGCCGGGGATCCGATCGGCGTGGACGGCCTGAGACGCGTCGTCGAAGCCGTTTCGGTTCCCGTCATCGGAATCGGGGGGATAACAGCGCCGCGGGCGGTCGAGATCGCGGCGACCGGAGCCGCTGGCATCGCGGTCGTGGGGTCCGTCATGTCCGCGAGCGACATTGGCGCGGCCGTTCAGTCCTTGCTCGCACCCTGGTAGGCGCCGCGAACCCGCGCGCCTTCAGCCGCACCATGCACGCGGTCGACGACCGCTACAGGCCTCCGGCCTCCAGCAGTCCCTCGATCTCGTCGGCCGTGACATGGAAGTCACCGAGCGCATTGCCCCACTCGGGCGAATGCCAGTCTGACCCACCGCTCATGAGAAGCCCCGCGGTCTTGCAGATCGACTCGTAGCGCAGCACCTCGGCACGTTTGCTCCGAGGCCGATAAACCTCGAGCCCGCGGAGCCCCGCCTTTGTCATCGAAGGCAGGAGCGTGTCCACTAGGTCACCCGGCGGGTGCGCCCACATGGCGACGCCCCCCGACTCGCCGATCAGCGACACTGCACCTACCGGATCGAGAAGCTCCATGGGCACGAACGCCTCATGATCATCACCGATCAGTCGAAGAAACGCTTCGTTCACACTCGATACATGGCCGGCCGCCACGAGGGCCTTGGCCAGGTGCGGTCGACCGATCACCACGCCCTCTGGGCCCGCCTCGGCCTCGACGGCGGCATAGGGCACGTCGATGCCCTGCTCCCTCAGCCGATCGAGCATCTCCCGCATGCGATCCTCCCGCCGACCGCCGGCCCGTCGTTCGTGGTCTCGCAGAGCGGGGGCCTCCAGGTCGACGAAGTACCCAAGCACGTGCACGTCTCGACCCTGAAACGATGAGGATACCTCGATGGCCGTGACGACCTGGACGTTGACCTCGCGCCCCACCCGTTGGGCTTCGGAGACGGCCGCGGTCGTATCGTGGTCCGCAATCGCGATGACGTCGAGACCTCCCTTCGCGGCCCCACGCACGACGGCCTCGGGCGACCATGAGCCGTCCGAGGCCGTCGTATGGATGTGCAGATCGAGTCTCATCGGTCCGCCTCCGGGCTGGCCGAGATCAGTCCTCCAGATCCTCGACGAACACACGAGCTGAAGCGGGAATCTCGGCGGGCGGTTCGGTTCCGGCATACTCGGTCAGCAACGTGACCGCATTACGTTCGACCTTGAGCACACCCCCGGCAACGTGGAACGTGTCGCTCCCACCACCCGGGCGATCCACGCTCAGCTCTCCTGAACCGATCAACGCCAACATCGGCGCGTGGCCCGGCAAGATGCCGACCTGCCCATCCCAGGCGGGAGCCACCACCGAGGCGGCTTCACCCTCGAAGACGATCCGATCGGGGGAAACGACGCGCACCCGCAGCGAGGCCATGCCCTAACCCTCAGCCGCCATGCGAGCCGCAGCAGCGATCACGTCCTCGATACCACCTTGCATGTAGAACGCCTGCTCGGGCAGGTGGTCAAACTCACCCGCGGCAACACGCTCGAACGACTCGATCGTGTCCTCGAGCTTCACGTACTTGCCGTCGATTCCCGTGAACTGCTGCGCCACGAAGAACGGCTGCGACAAGAAACGCGCCAGACGACGAGCACGACCGACGATGATCTTGTCTTCTTCGGTCAACTCGTCCATGCCCAGAATCGCGATGATGTCCTGGAGGTCCTTGTACCGCTGCAGAATCGCCTGAACATCACCCGCGACCTTGTAGTGACGCTCACCGACGAACTGCGGATCCATGATCCGCGAGCTGGAATCGAGCGGGTCGACCGCGGGGTAAATGCCTTGCTCAGAGATCGCACGAGAGAGCACGGTAGTGGCGTCGAGGTGCGTGAACGCCGTAGCCGGCGCCGGATCGGTAAGATCGTCCGCCGGTACGTAAATCGCCTGCACCGATGTGATCGACCCGGAAGCTGTGGATGTAATCCGCTCCTGAAGCTCACCCATCTCGGTTCCGAGCGTCGGCTGATATCCCACCGCGGAGGGCATCCGGCCGAGAAGCGCCGAAACCTCCGAACCCGCCTGCGTGAAGCGGAAGATGTTGTCGATGAAGAGCAGAACGTCCTGGCCTTGGACGTCGCGGAAGTACTCCGCGATGGTCAACCCAGAGAGGCCGACTCTGAGGCGGGCTCCCGGCGGCTCGTTCATCTGGCCGTACACGAGCGCCGTTGATTCGAGCACCCCGGACTCCTTCATCTCCAGCCAGAGGTCGTTGCCTTCACGGGTCCGCTCGCCCACGCCACAGAATACGGACTTGCCGCCGTGCTCCATCGCGATGTTGTTGATGAGCTCCATGATGATGACGGTCTTGCCCACGCCTGCTCCACCGAACAGACCGGTCTTGCCGCCCTTCACATAGGGAGCGAGCAGATCGACGACCTTGATGCCGGTCTCGAAGATCTCCGTCTTCGGCTCCAGCTGGTCGAATCGGGGAGCGGGACGGTGAATCGGCCAACGTTCGACTTCGGCACCCTCGCCACCCACCGGACCCATCTCGTCTACGGGCTCACCCAGCACGTTGAGGATGCGTCCGAGGGCGGGTTCGCCTACCGGCACTGAGATCGCCGACCCCGTGTCCGTCACGTCCATGCCGCGCGTCACTCCATCGGTCGACGACATCGACACCGCCCGGACTCGACCCCGTCCGATGTGCTGTTGCACTTCGGCGATGATCTCGATGACCTGACCAGCCTCATTGGTCGTCTTGAGGCTGAGCGCGTTATAGATCTCGGGCAGATGCGCCGCGTCGAACGCGACGTCGAGCACCGGGCCGATGACTTGGACGACTTTTCCTGTGTGTTCAGACATGATGTCCCTGTATCCCTACTCGAGGGCAGCGGAGCCACCGACGATCTCGGCGATCTCCTGCGTGATCTGGGCCTGACGGGCCCGGTTGTAGGTCCGGGTGAGGTGCTCCAGCACATCCCCGGCGTTGTCGGTCGCACTCTTCATCGCCGAGCGGCGGGCACCCTGCTCCGCCGCGGCGTTCTCCACGAGCGCCGTATAAACGGCGTTGCGGATGTACGCGGGCAGGATCCTCTCGAGGATCAGGTCACCGCTCGGGGTCAGGATGTACACGGCTGCGGACGACGCCCCGCCATCCGCCTGAATCGGCAGAAGGTCGCGCGTGTGCGGCGGCGTAGACATCACCGACTTGAACTTGGAACTGACGAGATAGACGGCATCCACATCGCCGTTCTCGAACCGATCGCGAATGGGGCCTACGATCGACTCCGCATCCTGAACCGTCGGATGATCGCTGACGTCGATCCGCGATGTGAGGATCGGTTCGCCACGAAAGCGGAAGTAGGCGACCCCCTTCTTCCCTGCGATGTGAAGCTCGGTCTCGATGCCTCGGCGACGGAGGTCATCCATGAGGTTGCGCGCCTCTTTGATCAGGTTCGAATTGAACCCGCCGCACAAGCCTCTGTTCGCCGTCAGAAGGAGAATCGCCGCGCGTTTAGTTTCTTCCGGACGCCGCAGGATCGGATACTTCTCCGACAACTCGGGCGAGTAGAGTCCCGACACGATTTCATGCAACGCCTCGGAGTACGGGCGCGCTGCATGAACGCGATCCGTCGCGCGCTTCAACTTCGAAGTCGCTACGAGCTCCATCGTGCGCGTGATCTGTTTGGTATTCTCGACCGACTTGATCCTGCGTTTGACTTCCCGGGAGCCTGCCACGTCGTCTCTTCCTCTCGGCCTAAGTGATCAGGGTCGACGGCCTCAGGCCGTCGCTCCGACGTGGGCACGGGCTGCAGCAAACGACTCGTTGTAGCTCTCGATCGCCGCGACAAGCTTCTTGGTCAACTCGTCCGTCAACTGCCCGCCCGAACGGAGTTCGTCGAGCACACCCTCGTGCCGCGCCGCCATATCCTCATGGAAGCCAAGCTCCCATTCGCGAACCTGGTCGACCGCGATGTGATCGAGCAGACCATTGGTTACCGCATAGATGACGGCGACCTGGTTCTCGACTGGCATCGGCTGGTACTGCGGCTGCTTCAACATCTCGACCGTCCGAGCGCCCCGAGCCAACTGACGCTGGGTTGTGGCGTCGAGGTCCGAACCGAACTGGGAGAACGCCTCTAGCTCGCGGTACTGAGCCAGGTCGAGCCGAAGACGACCGGCGACCTTCTTCATCGCCTTGATCTGGGCCGAACCACCGACTCGGGACACCGAGATGCCCACGTTCACGGCCGGGCGGACACCGGAGTTGAAGAGATCCGGCTCCAGGAAGATTTGACCGTCCGTGATCGAAATGACGTTGGTCGGAATGTACGCCGACACGTCACCACCCTGCGTCTCGATGATCGGAAGGGCGGTCAGCGAGCCGCCGCCCTGCTCATCGGAGAGCTTGGCCGCGCGCTCCAGCAGACGAGAGTGCAGATAGAAGACGTCGCCGGGGTACGCCTCGCGACCCGGAGGCCGTCGCAGAACCAGCGAGAGCTGACGGTACGCCTGGGCCTGCTTCGAGAGATCGTCGTAGACGACCAGCGTGTGCTTGCCCTGCCACATGAAGTGTTCCGCGAGGGCCGTCGCCGAATATGGAGCGATGTACTGCATCGGCGCCGGATCCGCCGCGCTCGAGGTGACGATGATGGTGTACTCCATCGCCCCATGCTCGCGAAGCGTCTCCACGACGCTCCTCACCTTACTCGCGCGCTGTCCGATCGCACAGTAAATGCAGATGACGTCGGTGTTCTTCTGGTTGATGATCGTATCGATCGCCACGGCCGTCTTGCCGGTACCGCGATCCCCGATGATCAACTCACGCTGACCACGTCCCACCGGGATCATCGAGTCGATCGCCTTGATTCCCGTCTGCATCGGCTGGCCAACCGGCTGACGCTTTACGATGCCCGGAGCCACGATGTCGATCTGCCGTGAGCCTTCGATTCCGTCGATCGGGCCGAGACCGTCTTGGGGAACGCCGAGCGGATCGACGACGCGTCCGAGATAGCCCGCGCCGACGGGTACCTCGAGCACACGTCCCGTGCGGCGCACCTGATCGCCTTCGTGGAGGGTGGTCCAGTCGCCCATGATCACCGCACCGATGTTGTCCTCTTCGAGGTTCAACGCGAGCGCCGTGACGGAGTCACCCGTATCAGAAGACGTGATCTCGAGCATCTCCGAAGCCATCGCCTTGGTCAGGCCATAGATGCGGGCAATGCCGTCCTTCACCTCGAGGACTTCGCCGATCTCCTCGGCCTGGAGCTCGTCCTCGTAACGTTCGATCTCGTTGAGGAGGACGTCCTTGATCTCGCTGGCGCGGAGTTGGGAGTCGTTGGCCATCTTTATTGGGTCCTAAGAGTTGGGATCGGGCTGATTCATCGCCTGCTGCGCGCCGGCGACGCCGACGGGCAACCTGACTTGAAGCAGCTGACGACGCATACGCTCGAGCTGTCGCCGTATCGATCCATCGTAAATGGTGTCACCGGTACGAATGACGAGCCCACCCAGGAGTGCAGGCTGCACCTGTATATGGGGGATCGCCTGCTTGCCGAGGGCTGCCGACAGCTTCTCGGTAATGATGTTCTTGGTCGCATCGTCGATGGGACGGGCGACCGTTACCTGCACGTGCTCCCGGCCCATGTGGGCGTCGAGCAGAAGGTGATACTCTCTCGACACCTCGGGGAGAAGTCGCTGACGCCTCTTCTCGATCATGACCAGAACGAAGTGTACGACGTGCTTGGGTAGCGCACTCCCGAGCGCGCGCAGAATCACTTCCTTGCGTTCCTCGTCGCGGATTCGGGGGGTTTCCATGAAGAGACGAACTTTCGGATCGTCCTCAATCAGCTGCGCGACCGTCGCGATCGCCTCCGCGTACTCCTCAAGGGCATCGCTTCGGACGCCGAGTTCGAACAGCGTCTCCGCGTAGTTCCTTGCGACGGTATCGTCCCTCACGCCCGAGCACCTCCACTACCGCTCATGTCATCGAGATACCGCTCGACGAGTTGACGATCCTTGTTCTGATCGAGGCTTTCCCGGATCAGGTGCGACGCTGCAGCCAGAGCCAAATCGACGGCTTCGCTCCGCAACGTCTCGAGCGCCGCGTCGCGCTCTCTCTCGATCTCGGTCCGCGCCCGCTCGATGATCGCCTGGCCTTCCGCGCGGGCCTTCTCTTCGATGTCCTTGCGTACGCGGTCGCCGGCCGCCTTCCCCTCCGCAATGATCTCACTCGCCTGACGTCGGGCATCAGCCAACTGCTCCTTGTGCTCGGCCAGCATGCCGGCCGCCTCTTCATTTCGCTTCGCGGCTTCGTCCAGCGCGGCCTGGATGCCCTTTTCGCGAGCCTCGACGGCTGCGAGGATCGGCCCCCAGGCATACTTGCCGAGCAGGAACACGAGTCCCGCGAACACGAGGAGTGTCCACGTGCTCAGGCCCGTGTTGATATCGAAGAGGCCGCCCTCTCCGCCCCCGCCCTGAGCCCATAGGACCTCAGGCAGACTGGCTGTCAACGCCACAATGGCCGGTACGATCCGACTCGCTTTCATGATTTCTCCGCGGGTTCTTCGGACACGGGCGCCGAACGTCTCGGACGCCCTCTCTCCACCCGTCGCCCGAATTTCGGGCAACGGACGACGCGCCTTAGAAGAACTTGTAGAGGATCGTGATGACGAGACCGAAGAGCGCAGCGCCCTCGATCAGGGCCGCCAAGATGATGCCGGCAGTCTGGATGGTGGCCGCGGCCTCGGGCTGACGGGCGATGCCCTGTGCAACTCCGTTGCCGATCTGGCCAATGCCCACGCCAGCGCCGATAACACAGAGTCCGATGCCGATACCGGCACCGAGGAGGCTCAGAGAGTTCTTCGCCGTCTCGGGGTCCATAGCCGCTTCCTGAACAACGGCGAGCATTCCGTAGAGCATGTCGCTTTCCTTGGGAGTTTTGTCGTCTGTCGACGTGTTGAGATCAGTTTCGAACGTTAATGCGCGTGGCGAATCAGCCCGATGAAGACCGAGGTCAACATCGCGAAGATGTACGCCTGGAGGAACGCCACGAAGACCTCCAGAATCATGATTCCCCAGACCATCCCGAGGGACGCTCCGGCGACACCCCATTTCGCCGGTCCGATCGTGGCGAACATGAAGATCATGCCCAACAGCGAAAGAACCAGCGTGTGCCCCGCCATCATGTTCGCAAAGAGACGAATCATGAGCGCGAAGGGCTTGGTCAGCTTACCGAGAAACTCAACCGGCGTCAGGATGATGAGCATGATCGCCGTTCCCACGGGATTGAGGCCGTGGGGGGCATAGAAGATCGTGCCCATGTATCCCTTCAGGCCGAGCGCACGCATGCCTGACACCTCCACCACGACGAATGTCACGAGCGCCAGGGCGCCGGTGACCATGAAGTTTCCCGTAGCCGCGGAGCCGAACGGCATGAGGCCCAGGAGGTTCATAAACAGGATGAAGAAGAACAGCGTAAGGATATACCCTGTATACGCATCCGCACCGTGGCCGATATTCCGACGGACCACCTCATCCCTGAAGTAGACCACCATCGCCTCGGTGGCATTCGCCAACCCCGTGGGGGCCTTCGTCGTGTACTTCGTCCGCATCGCTCGGCCGATCGGAAGAAAAACCGCGAGGCAGAGGAAGGCGGCCAAGAACACGAAGACGATGTGTTTGGTCGGAGACAAATCGATGGTGAGCGGTCCGAGATGGAGCGGAGCCATCGCATATTGATCGAGATGCCAGACGAAGCCCCTACCCAGGATCTCAAACTCGATTTCGTTGCCATCGAGTAGATGGTGCATGAGCATGCCCTGGAGGTCCGGAGCACTCTCCGTTGCCCCGTGCTCCTGCGCCGCAGCGCCGCCGCCTTGCATCATGGTCAAAAGGCTCATCTACACTTCAACCTGTGTCGCCCGGCTCGAACGAAAGAAGATCGGTTCGAGCAGCAGAAGTCCGAAGAAGAATCCGGCGAGAGCGAGGAGGAGCGGCACTGCGCCCTCCATCCCACTCCCAATCACCACGATCGCCGTCACAGCAAGAACAACCATCCGTGCCAACGTCCCGCCGACCCACGCCGCGAGGAAGCCGTTCCCTTCCCCGTGATACCGATTAAGTATCGCGAACGCCGCGATCTGAACCGGAACCGCGATCGCCGCCGCGGTCACAACACCCATCCAGGCTGCGCGACCCAGAAGCGGCCAAAGCCCGACTAGAATGAGGGCGACCGCGGACACACCGGACGTCGCATACTTCAGCGAGGGACTCATTGCGGGTCTTTTCCCCGCTCACGAGGTTCTATCACGATGTGGTAGTAAAGACTGTAGAAAGCTGCGCCGCCACCGACAAACGCACCGAGTACCATCAGGATCGGCGCGGTCCCCACCTTCGAGTCAACCCACGCCCCGAGACCCATGAAGAGCAGAACAGCGAGGGCCAGCGTCATTCCGTGACCCATGAACTGACCAGATGCGCGCATCATTTCCCGTCGCCCATCCGGTTCCTTTTGCTCTTCGCTCAGGACCGTGCTCCCTCGGGCGTCTGCGGGTTCGGAGCCGATTCGAAACCGATACCCGCATAGCCTGGATAAAGTAGCCCTTGTGAAAAAAAGCGCAAGCGGGATTCCCCTTCGTTTTCGCGGCCGAGGAACGCTTGACGCCGGCGATGCTTCCCCTCAATCTTCGCCGCGATCCCGGTCCCCGCGGTCACGCCTCAATCCCTGCTCGAATTCGGATCCGGGCTCGGCTTGACGGGTACCGCAGCGGGCCCCGATATCCATGTAGGAACAGGGCTCGAAACGTTTACTCCGGACCTCGTCCAATGGAGAGGGACCGGAACCATGGCCCGAGGGGCCGATGCCGGAGACGAGGCCGAATGCCCAACACCGAAGGAGCCACCATCATCGACCGTGATCTCGAACTCCTCGAGCGAGCCGCCGAGGTGTCCGAAGCCATGCGCGCACAGGTCGAGAGGCGGATCGTCGGTCAGCACGAGGTCATCGACGAGCTTCTCACTGCCCTGCTCGCGAACGGCCACGTGCTCTTGGTCGGCGTCCCGGGCTTGGCGAAGACGCTCCTGGTGCAGACGGTCGCGGACGCGATGGATCTCGAATTCAGTCGGATCCAGTTCACTCCCGACCTCATGCCAACGGACATCACGGGGACCGAGGTGATCGAGGAAGACCGCACCACGGGACGCCGGGTCTTTCGCTTCGTGAAGGGACCGATCTTCGCGAACATCGTCCTCGCGGATGAAATCAATCGGACGCCGCCCAAGACCCAGGCGGCCTTGCTGGAGGCGATGCAGGAGCGGGCCGTAACTGCAGCGGGCGACACCTACGTGCTTCCACCACCTTTTTTCGTGCTCGCCACCCAGAATCCCATCGAGCAGGAGGGCACCTACCCACTGCCCGAGGCACAGCTCGATCGCTTCATGCTCGAGCTACCGATCGACTATCCGTCCAAGTCCGAAGAGGAAGAGGTTGCGATGCGGACCACCGGGGAGGACCAGCCGGAGGTTCACGGCGTGGTCACCGCCGCGGAGTTGATCGAGCTGCAGCGACTCGTGCGTCGTATTCCTGCACCACCCTCTCTCGTATCGTTTGCTGTCCATCTGGCACGGGCGACCCGTCCGGGATCCGAGGCGGCGCGCGTCGCGTCCAAGTACGTCGCCTGGGGTGCCGGACCACGAGCCTCGCAGTTCTTGGTCCTAGGTGCGAAGGCGCGGGCAGCGTCGCGCGGCGCAGCAATTCCCTCGTACGACGACGTTCGGGCCGTTGCGCCCGCCGTCTTGGCTCATCGTCTCGTACTCAACTTCGAGGCTGAAGCCGATGGGCGTGGCACGAGAGACATCATTCGGGAGCTGCTCGAGGAGAGCCAAGGTTGGTCATGACCCGAGGCAGCGAGGCGGGCGACCGCCCTCCGAGTAGACGAGACGGTCCGGTGGTCCCTTCGTGATCGTACTCGCCGCCGCGTCCGTCGCACTTCTCCTGATCGTGTCCGCAGTCCTCACGGCTGCAGACACCGCTGCGTTCCAGATCGGGGCATCCCACATCCGCACGCTGCTGGACGAGGGCTTCGATGGCGCCCGCGAGTTGGCCACCGTTCGGGAGAACCGGCTCGCGCAACGTGCGAGCGTACGGATCATCACTCAGGTGTGCGACTTGGCTGCCCTATCGATCATGGTGTTGACGGGGGGAGGCACCTTCGGAGCCGCCGGGCCGATCGGCAGCGCCGTCATCGGCATTATCATCGTCATCGTCGCCGCTGACCTGGTCCCTCAGGCGATCGCGTCGCGCCGCCCGGTGCGTCTCGCACTTTCGCTCGCCCCCCTTCTGCTCACCTCGGAACGTATCGTGCGGCCGCTCATCGCTCCGGTCATGAAGCTGGAGGACAGACTGGGAGCGACGGACGACGTGCTCAGCGTGCACGGTCGCGAGCTCCGTGAGATGCAGGAGATAGGAGAGGAGGAAGGGGTCCTCGAAGCGTCGGAGAATCGGCTCGTGGAACGGGCGTTCCGGCTCGACGAGTTGACCGCGTGGGACGTCATGATCCCCAGGGTCGACATCTTCGCGTGGAAAGAGGAACAAACCCTCGCGGAGATCGTCGGACAGTTGGCGGCCGTACCGTACAGCCGCGTGCCGGTCTATCGCGAAACCGTCGACGATGTAACGGGCATTGTGTATGTGAGGGAAGCCTACGAACGGTTCGCGAAAGGCGAGCGGGACACCCTGCTCGGTGACATCGCTCGCGAGCCGTTCTTTGTGCCCGGCTCCCTCTCGCTCACGCAACTTCTCCAGGACTTCCAGGCCCGCCGAATCCACCTGGGCATCGTCGCGGACGAGTTCGGTGGCACCGACGGACTGGTGACCCTCGAAGACATCCTCGAGGAACTCGTCGGAGAGATCGTGGACGAGACCGATGTCGAGGAAGAAGACATGGTGCGAATCTCCGATACCGTGGTGGAGTGTGATGCAGCCGTCGATATCCGAGATCTGGAGAACGCGCTCGATGTGACGTTGCCCAAGGTCGAACACCGCTCGCTCAACGGCTTCATTCTCGAAGAGTTGGGGCTCGTCCCCCGAATCGGCGAGACATTCGAGACCGGCGGCGTGCGGATCGAAATCCTCGACGCTTCCGAGACCCAGGTCCTTCGAGCGAGACTGACCAAGCTGGGCGAAGCGGACGCTGACGCCCCCTGATGGCCACGATACTGTCCTTCGGTGGTCACACTCCCCAGATCCATCGGACCGCCTTCGTCGCGCCGACCGCGGTCCTCATCGGTAACGTGACGGTCGGCGAAGAGGCGAGCGTCTGGTTCGGTGCCGTCCTCCGGGGCGACGACGCGAACCACGGGATCTCCGTTGGGGCTAGGACGAGCGTTCAGGACAACTGCGTGGTCCACGTGGGTGCCTGGGGCCCGACCGTGATCGGAGAGGATGTGACCGTCGGGCACGGCGCCAAGTTCGAGAGTTGTACGATCGGAGCGCGCAGTGTTGTCGGAATGAACGCCGTGATCCTGCCGGGTGCGCAGGTGGGTGTCGAGTGCCTCCTTGCGGCCAACACGGTCGTCCTGGAAGGGCAGACAATCCCGGACCGGAGCCTCGTCGCTGGAGTGCCCGGCGTGGTGAAGAAGACCGTGGACGGATCGGCCGCCGATTGGATCGCAAGGAGCAGTGGTCACTACGTCGCGATGTCTCGCCGTTACCTGGACAGCGGGATCGGTCGGCCGTAGTGGCTAGCGGCCCTGACGGCTCGGGGAGCGGGGCTCGCCAAGCTGACCTGCGAACGTTGCGGCTATAAGCGCGACTGTTCCGACCCCTAGGCAGCCGGTATTGGCGAGCTAGGCGGAGACACCCACCACGGTCGTCAAATACCAGCGGACGATGACGTCTCCCCACACGTAGGCCACGCCCCCGCCCGCCGCCAGGAATACACCCAGGGGAATCAGTCGCTTGGAGATCGCCGAGATGGGGCCGAAAACGATCAGTGCGAGAAGCGAACCGAGGAAAACCGTCAGAGCCACGCCCCAGACGCCGAGGAACGCGCCGACCATCATCATCATCTTGATGTCGCCCCCGCCCATCGCCTGATCGACCCCCGCCTCTTCCAGCCGACCGGGTGAGAGCCTCTTGATGACCCAGGTGCCAACGAACCCCACAAACCAGAGCACCCCGTATCCGACAGCCGCACCGATGAGGGACTGAATCCATCCGAGCCCCCCCGGGAGGAACGCCGTCGCGAATCCGAGCACTGCTCCCCCCAGCGAGAATTCGTCGGGGATGATGTAGAAGCGCGCATCGGAGATCGCGATCCCGAACAGGATCGTCAGGAAGACACTTCCCCTCAGTGCCTCCCAGGTCGGCCCATGAGCGGCAAAGGCCCCGGCCCACATCAGCGCGGTGGCCAACTCCACGAGCGGATATTGAATCGAGATCGCTTCCGAACAATGTCGGCAACGACCGCGCAGGAGCGCCCAACTCAGCACCGGTACATTGTCGAACCAGCGGATCAGCTCTTCGCAGGAAGGACACCTCGAGCGAGGGCTCACGACCGACTCGTCCACCGGCCAGCGAAGCGAGCAGACGTTGAGGAATGAGCCGATGAGAAGTCCGATCAACCCGGCTAGCGCCGGCACGACCCAGCCTTCGATCACGCATCCCCCCGAGTCAGATCATACAGGAGGATCGACCCGGCGATCCCCACATTCAATGATTCCGCCGGCCCGCTCATAGCCACACCGATCGTGGCCGTGGCAGCCTCGCGAACTTCGTCTCGAACGCCAATGCCCTCATTCCCGAGCACGAGCCCGAAGCCGGAGGCGCCGTCCGCTGGCGCGACACTTCGCCCCTCGGCCGAGGCCACCAAAACGGGGATCCCCCGCTCGCGCAACGCGGCCAATGCGGGACCCGCGCTACACACGATCAGGGGCACCCGAAAGGCCATTCCGGCCGAGGCGCGTACCGCTTTTGTACTCCAAGGATCCACGCTTCCGTCGAGGCATACTACGGCGTCGAGACCGAACGCGACGGCCGACCGAACCAACGTGCCCACATTACCCGGATCTTGAATCGCGTCGAGAAGGAGAACCCGCCCCCCGGCCGGCAGATCCCGGACGCCGAACACCGGCTCGTCGCACACGAGGAGAACCCCCTGCGGATGATCCGTTCCCGCGAGCACTTTCATTTCGCGATCGGTCACGGTGGCCGTTTCGAACGGACCCAGCTCATGGAGCATGGCCTCTCCGGCCTCCGTGGACGAGAGTCGCGGCGAAGTAACCGCGAACGAAACTACAGCCCTGGCGGCGAGCGCTTCGTGGACCCCTCTCACGCCCTCCACGAGTACGAGGGCCTCCTTCGAACGCGTCTTCCGCTGATGCAGTCTCTTGCACAGTCGCGTACGTCGCTGGCTCAGTTCCATGCGGGAAGCGACCTTCTCTCGGTATGAACGAACGAACGATTCCGATCGCGCTGACGATCGCGGGCAGTGACTCCGGAGGTGGAGCCGGCGTCCAGGCGGACCTGAAGACCTTCCACGCGTTCGGGGTCTACGGCACGAGCGCGGTCACCGCAGTCACGGCCCAAAACACCATCGGGGTTCGATCGGTCCATGCGCTGCCGCCTGATGAGGTCCGTGCTCAGATCCTCGCGGTCGTCGACGATCTGAGACCCGCCGCCGTCAAGACGGGCATGCTCGCGACCCAAGCCCTGGTCGTCGAGGTGGCGCGCACGATCGGAGAGGCCCAACTGGACCGGTTCGTGATGGACCCCGTGATGGTCGCGACGAGTGGAGATCGACTGCTTCAACCCGACGCAGTGCAGGCGCTCCGTGGTCTCCTCCTTCCTCTCGCGTCTCTCGTAACACCCAACCTGGAGGAAGCCGCCATCCTTTCGGGGCATCCGGTCCGATCCCTCGACCAGATGCGGGATGCGGCTCGCGTGATCGCGGATCTCGGCGCGGCTGCCGTATTGGTGAAGGGGGGGCATCTGGAAGGTGACGCGGTCGACCTCTTGTGGGACGGCGTCGAGGAGCACATCTGGCGAAGGCCACGCATCGTCACGCGCCACACACACGGCACCGGTTGCACCCTGTCCGCGGCGATCACCGCCGGGCTGGCCCGGGGGCGTGACCTCACGACAGCGGTCGACGCGGCAGTCCGGTTCGTCGCCCGAGCCATCGAAGCGGCTCCAGGGCTCGGCTCCGGCCGCGGGCCGATCAATCACTTCGTCGCTCACGACTGACTCGAGGCTCTCTTCACGAGCTCCGTCACGAGGCGACCCAAGCTGACCCCGGCTTCGCGGCTCCCCACGAGGACGTCCTCATGGGACAGCGGCCCGTTGGCCAACCCCGTTGCCCAATTGGTAACGACCGACAATCCAACACATCGGAGTCCGAGCGCCCGCGCCACGACCACCTCTGGGACCGTCGACATCCCCACAACATCCGCACCGAATCCGGCGAGCATCCTTACCTCCGCCGCCGTCTCGTAGGCCGGACCCAGCACACCGGCGTATGTGCCGCGAGCCAGGTGTAGCCCTAGATCGTCCGAAACCGACATGGCCAACAGCTGCAAGGATCGATCGAACGGCATGCTCATATCGGGGAACCGCGCTTCCGCTCCCGCCACCGGCCCCACGAGTGGGTTCCGAAACGTCAAATTGATCTGATCATCGAGCAGGACGAGTGTCCCCGGCCCCATGTGCTTACTCACCCCTCCCGTCGCGTTCGTCATGATCAGGACGTCCACCCCCAACGCGGCCAGAATCCGGACCGGGGCGGCGACAACGTCCATCGTGTGCCCCTCGTACACGTGGTAACGACCCAGCTGCAGAACCACGGCCGTCTCCCCGAGGCGACCCATCACGAAGCGGCCATCGTGCCCGGCTACCCCGGTTCGAGGGAGCCCGGGCAGGTCGGAAAACGGCACGCTCACCGGCTCCGACAGGTGGTCGATCAGGTGGCCGAGGCCCGACCCGAGGACGACGGCTAGCTTCGGGATCGGACCCGCCAGAGCTCGTACCGCCTCCGCAGCGCGGCTCACATCCACGAGACCCGATTCGAGCGGCGCCACCATCACAAGATCACGCCTGCCACGGTCGCCGTCATGAAGGCTGCCAGGGATCCGCCCACCATCGCCCGGAGTCCCAGTCGGGAAAGATCGTGCCGTCTACCCGGCGCGATGCCGCCGATCCCTCCGATCTGAACTGCGATCGAAGCGAAGTTCGCGAAGCCGGAGAGCGCATAGGTCGCGATGATGATCGAGCGGGGCTGAAGCTGATGGTCACCGCCCAGAGTTCCCGCAAGCTGGAGGTAGGCGACAAACTCGTTGAGAATCGTCTTGACGCCCATGAGCGACGCGACCGTCGGCGCATCGACCCAGGGGACTCCCATGAGCCACGCGAGCGGCGCGAGCAAGAACCCGAGAATCGACTCGAAGGTCAGATCTCCAAACCCCACGAGCCCCCCTGCCCAGCCCAGCATCCCGTTACACAGATGGATGAGTGCGATGAAGGCGAGCAGCATGGCACCCACGTTGAGCGCCAGGAACAGGCCCTCCGAGGCCCCCCGAGCCGCCGCATCGATGACGTTCACATCGGGGCGTTCAACGACGATCCCCGCGGACTCCGCAGTCTCCGGGACGCCGTCTTCCGGCACCATGATCTTGGCGATGACCAGGGCTGCGGGAGCCGACATCACCGAGGCCGCGATGAGGTGCCCTGCGATGTCGGGGAAGTACGAGATCAACATGCCGACGTAGGCGGCCATCACCCCACCCGCGACCGTGGCGAACCCCCCGGTCATGACCGCCATCAACTCCGACATGGTCATCTTGTCCACGAACGGCTTGATCAGAAGCGGAGCCTCCGTTTGTCCGACGAAGACGTTGCCCGCGGCCGAAAGTGTTTCGGCTCCCGACGTGCCCATCGTCCGCTGCATAACCCACGCCATGCCACGCACGGCGACCTGCATGATGCCGAGGTGGTACAGCACCGTCATCAGCGCTGAAAAGAAGATGATGGTCGGCAGCACGTTGAACGCGATCACCGCGCCCGTTTGAGCGACCTGCCCGGGCAACGCCGAGAAGTCGCCCTGCCCCACGACCCCAGTGCCGACCGGCACCGTCGCATAGACCAGGTTTCCGAACACGAATTGTGCGCCGCTCATCGTGAAACCGAGCAGTGCGACGACCACCCGTCCTGCGGCGTCGAAGACCCCAGCTCCCAGCGGCGTCTTCAGTATGAAGACGGCGAACCCCATCTGCAGCGCGACCCCCCAACCTACGACGCGCCAAGAAATGCGACCGCGGTCCAGGCTGAGGGCCCAGGCGATCCCTCCGATGACCAGCAACCCCAGGAGCGAGCGTAGCCGCTCGAGGAGGGGCGTACCCAACGAACCTCGTGGTACGCTGATCGTGGGTGCTTCCTGGACTGGGATCGCGACCGCCGTACCGCTCGAAACGGGCGGGCCATGACTCAATTCGGCCCCGTAAGGGCTTCCCGAAGCAGCACCGGGGGCGGCGAACAGGACGACCGCCACCGACACCATCCCCATCGAAACAGGGAGTACGGTGAGGAATCGCTTCATGGCACGGAAGTCCGCAGACGAGGGGGCACGATCGCGGCAATATCGAGGACGGCGGGCCGCTTCACCAGCCGGAGGTGGCGTGCCGACGCCCTGAGCAGCGTCCTCACGACCGGCTGACGTGATTCCGTCGGCGTGTCCGCCATTTTGGCAGTTCTTCGCGAGAAACCCGCCAATCCGGCGGGATTTTCACCCTCGTTCGTCGGCATGGGGATTGCATTTCTCGTGCCGTACGTCGTGCGCATTCATTAATCGCTGAGAAGAGGGAAGACATGGGCAAAGTCATCGGAATCGACCTCGGAACCACCAACTCGGTGGTTGCGGTCATGGAGGGCGGCGAGCCCGTCGTGATTCCAAACTCGGAAGGTGGTCGGACGACCCCGTCGGTCGTGGGCTTCACGAAGGACGGGGAGCGCCTCGTGGGACAGGTGGCGCGTCGTCAGGCGATCACGAATCCGGAGAACACGGTGTTCTCCATCAAGCGATTCATGGGGAGAAAGCACGACGAGGTCATGGAAGAGGAGAAGCTCGTGCCGTATGACGTGGATCACGATGCGAGCAAACGCGTTACGGTGAAGATCCCGAACGCCGATAAGACGTTCACGCCCCCGGAAATCAGCGCAATCATTCTTCAGAAGATGCGCCAGACCGCCGAGGACTACCTCGGCACCAAGGTCAGCCAGGCCGTGATCACGGTCCCCGCCTACTTCAACGACGCTCAGCGGCAGGCCACCAAGGACGCCGGCAAGATCGCCGGTCTCGAAGTCCTGCGGATCATCAACGAGCCGACCGCGGCGGCACTCGCCTACGGTCTCGACAAGAAGGCCGAAGAGAAGATCGCCGTGTTCGATCTCGGCGGCGGCACGTACGACATTTCGATCCTCGAGTTGGGTGACGGCGTCTTCGAAGTGAAGTCCACCAACGGAGACACTCACCTCGGCGGTGACGACTACGATCAGCGAGTCATCAATTGGCTCGTGACGGAGTTCAAGAAGGACCAGGGCATCGATCTGTCCAAGGACTCCATGGCTCTCCAGCGCCTCAAAGAGGCAGCCGAGAAGGCCAAGATGGAGCTGTCCACAACCATGACTTCGGACATCAACCTGCCCTTCATCACGGCGACGCAGGACGGACCGAAGCACCTGAACTACAGCCTCACGCGGGCCAAGTTCGAACAACTCGTCGACGAGCTGAATCAGCGTACGATTCCGCCCATGGAGATGGCGCTCAAGGATGCCGGGCTGACCAAAGCCGACATCGATGAGGTCATCCTGGTAGGGGGATCGACGAGAATTCCGAAGATCCAGGAGATCGTGAAGGCGTTCTTCGGCAAGGACCCACATCGGGGAGTCAATCCCGATGAGGTTGTGGCGGTAGGCGCCGCGATCCAGGGCGGAGTCCTGTCCGGAGATGTCAAGGATGTGGTGCTGCTGGACGTGACGCCGCTCTCCCTGGGCATCGAGACGCTGGGTGGTGTCATGACCTCACTGATTGAACGCAACACGACGATCCCGACCAAGAAGGCAGAGGTCTTTTCGACCGCCGAGGACACGCAGACCACGGTCGAGATCCATGTCCTTCAGGGTGAGCGGAAGATGGCGATGGACAACAAGACCATCGGCAAATTCCAGTTGACCGGCATTCCACCGGCACCACGCGGCGTACCCCAGGTCGAGGTCACGTTCGACATCGACGCCAATGGCATTCTGCACGTCTCGGCAAAGGATCGGACGACCGGCAAAGAGCAGAAGATCCGAATCGAGGCTTCGAGCGGACTCTCGGACGCCGAGATCAACCGGATGGTGCAGGACGCAGAGGTCCACGCGTCTGAGGACGACGAACGGCGCCAAAAGGTCGAGTCACGGAATCAGCTCGACTCCCTCGTCTATCAGGTCGAGAAGGACATCGGAGAATGGGGTGACAAGGTCTCGGAAGAGACCCGGGGGCGGCTCACGGAGGCGACCGACGCCGCCAAGGAAGCGCTGAAGGGTGATAAGCTCGAGACCATCAACTCCGCCCGCGACGAGCTCATGCAGGCATTCAGTGCGGCGGGGCAGGAGATGTACCAGTCCCAGGCGGCTGAACCCGAGGCGGCCGGAGAAGACGGGACTGAGTACGACGATCAGGGAACGGCCGAAGAGGTCGTGGACGAAGCAGCGGCGGACGATGGTGTGGTCGAAGCCGACTACGAGATCGTCGACGAGGACAAGAAGTAGTCTCCTCTGCGAACCGTCGATGATGTGAGTGGAGCCGGCGGGGCAACCCGCCGGCTCCTTCTCATCGTCGAAGACACTTGTAGAAGGTCGGATCGAGATTCGACCTTCCCGGGTAGGAAGGACCGACATACCGGGACTCCGCCAGCGGGTACCCGGCACCAATGGATGCGACTGGGGAGGGAGTAGGCATGTACGATCCGCTGAAGGCCAAGGCACGTGTCGTCATGTACGCGGCTACCGCCGCACTCGTCGGTATCGGCATCGCCGCCGGGCTTGGGTGGACAAGCACGTCCCACGCTATGCCCTTGCTCAACGAGGTCGGTCAGGTCTCGGAGGCGGCCGTGCGTCCGGCCCTGGACCTCAGCGATGCGTTCACGAATCTCGCTGATGCCGTCACTCCCGCGGTCGTTCGGATCGAGAGCCGCAGAACCGCACAGGCACGAGACCGCGAGGAGGTCCCTCAGCAGTTCCGACAGTTTTTCGATACGCCGGAAGGCACTCCCGCTCCGCCCCAGTCTCAGATTTCTGGCGGAAGCGGGTTCATCGTCTCTTCCGATGGCTACATCCTCACCAACAATCACGTCGTGGAAGGTGCGACGGACGTTCGGGTCTACTTCCCGGATCGCCGCTATTTCCAGGCTCGGATCATCGGCACGGATCCCTTTACTGACGTGGCGGTCATCAAGGTGGACGTCGACGAAACGCTTCCCGCCATGGTCATTGGCGACTCCGACCGCATCAAGGTGGGCGAGTGGATTCTCGCGATCGGCAACCCTGGATTCGGAGCGTCGACCCAACTCGACTTCACGGTGACCGCCGGCATCATCAGCGCCCGGGGCCGCGGACTACAGCTTCTGCAGCGCGATCTGTTCAACGATCCTCGCTACGGGGCTGACCTCTCACCCTATGCGATCGAGGATTTCATCCAGACGGACGCGGTGATCAATCCCGGGAACTCGGGTGGGCCGATGGTCAATCTCCGTGGACAGGTCGTGGGTATCAATTCTGCGATCGCGTCGACCACCGGGGTCTATCAGGGATATGGCTTCGCCATCCCGATCAATCTGGCGCGCCGAATCATGGAGGACCTCGTCGAATACGGGCATGTGAGACGGCCCCGGATCGGGGTCACCATCGAGGAAATCGAAGCGGAAGATGCCGAACAGTATGGCCTGCCCTCGGTCTCGGGGGTGCTCGTTCAGGCGGTCGATCGGAGCGGGCCTTCGGCCGGAGCGCTTCGCCCAGAAGACGTGATCGTGAGGCTGGATGACGAGCCCGTCGGGTATGTGTCTGAGTTGCAGGCGGAGATCGCCGAACGCCGACCGGGCGACCGAGTCCGCCTCACGGTCTACCGCGCCCGTCAGTCCATCCAAGTCGAAGTCCGGCTCGGGGATGCTCCGATCAACGACGTACCGGCCGTGGTGGCTGAAGCCGCGACCAACGCCGAAGAGCGACTCGGCATCAATGTGGAAGCACTCGATGCTCAACGCGCTCAGGACCTCGGATTCAGCGATCCCAGCGGAGTCATCCTGTCGGAGGTCGCCCGCGGAAGCGCGGCCGAGCGGCGCAACATCAACAACTATCGGGGCTACAAGCTCATCCGGATCAACGATGCCGAGATTGCGACGCCCGATGACGTTCGTGCCGCCCTCGTCGGAGCAGCTGCGGGAGAGATCGTATCGCTGCATTTCCTGCATCCCAACGGCGACGAACGCGTCGTAAACGTGCGGATGCCCTGAGCAAGGGGCTCGCGGGTGTGTGGACGGGGTGCGGGACTCACAGGTCCCTCACCCCGTTCGCCGTTACGGCCTGAGATTGAACGCTTTATCTCTGTGGGTTTATCTTTGGCGAGCGCGAAAGTGGCGGAACTGGTAGACGCGCGGGATTTAGGATCCCGTGGCCTCGTGCCTTGGGGGTTCGAGTCCCCCCTTTCGCACTCGCAAGTCCCAATCTCAGTAACCCCTACCGTGTGACGGTATGACGATAGACGCATCCCGACTGCAGATTTCCGTTCAGGAGCAAGAGCGGTGGCGACGGCGAATGAGCGTGACCGTTCCCGCTGCCCTCGTCCAGGAAGAGGAAAAACGAGCGGCACGGAAACTGGCTTCACAGGCTAGCCTAAAAGGCTTCCGGAAAGGCCGTGTCCCTTCCCGTGTGATCGAGTCCCGCTTCGGGGGCGCGCTTCGCCGCGAGGCCCTCGACCGCCTCATCGGCAGTGCCTATCGCGAGGCGTTGGCATCTCAAGAGCTGCGGCCGATCAGCGAGGGGGAAATCGACGACGTCCACTACCAGCCCGACGAAGACCTGACCTTCGCCATCACCTTCGATGTCGAGCCGGTCCTCGAGCTCGAACGCCTCGGCGGCTTCGCCATCGAGCGCACGACACAGGCCGTGACGGACGAGCAGATCGCGGAAGTACTCGCTCGGGTCCGGGAACAGAACGGGGTGTGGCAACCCTTCGAAGAAGGACTCCCGCAGGAAAAGGACCTCGTTTCGGTCAAGATCGTTCGCCTGGCCGAGGGAGGGGAACCGACCGACGCGGGACGTGATTATGACTTCTTGATCGGGCAGGGGGATGCGATTGCCGACATCGAGAACGCGATCAAGACTCTCGAGGTGGGTAGGTCCGGCGACTTCGACGTCACCTTCCCCGAAGACTTCCCTGACCAGAGCCGGAGGGGGGAATCCGAGCGGATTCGTATCTCTCTCGTATCGCGCCGGTCGATGGATTTGCCCGAACTCGACGACGACCTGGCCAAACAGGTCGGCGATTTCGAAACACTCGATGCGCTCCGGAGCAGGATTCGAGAAGACATGGAGAAGGAGGCCTCGCAGCAGGCCGAGGCCGTGGTTCGCGGACGCCTGCTCGACATGCTGGTGGATGCGAACCCCTTCGAGGTTCCGGCGTCTATGGTCGCACGCTACGCCGATCGTGTGATCGGCGACGCGAAGAACATCCCGGAAGAGAAACTCGCCGAATTCCGCGAGCAGATTCGGCCGGAGGCCGAGCGGGCGGTGAAGCGGATCTTGATGGTGGAACGGATCGCCCAGGTCCAGGGCCTGGCGGCGACCGATGACGATCTCGATGTACGGATCCAGGAGATCGCTACCAAGAACAAAGCGGACCCGGCCAAGGTATACGCAGAGTTCCAGAAGGCCGGTCGCCTCGAGTCGATGGAACGGGAGTTGACCGAGAACGCGGTATTCGAGTTCCTAAAGGGACAATCCGAGATCACCGACGCGCCGGCCGCCTGACGGCACGCCCAGGGAAACACATGACGATTTATCCTCCGTATGTCATCGAACGCACCAGCCGCGGTGAACGCAGCTACGATATTTTCAGCCGGCTCCTCATGGACCGGATCGTTTTTCTCGGCACAGCGATCGACGACAACGTCGCGAACATCATCCTCGCGCAGCTGCTCTTTTTGGACGCCGAGGACCCGGAGCGGGACATCTTCATGTACATCAATTCGCCCGGTGGCAGCGTGTACGCCGGCCTGGCGATCTACGATACGATGCAGCACCTACGCGCCCCGGTCTCGACATTCTGTGTCGGCATGGCCGCTTCGATGGGAGCGGTGTTGCTCACGGCCGGCGCCAAAGGCAAGAGAAGCGCCCTCCCGAACTCGCGGATCATGATGCACCAGCCATCCGGTGGCTCCCACGGAACGGCCTCAGATATTCAGATCGCCGCACAAGAAATCTTGCATATCCGAGAGAAACTGAACGGTATTGTTGCTAAGCACACGGGTCAGAGCACGGAGCGGATCGCCGACGACGTCGACCGCGACAGGTTCATGAGTCCCGAGGCCGCCGTGGAGTACGGTCTCATCGATCGGGTCTTAGAGGGCCCGGTTCGGCCGGTGAAGGGAAAGCCCGTCGATTCGGACAGCGCCGAGTAGAATCGGAACGAGGAGTCGCACATGACGGACAAACACCTCCGATGCAGTTTCTGCGGAAAGTCCAAGGAGAGCGTCAAGAAGTTCATCTCCGGACCTAACGTCTATATCTGCAACGAGTGTATCTCGCTCTGTAACGAGATCCTCGCCGAAGAGGAGGAGCGCGAGGCCCAGGAACAGACGGTTCCGAGCCCTACGCCGCAGGAGATCAAGGCGGTCCTCGACCAGTACGTGATCGGGCAGGAAGTCGCCAAGAGAGCCCTGTCCGTGTCGGTGTACAATCACTACAAGCGTGTCGCTCACCAGGGCGTGCTGGACGACGTCGAGATCGACAAGGCCAACATTCTCCTCATCGGTCCGACCGGTGTCGGCAAGACGCTGCTGGCGCAGACGCTGGCGCGAACGCTCCACGTGCCGTTCACGATCGCCGATGCCACGACGCTGACCGAGGCCGGCTACGTCGGCGAGGATGTAGAGAATATCCTCGTGCGGCTGTTGCAGGCCGCCGACTTCAACGTCGCCGAGTGCGAACGCGGCATCGTATACATCGACGAGATGGACAAGATCGCCCGAAAGTCGGAGAACCCTTCGATCACCCGTGACGTTTCGGGCGAGGGCGTGCAGCAGGCCCTTCTCAAGATCCTGGAAGGTACCATCGCAAGTGTGCCGCCTCAGGGCGGTCGCAAACACCCGCAGCAGGAATACATCCAGATCAACACAAAGAACATCCTGTTCATTTGTGGGGGCGCCTTCGACGGATTGGAGAAGATCGTCGAGGCTCGGATCGGAAAGCGGAAGATCGGCTTCGACGGCGGCGACGTCGAGAAGAAGGAAGGCGATGTCATGCGGTGGGTCGAACCGGAAGATCTCCAGCGATATGGTCTTATTCCCGAGATCGTCGGTCGTCTCCCTGTGACTGTGAACCTCGAGGAGCTCGACGAAGCGACGCTGATACGGATTCTCCAGGAGCCGAAGAACGCTCTCGTGAAGCAATACGAGAAGATGTTCGAACTCGAGAGTATCGGCCTGACGATTGACCGAGACGCCATCGAGGCGATCGCTCGCAAGACGCTCGAACGGAACACGGGTGCGCGGGGCCTCCGGTCGATCATCGAAACGGTCATGCGCGACGTCATGTTCGACATCCCCTCTCGCAATGACGTCCGGGAGGTGGTCGTGACCGTAGAGTCGATCGAGGACGGGGTCCCTCCCCTTCTCGTCCTGCACTCGGGAGAACGGGCCAAGGAAGCGTAGACTTTACTTGTTGCCTGGACGACAAGAGCCCCCGGCGCGCCGAGCGACGGGGGCTCTCCCTTTTTTCAATGGTCCCGAAGCCGTACGATACGCGGTCGACCCTTCTCGTAGGAGCTTCCGTTTGACCCGGAGTTCCTCATCCTGGTGCCCATGGCCACTCTGACTCGGGCCGAAGACCAAGTCGAAGTCCCGGACCGCCTCCCCGTGGTGGCGCTTCGCGACCTCGTATTCTTTCCCTATGTGGTCCTCCCCATCCTCATCGGGCGGAGGAGATCGGTGGCGGCCCTCGAGGCCGCTCAAGAGGAAGACGGGCTCGTTCTCCTCGTCGCGCAGAAGGACCCGGGGATCGACGACCCGGGCACGGCCGACCTCTTCCGGATCGGGACGATTGCGAGGGTCGTCCAGGTCAGTCGCCTACCCGACGGTACGTCTCGCGTGGTGCTCGAGGGGCTCGGTCGCGGCAAGATTCGGCGACTCACGACGACCACGGAGGCGCTTCGCGCTAGCGTCGACCTTCTGGTTGGAAGGGAATCCGATCCGCCGCTCGATCGGGAGGGCGCCCGGCCGCCAGAAATCGAAGGTGAAGCGGCCCTTGCCTCACTCTGTGACGCCGTGAGCCGGCTGTATGCTGAGTACACCCGAGCCCACGACCGAATACCGGAAGAGCTTTCGGGAATGCTGTCCGCTGCCGGAGATCGACTTCGATTCGCCCATCTGGTCGCGGGCCATATGATTTTGCCCTCGTTGGAAAAGCAGGAAATCCTCGAGGCCCAGGACACGGCGGCCCAACTCGAGATCCTAAAAGAAGTGCTCATCCGTGAGTTGGAGATCCTCCGCATCGAGAAGAAGCTGGACCGACAGATTCAGCTGCAGCTCGGCGGCAAGGATACCCCGTTCGATCTGTCACCCGGACTGAAGGTCGTCCACCGGGAGTCCGGACGAGACGAACCCGAGGAATGGGACGAGATCGCCGAGCAGATTCGCGGGGCCAACCTCCCCCCCACCGCGAGAGTACGAGCAGAAAAGGAGTTCAACCGCCTTAGGAAACTCAACCCGGTCGCCCCGGAGGCGGCGGTGATCCGGACCCATCTCGACTGGATCGTATCGCTGCCCTGGAGCCGGCGCTCAGAGGACAACCTCGACGTCCGGCACGCTTCCGAAGTCCTGGAAGCGGAGCACTTCGGTTTGAGCGAGGTCAAGGAGCGGGTGCTCGACCACGTTGCCGTGCTCTCGCTGGTTCGCGAGATCCGAGGGCCGATTCTCTGCCTGGTGGGGCCGCCCGGTGTCGGGAAGACGTCACTCGGACGGAGCATCGCCGGCGCCTTGGGTCGGGAGTTCGTGCGAGTGAGCCTCGGCGGTATACGCGACGAGGCTGAGATCCGGGGGCATCGCCGGACCTATGTCGGCGCGCTGCCCGGTCGGGTGATTCAGGGGATGCGTCGGAGCGGGACACGAAATCCGGTCTTCCTCCTCGACGAGGTCGACAAGCTGGCTCGCGATTTCCACGGGGACCCGGGAGCGGCTCTCCTGGAAGTGCTCGATCCAGAGCAGAACAAGTCCTTTACCGACCACTACCTGGAGCTTGAGTACGACCTATCGGACGTACTCTTCGTCGCCACGGCCAATACGCTCCAGGATGTACCTGATCCCCTCCGTGATCGTATGGAGGTAATTCGCCTACCGGGCTACCTCGACACGGAGAAGCGCGAGATCGCGACCCGCTTTCTCTGGCCGCGGCAGATCTCGCAACACGGTTTGCCTGAGGATCGGATCTCCCTCTCCGCAGCCGCTCTGCACGAGATCATCGAGCGGTACACGCGCGAGGCAGGTGTACGAGAACTCGAGCGTCGCCTCTCGCGGATCGCCCGCAAGCTCGCCCGCGCCTTCGCCGACGGGCAGGACATTGGCCCCCGGATCGAGCGGGATGACCTGAAGGAACTCCTGGGTCCCCCTCCCTATCAGCCCACCGACCGTGACGAGGACGGCGACCGTGTTGGTATCGCGAACGGCCTCGCCTGGACCGCGGCGGGTGGACAGGTCATGGACGTCGAGGTGGCCATCGTTCCGGGCTCGGGGACCCTTCGGCTTACGGGAACCCTCGGCGACGTGATGAAGGAGTCGGCGCAGGCCGCGGTCACGTACGCACGATCCCGCTCGAAGCCATTGGGTCTCGACCCGCAGTTCCACGAGAAGATCGACGTCCATATCCACATTCCTGAGGGCGCCACGCCCAAGGACGGGCCTTCGGCGGGCATCACCATCGCCGTCGCGCTCATTTCGGCGCTCACCGACACGCCCACACGGGCAGACGTGGCGATGACGGGGGAGATCACTCTGCGTGGCCGGGTGATCGGGGTAGGCGGCGTCAAGGAGAAGGCGGTCGCCGCTCTGCGCTCGGGCATGAAGCGCGTGGTCTTGCCTTGGGCAAACGCTGGGGACCTCGAGACCTTGCCGCAGGAGGTGCTGGACCATGTCGCCTTCGATCTGGTGAAGACGATGGACGAAGTTCTGGATGCTGTCCTTACGCGGAGTCCAGTCATCGTCCGTCCGGTGGCGGAATCGGACCTCGGTGTTCCACTGTCGCACGGATGAAGATCCGCTCCGTCGAGTATGTGGGAACCATCGCCAAGCCGGGGGGCGAGGCGCCGGGGACCCTTCCTCAAGTGGCGTTCTCCGGTCGGTCGAACGTTGGCAAATCGTCGCTCATCAACACGCTTCTCCGGCGCACGCGCAAGAAGATCGCTCGCGTGTCCAGCACTCCGGGAAAGACACAGGCGCTCAACTTCTACAAGGTCAACGACGAGTTCTTTCTCGTGGACCTCCCGGGGTACGGGTTTGCTCAGGTGCCCGTGCCCGTCCGGGACGCCTGGTCCGGATTGATCGAATGGTACCTCGCGGAATCGGGCAACGTGCGCGGCGTCGTCCACTTGGTCGACGCGCGCCACGAGCCGACGCCCCACGACCACCGAATGGTAGCCTACCTGGCTGAGGTCGGACTTCCCACGCTCGTGGTTTTGACCAAGACCGACAAGCTCAAAAGGTCGGAGCGTCGGAAGGCCGAAGCGAGGGCCCTGAAGGCGCTGTCGCTCGACGAGTCTCAGCTGCTGCCGTTCTCCTCGAAGACCGGGGAAGGCCGCGAAGCGCTACTCGAGGCACTCGCCGATATTCTCATGGACCCAGGAGACGAAGCGTGAAGGGTCGGCTCGTCTTCTTCGCGACGAGCGCGCTGGCCGCCTGCACCCTCGCGCCCGCCCCCGAGGGAACCCCGGGGTCGAGCCTCACGAGTGAGGTCCCGGCCGGCTATGGCACGCTGACCCAGAGTGAAATCTCGATCTCCATTTCGAGCAGAGACCTAGAGATCATGGTGACACCGCTCGACGAATCCGTGACGCGCGTCACCGCCCCGGATACGTATCGGCGTCTCGCCGGAATGGCCCAGGCCCATCGGAGCGCCGACGATTCCGACACTGCGATATTCCTGGTCTCGTTCTTCTCCTCGCAGCCCGACGTGCGCTTCATCCCCGAAGAGGTCCAGCTCATCTCTCGAGGCCTTCGCGTGCGCCCTGGCACGATCACGCCGGTGACTCCCACTTGGGGTCAACGTCGTGTTCAGCAGCGACGGACAGAAATGGCGGTCTATTCGTTCGCGGGAGAGGTGGATCTCGCGTCGGATCTAGTTGTGGCGTACGGGCTCGACCAGACGCGCGCTTGGGGTACGATTCTGCCACGGATTCAGGCGGAACGCGCGCGAGCCCGGGCACGGGCTGGAATCGGCGGACCGGGAGACCTCGGATCGCGGACGGACCCGAGCTAGTTCCTGCTCAGGCCTCGAGTCCGTATTTCGAGATCTTGCGATAGAGGGTTCGCTCACCGATGCCGAGCAGCTCGGCCGCCTTTCGTCTATTCCCCTGAACGTCCTTGAGGGCCGTGGCGATGGCGAGGCGCTCGATTTCATCCATCGTCATCCCGGGTCGAAACACGACGACATTCTCCTCCACGGCGGGACGCGGCGGCTCCACTTCTCCCACGGACCCGCTCGGCGCATAGGACGGAATCTCGACCCATCCCTCGACGTCGATGCCGCTGAGGGGCTCGCCCGACCCGACCCGACCGACGATGGCATCAGAGCCGTGTGCGGATCCACGAGTTCGATACACGTCGAAGTCACGGCGAAGGTCATCCATGTCGACGCGCAGTTCGACCAATGTGCGAAACACGAATTCGAGCTCCGGTCGCAGCCGACCGACTCCGACATCCTCCAACGGCTCCCGAAAGCTCGGCACAGGCAGAAGGGACACACCTCGCCCGCCGCGCACGTCATCGGGCAGGTCTTCCGGTCGAATCGCCCGCCCCGGCGCCAACACGACCATGGACTCGACGAGATTCCTCAATTCCCGGATGTTCCCGGGCCAGCTATATGCTGTGAGGAGTTCCATCGCCGCGGGGGAAATGCCCGGAAAGACCCGATCGTTATGATCGGACACCTCGCGGACGAACGACTCCACCAGCAACGGAATGTCGGCCCGTCGTTCCCTAAGTGCGGGGAGCTCGATGTTCAGGACGTTGAGGCGAAAGTAGAGGTCCCGTCGGAACTGCCCGATCGCCACGAAGTGTCTCAGGTCCTGGTTGGTGGCCGCAACGATCCGCACATCGACCTTGATCGACACCTCACCACCCACGCGATGGAACTCACGCTGCTCGAGAACTCGAAGAAGCTTGGTCTGGGTCGCGAGCGGCATGTCGCCGATCTCATCCAGGAAGATGGTCCCGCCGTCTGCGAGTTCGAAGAGGCCCTTTCTGGCCGTCATGGCGCCGGTGAAGGCGCCCTTCTCGTGCCCAAAGATCTCGGACTCGATCAATGTCTGCGAGATCGCAGCGACATTGACGGCGATAAACGGCTTGTGACGGCGAGGAGAGAGAGCATGAATGCCCCGAGCCACCAGCTCCTTACCGGTTCCCGACTCCCCGGTGACGAGAACCGTCGAGCCCACGGGTGCAATTTGAACGACACGCTCGAGTACCTGGTACATGGCGTCGGTCTCACCGACGATCCCGGTGATCTCACGCAAACGCTGCCGCTCGATTACACGCCGACCGAGCAGAACGATGTCCTCCACCGACGCCGAGCGCGTAAACACCTCCTCGTACCCTGGCCGCCGCCCTCGCACATGCTCGTCGCTCTCACTGATCGCGAAGATCGGAACGTGAAGCTCTTCATGCGCTTGGCGTGCCAGCTCAGGGACCTGGTCCTCTTGGAAGCCGCCGGTTAGAACCAGGAGTGCCACGCTCGAGTCCTTCGTCAGCCGTTCGGCGGGAGTCACGAGTTCCGTGGGGTACCCGGCCTTCTGGAAGCCTTGTCGTAAGGCTCCCGCGCGCGGAAGGTCGTGCGTCGACACGAGGACCCGATCCCCCTTCACGATCCGGCGTCCCGTGCGGAGTGTGGCGCAGTGGGATCGCGCAGCAAGGCACAAGCGTGTTCAATGATGGGCGATAGGACTGCAAGTCCATCTTCGACGCCTCCGGGGCTGCCCGGGAGATTCACGATCAACGCGCGCCCCCGCGTACCCGAGACACCCCGCGACAAGATGGAGAAGGGGGTCGAGACGAGGCCGCGGCGGCGAATCTCCTCGGCGATGCCTGGTGCCTCGCGTTCCAGAACGGCTCGGGTCGCCTCCGGCGTGACATCTCGCTCGGCAAGCCCCGTCCCGCCCGTCGTAACGATCAAGGCGATACCTTCGTCCGCCCACTCCACCAGGATCGGGGAAATCTGGGCGGTCTCGTCATGTACGACCGCTCTCCGCACGACGGAGTAGCCGTGCGCTGCGCACCACGCCACGATCTTCTCACCACTCACGTCCTCGCGGACTCCGTCCGCTGATCGGTCGCTCACGGTGAGTACTCCGACGGTCATGTGGGCTTCCACGCGCGTTCCCGACCCCTATCGTTTGATCGAACCCTCGGTGTAGAACGGAGGGCGTTGAACGACGGCGTCAATCAATCGCCCCCGGGCGTCGATCTGGAGAACGGTGTCCGGCTTGGACAGCTCCGTGGGGACATACCCGAGCGCGACACCGATCCCGAGCGTCGGACTCACGGTTCCACTCGTGACCGAGCCCACGACCTGCCCACCGGCGACGACGGGATAGCCCGGCCGCGGAAAGCCCTTATCGGTTAAACGCAGGCCCACGAGCCGGCGCGGAACGCCTGCATCCTTCTGGGTCGCGAGGGCGCTTCTCCCGACGAAGTCACCCTTGTCGAACTTGGTTACCCAGCCGAGTCCCGACTCGAGTGTCGTGTGCTCTTCGTCCAGGTCGTTGCCATACAACGCGTAGCCCACCTCGAGGCGGAGCGAGTCTCGCGCACCCAGGCCAGCGGGAATCAAGCCCGCGTCGCGCCCCGCTGCCAAGAGAGCACTCCAGAGGGCAGGTGCATGCTCGGCGGGGATGTACAGCTCGAACCCGTCCTCGCCGGTGTAGCCCGTGCCGCTGATTACCGCAGGCACATTCCCGACCTCGCCCTCGATGAAGCGGTAGTACTTCACGTCGTCGACATCGATGTTCGCCAACGGGCGCAGGACCTCACGGGCCATGGGCCCCTGCAGCGCCAGAAGCGCGGTCGCCTCGGAGACGTCGGAGATCTCCACGTCGAAGTCCTTGGCGTGACGTGAGAGCCAAGCCCAGTCCTTGTCCAGATTGGATGCGTTGACGACCAGCATATAGCGGTCCTCGAACCGATAGATGATCAGATCATCGATCACACACCCCGACTCGAGGCACATGGCAGAGTACTGGGCCTGACCGATTTCAATGCGCTCGGCATCGTTGACGGAGATCCGCTGTACGAGTGCGAGTGAATCCGGCCCCCGGACGATGAACTCGCCCATGTGCGACACGTCGAACAGCCCACACGCCTCACGCACCGCCTTGTGCTCCGCGGTGATGCCTGACGGGTACTGTACGGGCATGGCGAACCCCGCGAATGGCACCATCTTCCCGCCCAGGGCGACGTGCTGGTCATGCAAAGGTGTGTGCTTCAGACCATCGGTCATCCTTCGGACTCCAGAATATGTGGTTTCGGTTCGTGCGGGGTCATCACAGGATGTAGCGACTCAGATCCTCGTCATCGGAGACCTTCCGGAGTCGATCCTGCACGAACTCCTTGTCGACCAGGAGGGGGTCCTTCAACCCCTCCGGCAGGTCGAACATGACCTCCTCCAGCAGGGTCGTCATGACCGTCTGCAGTCGGCGGGCACCGATATTCTCCATTCGGTCATTGAGCTCCATCGCGATGCGAGCGATCTCCTCAACCCCCTCATCGGTGAACGAGATGCTCGCGCCCTCCGTTTCGATGAGCGCGCGGTACTGTTCGAGGAGCGCGTTCTTCGGCTCCTTGAGGATTCGCACGAACTCTTCCTGACCCAGCGTCTGAAGTTCGACGCGAATCGGAAAGCGGCCCTGGAGCTCGGGAATCAGGTCCGATGGTTTGGCGACGTGAAATGCCCCGGCTGCGATGAAGAGAATGTGGTCGGTTCGCACCAATCCATACTTCGTCGTCACAGTCGACCCCTCAACGATCGGAAGCAGATCGCGTTGGACCCCTTCTCGACTCACGTCGGGGCCGTGGGTCCCACGTTCGCCCGCCACCTTGTCGATCTCGTCGAGGAAGACGATACCCATCTCCTCAGCTCGATACAGCGCCTCGTTCACCACCTCATCCATGTCGACCAGCTTGTCGAGCTCATCCTGCAGCAGAATGCGCCGCGCCTCGGCGACGGAGACCTTCCGACGCTTCTTCTTCTTCGGCAGCATCTCCTGGAGCATCTCGGTGAAGTTGTAGTCCATTCCTTCACCACCACCCATCGGGACCATCATGCCATCGATCGATGCCGACTGAGTTACCTCGATCTCGACCTCCCGCTCCTCGATCTTTCCATCCAGGAGCAGCTTACCCAGCTTTTCACGGGTGCGCGCTCGGCGATCCTGCACCCCCTCGCCGCGCGGTTCCACTCCGTCGGGGCCCACCACGAAAACGCTGGCGCCCTCAGCCGGTGGTGCCGGGTCGGGGTTGGTAACGGGGAGCAGAAGGTCGAGAAGTCTCTCGTGTACTCGGCTCTCGGCGATGTCCTGCACGTCGTACTCTCGATCCGCACGCACGAGGTTGATCGAAATATCGACGAGGTCCCGGATCATCGACTCGACATCGCGGCCGACGTATCCGACCTCGGTGAATTTTGACGCCTCCACCTTGAGGAAGGGGGCGCCCGCCAGCCGAGCCAGACGGCGGGCGATTTCCGTCTTGCCCACACCTGTGGGTCCGATGAGGATCAGGTTGTTGGGTGCGATCTCCTGCCGCATCTCCTCCTCGACCCGTTGCCGTCTCCAGCGATTCCTGAGAACGATGGCGACCGACTTCTTCGCATCGTTCTGGCCGATGATGTACTTGTCGAGCTCGGCGACGATCTGCCGTGGGGTCAGCTCATCGAGCCAGGGCTCCTCGGCGCCCTCTCCAACCGGGAGGATGGGGGCGGTCTTCTTGAGCGCGTCCGCCTTCATGCTTGGCCCCCTCCGTTCGCGCCCAATTCGAGGACGACGATGTCCTTGTTGGTGTAGATGCAGATGTCACCGGCGATCTCCAGCGAACGACGCACGATCTCGGACGCATCGAGGTCGGACGACTGGAGGAGAGCTCGAGCGGCTGCGAGCGCGTACGAGCCTCCTGAGCCGATCGCGAGCACGTCGTTGTCGGGCTCGATGACATCTCCGGTGCCACTGACGAGGAAGAGATGGTCAGCGTCCGCCACCGCGAGGAGAGCGTCGAGACGCCTCAAATAGCGATCCGTCCGCCAATCCTTGGCGAGTTCGACGACCGCTTTCCTCATGTTGGCCGGGTACCGATCCAGCTTCTCCTCGAGCTTCTCGAAAAGCGTGAACGCGTCTGCGACGGCACCCGCAAACCCCGCAAGGATCTTTCCACCCTTCAGTGCCCGGACCTTTCGAGCGCTGCCCTTTACGACGGTATCGCCCATCGTGACTTGTCCGTCGCCGCCCATGGCGACACGGCCGGCCCTTCGGACGGCGAGAACTGTGGTGGCGCGAACTTCGGGTAGGCTCATGAGATCGGGGTTATGGGTTCGCCCACAGGACGGAGCGCCCAAGTGCAAGGGAAGGACCAAGAATCTAACAAGAAATCTGCCGATATGGCAGGCAGCGGCGTGGGAAGGCTATTCGGACCGGGGATGCGCGTCCCGGTATACGCGCAGGAGCCGCTCCCTGCTCGTGTGCGTGTAGATCTGCGTCGTGGACAGGGAGACATGCCCCAGCAGTTCCTTGACGGCGAGAAGGTCCGCCCCTGCCTCCATCAGGTGCGTAGCGAAGCTATGGCGTAGGGAATGGGCGGACAGGCCACGCGCACCCGCCGCGTGTTCCAGGCTTTCTCGGACCGCGCTCTGAATGGAACGACGCGAAAGTCGTCCGCCCCGAGCATTCAGGAGCAATGCATCCTCGTCCGGTCGTGCGACCTCCGTGCGCCGGTTCGAATATCGGTCGATGGCCCGAAGAGCCGAGCCCGTGATCGGGACGATGCGCTCCTTCGATCCCTTCCCCACGACGCGGACCTGACTCGCCCGAAGATCGATGCGGGATCGATCGAGGCCATGAAGCTCCGCGAGGCGGAGCCCGCTTCCGTAGAGCAGTTCCAGAATGACCAACGTCCTCGTACCGGTGAGACGATTCTCCTCGGCGTTGCGCTCGGCCACCTCGAACACGACGCGAATATCGCCCATGGCCACATGACCGGGCAGGCGCCGATCGAGCTTGGGTGCGCGGACGGTCCGTGCTGGGTTCGCGGGAATACGATCCTCGAGGTGTAGAAAAGAGAAGAGTGTTCGCGCGGCCGCGAGCCGGCGGGCAGCACTCCTCTTCGACAATCCCTTTCTCCCACACCATCCGAGGAACGCCCGCAGCGCGAGTCGATCAATCTCCGGATCGGACCACTCCCACGAGTCGCGCCCCAAATAGTCCGTGAGAAACACCTCCAGCTGTTCGAGATCCCTCCGATATGCCTTCAGCGTGTTCTCAGCCAGCTGCCGCTCGTCCGACAAATGGCGGAGGAAATCTCCGACCTCGGATCGAGCGGTCGCCACCTGCGATCACTCCTGCGCGGCGGCAGACACGGTTAGTCCGTGTGTTCGCATCCATTCCAGGAAGTCGGACTGGGCCCGCTCCGCGAGGAGTACCCGCTTCTCCTGCTTGTTCTTGATCCTCTTGGCCAGAGGATCGACAAGGCCCCAGTTCGAGTTCATCGGCTGAAAATTCCCCGGAGCGGCGTCACGCAGATACTGGTAGAGCCCGCCGAGCATGGTAGTCGGTGGGGGCACGACAGGCTCCTCGCCCTCGAGCATCCTGCACATGTTGATGCCGGCCAGAATTCCGCTCGCCGCAGATTCGGTGTAGCCCTCCACCCCCGTCAACTGCCCCGCGAAGAGAAAATCCGGGCGCTCCGGGAGCGCCCCATGCGACGTGAGTCGCATCGGGAAGTTGAGGTAACTGTTCCGGTGGATCGATCCCCATCGCAAGAACTCTGCGTCCGCGAGACCCGGAATCGTGCTGAAGACCCGCCGCTGTTCGCCCGTACGCAACCGAGTCTGGAAGCCCACCATGTTCCACATCTGGCCGGCGCGATCCTCTCGACGAAGCTGCACGACGGCCCAAGGGCGCGCGCCGGTACGTGGGTCCGTCAGGCCGATCGGCTTCATGGGTCCGAAACGGAGTGTCTCGGCACCCCGTGAGGCCGACACTTCGACCGGGAGGCACCCTTCGAAATAGGGCACGTTATCCCAGTCGTGACCGGCATGCCCCTCGGCCGAGTTGAGCGCGGTGATGAACGCCTCGTACTCCGCCTGATCCATGGGGCAGTTCAGGTAGTCCGCGTCTTCGTCGAAGCGGCCGGCCGCAAACACGATCGATTCGTCGAGACTGTCCCTGTGCACGATGGGGGCGATCGCGTCGAAGAAGGCGAGGCCGCCGTCTCCAAGAGCGCGCTCGATCGCGGAAAAAAGTGCGCCGGAGGTCAGCGGACCCGTGGCGAGGATCGTCGGACCGTCGGGTAGCTCGGTGCACTCCTCCCGCACGACCTCGATCAGGGACTCCGACTCAACCGCCTCCGTCATTCTTTCCGAGAAGATCCTTCTGTCGACCGCCAGCGCGGACCCGGCCGCTACGCGTGAGGCATCGGCAGATCGCAGAAGGAGCGACCCCAACGCTCGCATCTCACGCTTCAGTTGTCCGTGCGCATTCTCGGGGGACTCGCTCTTGAACGAGTTGGTGCACACCAGCTCGCCGAGCCGGTCCGATTGATGAGCTTCGGTGGTTCGGGACGGCCTCATCTCGATCAGACGGACCGAGTGCCCCACTGCGGCGAGTTGGAGGGCCGCCTCGCAGCCGGCGAGACCACCGCCGACAACGGTAACGCGGGTCACTTCTTCTTCCGCGCCCGACCCTTCTTTTTGCCACCACCCTTTGCCGCTTTCTCTGCGAGCATGACGATCGCGGATTCGAGGTCGACATCGTCCGGTTCGGTGCCCCGCGGGAGGGTCGCGTTCACGGTACCATCGGTCACGTAAGGGCCGTACCGTCCGGACATGAGGGAGATTTCGTCACCGGTCTTGGGGTGTTTGCCCAATTCCTTCAAGGGCAGACGCTTGCCCGAGGCCTTGGCATCCAGGAGCGCCACTGCTTCTTCGAGCGTCACAGTCCAAAGGTGCTCCGTTCCCTTGAGACTGGCGAACACCTTGGCCCTGCGGACGAACGGTCCAAACCGGCCCAGTCCTGCCTCGATTTCTTCTTTGGTGGTCGGATCGACTCCGACCATCCGGGGAAGCTCGAGTAGTTTAAGCGCGTAGGCGAGGTCGACATCGGCGGGCTCTCGACCCTTCGGGATGCTCACACGCTTGGGCTTGGTCCCTTCTTCGGCCGCTTCGAGTTCGACGTACGGTCCGTACGGCCCGTTCTTGAGCCGCACCGGCCGCCCCTCGGTCGGATGCTCACCCAACTCCTGCCCCTCCGGGTCGAAGCCATCGAGCGAACGCGTACTCTTGCATTCGGGATAGCCCGAGCATCCGAGGAATCGTCCGAAGCGATTCCAGCGCACAAGCATGGGGCGCTCACACTTGTCGCAGACCTCACCTTCCGCGGCGAGGATCTCCTTGATGATCTCGTCGGAGTTCTCCTCGCCCTCTTGAATGCGCTTCATGAGGCCCGGATAGAAGTCCGCGAGGAGCACTCGCCAATCGACCTCCCCGTCCTCGACACGGTCGAGCTCGGTCTCCATCCTGCTCGTGAACTCGACGTCGAAGATGTTCGGGAGCACTCGTACAAGGAGCTTCGCGACCACCTCTCCCAAGTCGGTCGGGAAGAAGCGGCGCTGGTCCAGGTCGACGTAGCCACGATCGGCGATCACCGAAATGATGGATGCGTATGTAGACGGGCGTCCGATCCCGAGCTTCTCGAGTTCCTTGACCAGACTGGCCTCCGAAAAGCGCGGAGGCGGCTGCGTGAAGTGCTGGCGTGCGGCGAGATCCTTCAAGTCGGCGACGTTGCCTTCGTCGAGCTCTGGCAGCGGCTCGAGATCGTCCAGCCGGCGCTTCTCCCCTGCCTCGGTGGCTTCGAGATACAGCCGGGTGAACCCTTCAAACTTCACGATCGATCCCGTGGCCCGGAAGAGATACATCTTTCCGTCGGAGCCGCGAATGTCGAAGTCGGCCGTCGTCGTATCGTAGACCGCCGGCGACATCTGGCTGGCGACGAAGCGGAGCCAGATGAGCTCGTACAGCTTCGCTTGATCAACCTCGAGGTAGCGAGCCGCTTCGCTCGGCAGGATCGTCACATCGGTCGGCCGAATCGCTTCATGCGCGTCCTGGGCCGCGCGGGCCTGATTCCCCCCGTAGAGTTGCGGCGCGTCGGGAATGAACGGCCGACCGAATTCGCCGGTGATCCACTCCCTGGCCTGCTCGACAGAACTGGGAGCGACACGCGTCGAATCCGTTCGCATGTACGTGATCAGACCGATCTGCCCTCTCGACCCGATCTCCTGACCTTCATAAAGCCTCTGCGCATTCGACATCGTGCGCTTGGCCGAAAACCGGAGTCCCTTCGCTGCTTCTTGCTGCAGGGTCGAGGTCGTGAAGGGAGCGGCCGGATTCTTCCTTCGCTCCCGTCGCTTCACGCTCGAAACTTCGAAGGAGGCGTCACGAACGCCGTCTACGACGCCGGTCGCGGCCGCCTCGTCCCCGAGCGTGAACGACTTCCCGTCGATCTGGTGGAGTTTGGCCTCGAATGGCTGATCGGCGCGCTCGAGATGCGCGGTGATCGACCAGTACTCTTCCTGATTAAAGGCCCGAATCTCGTCCTCGCGCTCACAGATGAGGCGGAGGGCGACGGTCTGCACCCGGCCTGCTGAAAGCCCCGGGCGAATTGGCTTCCACAGGAGCGGACTGACCTTGTAGCCGACGAGCCGGTCGAGAATCCGGCGCGCCTGTTGCGCTTCGATCTTCTTTACATCGAGTTGACCGGGGTTCGCGATCGCTGCCTGGACGGCGCTCTTGGTGATTTCGCGGAACGTGACACGGTGGAATCGTGAGGCATCCGACTCGAAGCCCAGCTGCTCCGCCACGTGGTACGCAATCGCTTCTCCCTCGCGATCCGGATCCGTAGCGAGGATAATGGTCTTGGCCCCCTTCGCCCGCTTCTTGAGGTCCGAGATGACTTTGGCCTTTCCTCGGATCGTGACGTACTTGGGTTCAAAACCCTGATCGACGTCGACACCCAACTCCTTCGTCGGCAGATCGCGGACATGGCCTACCGAGGCCGCGACGTCATAGTCGCTTCCGAGGTACTTGCCGATGGTTCGCGCTTTCGCGGGAGACTCGACGATTACGAGGTGCTTGTCGTTTTTGTCGCTCATTCAGCGTCTGTTTCGGTTTCGATTTCGGCCAGGATTCGAAGGACCCGTGCCGCCACATCTTCTACGGAGGAGCGCTCCGTGTCTACACTCCAGCCCGCAGACGAGTAGAAACGGACACGATCGGCGAGCAGCTTTCGGGCGTCGTCGAGTCGATTCACACCGGCCAGCAGAGGCCGCGTTCCGCGTTCCGCCGATGCCCTGCGCAGCGCCTCATCTGCACCGACCTGAAGCCAGATCGCGACGGTCCCCGGAGGTAGCGAATCGAGCCGTCCCGGTTGGGCGGCCCACCCGCCCCCGCTTGCTAGCACGACCCTGTGCTCCGCCAAGAGCCGGACGGCGACCTCGGTCTCGGCTTCCCGGAAGAGACGTTCGCCATGCGTGGCGAAGATCTCGGCCACGGGCATCTCGAAGCGAGCCTCGATGACGTCGTCGAAGTCCACGAATCGCCACCCGAGCGCCTCCGCGACCCTTCGTCCGACGCTGCTCTTCCCGGAACCCATGAAGCCGACGAGAAGCACTCGGGCCACCGTCGGATCGGTCAACGAGTACCGAAGCCCCGCTCCGCCAGATGATCGAGGTAGCCGTCCAGGTTGCGTCGGATCTCGCCCACCGAGTCGCCACCAAACTTCTCGAGCATCGCATCGGCAAGAACGAGCGCCACCATCGCTTCGCCGACCACACCGGCCGCCGGCACCGCACAGACGTCGCTGCGCTCGACCGCTGCATCACCGGCGCTACCGTCCCGAAGATCGACACTGTCCAGGGGTTTGCGCAGAGTGGAGATCGGCTTCATGGCACCGCGCACGACCAGAGGTTCCCCGGTCGTTACACCGCCCTCCAGTCCCCCTGCCCGGTTCGATGCGCGGCCGATACCGCCGGAACGGGCCTTTTCCTCGTCACGGACGATCGCGTCGTGGACTTCCGAGCCCGGACGGAGCGCCTGGTCGAATCCGAACCCCAACTCGACGCCCTTCACGGCCTGGATGGACATCACGGCGGCGGCGAGGCGACCGTCGAGTTTTCGGTCCCAGGACACATAACTACCGAGCCCAACCGGAAGCCCGGTCGCGATCACCTCGAACACCCCTCCCAGTGTGTCGCCCCGTTCCTTGGCTGCGTCGATCTCGGCCATCATCCGGCCGGCGGCCTCCTCGTCGAGACAACGCACCGGACTCTCGTCCGCAGCGGCGTTCAGATCCTGGGGCAGGTCGAGCGCTTGCGCAGCTACGGGTCCGATCGAAGTGACATGACTCCCGACCTCGATCCCGAACTCCCGAAGAAGGCATTTGGCGACCGCACCGCATGCCACGCGCGCCGCAGTCTCACGCGCACTTGCTCGCTCCAGTATGTCGCGGACGTCCCTGCGATCGTACTTGAGTGCTCCCACTAGATCCGCGTGACCGGGCCGGGGAAGGTAGTGCGGCTTGAGCGCCTTCGGATTCACGTCTTCCTCAGGCGCGGTATGGCTCATGGCGACGGTCCAATTCTCCCAATCGCGGTTCCAGATCACCATGGAGATCGGCGACCCCAGCGTCTCGCCCAACCGCACGCCACTCAAGAGTTCTGCGCGGTCCGACTCGATCTGCATTCGCCGGCCGCGCCCGTACCCGCCTTGTCGCCGGGCGAGCTCAGGATCCACGTCGCGCTCCATGGTGAGCAGAAGCCCCGCTGGAACCCCCTCCAGCAGCGCGGTGAGTCCTCTGCCGTGTGACTCGCCCGCCGTATGGAATGTCAGCCGTCTCATGAAGGTCTAGTTGGTGGAAAACGCAAAAGCCCGGCAGTGCCGGGCTCCCGCCGGCCGGTCAGGCCGTGGCGCGTCCTACTATATAGAGGTGCCGTACGGGGCACCAAGCCCCGAATGATCAGCCGATGGTAACCTTCACGGAATCCTTGCCCACGTCGCCGCCGAGATCGGTGACCTCGATCACGATATAGACCGAGCCGGTGACCTGACCATCCGCCGCCCTCAGGTAGTTGCTCAAGTTCGCGACGGCGGCACCGCTCAGCGTCTGGGTCTCGGCTACGAACGCCGGGGCCCCGCCCGTCACATAGTTACCCCGAAACGTCGCCGAACCCGTGCCGGCCGGCGCATTCACGTCGGCCGTCACCAGGATCGAGTCACCGATTGCCAGCGTGAACGCCTCGCTCGGGGCATTGATCGACACCTCCGGACCCACTTCCCCCACCGACGCCGCGAGCGAGAAAAGATTCTCTCCCGCGCAGCCCGCGAATAGAACGCTGCTCACAAGTGCCGTTAGAAGCACCCCGCGGTTTGCCCTACTCCGGCCAATTGGACGCATGGTCTCGTAAGTCCTATTCGGTGCGTTAGCGTCGGCTGCGCACGATGTGCGGCGTGACCAAGATGATGAGATCCCTCTGGATCTCCTGCTCCCGGCGGGTGCGGAACAGCGCGCCGATCAGGGGCAGGTCCTTCAGGAATGGAATGCCCGCCAGGGCCTCAGTCCGCTCTGTTTGCGTCAATCCACCGATCACCACGGTCTCGCCGTCCTCAACGAGAACCCGAGTCTGGCCACGCTGTGTCCGGAAGATGAAGCCCGCGTCGGAATCGGCCAATTCGGCTGCCGACCGCTCCGCCTCGACCTCGAGGAGGATGAAGCCGTTCGCGGTCACGTGGGGAGTCGCCCTCAGGATGATACCCGTCTCCTGCTGAGCTACCTGAGCGGTCGGGAAGGCAGAACCACCGCCGCCACCCGCCCCGGCACCCGCGTCAATCGTGCGGATCGGCGTCAATTCACCGACCAGCAACTCTGCCTGATGGTTGTCGAGCACCGTCACCTGCGGCGTTGCCTCGATGTCACTGAGCTGAACCGACTGAAGTGCGTCGATGAAGCCGATGAGTTGATGCCGACCCAAGACCAGCGAGGTCAGCAACTGGAGCGTCGGCGCGGCGACACGCGCGGTAGCGTTGCCAAGCGCGGCAACGGAGTTGCCTCCGAGGGCTACCACGGAGGTCCCTTGGCCGATCGCCTCCAGGGTACCATCTCCGTTCAGATCTGCGGCACCGCCGGACAACGTGTTGAACTGATTGCCACGGGAGTCCTTCAACTCATACGTGACGCCGAGTTCGTCGAGGTCCGTGCGGTTGACGAAGATGATCTTGGCCTGAATCGAAACCTGTGGCGTCTCGATATCGAGTTGTTCGAGCAGTCCCTCGATCTGATTCTGCACACGCTCGATGTCCGAGACGATCAGCGTGTTCGTGCCACTGCCCACGGTGATCCGGCCACGGGCCGTCAGCAGCGGCTCGATCGAAGCCTGAAGCTCCTGAGCCGTCGCAAAAGAGATGCGGTGGGCGCGCGTCAGAATCGGCTCGATCGCTTCCCGGTCATTGAGGTCCGCGATGTTGTCGACGCGGATGATCCCGTACAGATCTTCTTCACCCGCCAAGCCCTGTCCACCGAGGATCGTGCTGAGAGCCACGTCCCACGGTTGGTCGTTGATGTCGGCTGTGACGAAGCCCGCCACGTTCGAACCGGGAACGATGGACTTTCCTGAAAAGGCAGCGAACGCCAGGAGCACGTCATTGATGGGCGCTTCGGTCCACGTGACCGAAATCCGACGAGCCTCCTGAACCGGGGCCGCCTGAACCGGGGCGGCCTGAGCCACCGGAACCAATGTGGTGGGGTTGAACGGCGCCGTCGCACCGGACGACCACGGCTCGAAGTCACCCACGGGGTTCTCGAGCGAAATGCGAAGTCCCCGGCCATCTGGGATGACGGTGTACGCGAGCGGCTCGTCCAACTCGAAGACCACCCGGACCACGTCCTCGGAGTATTGACTCGAGCGGATGGAGCGGATGCCCCCGCGGTTGACGGCACCGAAGTTGTCTTGCGGCAGAGCGTGGCTCGCGCCCATGAGGTCGATCACCAACCGGTGAGGCCCCTCCATGGTGAAGTCGCGATACTCGACGTTGCCGCGGACGGAAATCAGGACGCTGGTTTGTGAGGCCATCGGGGTGATCGTCACTTCCGTGACGGGTCCCCCAAGGGCCAAGAGCGTGCCCGCCCATAGAGCGAACATCGACGTCATGGAGTGCCTCCCTCGCGCCTGGATACGAAGTTCATGGTTACCCGTTCAACTGCGTCGAACACCTCAACGTCCACGATCACGGCGTCTCGCCGAATCTGAACGATGGTCGTGTTTCCAATTCTCTCACCCGGCTTCAGATAGAACGAATCACCTGGGATCGCGCTGATGGTCCCGTCCTCCGCCACTGCGACTCCACCGGTACTCAGCACGGCCACACTCGAAGAGGCGTCCGGAGAGTACATGATTCCGATCAGGCTCAGGCGCTCGAATCGCGGCCCGCCCCCATCATCGACCCCGAGGGGACGGAACGGGTTACGGCGGGTGAACGAGGGGTATTGAAACACCTCACGCTCGAAGACGAGCTCGGTCTCGGGAGCCGGACGCGGCGGCGGCGTCTGAGCGTTCGCTTCCGCTGCCAAGGGCAGCGCGAGCGCTGAGGCAACCGTCAGCATTACGAATCGACGAGTGGTCATAGTCATCAACCTCCCCCGGGCAGCGCAGCGGCCGCGACGGTGGATGGGTCAGGAAGTACGTAGGTCTCGATGCGAAAGCTGGCCTGCACGGGCGATACCAGATTCTTGTGGGTTTGAGGCGAACCGTACAGTTCGACGTCCACCTGGACCGGCGTCACAATTCGGGAAAGACTGGCGACATCCGTCAGGAACCGTGCAACGGCGTGATACTCACCCACCACGCTCATCGCGTATCCGGTCTTGTTGTACGGTCCGGCCGGTTCGGTGGGCTCGGGGTCGAGACTACGGACGTCGATTCCCGCCAGGCGCGCCCGAGTCTGGATGTCGTCGAGGAGGAGCGCCACTTCTTCCTGCCCGGGGATCAATTCTTCCAGGCGGGCGACGTGCCGCTCGTACAGGGCCATGCGTTCCTCGAGGTCGCCGCCGCCGCGAAGAGCGATCACCTGGGCGGATCGATCCTGCCCATCGAGCGATTCGAGTCGATCACGGACGAGTGTGTTCGCCTCTTGGCGAGGCGCCATCAGATACATGTTGAACGGCACGATCAGGACGAGGGAGAGTAGCCCCCCGAGCATGAAGTTGCGTTGCCTCGGATCCGTCGGGTTATACCATGCCATGATCAGTTCCCCGCTCCCGCGCTTTGTGCCTGAACGGTTCCGCCATCGAACAGGGGGACGGACTCCAGTTCTTCGATCGCAGGCGACTCATAGGTGACCAGCAGCTCGAACATGTAGACCAGATCTTCGGGATTCTCCTCCGAGGGAACTTGCTGCATCGTCTCGGGGGATACCGCGCGCAAGAACCGGGAGGCTTCGAGTCGACGCATGAAGCTGGTCACCGCGAAGATCGAGCTGGCTCGGCCGGTCACCCGGACCTGGAGCGGCGACTCCCCTGCATAGATGATCTCGCGCAGCCATGTGAAGTCAGGGACGGCGGCCGCGATTTCATCCAGCAAATGGGGCCAGGTATAACGACCCGCATCGATGTCCTGGATGATCGCCACCCTCCGCTGGATGGAATCACCACGCGCTTGCAATTCATTGGTGCGCTGAATGATCGCCGCATTCTTGATGGAGTCCTGAACGGCGACCTGCAGCTGCACGTCGAGGTCTTCGGTCGTCGACCGGATACCCATGAACGCCCAGCCCATGTAGCCGATGGCAATCGCAGCTCCGAACGCGAAGAAGCCCATGTACGGATCGACTGCGCCACCACCGCTGCCCAGCTTCTTGAGGGCGTCGAGGTTGAGGCTAAAGGAAAAACCGCCCCCCGCCGAGGAGCGTTTCTTTCCACCTGGGAGAAGATTGACTTCGATCACGATATCGTTGTCCTCATCCTAGGCCCGAAGGGCCAGCCCGAGTGGCAACAGCAGCATCGGTGCGGCCTCATCGAGCGAGATGTCACCTGCGGCACCCGCCCGTACTGGAACGCGCTCAAACGGATTCACCACCTCTGTCTCGACGTTCATCCGTCGAGCGAGCGTTTGGGCCATACCCGGCACGCGCGCGCCCCCTCCACTCAAGAAGATGCGCCCAACAGAGTCGCCATCTTCCCGTGTCATGAGGAACGCGCTCGCTCGCTCAATGCCTACCGCGACTTCATCCGCAGAGGCCTCGACGAAACTCTCGAGGTCGGTAGCGGTCTCGCGGGCCTGGACGACGTCCTCGGCCTGCTCCGCGGTGAGGCCACGTTCGCGCTGCAGATCCTCGCGAATCTTGCGGGAGCCGAAGGGGATGTCCCGGGTGAGGATCGGAACCCCGTCTTCGAGAATATTCACGTTAGTCGTTTCGTGCCCGACGTTCACCAAGGCCACGATTCCATCTTGGGAATCGGGATAGTTGTGTTCGAACGCGTTGTGCAGCGCGAACGCGTCGACGTCGATCACGACCGGATTCACGCCCGCGTCCTGCAGGAGTCCGACCTTGTTGTCGACGAGTTCTCGCTTGGCAGCGACGAGAAGGACCTCCATCTGGAGGCCGTCCCCGTTGGGGTCGAGGATCTGAAAGTCGAGCTCGACGCTCTTGATGTCGAACGGAACATGCTGCTCCGCTTCCCATCGAATCACTTCTCGGGCGTCCGAGGCTTTCATCCGATCCATCTGGATCTTCTTGATGATCACGTCGTGACCCCCGATGGCGGTCACGACATTCGCGTTCTTCAACCCCATGTCCTGGAAGAGGCTGCGCACCGCGTCCGATACGAGTCCATAGTCCATGATCTCACCCTCGACGATGGCGTCGGGGAGGAGGGGCCGCATAGCGACTCGGATCACCTCAGGCTGGTCGCCCGAATGATCGACTTCTACGACCTTCACGAATCCGGACCCGATGTCCAGACCGATCACGGTGCGCTTTCCGATTCCGAAGAGGCCCATTCTCCACCTTGAACCGAGGGGATGGAAACAAATTTTCCTGAGAATGTCGAACTCAGGTTACCACCAAAAGTCGAGACTTTCAAGAAGAAAATGCCACCCGCCCTAAGTGCAATAATTGGTAAACATTTGGCGCAAATTCGAACAAAATAAATGGCCGGTGGAGCGCTGCGCTCCACCGGCCACCCACGAAGGGTCAGTTGATGACCGCCGTAAGGTCGACCCAACTTCGCTGGGCGAGGGGTCGAGCACGCGAGAGGCTCGCGTTGTTCAGGATGGCGCGCTGGACCGTGCATCGTGAATACGTGATCTCCGAGCCACCCGTGATGGACTCCACACTGACGTTCCCGTTGGCGGCCATGACCGCACCAATGATCCGGTTGCCGTTTCCCTGTGTCGAGAAGTCGCCCTGAATGATGATCACGCCGTAGAAGAGGAAGTTGCCCCGGAGGTCGAGCGCGCCATCGACGAGGAGAATCCCTTGTCCCATGCCACCACCCTGGAGCCTCAAAGAAGGACCGGCGTGGTAGATCAGCGGGAAGTAGGCACCACAGGCGGCGGAAGGAAGTGTGTCTCCCCAATTATACAGGTTCGCTTCGTTGCACCGCCCTGTGATCGTCGTGTCCGGACCGACGGCCGAGATCGTCGTGCCAAGCGACGTGATGTCCTTCCCCTCTGCCTGGGCCAGCGCCGTCAATTGCGCCCAATTCATGTTACCGAAGTTATTGAACGTCGAATCCACGACGCTCGGGTCCTGAATTGAGGGGGGGTTTCCCTGCACTTGCCCCCCACCGACCGTGGAGACCGACCCCGCGGAGTCCACGAGCACGCCGGTGGTGTCGTTCGTCGGGACACCCGAGCAATACGGGGCCCAGGATGGGGGCGTAGTGTTCGTGCCATTGATGGCTGCGGTGCCCTTCACGACCACCTTGCCCGTCGTCGTCAGTGCGGCGGGCGGATCGATGTTCGCGAAAATCATCTTGGTCACGAGCCCGATGGTACGGGTCGCGCCCGCCCAACGGGTGCCACCTTCCGTCACCGTGCCCTTCGCGGTCAGGAAGTAGATGAAGTTGTTCGCGTTCGAGATGGACACTTCCCAGGTCCCCCCCGCCATCGACGCCGTAATGGTCGTGTCGGCCCAAACACCGATGTTGCCGAGTTGGTACCCGTTCCAGTCGCCCATCACCTCGTTCAAGCCGGCCTGCGCGATGTTGACCGCCATGTTGGCGTGCTTGCTCGCGACGCCGATTCGCAGCTCCTGCTGGGCCATGAAGAACCCACCGGTCACTAGGATGCCGATGATCACGAGCGCACCGATGGCGGCGGGGAGCGCAAAGCCTCTTCGATCGTTTCTCATATATCTATCCACTCCAAGGGCGCGCGAGCGCCGCGGACTAATTCCTGGTGTAAATCCAGACGTTGACCGAGTCGGAGACCATACGCCCCAGCGAATTGAGAACGGTCGACCCAGTCCGGATCGTGACCTCGATCTGCCGCACATCGGCGGGGACTGCGGTCACAACGCCATCGGCATCGCGATAGACGAACTCGAGCCCGCCCGTTGGGCGAAGCGGACCGGCGATCGGGATCATATCGCCTCCGCCTGATCGGCGAGCCAGATACCGGTCCCCCGCCATCGTCGTCAGGCCGAAGGTGTACTCCTCAAAGCTCCGCACCGGTGCGCCGAGGCCCACCGAGTCCGCAGCGAACAGGGCGGACTGACCACTGAAGGTGAGGGTGTGTGCTGGAGTCAGGTCTTGAGGGCACAGAACCGTGACGGCTTGGTCTACCGCCGTGACTTGAGCGATGATCCAGACGTCGTCGGAGTCGATGTCTTCATCGTTGTCCGCAAAGATGAATACTGAATCGTTTACGGCGAACGCGTTGGGGCCTTGCCCCAGCCTGACTACCGTGAGTGCGGGCTGACCCGTGAAGTTTGTCACACAGATCACGGAGAACTTCCTCATGAGGCGGACCCGAATCGAGTCCGAACTCATGGCGAGGATGTCTCCACCGGGCGGGCTCACCTCACGCAATTCGGCGAACAAGACCTCGACCGCCATACGCGTGCTCTGTTGACCGGAAATCACCGCTGATTGTGCGTTGTACGTCCGTTGATTGGTGACAAGCACCTGCATGGCGGCCCCCACGACCATCGTGCCCAGAACGACGACGACGAGCAGCTCGATGATGGTGAAGCCCTTTCGGTCGCGACTCATCGTCTGAGAATCCTGAAGTCGAAGGAGTCGAGTTGCTGGGGATTGTTCGTTTGTGAGGTCGTGCCGCCGATGCCAGGGCCGAGCGTCCAGATTCTCAGCATCTTCGACTGAGGACCATCAGGAGTCACGGTCCAACTCAGAGCGTAGATCCCTACGGAGTCGCTACCGGCGACGACGCTGGCGTACGGAAGGGACTGGAGCCGGTCGATGATCGTCTGGAAGGCGACGGAGCGCTCGGTCATTAGGTCGGAAAGCGTGATCTGGCGCACGATATAGGCCGTTGAACCCGCCAGGCCCAAGACGCCGACCGCAAGAATCACAATCGCGATCACGACTTCTACCAAGGAAAAGCCAGCCCTTGGATCAAACGAGGGCGAGGCCCCAAAGCGGCGCCGGGTCCGTTTCCCACCGAGCGGCTGTTTCACTATTCCCCCACCAACTGCCCCATGGGCAGCACTAAGACACTCGCCGAGTCGGCATTGAGCCAGAACTGCAGGCGGACGGTATCCGCGAAGGTCTGCGTGAATCCGAGCGCGCCATACGACCCGCAGTTGTAGTCCGAATAACCACGCGGGGTCATGCACATCATGAAGGACGCGTTTCCTTGCGTCCGCAGATCGACGTTCAACTGCTCGTCGAAGCGCGTGATGTCGGAAATGCCCTGGCTCGGGCTGAAGATCAAGACGGAATCTCCGTTGGTGTACACGAGGAGCAGTACCGTTTCACCGTATTCGACCGCTTTCGACCGAGCCCGTTGATGGAGCGTCATGTACATGGACTTGGCGCTTCGCACGGCAAACCGTGTCTGCACGTTCTGGAAGCTCGAAAGGGCCACCCCGGTCAGGATGCTCCCGATCACGATGACGATCACGAGCTCGATCAGTGTAAATCCGGATTTCTTCCGCTTCACAGACACCGACTCAAGAAAGGCGCACGGTCGCGTTGAGAGTAATGTATCCAAGTTCCGTGCCAGAGACGGCTTCAATATTGATCCCGCCCCCCGTCATCGCAAAGGAATGTTGTACGCACTTTTTGCCTTTCCCTGCAATGTGTTGGGGCCAGCGCGCCGGAACTACCAACAACAGCCGGTTCACTCTATGCTCCCCGGGTCCACGCTGAGACAAGATTCACTACGAAGGGAGCGCAGGTGACGAAACAGCGCACGACTCAAGTCGCGTTCGTCCTTTCAGGGATCGCGGGGCTCACGTACGAGGTCCTGTGGACGCGCTACCTCGGACTCTACGTCGGTCACGGGGCCTACGCACAGGTACTCGTTCTCGCGGTCTACCTGGGCGGCATGGCCGTGGGAGCCTTGGCCATCGCAGATCTGTCGCGACGGGTCGCCCGGCCCCTGCTGTGGTACGCCGGGGCCGAGGGCATCCTCGCGCTCTCCGGACTAGTCTTCCACGGGGTCTTCCTCCTGGCATTGGACCTGAGCTACGAGGTGTTCTTCCCCGCCATTGGCAGCGCCGGACTTGTCGGTTCCGTGCGTTGGGGTATCGCAGGACTGCTGATCTTGCCGCAGGCCATGGTCCTCGGAGCGACGTTTCCGCTTATGGCAGCAGGGGTTGTCCGCGCAAACCCGAGCCACCCCGGGCGGGGGGTAGCCAACGTCTATCTGCTGAACACACTCGGGGGCGCCATCGGCGTCCTGCTCGCCGGTTTCTGGCTTATCGGATGGCTGGGGCTACCCGGGACGTCGGTGGGCGCCGCTTTGCTGAACCTGACGGCCGCTGCACTGGTCTGGCGCGTGGTTCGCACCTCAGATCCATCCGCGTCCGGCGCGGCAGCCGGAGACCAGACTGTCCAGCCGGTCGGGACCCATTCGACCGACACAGGCATGGACGACTCCGCCCCCGCTACCGCCGCGCCGGCCTGGGCTCCCGGAATTCGGCCACTCCTTTGGGTACTGCTACCCGTGAGCTTCGGCACCGCGCTGGCCTCCTTCGCGTACGAGATCGGCTGGATTCGGATGTTGTCGTTGGTCCTCGGGAGCGCGACCCACGCGTTCGAGTTGATGCTGTCTGCCTTCATTTTTGGGCTCGCCGTTGGAGCCTGGCTCGTCAGAAACCGGGCCGACGCGACACCTGATCCGATTCAGCTCCTAGGCAGGATCCAGATCGCCATGGGCCTCGCGGCGCTGATCTCCTTGCCTCTCTACTTGCTTACCTTCGACGCGATGGCGTCGCTCGTAACCGCACTGCCGGGACGCACCGGAGGGTACGTCGTCTTCAACCTGAGTCGGTACGCGCTGTGCCTACTCGTCATGCTGCCCGCGACGATTTTGGCGGGCATGACGCTCCCGCTCATTACCGGCTCGTTGCTGCGAGCGGGCGCGAGCGAGGAAACGATCGGCCGAGTGTACGGCATCAACACGATTGGCTCCGTCGCGGGCGCCGGGTTGGCGGGCCTGTTCTTCCTCCCGCTCCTGGGACTCAAAGGGCTGATCGTCGCCGGCGCGGCGCTCGACGTGCTCCTCGGCGTCTGGCTTCTTGAACGGTCCGGACGTTGGACGCGACCGGCGTGGGGACCGGTTCTAGGTGCCGTGGCGGCGAGCGCCGTCCTGTTCGGTGCGGTCGGATTTGGGGTCCGCCTCGACCCCATTACGGTCACGAGCGGGGTATACAGGCGCGGCCTGCTCCCGGGTGACGACGAGTGGCGAGCCCTCTTTTACCAGGACGGTCGGACTGCCACGGTGTCGGCTCACATCGGAACCACCGACGGGGTCATCGTCCTGGCCACCAACGGGAAGCCGGACGCCTCCGTCGGTCCCCGGTGGATCTTCGAAGGGCGTGACTCGTTGCCCGAGCTGCCGATCCCGGTGGGTAGCGACTTCGCCACTCAGATTCTGGCCCCGATCGTCGCCCTCGCGCACCGACCCGATGCCCGCACCGCCGCCAACATCGGGCACGGGTCCGGGATGACCGCGGCGTCACTACTCACGAGCAGCACGCTCGAGAGGCTCGTCACGATCGAGATCGAGCCCCTCATGGTGGAGGCATCGCTCGTGTTCTTGCCTGCAAACGGACCGGCGCTGGCCGACACCCGGGTCACCTACGTATTCGATGACGCCAAATCGTACTTCTCGTACCGGCGCGAGCGCTTCGACATCATCTTCGCCGAACCGAGCAATCCGTGGGTCAGCGGCACCGCGAGCCTGTTCACGAAAGAGTTCTACCGGACAATCAAGAGCTTCCTGAGTGACGACGGAGTACTCGCGCAGTGGATGCAGATCTACGAACTGAACGATGACCTCTTCCTGTCCGTCCTCGCGGCGTTCGATGCCGAGTTCTCCTCCTATCGTGCCTATCTGGTAGGGGACTCGGACGTCGCGATCGTCGCCCGGCTGGATGGCGAGACCGGCGAACCCGACTGGTCCGTAGTGGAGTCGGCGTCGTTCCGTACCCTCGCGACCAGCACGCCACCGTTCCTCACGCAGCACATGGACGCACTCCTCCTCTTCGACGAGAACACCTTCCGAGCGGTCCTCGACCAGGGAATCGAACCGAATTCGGACTTCCATCCCATCCTCGATATCGGCGCCGAGCGGGCTCGGTTCGAGCAGACCGCCGCCGAGGGTGTGTACAGCTTCGCCGTCAGTCGAGTCGATCTCACGCGCTATCTGTCCGGATACGGTTCGGTCCGAACTCCTTATGCCACGGCACCGGCGTACGGGCTCGCCCCCATGGTTCTCCGGGAACGGGGCGCGTGGCTGCGGGGCGCGATGAGCGCCGGTGGCGGTATCGACCCCATCGAGTTCCCGGAGTGGTCCGAGGACCTCATCCACCTTCAGACCTTTCTGCTCCTCTCGACCGGCGATAGCCAGCTCGGCTCCTGGGAGACGTGGGCTTCCGGTTTCATTCGCGCGGAGATGACGCTGCACTGGGGCACGAACAATTGGGTGGACCCCGACTTCTACCGGACCGTGTATGCGTTCATGGACCGTGCGGAGGCGCCTCCCGAGGCTCGTGCGAGTGTGGATCTCATGCACGCGTACAGTCTGGGAGAGTGGGAACAAGCGGCGACCGCCGCCGATCAACTCGTCGGGCGTGTGGCCGCTGGAGGGAGATGGGTCACATCAGAGATTCTTCTGGACATCGCGGTGATCGCCTACCTCGAGACGGGGCGACCCCAAGCGGCCCGGAGCGCGCACAACCTACTCGCGCCCCGAACGGGTCGGGCAAGCTGGAACCTCCGCAATCGTTTACTCGACGCCATGATCCAGGCGCAAGGCGGCTAGTCGAACGGGCCGAAGCGTCGCGCCTCGTGGATCGGTATCGGGGCACCCAGCGCGGGTCGGAGGGCCGCGAGCGCCCGGAGTGCCCAGCACGCCGAGCCGGTGACCGTCGCGTCGGACGCGATCTCGACTCCCTCGAACGCGACGACGAGGCCCTCGACGCTCGCCCCCTCCAGGACACGAAGTCGGCCCGCGATGAGAAGGAATCCATAGAAGCGGGCGCCGGCGCTCAATACCAGATCTCCGTCGATCACGAGCGTCCCCTGCCCCACACCCCCGACCACCTCCGTGGACTCCACACCCCGTCGAAGGGTGAGGTGGGGTCCGCATGGGCGAAACGGCCGGTCGGGATCTCCCCAATTCCACGGCCCGTCCCCCACACATTCGCCGGCCGCTTCCTCGGGCTGGGGGGTTCCGACGGGACCCAGAGCCGTCACCGCGAGCGTCCTTAGGGTTTCGAAGTCCAACAGTCCCAGCCCAAGTGACTCGATCTGCCCGAGCGGTGGCTTCACACCCGTCGGCATCGCCTCGGTCACGCGTGTAATCCATGGCGCACACGCTTCCTCATCGAGAGGAGCCCGCACCTCTGTGATCGCATCACCAAGCAGCCTACCAGCTACCGCGACGTCAGCGGAAGGCCCCACCGACACGACGCCCGGCAGCGCACGAATGCGCTCGATCGGGTCGTACACCCAGACGAGTCGGTGCGAATCGGTCGCGAGGCGTCCGAACCAACGCGCCGTGCTCTCGACGAGCCAGACCTCTGATGCGAGCCGGCGCCAGCGGGTAGAGACACTCAGGCCACCGGTCTCCGCGCGGATGTCGGGGCCCCATCGCCCGATGTCGACGGAGTCCATCCAGGCGCCGGGCGGTTCCTGCAGCGCGGCGGCGACGCCCCCGTCTGCGGACGCCTGCAACTCCACGTGACGAGCCGCCGCCCGACTCTCCTCCAAGGCCGCCGCGGCCATGAGGTGGAGAGCGTGCGCGAGGGTGTACATCGCCAGCCCCATGAGAACCACGACGAGCAACACGGCTCCGCCCTCACCCACCTCCCGGCGGCGTTTCACTGGCGCACCCACGACAGAAGGCCTCTCCACGGGGGTCCGGCATCGGTGCGCGGAGTCACCTCCAGGACGACGCCGGTTCCGTCCAGCCGAAAACCCGTCGAGGCGTCGATCCAGACTTCGGGCGTGAGTGGTTGGCGACCTGATGCACCCCGTCGGTACCGAAGGGCAGACCCGGTCAGATGATACGACCCGCGCTCGAAGACACGCGCGACCACCGGCCCCGGAGGGAGGGCTGGCTCGAATCGCCACGAGCCTATGGCACCATCCTCAGCCAGAGCCTCGCAACCCACGACGGCCGCGCCGCCGGGTGCCAACGCAGCGGCCAACGCCACGTAACGAACCGTGCCGTCCGCATAGAGCACCTCAAGGGAGTCCTTCGTCGGATCCGGTGCCCGAGCGCCTCGGTACGCGACCGTCACTTCTGTCGAGGACACCGTCCCACAGATGACCCCGGTGCCACGGAAGGCGCGTAGCGACAAGGAGTCGACATCGGCCGACCAATCCCGGGTCCCATCGGCCCATCCGAGTTCTGTACGCAGGACGTGGCGCGCCACGCGCAAAGCGACGAGCGCGTCCTGTCGGGACTCCAGTCGGGCTTGCGACCTCCGCAGAGCGCCGACCGTGTCGAGCCCGAGGTGGAGGACGAACAATCCCAAGACCAGCGCGACGATCGCCTCGATGAGGGTCGTGCCCGCGAGGCGGTGAGGACCTGAAGACATCATCGGAGATCCATCTGGGTACGAACGCGAAGCAGCGTAACCGCAGCAGCGGACGCTTCGAGATTCACGACACCCTGATCATCGATCACCCACCGTACTACCCCACCGTGAAACGCGTCCGAGCCTGTCCCCGGTGTAGCTCCCCCTCGCAGTGAGTCCAAAACACCCTCGGCGCGGGCCGCCGCGTGCTCAATGACCTCCGCGCGCCGCTGCGTTTCTGACGCGAGCACAAGGGTTCCAAGGACTCCGAGGACCGAGATCTCCAGAATGACGAGCGAGACGAGCACCTCGAGCAGCGTGAAACCGCCCCTCATCGACGCCGGATCCGGCCATAGCTCGACACCACCACTGTCGCCGACACGTCTCCTCGGGTCAGCACGATCGTTTCACTGGCGAATCTGCCCAGGCCGAGGGCGTCGAAGCGGATCACGGTGGAGTCTCGGGCGCCCCCGAGCACAAGCTGCACGTCGCGATCACCGAACAGATCGACGCTCCGTATCAACGCGGTTCCAGATTCGATCCGGGCGCGGGGCGGGTCAGCCGCGAAAGTGACGACCCCCGAACCGTTCGCCATAGCCACGCTTCGAGCTTCGCCCAGAAGTGCGACGACCTCTTCACGAGCCGAGTGGACGGCTGCTCGGTCGGCCAGGCGTCGTGCGGTTGGAGCCGCGGCGGACGCGCCGACCCCGAACAGAGTCAGAACCGTCAAGAGCTCGAGAAGCGTGTGGCCATCCATGCCACCAAGCTGCCCGCGTCAGTGGGGCGCTACGATGGCAGAACGAGTCTGCCTTCAGGGTCTCCCCTAGCCGATCCCATACTCCTGGATCTTGTAACGGAGCGCCCGCGGTGACAGCTCGAGCAGGTCGGCGGCCTGCGTCTTGTTGCCCCCGGTGCGATCCAGCGCGAGCTGGATAAGATGCCGTTCGAGGCGCGCGCCGTGCTTCTTCACCGACAGATCGTCCCCGTCCACCGAAAGCCCGGGGCCGTCGGGGGCCGGTCGACGCACCGCTTCGGGAAGGTCGTCGAGGCAGATGGTCTTGCTCTCGGTGAGCACGAGCGCACGTTCGAGCACGTTCTCGAGTTCGCGGATGTTGCCGGGCCACGCGTAGGCGAGCAGAACCTCCATCGCAGCGGGATCGATCCCGTCCACGTGCACCCCGAGCCGTGCCGAGTGCCTTAGCAGGAGATGGTTCGCGAGCTGGGGAATCTCTTCGCGGCGACTGCGGAGCTGAGGGAGGTGAATCGGGACGACGGCCAGTCGATAGTAGAGATCCTTTCGGAACTCGCCCTTCTCGACCGCATCTTCCAGATCTCGATTCGTGGCAGCGATGATCCGCACATCCACTTGAGTCATGGAGGTCGCGCCGATCCGGCGCACCTCACCCTCCTGAAGAGCGCGCAACATCTTGACCTGTAGCGCCCCGGGCAATTCCCCGACCTCATCGAGAAACAAAGTCCCTCGATGGGCAGCCTCGAAGAGGCCCTCCTTGTCCCGATCGGCTCCCGTGAACGCTCCCCGCAAGAAGCCGAAGAATTCCGATTCGAGCAGCTGCTCCGGGACGCCACCGCAATTCACCGGGATGAACGCTTGGTCAGCCCGCGAACTTTCGCGATGCAGCATACGCGCCACGAGTTCCTTGCCTGTACCGCTCGATCCCGTGATGAGCACGGAAGAGCTGTAAGGGGCCACCTTTCGGACCACGTCCGTGGCTTCGCGCATGGCAGGAGATCCGACGACGATCTCCCCGAAGCGAGCGTCCGCACGCACCTCCTGGCGGAGGCGGCCGACTTCGCGTCGGAGCTGCTCTCGCTCCTCGGCCTTTCGAACAATCAGGAGTACGTCGTCGGAACCGAAGGGCTTGGGGATGTAGTCGTAGGCACCCTTCTTCATCGCTTCCATCGCGAGATCGAGTCCCCCGTACGCGGTCATCACGAGGATGAGCGCGGTGCCGCCTTCGGACCGGTAGGCTTCGAGGAACTCCAGCCCGCCGAGCTTGGGCATGCGGACATCGCATAGGATGACGTCCGGCGACTGTTCCCTCGCCGTGGCGAGCCCCTGCTCTCCGTCTTCCGCCTGAACGACTTCGTATCCGGCGTCGCCGAGGATGAGGCTCAGCGATTTCCTCAGGCCTGCGTCGTCATCGATGATCAGGATCTTCACGGACGCTCCATCGCTTCGGTGCCTACGACCGCTCGGTCGATTCGGCTGTATCGTACATCGCCGGAAGCCGAATTACGAAGAGGGCACCCCCGTCGGGTCGGTTTCCAGCCTCGATTATCCCACCCATCCCCTCCACCAACCGAGCGCAGATGGAGAGGCCGAGGCCTGTGCCCTCGCCCGGCTCCTTGGTCGTGAAGAAAGGATCGAAGAGGTGCTCCGTGATCTCTTCCGGGATGCCGGGTCCGTTGTCGGACACCTCGATGACGGTCAGCCGCTCGGCAGTTGCGACCGACCCCACGCCCGCCTCGTCCTGAGCGAGCCGACGTCGGTGCATGTAGTCCACTCCGCGAGGGTCAGCCTCGCGGCGGCGGGGCATGTGGAGGAGCGCACCGTCCTCTTCGGACACGCGGACGGCGATGCGAGGCTCCTGGACTCCGCGAACCGCATGCAGCGCGTTCAGGAGCAGATTGACCAGAACCTGTTCGAGGCGATGCGCCTCCAACACTCCTCGTTCGCCCGCTTCACGGACGTCCCAGGCACACTCCACTTGGTCGAGCTTGCCCTGGTCTTCCAGGAGGCGTCGCACCCGAACCACCACCTCGCCTGCTGTAGAGGCGCTACTCTCCGGGTCGGAGGGCCGGGCGTAATCGAGGAGACCCCGCACGATCCGATCGATCCGTTTGGCCTCTCCGCGAATCGCATCGAGGAGTTCCACGTCACCCCCGGCCTTTTCGACCCTCGCGCGGGCGACGTCCACGAAGCCGATGATGGCGCCGAGCGGGTTTCCGACCTCGTGTGCGATTCCCGCCGCGAGGGTCCCCACCGACGCCAATCTGGCCGTACGAACAACCTGATCGCGGACGAGCAACAACTCACGATTCGTATCTTCGAGCGACTGTACGTTGTCCGCCAACAACAGCTGGTCGGCGATGAGTCGGTCTGCGAGCCGGTTGACGCTGTCGCGAAGCCCGAGGAGTTCGTCGCGGTGCAGATCACCGATGCGGTGATGGAAGTCGCCGTCCGCGATTCGATGAACGTCTGCGGAGAGGCGCTCGAGCGGGCTCGTGACCGAACCCTGGATGATCCACCCCGAAAAGACGGCAAGAATGACGAGGTCTGCAAAGACCAGTCCGATGATGAGCACGGGGCCGGTACTAATGGTCTTCATGGCCGGAAGCGCAAACAGAACGCCGAGGACGGCGATCACCTGTCCGAGCGCGAATAGGAGCGCCAGTCGAACGAGGAGCCTGCGCGTACGCAGAGGATTCCAGGTCAACTCGGCACTCCTGACGACGGTGGGTGAGAATCAGTTGGTAAAGCGAAGGGTGGCCTGGGCGAACCGCCCAGACCACCCCACCGCTTCATGTCACACCCGCATCGAGATGCGGGAGCCTGTCAGCTGACCCTAGGGTCAGCTCGTGCAGGCAACCTCACCGGGCTGAGTCGGCGTGGTCGGCGACGTCGGCGCCGTGGCGGTGCCGTAGTAGAGCGCGCAACCCTCACCCGTGCCGAGTGCGGCATGGGTGGCCGTGCCCGACCAACCTGAAGACGAAGCCGCGATGGTCACGGTGACGCCGTCGGAGTTGGTGAAGGCCAGATCGGTCGTGGCCGTCGAGTACGCATAGGCGTCCGAGTAGTAGATCTCCTGCTGGCTAGCCAGGTTCTTGAGATCCGACTTCATGGCCGCAAAATAAGCCTTCTCACGCGTGGCGCTGAACTTCGGAATGGCGATAGCCGCCAGAATTCCGATGATCACGACCACGATGAGGAGCTCGATCAAGGTAAAACCCTTGTTGTCCCGCATCGGAGTAACTCCAGGTGTGAAGTAAAAAACGGTGATAAGCGGTTCTAGAATAAGGCAAGGCTCGGTCCAGATCGCAGAGCACCTTCGTCAAACCGTTACCCTAGTTGGATTTAGCGAATTTTGTGGCCTTGGGGCACCACCCCAGGGAAGCACGTTCCTGCCTTGGATTCTGCAACTCTCGTGCGTCTTGCAAGAGCGAGGGGACCCCGCCGGGACGGTCAGCGACCTTGGCGCCCGCCCTCACTCCCCGGTGATTCAAGCAGGGATTCTCTACCAAAGTCGGCCACTCTGACCGAATCGAGAGAGGCCCTGCCGATGTCCGTCGCGACCCGGATCCAGGCGGAGTCGACGGCGGCCTGAGCCCTGATCGTATCTCCCCGGGCGCGGTGCGTGTACGCCTGATACATGTACTGCTGCCAAAAAAGGGCCTCACCCTGCTCGAGCCCCCGGGCCCTGGCAGCCTCGGCTTCGGTGAAGCGGCCCTGCGCCGCGAGCGCCCAGGCGAGTAGATGATGGCGGGTCGGATCGTAGTCCTCCCGTTCCAGGGATGCCCGGGCGTACTCCTCCGCACCCACCGCATCACCATACTCGGCCCGGCTCAGCGCCAGCAGGCCCAGGGCGAGTGGATATTCGGGATGATCCTGGGCAGCGAATTTCAGCAACCCTTCGGCCGCCTGATAGCGCTCGACCTGCAGAAGCCGCTTCGAGATCTCGGTCAGGAGTTGGTAGTGCGTACCGAGCAAGTTGATCGCAGCGCGATAGGAACGGAGGCCATCGCTCACGCGTCCTCGAATGAGAAGGACGTCGCCGAGCACCCACTGTGATCGTCCGGACTGCGGGTAGTCACGGATCAGGACGGTCAACATGGTCGCGTTGTCGTACCACGTCGGATTGCGCGTCCAGCTACGGATCGAACTCAACGCAAGCATGAGGACCAGAAGGACGGCGGCGCCCCTGGGTCGGTCGCGAGACAGCCGTACCATCAGGCACCCCGTCGCAGCCGCGAGGCCGACCGAAGGGAGATAGAGCGTCCTCTCGGCGAGGAGGACCCCCGATAGGAAGAGTGTATTGGAGATCGGCGAGATCGTGATCAGGAACCACACGACTCCGAATCCAGCCGCCCGGGCCGTATCGACCCCGCGTCCCATGTCCGGCTTCCGCCAAGCGAAGAGAGCGAGCCCAAGAAGGATGACAGCTAGGGCAGCGCCGACGGCGCCTCCCGCCGTCCACCCGATCGCGATCGGAATCACGCCGGGGGAATAGTCGGACGACAGGTCCAGGGGGAATACCCAGAGCCTCACGTAATGCATCCAGACCTCTCCCAGGGTCCAGATTCTGGGGATCTCCTCGAGCAGGTCCCCACCCAAAGGCGCGAAGGGGCTGGCGATGCTCCCCAAGACGGCGAACCGGCCCGCCAGGAGACCGATCGCGACGACGAGCATCACCAGGTACACGCGCCAACGGTCGGCCAGATATCCGGGGAGATCGGAGATGGCGATCTGTCGTCGGACCGCGTCGAGCAGAAAGATGACGCCGGGCAACGTGACCGCGCTCTCTTTCGCCCCAAACCCGAGCAGGTAGAGTGCGCCGACGAGGAGAGCGCTACGCCACCCGGTGCGTGGCCCTCCCCTGATGTGAATCAGGCAAGCTCCGAGGAGGGCGGCGGCCGAGATCAGCTCGGACAGCCCGATTACGTTCGCGACGGCCTCCACGTGTACGGGATGGACTGCGAAGATGAGCCCAGCGCTGACCGCGGCAGGCACGGACATCAACTCGAGTAGGAGTGCCAGCACCAGGAGTGACACTACGACGTGCGTCACCACATTCACCACGTGGAAGACGATCGGCGACCCCCCGCCTATGACATACTGCACGCTCAGGAGCGCGGTGGTCGTCGGTCGCCAAAGGCCCAATTCTCGACCGTAGTCCCCGGGCCAGTACGGTTGCACCAGGGCGTTGGGTAGCGCGTCGAGCGTGTGAATGCCGGTGTTCGTCACAACGATATGCATGTCGTCGTAGGCGAATTGGTTCGGCAGCGCGTTCAGGTACACGGCGCAGGCCAGGACCCCAACGAGCAGGAACGCAGAGCGTGGGTCGGTCAGGGGCGAGCCTAGGCGCATCACCGTGACCCCTCGGTGCGCGAAGTCAGGCGCGTGGCCTGAGCCCGGGCCTCGGCGGCCTGCAACGGACGGCCCATGGCGTCGAGGAGATCACCGAGTCGAGCCCATCCGACCGCGGTCGGCTCCGCGGCGATAGAAGCCGCGCGAGCGCGGGTCGCCGCCCCGAGGTCCGCCTTCGCCACGTAGGACTCCGACACGAGGGCCCATAGTTCGCGGTCCGACCCGGCGAGCGCGAGGCCCTGGAGGGCGACGCGGTGTGCACCCCTTCCATCTCCTCGAAGGAGCAGGTGTTCCGCGTGGCGCCGGTAGGCAGCTGGATGGGCCGGCAAGAGGACCATCGCTCGAGCGAGCAGGTCGTCGGCCCGCTCCGGGCGGCCACGCGCCTCGAAGAACACCGCCGCATCCACCAGAAGCTGATAGTGATCGGGCGCGATTTCGAGCGCCGCCTCGTACGCACCGGCGGCCTCCTCGAAAGCGCCGACCCTCGTCAATCCGGTGGCCCGCGTTCGTTGGGAAAACCACGACTCGGGGTGTTCCTCGGCCAGGGTACTCAACGCCGTGAACGTGTCGAGCCACGTCGGGTTACGCGTTGTGGTTCGGACGAGCAGCGCACTCCCGGCCGCGATCGCGAGTATCGTCGCCCCTCGCCTCATCCACGGGTGCGGCGACTCGAGTACATGGAGCGCGAGCGCCGAAACCAGGAAGGCCAGCCCGACGGACGGGAGGTAAAGCGTGCGTTCCGCGAGAAGTATGTCGGACCGCACGACCAGGTTCGACACCGGTGAGATCGCCACCACGAACCAGGCGAATCCCACGGCCGCCACCGGAGCCCTTCGTCGGAGTCCGATCGCAGCCGCCACGGCACTCATCAGAAGGAGGCCACCGACGACCACCTCGAGGGTTACGGTCGTCGTGGTCAAGAGCACAGCGGGGCTGTAGTCGGCGCTCAAGTCCAGCGGGAACACCATCAGCCGGAGGTAGTGAGGCCACACGGTGAGCGCCGTGAGCATGCGGCCTGTTCCATCGAGACTGACGAGCCCCGGCGCCGCACTCTCTCCCGTCACATCTCCCAGGACCCCCCATCGAACGAGCACATACACCGCGAGTGCAGCAAAGAGCGCGAGGTAGGTCAACGCCTCCCCTCTGAGTCGCTCGCGAAGGGGCACTTCACTTCGGCGGTACACCTCGAGTACGACGAGCATGCCCGGGAGCGTGACGGCGATCTCCTTCGCGCCCGCCGCGATCCAGAAGAGAGCTACGAGGCCCGCCAGGCGCATGCCCCGAGCCCGGGCACTCGCCCATCGCCCGTCGAGGTAGAGGAGGCACGCCGCCAAGAACGCGAGCGCCGCGTAGAGCTCGGCCCTTCCCATGACGTTTGCCACGGCTTCGGAGTGCACGGGGTGCACCGCGAAGATCGCGGCCCCGGGAAGGGCCGCCAGCGTTCCCACGAAACGGCTCAAGAGCGCGAGCACGAGCAGCGACACACCCACGTGAGCCAGAAGACTGACCAGGTGAAATCCGAAGGTGGACCCGCCCCACAGGGACCACTCGAACGCAAAGCTGGAGAGCGTCACCGGACGATAGTTTCCAGTCCCTTCCCGCGCTCCCGGCCACGCCGCTTCCGTGAAGGCCTGTCGATAGAGGCCTTCCGTCACCACCTCGTTGTCGGCAATGAACCACTGGTCGTCGAGAGCGAAGCCGTTCCCGAGTGAGTTGGCGAACGCGGCCGTTGCTGCAAGCAGCACCAGAAGCCGGGCACGCCTCCGGTCACCCAGAAGAGCGGTGATGACTCAGCCCTCTGCGAGCTGTGCGGGAGACTCGCCTCGACTCTCAACCCTCGGGTCCACGGAAATCGAGGACAGCCGCTCCGGAGTGTCCCACAAGGGCACCTCCGGGGCCACCCACCGGGGTGCTCGGGGACCTGCCATGTTGTACTTGAGAATGCACCACAAGGCCGACACTCCATCCTTCCAACCGATCTTCTTTCCCTCGGAGTACGAGCGGCCGTCGTAGCTGATCTGCAGCTCGTAGATCCTGGCCTCCGCCTGAGCGAGTCGAGCGGTCAATTCGGGCTCGATTCCGAAGCGGTTCGCCGAAAGAGGGAGTGAATGAAGCAACTCCCGGCGCACCATCTTGTAGCACGTTTCCATGTCCGTGAGGTTCAGGTCGGTGAACATGTTGGACAGCAGGGTCAAGAACCGATTCCCCACCGAATGCCAGAACAAGAGGACGCGGTGGGGCCCTCCCAGGAAGCGTGAACCGTACACGGCGTCGGCCTTCCCCAAAAGGATCGGTCTCAGCAGCAGGGGAAACTCGTGCGGGTCGTACTCCATATCCGCGTCCTGCACGACGACCACGTCTCCCGTGGCATGCTTGAAGCCGGTGCGAAGCGCCGCGCCCTTTCCCTGGTTCTTGTCGTGAAGCACCAAGGTGTCGATGAGCGTGCCCTCGAATGCGGGAAGAAGCTCACGGGTGCCATCCGTCGATCCGTCATCGACCACGATCACCTCGAGCCAGAGAGGGACCTCTCGCACCCGCCTCAGAAGCTGTTCGACCGTGGCCACTTCGTTGTACACGGGAATGACCACCGACAGTCGAACGCGGTCCCAGGCGAGATCGTCTTCAGCTGCTGACATCATACGTCGATTCCGTATCGGTTGAGCTTGCGATAGAGCGTGGACGGGTCGATACCGAGGACCTCCGACGCGCGAGTCTTGTTGCCACCCTCAGCCTGGAGCACCCACAGAATGTACGCCCGCTCCACGACGTCCATCGTCGGGTTCGACGGGGTATCCGTGGCAGCGAGGCGGGGGGCTGGTGCCTCCCGAACGCGCTCGGGTAGTACGTCTGGCGTAATCACATCAGCCGACGACACCACCGCGGCGCGCTCCAACGCGTTCTCCAGCTCACGTACGTTGCCCGGCCAATCATAAGCCTGCAACACGGCCATCGCCTCATCGGAGAGCGTGCGCCCCTCACCACCCTTGCTCTCGGGGCGGTCGAGGAAGTAACGGGCCAAGATCGGGACATCCTCGCGCCGGTCGCGAAGCGGAGGGAGATGGAGTTGGATGACGTTTAGGCGGTAATACAGGTCGCTCCGAAAGCCTCCCCGAGTGATTTCCTCTTCGAGATCGCGGTTGGTCGCAGCGATGATGCGGACATCGACCGAGACGGGCTTCGTAGCTCCGACGGGGATCACCTCACGCTCCTGGATGGCCCGCAGCAGCTTCACCTGCGTCGACGCGCTCATCTCCCCGATCTCGTCGAGGAAGAACGTCCCACCGGCCGCCGCAACGAGCAGTCCGTCCTTGTCCTTGACCGCGCCGGTAAAGGAGCCCTTCACGTGGCCGAAGAGTTCGCTCTCGAGCAAACTGTCGGGCAACGCGCCACAGTTGATCGAAAGAAACAACTGCTCGGCCCGGTCCGAGAGTGTGTGGATGTATCGCGCCACAACCTCTTTTCCAGTACCGCTCTCCCCTGAGATGAGAATCGTAGAATCCGTACCGGCGACCGTCTCGGCCAACTCAAGGACGTCGATGAAGCGTGGCGCCACACCGATCGGACGACCCGCCTTCGACCGGGACCGGCTCTTGATCTCCTTCTTGAGTCGTTTGTTCTCCACCTTGAGATGCCGGGCTTCGGCCGCCCTCTTGCAGATCGCCAACAATTCGTCGTTGGCGAACGGCTTCTGCAGGTAGTAGTAGGCCCCCTCGTTGACGGCACGCACCGCGCTCTGAAGCGACGCCTGTGCCGTCATGAGAATGACGGAGATCTCGGGATCGATCATACGGGCTTCGGCTAGAACCTCGAGACCGCTCGCGCCCGGCATACGAATGTCGGTCAAGACGATGTCCGGACGTTCATCCTCGAGGGCCGCCAAAGCCTTCGGCCCGGAGTCCGCCACAGCAACCTCGTAGCCCTCGCCACGGAAGAGGATCTCCAACGTATCGAGAATCGCGGTCTCGTCGTCGACCAGAAGAATCTTCATGCGCCCACTCCTGATGTTTGCGCGATCGGCGCCGCTGGAATCCCGGGAAGGAAAATCACGAACTCAGCGCCACCGTCCGGGCTCTCTTCGACGAAGATGACTCCCGAATGCGCCTCTACGGCTCGGTGCACGACGGCCAGGCCCAAACCACTCCCGCCGCCCTTGGTTGTGAAGAACGGCTCGAAGATCCGAGACCGTTCGCTCGCCTCGACGCCAGGACCACTATCCCCGACGGAAAGACGGATCGGGTGCTCGACAGCGGTCCCGCGCGGCCGCATCCGGTTTCGTTCGTTCTCGAGCGTGACGACTACCCTTCCCCCCGGGCCGGCCGCCTGGCCCCCATTCAACACGAGGTTGAAGAGTGCCCGATGCAGAAGGTCCGCATCTCCGATCATGTGAACGGACGCCACCCCGACGTTCCCGACCACCTCGACACCGCTGAGCGCCGGATGCTGCTTCGCGAGCAGCAGGCACCCTCGCACGAGCGCATGCACGTCCAGTTCTTCCCCGGCGCTCATGGCGAGTCCCGAATAATCGAGGAATTCCGAGAGCAACCGACTCAGGCGATCCGACTCGTTGAGAACGAGCCGCTCGAGCACACCTCGATCCGACGGCGACAGTCGGCCGCGACTCAGCTGCTCGACTGCGCTGCGGATGGAAGCCAACGGGTTCTTGATTTCGTGAGCGAGAGAGGCTGAAAGCGTCGCCACGGCTTCCAATCGTTCCGCCCGCACGTTCAACTCACCCAACCGTTCGAGGTCGGTGATATCCTGAAAGAGCGCCGTGGCGGATGGCATCTCGCCCGGACCCCGCTCGAGTACCGCAATGCTGACGCCCAGTCGTGCGGCTCCCGTGGGCGAGGTGGTCTCGACTCTACCGCGCGCCACGGCAGTTCGGCGGTGAATCGCCTCCTGCAGCAACGACCCCAGGCCTGGGGCCACGCGGTCAACCTCGTCCAAGACCGGGCGACCCAACATCGGTTGGAGTCCGGTTCCGAGCAGCGACTCGGCCGCGGGGTTCGCATAGGCGAGGTACCCGTTGCCGTCCACCGTGATAACGCCGGTGGAGAGATTTGCGAGGATGTCCCCCGTGTCCAGGCGAAGCTGCTGCAACTCGGAGGCGACAGCGCCGAGCGCCTGACCAGCACGTCTCAATCGGTCGCCAAGCACTCCGGTGATGAGGGCGACGAGGGTAAACAGCGCGATCCGCAAGGCGACGTAGATCGTGAACGTCTCCTGGAAACCCCACGCGAGATCGGCGAAGTAGAGCATACTGACCAGGCCGCCGATCAGCAGTCCCCCGGGGAGGGGAAGGAGAAGCGCGCCCGCGCTGATGACCAGGATGTACACCGAGGCGAAGCCGCTCTCGGCCCCTCCCGTCAGATGGACGATACCGGTGACGACGAGCGCATCGAGCACGACCTGCGAATAGAGGAAGTTCTCGCTAGGCTCGTGGCGCGTTAGATGTGTGTACCAGAACGACCAGGCAGTGACACCAGCGGTCAGGACAAACATCACGGTCACGATCAATGTCTCGACCGAACGGGCGTTCGACCAATCGAAGAGGGCCGCAACGAGGATCCCCGCGACCAAGGTCAGTCGCCCGACATAAAGCCAGCGCAACAGGTCGCCACTCCGCCCGCGCTGCTCGAACTGAGTAGAGATTCGTTCGGGGACGGTCAGTTCCACCACACGGATCTGGCCTTCGATTGGGGTGCCGGCGCGACCACCGAGGCCGGTTCCGGTTCACGACAATGGATACCACCCACTCACGGTATACTTGTACCCTCGCAATCTGCAAGGGTAGCCTCATCGCAGATTGCGAGCCACATTGACGGTCATGGTCCCAACCCGGCGCTTCATCGGTGCTCTCCTGCTGTTGGCGGCGTTCGCCCCACTGCATCGACTCCTCGACCCTGGTCGATCCGGACCCGCGGGCTCAGCCACGCGGGCCGCAGCCGAGGCGGCCTGGGCCCTGGGCGTTTCGGGCACGCTCATCGTGATGACGTTCTCGTGGGTTTGCCTCCGGGTGGTTGGGTCCCCCTCGCCGTGGAGGGCCTCCGCGGCACGAATTCTGGAGCGTTTGGAGGCACTCTCGTCGACGACCTTCGCGATCGGCGTCGGCATCCTCGTGACGGTGCTCGCGGCCTCGGTCGCGTGGTTCACCTTCGGAGGTGCTCCGACCTCGGTGGACGAGATGGCTCAGCTCCTGCACGCAAGCGCGCTCGCCTCGGGGAGGATGGGACTGCCCCTCCCCGGCACGGACGCGGCGTGGATCATTCAAAACGGCATCGTCACGGAAGCTGGGTGGGCATCGATCTACCCACCTGCGCACACGCTTTTGCTGGCCATGGGCCTGCGGATTGGAACCGCCTGGTTGGTCGGTCCCGTGGCGATCGGGGCGGCGACCGCTCTTGTCATCCTGTCGGCCGAACGTGTGGTGGGGGTGGGGGTCGCCCGGGTGGCTGGGCTCCTGCTCGCGGTCTCGCCGTTCTGGATTCTCATCGGAGCGACCCATCTGAGTCACTCGACCGCTGCGTTGGGGCTGGCCCTCGTCCTGTGGACAGGACTCCGAGCCCAAGGCGGCGGACTCAGCCGCTGGATGGCAGTGGGCGGTGCGGTGGGTCTAGCCGTTGCGACTCGCCCATGGATCGGGCTCGCCACTTCGACGGCGATCCTGGCCGCCCTCGTATTCCCGCCGGCTTCCCGATCGCCCGAGCCGGCTCCGGTTTGGCTCACGCGCTTCGTCGCCGTGGGCGCGGGAGGCGCGCCGTTTGCCGCGCTGCTCTTCTTGTGGAACGCGCATCTCTTTCAGAGTCCGGGTCGACTCGGGTATGAGGCGGCGTTCGGCCCGAGCCATGGCCTCGGCTTCGGCTCGGATCCCTGGGGGAATCTGTACGGGCCGCTGGAAGCGCTCGCGTACACCGGGGCCGACCTGAGCCAACTCGGGGTTCGGCTCCTGGAGTCCCCCCTCCCTCTGGTCGCCGTGATCGGGGCGGTTCTGGTATGGCGCCCGCTGCGGGAAGGGGTGGGTGTGTTCGGCGCCTGGGCGGGGGCAGCGGTCCTCGCCAACGCGGTGTACTGGCATCACGGGCTTCATATGGGTCCACGGATGCTCTACGAGAGCGCACCGGCATGGATGGTGCTTTTCGTCGCCGCGGCTACCGCGGTCTTCGGGCCGACGACCGGCCAAGCCACGGCCGAGTTCCGCTCGACGCCACGGCGGCTCGCGGCCTGGAGCATCGTCGTCACGATCGTTGCGAGTCTGGTTCTGGCCCCGACGACCGTGCGCCAGGTCGCAAGAACTCAGTGGCGCGCCACCGTACCTCAGCCTCCCACGCCCGAAGCCCTGGTATTCGTCCACGGAAGTTGGCCGTCGCGGGTCGCCGCTCGGCTGGCCGCATCGGGCATGCGTCGAGATTCGATCGAGACTGCACTGCGAAGAAACGACGTGTGCGCCGTCGATCATCACGCCCGTTGGCGGCTCGATCCAGCAGGCGCCTCAACGGAAGCGCCGCTGGACTTCGCTCCGTTGCCCGGAAGCCCCGTGACGCTTGGTTCGCGGGTCCTCTCACCCGGCAATATCGTGCGGGTCGCCGCCGGAGCACCCCATGATCCGACGTGTATCCGAGAAGCACGCGCCGATCGGCTGGGGGTGTTGGAACTGGAGCTCCTCGCTTGGCAGTATCCGCCGACAGCGGGGGCGCGCCTGGTGGTCGCCAGAGATCTGGGTCCAGCCGCGAACGTCCCCGTCCTCCTGTCGTTCCCCCGCCCCGCATACGTCTTAGTCGATCCGGGCGCTGACGGTGTTCCGATCCTACTCGAATACGCGGAAGGGATGGAGCTGCTATGGGGAGGCGCGGCCGGTGCGATCGAAGGAGGAGGGACGTCGCCTTGAGTCAGCGAGCGTCCGGTCGCGGTACCCGCCGAACGACGCCGGGAATCGCATAGGCCGAACCGCCGAGCCGACCCAGCGGCCGGAGCTGTTCGGGGATCACCAGCATGGTGCCCTCTTCGAAGTGCAACTCCTCGGCGAGTCGGATACCCACGACCTCGCCGATCACGAGGGTATTCGGAGCCCCTCTCAGATCCACCTCCTGTTGGACGCGGCACTCGAGCACCGCAGCGCATTCGGCAACGAACGGGGCGTCTACTCGATCCGACGTGGATTGGGACAGCCCCGCCAGCACGAATTCATCAACCTCGGGCCCCACGTTCGCAGATGATTCGTTCATGGGCACGAGTAGATCCTCGCTGACCACGTTGACACAGAATGCCCCGCGCGCCCGCAGATTCACGAGTGTGTCCTTGAATCCATCCCGCAAATGCCCGATGGAGACCGCCACCAGCATGGGCGACACCGAGATCGCGTTGAAGTAGCTGAACGGGGCAAGGTTGGCCACACCGTCGGCGCTCCACGTGGACAGCCAGCCTATGGGCCGGGGCACGACTAGGGAGGTCATGAGCTGGTAGCGTTCCCGCGCGCTGACCTCGCCTGGGTCGATGACGCGAATGTTCACTGCGGCGCGAAGGGCGATCGAGCGCCGCCGGAGCGTTGAAGCCCGGTCAGGAGCCGAACGGGACTTCGATGACCTGCCCGACGAAGATCCTGCTGCCGTCGATTCCGTTCACATCCTTGAGCTGGTCTACCGTCGTTCCGTGGCGCCGAGCGATGGTCCAGAGCGAATCACCGGACCGCACGGTGTAGGCTTTCGCTACCTGCGCGGTCGCGACCTGAGCCGTCACGACACTGGGTCGCGTCTGGATCGCCGCAACATAAGCCGAATACTGACGGGGAAAGAGCGCGACATGATAATGGACTGGCCGGCGCTCGAGGGTAGCTTCGAGAATACCCTGCCGTTCGAGGTCGGTAAGCACGCCCTGGAGCCACGTCCGACACCTTCGATCGCGGCTGTATCGAATGTCGAGAGCCATCCCGGTCGGGTGTACCGATCGATCCGAGGCATTGTTCGGCTGCCGAGTCGTCGGGCGTGTGAGGCTCGTAACCACGAGCTGCTCGCCGCACGCGGCACGATACTGGGCCCCGAGTCGTTGAACGAAGAGCTCGACCTCCGGTCGTGCGTACGGAAAGGAGACGGCGTGAAGCGAGAAATCACCGGTCGGCCGGATGGGGACCAGCCATCCTTGGTCCGCGAAGTAACGAACGCGGTCCGCCGTATCGAGAAATGTGAAGTCGTGTTCGCGCGCCACTCGGTTCTGACGGTCCAAGGAGGCCGCAGACCCGCTGAGACTCTGGGCAGATAGCGATCCCGCCCCGGAGGCACTCAAGAGCGCCGCCGTGAGGCCGAGCATAGCTATGCGCGGCGAGAGAGGAAAATGGCTGACCGAGGGCATCCGCTTCCGGACGTTCAGGTTCTCGAAGTCAAAACTCGTGGGACGGGTGTTTCATATGTAAACAGATGTTTAACACGACACAAGAATTACCGACCGGGCCCCCACCGGAGCCCGGTCGTTTTCGTAACCCAGATGCGTCGCCCAGGGTCCCCCGGGGCCGGATGCCGGAAAGCTAGGCGCTCACCGCCGCCGCGTATCGCCGCGCCACCACGTCCCAGTTGACGACGCTCCAGATCGCCTCGAGGTAGTCGGGCCGACGATTCTGATAATGCAGGTAGTACGCGTGCTCCCACACGTCGACACCCAAGATCGGCGTGAGGCCCTGCATGTATGGACTGTCCTGGTTCGCCGTCGCGATCACAGAGAGCGCTCCGTCCCCGTCCGTGCAAAGCCAACCCCACCCGGATCCGAACTGCCCCCCGGCGGTGGCCTGGAATCGCGCCTTGAATTCGGCGAACGATCCGCACGCCGTGTCGATCGCTCCGGCGAGTGCACCGCTCGGAGCGGAGGCCCCACCCGGAGTCAGGACATCCCAGAACAGGGCGTGATTGAGGTACCCTCCTCCGTTGTTGCGGACGGCCCCACGGATCGCCTCGGGAAGGGCAGAGAGGTCACGGACCAGGTCCTCTGCCGACTTGCCGTGCAGGCCGGGGTGAGCTTCGAGCGCGCCGTTGAGCTTGCTCGTGTAGCCCGCATGGTGTTTCCCGTGATGGATCTCCATCGTGCGGGTATCGATGTGCGGCTCCAGCGCATCATGGGCGTAGCCGAGGGCGGGTAGGTCGAAGGGATAGGGCATGCTGCCGGACTCCTTGGTCTTTCGGCGAAGTGACGTTTCGAGGGCCCGTGCCGCGTCCCCAGGCAGCACGCGGTTCGCTACCTTGAGGACTGGCGGGGCCAGTCGAGGATTCTATCCGACTCCCTTCCGGTCAGCAAACTCCCAGGAGAAGAACCTTGGCGGTCGATCCAGCACGCGAACGGAGGATTCTGCTCGTCGATTGTGATGCCTTCTTTGTTCAAGTGGCGCGGCTCGAGGATCCCGAGGGCGCGGGCAAAGCCTCGCTCTTGATCGTCGGCGGCTCTCCTACCGGGCGCGGGGTCGTGACTTCGGCTTCGTACGAGGCGCGAGCGTATGGGGTGCGTTCGGCCATGCCGACGGCCCATGCGCTCCGGCTCTGCCCGAAGGCAATGGTCGTCGGCGTCCCGCGAGGCGTCATCTCGCAGAAGAGTCACGAAGTCCGCGATGCCCTCGCCGATTTGTCGCCCGTCGTGCAGGCCGCCTCGGTCGACGAGTTCTATTTGGACCTCTCCGGCACGGAGCGACTCTTCGGAGAAGAGACGCTCGAGCGTACCGCGTGGAGGATCCGTGAAGCCGTCCTTGAACGAACGAAGATTTCCGTCTCTCTAGGTGGCGGCACGCGGCGCGTCATCGCCAAGTTGGCGACGACACGAGCCAAGCCCGCGGGCGTCTGGATCGTTCCTCCCGGCGACGAACAGGCTTTCCTCAACCAGCTCGATCTCGCCGACCTGCCCGGGGTGGGGCCCGCCCTCGTAGAGGCGCTGCGAAAGCGTGGTCTGGTCCGCGTCGAGGACGCGTTGGCTGTGCAGCCCGAATGGCTGGAGAAATGGTTCGGGCAACGCCGGGGGGCCTGGTTGTACCGCCGCATTCGGGGTATGGACAACAGTCGAGTTGATCCGTCGGAGCAACGAAAGTCCATTTCGGCAGAACGGACGTTCCACGAGGATGTGAACGACGACGACGACCTCGAGCGCCGCCTCCTTGCACTGGCGGGCTCCGTCGGAGCCACCCTTCGTCGGAAGAACTTTCGGGCGAGGACCGTCACCGTGAAGCTGCGCGACCACGACTTCACCACGCGGCAGCACAGCCGGACCGTTCCTGAACCGATCGAATCGAACTCGACGATCTATGAAATCGCACGGGAGTTGCTTCGCGAGCTTCGTTCGAAGCGTCGAACACCATCTCGACTGCTCGGCGTCGGTCTGACAGGACTCGCGGGTGAAGGAGAGTCACACCCGCTGGCGCTCTTCGAGGAAGGCGTCGTGGGAGAGAGCGAGCGCGACCGCAACGTGTCCCGGGTTGTCGATCGACTGGCGGACAGGTTCGGAGACGGCGTCTTGGTCCCGGGGCGTGTAATCGGGCGAGCGCGGTCGCGGGAGCGGCCACCCCACCATGACAACAAGGACGGGGATAGATGACACGACGAGGGATCTCCTGCATTTGGCCCGGCCGTGCGCCGCTCATCGGTATGATCCACCTCCTCCCTCTACCGGGGGCGCCCCGCTGGGGTGGTTCGATGCAGGCGGTCATTGCCCAAGCAGTTTCCGACGCACAGGCTCTGACCGAGGCCGGCTTCGATGGGTTGATGGTGGAGAACTACGCGGATATCCCGTTCTTTTCCGGACGGGTGCCGCCCGAGACGGTCTCGGGGATCACCGCAGCCGTGCTTGCCGTGAGGGCGGCGTCCCCCTTACCCGTTGGCGTCAACGTTCTGAGGAACGACGCCTCGGCGGCGATTGCGATCGCCGTTGTCACCGGCGCTACCTTCGTGCGCGTGAACGTGCACGTGGGTTCGATGTGGACGGACCAAGGACTGATCGAAGGCAAGGCGGCCGAAACGCTTAGGCGTCGCGCCGAACTGGGAGCGGAGGTCTCGATCCTAGCCGACGTTCACGTAAAGCACGCGACCCCACCCACGGGGTCCGACCTTGCCGCTGCGGCGTCCGATACGTGGCATCGCGGTCTCGCCGATGCACTCATCGTGTCGGGGATCGGCACGGGCGTCGCTGCCTCGGCGGTGGACTTCGACACGGTGCGGAGCGCAGTCCCCGACGCACCGATCCTGGCCGGATCCGGGGTTTCCGATCGCGACGTCGCGGACGTTCTGGACCGTGCCGACGGCGCGATCATCGGCAGCTCAGTCATGTTCGAAGGGCTCGCGGGCTCGGGCATCGATGGGGTCCGCGCCCGCGCCCTCGCGGGCGCGCGCGGTTGAAGCTGAAGAGGAAACGGGGCGGGCCCCACTGAGCCCGCCCCGTAGTCGTCTCCCGGTCAGCCCCGGCCGCGGATCAATCGCCGGAGGCGGCCCTCTGTTTCGCCGCCATCGCTTCGTACGGCTTCCGCTCGAAGTAACTGCGCGTCTCTTCGACCACCACGGGTGTGAGGAAGAGCAGCGCGATCAAGTTGGGCCAGATCACGATCGCGAGCGCGACGTCGCCGAGCGCCCATACCACGGCGAGGGGGAGCACCGCCCCGAGGTAGTGAGCGACTACGAACACCGCCTTGTATGGCAAGACGGCCTTCTGGCCGAACAGGTAATGCGCACATCGGTCGCCGTAATAGCTCCACGAGATGGCCGTCGAGATACCGAACAAGAGCACGCCGAACACGACGATGAAGTGCCCCCAGTCTCCGATCGGCGCCAGACCCGCTCGGAAGGCGGCCGCCGTCAGTGGTGCTCCGTTCTCGACCGCGTCTCCATACAGTGATGTGTAGGTAGTGCCGTCGCTGGCGACGGCCTCCCCCCGACCCGGAAACACCGTACCCGTGAACAGGCGGGTCCGGTCGGCGTCAGAATACAAAGGCTCCACACTGGCCTCATGCCACGATACCAGTGCTGCGCCGACCCCTGTCGTCGTGTGCCGCCCATTCACGATCGAGATCTCGGCAGGTGCGTCCGTGCCTTGGTATCGATTCCCCTCGGTCATCGCCGTGTAGGTGATGTCGCCTCCACCGAGGGTGAGTTCCGTCGGGAAGCGCTGGTCGTACATACCGGTCATGACGATCACGAGTCCGGTGATCGAACAGATCACGATCGTATCGATGAACGGCTCGAGCAGGGCAACGACACCCTCCGACACCGGCTCGTCCGTCTTCGCTGCTGCGTGAGCGATCGGAGCGGAGCCCTGACCTGCTTCATTCGAGAACAGACCGCGACGCACGCCCCACATGAGGGTGACGACGAAGACTCCCGCCCCGACTCCTGCGACACCGGCCTGCGGATTGAACGCCTCCGCGAACACCGTGCCCACCGCTCCTGGTAGAGCGCCGATGTTGAGAAGGATGACGATCAACCCGCCCGTCACGTAGATCGCGGCCATGAACGGAGCGAGGAATGCAGTCACTTTCCCGATTCGGCCGATGCCGCCCAGAATGACCGCCGCCACGATGGCCGCGGTAATCGCACCCGTCACACCCATCGGTATACCGAAGGTCGACGACATCTGGTCGGACACCGTGTTCGCCTGAACGGCGTTCCCGGTAAAGAACGCAGTAAATCCGAGCATGAGCGCGAAGAAGATCGCCACAGGCTTCCACGCCGGGCCGAGTCCTCGCTCGATGTAGTACATCGGGCCGCCGGCGACCGTCCCCACTTCGTCCGTGATCCGATACTTCTGTGCCAGCGTCACCTCGGAGTACTTGGTGGCCATCCCAAGGAGCGCGGTGACCCACATCCAGAACAGAGCGCCCGGCCCGCCCCAGTGAATTGCCATCGCCACACCGGCGATGTTCCCGATGCCGACGGTGGCGGACAGCGCCGTGGTCAGTGCCTGAAAGTGGGAGACGTCGCCCGGATCGTCGGGGTCGTCGTATCTCCCGGTTATGACGGCGAATCCGTGGCCGAGCCTCCTGATCTGGACGAAGCCCGTCCGAACGGTCAGGTAGAGACCCGTGCCGAGCAGGAGAATCACCATGATGGCGATGGTCTCCCCCCCTACGCGGGGTCCGATTTCGATGATGTAGGTGTTCGCGAAATCGACGATCGGCTGAAGGAAGCTGTTGAGGAACGACTCCATGCGTTGCGTCCGTTGTGTTTGGATCGGAGGAGGGCGACCCGAGAGGGTCCCCTGGATTCACGGCGAGGAAGAATGCCCCGCCCCCTCGGTCAGGGCAAGCGAGGCGCCGAATCCCCCTCGACGGGAGTGGGGTGGGCTACGCCCCCGCCAGCGCGGCGTCGCAAAGGTGGGCCGCGACCGCGGCAGCCAACAGTTCATGCGCCCGATTCACGATCGCATCGATCGAAGGCGACTCACTGAACATCTCCTCGGCCTTCTCGCGGAGCTCCGGGATCGTCGGGAGATGAGGAAGCGATAGTTCCAGCAACGCCTCCTCCATCTGTGCGCGTGCCCGCTGGACCTTTTCGCTCAGGTCCTCGATGGCATGCGACTCCGCCCAGGCCTCTCGAACCGAGGCCGAGATGCTCTCCACGCTGAACGCCATGGCCAGCTCTCCGGCAACCTTCTCCACGACCTTGCGCCCCACGAGCGCCTCACCGCGTACGATCGCTTCGGGTGGAGTACGCAGATCCCACACGAGCCTGAACATCGACATACCCTTGAGCACGTAGTACGACAGGTCGATCTCCCACCACCTGAACCCTTGGCGAGCTGAACTCTGATAGTGGTGGTGATTGTTGTGCCATCCCTCACCCAGAGTGATCAGCGCCAACCAGAAGTTGTTGCGCGAGTCATCTCCTGTGAGATAGCGCTGAGATCCCGACACGTGCGCGAGCGAGTTGATGAAGAAGGTGCAATGGAACAGCACGACCGTGCTCCAGAAGAAGCCCACGACCAGCATCCCCCACCCACCGACAGCCCACACGCCGAAGCCGAGAAGAATCGCCGGCCCGTACATCTGCTTGTCCAACCATACGAGTTCCGGGAAGCGGGTGAGATCCTTCACGGTACGGTAGTCCGGCTCCCAGCTACTCGGGTTGAAAATCCAGCCCACGTGGGAATACCAAAATCCGTGCTGGCGAGGCGAGTGTACGTCGTGAGCCGTGTCGGAGTGCAGGTGGTGATGCCGATGAACGGCCGACCACCAGATCACCCCCCGCTGGGCCGAGGTCTGCCCCAGAAACGCGATCATGAACTGGAGCACGCGGCTCGTCTTGTACGACCGGTGACTGAAGTACCGGTGGTAGCCCGCAGTGATCGCCCACATCCGAACCACGTAGAGCACGAACGCGACGATCAACGCCTGGACCGAAACGCCGGTCCAGATCGCTGCAAGACACACGAGATGTGTGATGACGAACGGGATCGCCGCCGGGTAGACGACGTCATCGTGCGGTGCGTGCGCGTGTGCCAATTCGGGCTCCAGAGACCGGGTCGTTCCGTGGGGGTGGCAGCGGAAGGGTTGAAGCGGAAAGTAATTCGGCTCAGCGGCAGAACAAACGTTCTCGACGACCGAGAGGGGGCGTCGTGGAGTCACATGGAGTCGGCTCATCACCCCTTGAATCGCGGCCGTCCTGATATATCTTCATATTCACATTTATGAATACGACTGTTTCTATGCCGATCCTGGAGCGTGTCAGCGCGCTCGGAGACGAGGCGCAGACGCGGATTCTCACGCTTCTTGAACGCAGTGAGTTCACCGTCAGCGAACTCTGTTCCGTTCTGCAATTGGCACAGCCGAGCGTCAGCCGACACCTGAAGTCGCTCGCGTCGGACGGTTGGGTCGAAGCACGTATCGATGGACGGAATCGCCATTACCGCCTGAGTCCAGCCCTCGATGAACCCGCTCGGGCGCTCTGGCGGATCGTGCGGGACGAGATCGCGGCGAGCGGGGCGTACGCCGCGGACGGGGAACGGGCGCGTAGTGTGCTCGATCGTCGACGACTCCGATCGACGGCCTTCTTCGCGCAAACCGCCGAACGCTGGGATTCGATGCGGGCGGATTTGTTCGGCTCGGCTACCGGTCTGGCACCGCTGCTCGGCTTGATGGATCCGGCCTGGGTCGTGGGGGACCTAGGGACCGGGACAGGCGCGTTGAGCGCCTTGATCGCCCCTTTCGTACGACGGTTCGTCGGAGTGGATCGCTCCGCCGAAATGCTGCGGGCTGCGGCGATTCGGCTGGCCGACACGCCGAACGTCGACTTCAGGGAGGGAGACCTCGAATCGCTGCCGATTCGCGACGGGGAACTCGACCTCGCAATCCTAGCGCTGGTTCTTCACTACGTGGTAGATCCGCCGGCCGTACTGGCGGAAGTCCATCGTGCCCTGACCCCTGGCGGTCGGATTCTTCTCCTCGACATGAGGCCTCACGAACGCGGCGCCGTCTACTCCGAGGAGATGGGCCACGTGTGGCCAGGCTTCGAACTCGAGCGCGTCGCAGCGTGGCTCTCTGACGCTGGCTTCGCCAACCCTCGCGTCGCCCCCCTGGTCCCCGATCCGGACGCCACCGGCCCCCTGCTCTTCCTGGCCTCGGCCATCGCGTGACAAACAACCACACCGACGAACACACTACATCCACACGAGAGGACCTATGAGCGACGCAGCGACTGCAACGAAACCGTCCGCGACAGGGAACGTGACCCGGCCGGCCTTCAAAGTAGCGGATATCACACTCGCCAAATGGGGGCGTAACGAGATCCGCCTCGCCGAGCAGGAGATGCCCGGCCTCATGGCGGCACGGGAGGAGTACGGTCCCAGCCAGCCTCTCGCGGGGCTCCGCGTCGCGGGTTCGCTGCACATGACGGTGCAGACCGCGGTCCTAATCGAGACGCTGATGGACCTCGGCGCCGACGTCCGCTGGGCCTCGTGCAATATTTTTTCGACCCAGGATCACGCCGCTGCGGCGGTTGCCGTGGGGCGAGATGGGACCGTGGCCGACCCGAAAGGCGTCGCCGTATTCGCGTGGAAAGGCGAGACGCTCGAAGAATACTGGTGGTGTACGGACCAGATGTTGACGTGGCCCGACGGGTCGGGTCCACACCTGCTCGTGGACGACGGCGGTGATGCGACGCTGGTAATCCACAAGGGGGTGGAATTCGCTACGGCTGAGAATGTGCCCGCTTTCGATCCCGACAGTGAGCCGGACGAGTGGCGCGTTATTCTCGACCTTCTCCGCCAGACATTGACAGACGATCCCGGAAAGTGGGCGAGGATCGTGAAGGACCTCCGAGGGGTCAGCGAGGAGACGACGACCGGCGTCCATCGCCTCTACGAAATGGAACGGGACGGTTCGCTGCTCTTCCCAGCCATCAACGTGAACGACTCGGTCACCAAGTCGAAGTTCGATAACCTGTACGGATGCCGGCACTCCGTCATCGACGGTCTCAACCGTGCGACGGATGTGATGCTGTCCGGCAAGACAGCCGTCGTGCTCGGCTACGGAGATGTCGGTAAGGGGTGTGCGCAGGCCCTCAAGGCCCAGGGTGCGCGTGTCTTCGTGACCGAAATCGATCCGATCTGCGCGCTACAGGCGTGTATGGAAGGCCACTCCGTCGTGACGTTGGACGACGTGATCGCGAATGCCGACGTCTTCATCACGGCGACGGGCAACAAGGACATCATCACCCCCGCGGACATGGCGCGAATGAAGGACAAGGCGATCGTTGCCAACATCGGCCATTTCGACAACGAGATCGACATGGCCGGTCTGGAGAAGACCCCCGGCATTCGGAAGGAGGAGATCAAGCCGCAGTACCATGAGTGGACCTTCCCCGACGGGCACTCGGTCTTGATTCTGGCCGAAGGGCGTCTCATGAACCTCGGGTGCGCGACCGGCCATCCCAGCTTCGTGATGTCCGCTTCGTTCACGAACCAAGTCATCGCCCAGATCGAACTCGCGACCAACACGGACCAGTACGAGGCAAAGGTGTACGTGCTCCCCAAACACCTCGATGAGAAGGTGGCGAGGCTACATCTCGACAAGTTGGGCGCTCGCCTCACCGAACTGAGTAGCGGCCAGGCGAAGTACCTTGGCGTGGCGAAGGACGGGCCGTACAAGCCGGATCACTACCGGTACTAAGCAGCCCGTGGTAGGCCCGGGAGTAGCCCGGAGCGAGAGGGAGGCGTCGACTCGGCGCCTCCCTCTTCGCCGTTCCGACTACCGCCGGTCAGGCGACAAGGAGGCGTATTGCAAAAACCACGATCGCTGCGGTAAGAACGTTGCGGACCCACGCTTGGCCCTTCAGCACCTGAAGGTGAACCCCCAGTTTCGCGCCGAAAAACTGGCCGGCGGCCAGATTGAGTCCGGCGACCCAATCCAGCATGCCGTTCATCGCGAACAGGATCACGGACAGGGCTGTGAACGCCATAATCAACGGTGCCTTGAGCGCATTGCCACGAACAAGATCCACTCCATTCGAAGCCATGAGCGCCAGGAACAGAAAACCAATTCCGGCCTGGATGAATCCGCTGTAGAGACCCACCCCGAAAAAAGCTCCTCGAAGCAGCCATCGCTTCGGTCCCGAGGGAGGCAGCGCCTCACCCCCTTCGGGTGGCTTCAACGGGCGCCAGATGATCCACGCGGCGGCGGTAACCAGCACGACCGCAAGCACACGTTCAAACGCAACGTCACCGATCCGGACCGCCCCCCACGTTCCGAGCGCCGTCCCCACGAGCGCGGGCGGCATCGCGAGCTTGAGCCAAGCTCCGGGAATCAGGCTTCGCCGATAGAAACTCGTCGTCGCGCCCATCCCTCCGATCAGAATCGCGATTCGGTTGGTCGCGTTGGCGATCGTGGGCGGGAGCCCAATGAAGATCAGCAGCGGAAGCGTGAGAAGGGACCCTCCACCTGCGATCGAGTTGAGCGTCCCGGCGAGAAGTCCAGCTCCGAGGAGCAGCAACGGCGTCACAAACTCCTGCGGCAACACGAGACTCCAGGTCAGAAGGGCGGCATCATCCTCGCCAAGACGGGCCCTCGCGTCCACCCTGCAAGGGACTTCACCGGGGCTTCGCCCCACGACCTATCCACTGTAACTTCGCAACCCTATGCCTCGTAAGGTAGCAAGTATTTCGTAGGTCTTTGTATTGCAATCACTTACAGTGTTTCTGTGAGTATGTTGAAAACAATACTACTCAGAAGACTACTCACTTTGGCCTAGAAAATACTGGGCTTCAGTGCCTCCGAACCTCCCCCCCCTCTGCTGCCACTGGTGGGCGGTACTAGTGCAGGACCGCACCCATCGACGCCACTGAAACGCCGTTCCCCGAAAAATTCTGGTAGCTCGGGCGGGTCCCTTTTGCCGACAGGCGCGACCCCCGTACCGGGGGGCACCCCTATTCCATCGCCACTGACGCTGAACCAATAAACA
>JAQBXY010000057.1 GCA_027623325.1 Gemmatimonadota bacterium
TCGATCCGAGAACTCGGACGGCGCGAATGGCACACGTCCTCAGGCTACAGCAAGCGCAGCATGGTCGAGTACACGATGTACCGATACAAGACGATCATCGGTCGAAGTATGCGAAGCCGGAGCTTTGAGGGACAACAAGTTGAGGTGAGGTTGGCGAGCAGGATTCTCAACACGATGACCCGGCTCGGCACGCCCGACAGTTACCGCGTCGCGTGACGTCCGCTTGGGGGAAGGGGAAGCTGTCCTCAGCTCTGAGCCATGCACCAACGCCCCGCTCGAATATCCGAACGAAGAGTCAGGGCTAGATCGAATCTTGGAACAGGATGGGACGGCGATCCACTCAGCGTGAAGCTGTAACCCCGCAGGGGTTCACCTCGCCCGGGTTGGCTCCCTTCGACTGACCGCCGGGCTTCGCCCCATTCCTGCCAGCCAGCTACTTTCTCGTCATGGCTCCCACCAACACCCCCACCATCCCCAACCTCCCGCGCCCATTAGCCCGGGCCCTGGAAGGCTACGCGGACCGCCTGGACGTTCCCGCCATCTGCCGCGCCTACGACCTCGCGGTGCAGGCGCATGCCGGCCAGAGCCGGGCGTCGGGTGACCAGTATGTAAGCCACACGATCGAAGTCGCCACGATCCTCGCTCAGCTGCGCCTCGATACCGACACGATCATCGCGGGGCTGATTCACGACACGATCGAGGACACGGAGATTACGCTCCGGGACGTCGAGGAACAGTTCGGTGTCCAGGTGGCAGCCATCGTGGACGGCGTCACGAAGCTGGGTAAGGTTCGCTTCCGGTCCGCGACCGAGCAGCAGGTCGAGAACTATCGGAAAATGCTGCTCTCGATGGCCAGCGACGCCCGCGTGATTCTGGTGAAGCTGGCGGATCGGCTCCACAATATGCGCACTCTGGAGCATTTGGCCGACGAAAAGCGTCGGCGCATCGCGCTGGAGACGAGGGAGATCTACGCTCCGCTTGCCCACCGTCTGGGTGTTGCTGCCATCCGGTGGGAACTGGAAGACCTCGCGTTCAAGTTTCTCGAGCCGGACGCGTACGGGGCTCTCAGCAAGAAGATCCACCAGCGCAGGAAAGCTCGTGAGCGTGAGATCTTCGAGATGCAACGGCCGCTGGAGGAGGCCCTCAAAGAAGCGGGCATCCGGGCTACGGTGAGCGGCCGCGCAAAGCACCTCTGGTCGATCCACCGCAAGGTCGAGAGGCAGGGTCGCCCGTATGAGGAGATCCACGATCTCATGGCGATGCGCGTCCTCACCGATACGCTTCAGGACTGCTACGCGGCGCTGGGTGTGATCCACAGCAAATGGACGCCGATCCCCGAGCGGTTTCACGACTACGTGGCCACACCGAAGTCGAACATGTATCGCTCGCTGCACACGACGGTCTTCGGCCCGGGCGCTCGCCGATACGAGATCCAAATACGCACCGAGGAGATGCATCGGACGGCGGAGTATGGGATTGCGGCGCACTGGCGATACAAACAAGAGGACGGGGCCACGAAAGGTCGAGACGAGGCCGATGACGCCCTCACCTGGTTTCGGCAGGTGCTTGAGTGGCAGCAGGACACGGCCGAGCCACAAGAGTTCATGGACTTCCTCCGCATGGACCTCTTCCGTGGCGAGATCTTCGTCTTTACGCCGGAAGGCGACGTCAAGGCGCTCCCGATCGGGGCCACGCCGATCGACTTCGCGTATTCGGTGCACACGGAGGTGGGGCACCACTGCGCCGGCGCCAAGGTCAACGGCCGAATCGCGCCGTTGTCACGGGAGTTGAAGAGCGGAGACGCGGTCGAGATCCTGACCAATACGAAGCAGAGACCGAGTCGCGACTGGCTCGCGTTCGTGCGGACCTCACGTGCTCGACAGAGCATTCACCAATGGATCCGACGAGAGGAGTTCGATTCCGCGTTCAAGCTCGGGAAGGACTTGGTCGAGCGAGAGTTGAAGAAAGGACGACGAACACTGCCGAGTGACCCACACGACCAGCTCGAGGCGTCGCTGGCGCTCGGTTATCCCGACATCAGCCACGTCTTCGCGGCTCTTGGGCGGGGAGACGTCGGTCCGACCGCCGTCATCCGACAATTCTTCCCGGACCACGATCCTGTTGAGATCGCGAAGCGTGAACCATCGGCTCTGTCCAAGCTCGCCGCGCGACTTCGAATCTCGGGGCGCGGGGTGCGCATCCACGGGATGGACAACCTGATGGTGCGGTATTCGCGGTGCTGTCAGCCGGTACCGGGCGACCCGGTCATCGGGTATGTGACGCGGGGTAGGGGGGTGTCGATTCACCGCAAGGACTGTCCCAACGTTCTGGCTCTATCACGTGACCCCGAACGGCGCATCGAGATTGAATGGGCAGCCGAGAAGGGGGATCGATTCTTCGTGAAGCTGTTCATGCGCGGGTCGGATCGTCGAGGGTTACTTTCCGATGTTGCGAAGGCGATCACCGATACCGGTACCGATATTTCGCATGCCGACATGCGCACGACTGAGGGCGGAATGAACGGCGAATTCGTCGTCGAGGTTCGAGACTTGGCCCATCTCGAGAAGGTCCGTCGGGCGGTCGGACGCGTGAAGGGTGTGATTGATGTGGAACGACGGGAGCACTTCGATGAAGAAGACCTGGGCTGGGCCTGAGCTATGACGAGGACGGCTCTGATTACCGGCATCACCGGCATGGTTGGCTCTCACCTGGCCGACTATCTACTTGCGAACACAGATTGGGAGTTGGTGGGGCTGGCCCGCTGGCGAAGCCCGCTCGACAATCTCGAGCAGCACGTCGATCGCTTGAATCGTGGAGATCGGGTCCGCCTCGTCTACGGGGACCTGCGAGACTACGTCTCGATTCAGCACGCCGTCGAAGTAGCCCGGCCGGACTACGTATTCCACCTGGCAGCCCAAAGTTATCCCCACACCTCCTTCACTTCGCCCCTCGACACGCTCGAAACGAACATTCAGGGGACGGCACACGTCCTCGAAGCGATTCGGCACGACGCGAACATCGATCCGGTCATCCACGTCTGCGCATCATCCGAGGTCTTCGGCCGGGTCCCGAAGGAGCTCGTGCCCATCGCCGAGGAGACGACGTTCCACCCGGCGTCCCCGTATGCGATCTCGAAGGTGGGCACGGATCTGCTCGGGCGGTATTACGCGGAAGCGTACGGCATGAAGGTCATGACGACCCGGATGTTCACGCATACCGGTCCGCGCCGCGGGGACGTGTTCGCGGAATCGACCTTCGCCAAACAGATCGCG
>JAQBXY010000058.1 GCA_027623325.1 Gemmatimonadota bacterium
AAACGCGGCGATCTTCTCCTTGGTAAACGGACTCGTGCTTCGTGCGCCAGCAGAGGTACACCAGCCGGACCGTCTGGTCCAAATCGCTCGGTCCTACGAATCGGCGCCCCGCTGGGACACTTTCTCTTGGCCCGCCCTCAATCTCATTCGGACGGAGTCGAGAGCGCTCTCCGGAGTGGCCGGATACTCGGGAAGCACGTTTGTCCTGGGACGAGGCACAGAGACCGCACGCGTCCTGGGTGACTTCGTTACAGGTGATTTCTTCGAAGTTCTCGGCGTCACTCCTCACATTGGGCGCCTGCTTCAAAGAACGGACGACGTCCAGCCCGGAGCCCACGCCGTCGTGGTCTTGAGCCATGGGTTGTGGACCCGAAGATACGGTGCAGACCCGGCAGTGGTCGGCGGGACGGTTCAGATCGGAGCGGTTCCGTACGAAGTGGTCGGTGTGGCGCCCGAGGGGTTCGCCGGTGTGGAGAATATCGGCTCGCCGCCTCTCCTCTTCATCCCGACCATGCAGCATCCGGGTTATCGAGGGCAGCTGACCTTCGAGGAGTGGGGGTCCAGTTGGATCAACGCGGTCGGGCGCCTCGAGGACACCGCCTCGTTCGAAGAGGCGCAGATCGCCATGGAGATGGTCGCTACCCGACTCCGGGACGCCCACCCGGTGAACGAGGGCATGGAAGTACTCCTCGCAGCAGGTGTCGGGCTCGACCCGGAAGCCCGTCAGGGAGCCCAGCAGATCTCGATGATCCTACTCCTGATCGTAGGACTCGTGCTCCTGATTACCTGCACCAACGTGGCCAACTTGCTTCTGTCCCGAGCTGCCGGACGACGGACCGAGGTCGGAGTCCGCATGGCGCTGGGCGCCGGCCGGGCACGGCTCCTTCGACAGCTGGTCACCGAGAGTTCGTTCCTGGCCCTCATGGCAACGGGCTTCGCCCTCCCCATCGTCATCATTGCGGGTGATCTCCTGCCTGCGCTCTTTCCGTATCAGCTGTCCGTATCCGTTGCGGCCGACGGCCGAGTCTACGGCTTCTTGACGCTCACCGGGATCGTTGCGGGCGTCCTCTTTGGCGCGGCACCGGCCTGGTCGGTCTCGCGCGCTGGCGTCCTCAGCGCCCTTCGGGAGGGCGGCTCGACAGGCGGACGTACCAGAACTCGCCTTCGTGACGCGCTCGTCGTCTCGCAGCTCGGCCTGTCTCTCGGCCTCGTTGCAGGCGCGGCACTTCTCGGACGCAGCGTGATGAACGCACGTTTCGCCGATCCCGGGTTCGAAACCGCAGGCCTGATCACCGGCTCGTCGACCTCTTCGCGACCGGCCGGTACGACGAGGAGTCGGGCGCTCAGTTCTTTGCGGCCCTGCTCGATGAGGTGAAGCGGACTCCAGGGGTCCGCTCTGCGACACTCGCCAGTCAGACGCCGATCGTGGGCAGCCACTCGAGAGCTACGGTACGGCCACTGGGCCGTGACGACGTCTCCTTCGAGGCTGAGTACGTGGTGATTGGACCAGAGTATTTCGAGACACTCGGGATTCCCATCAACAGGGGTAGAGCCTTGGGATCCCTTGGCCCGGAGCTGGAGCGGGTCGTCGTGGTGAACGAGGCGCTCGCCGCGATGTTCTGGCCCGGCGAGGATCCGGTCGGCCAAGAGATCGACCGCGACGGAGTGTGGCGGGTCGTCGGGGTCTCTGGAGATGTTCAGATGCGCTCGCTACGCTCGCGGCCCAATCCGGCGGTCTACTACCCGGCCGAGAGCGAATACTCTCCCTGGATGACCCTTCACGTTGCGGGCGAGCGCGGCGCGGGAGTCGGTCGAGCCGAGCTGGCCGCGGCCGCTCAGGCGGTCGATCCCGAAGTTCCGATGACTGGCATCGTGGACATGCAAGCGTCCATGACCGCGTCCACGGGAGAGACGCGCACGATCGGATACCTCGTGAGCGCCTTCGCGGTGCTCGCGTTGACGCTGGCCGTGGTCGGACTTTACGGACTCGTGTCGTTCGGAGCGTCGCAGCTCGTGCGTGAAATCGGCATCCGCATCGCTCTAGGTGTGAAGACCAGGGAGGTTGTTCACTGAGGGTCCGGGGCGAGAAGCTGGGGGTTGCGAAGCACCAACCCTCACCGCCGGAGTCCCACAGTGAACGTCCATAAGAATGCATCGCTTACGCCACGAGGTCGAGAACAGTTGGTGAACCGCATTGAGGCCGGGGAGTCGGTAGCGGCCGCGGCAGCGGCCGTAGGGGTCAGTGAGCGGACCGCATGGAAGTGGAAGGCTCGCATGCGAGACGGCGGGGCTGAGGCACTTCAGGACCGCAGTTCACGGCCGCATCGCTCGCCGCGTCAGATCCGACGGACACGGGAGCGACAGATCGTTCGACTCCGCAGAAAACGCTGGACCCAAGCTGCGATCGCCGACCACTTGAAGATGGCGTTGTCGACGGTGGGTGTTGTGTGTCGTCGTAACAGCATCGGCCGACTTCGCGACCTCGAGCCACGTCCGCCCGTGGTGCGCTACGAGCGAGAGAACGCGGGCGAACTGATCCACCTGGACATCAAGAAGCTCGCCCGGATTGAGCGGATCGGACATCGCATCCACGGTGACCGCAGCCGGAGCGTCGAGGGCGCGGGCTGGGAGTATCTGCACGTGTGCATCGACGACGCGAGCCGCGTGTCCTACGCCGAGGTCTTGCCCAACGAACGCGGCGTGACCTGTGCCGCGTTCCTCGAGCGTGCAGCCGCCTGGCTACGACGGTGTGGTGTCGCCGTCGAGGCCGTCATGACCGACAACGGCTCAGGGTACATCTCCAAGGTCTTCCGTGCTTCGATCCAGCGGCTCGGAGCTCGCCACATACGAACCCGGCCGTACACGCCACGCACGAACGGAAAGGCCGAACGGTTCATCCAGACCTGCAAGCGCGAGTGGGCCTACGCTCGCCCCTATCGCAGCTCCGCGCAGCGCACCGTCGCCCTCGGCGACTTCCTCTGCCACTACAACTGCCACCGCCGCCACTGGGGCATCGGCAGGATCACGCCCCAGCTCCGCCTCTCCCAGATCGTGAACAACCTCCCTGGTTGCTACAGCTAGCGGGTGCGCAGCTCCTCGAGTTCCTCGAGCGTCCTCGGCCAGTCGTCGCCGAGCAGTCGCGACATGCCACGGTCAGCCAACACCTTCCCCCCTGTCTGACACGTCGCACAGTAGTTCGTCTCGCGATTCGCATACTTGATTCGCTGAATCGGCGAATCACAGACCGGGCACGGCTCGCCGTACTTC
>JAQBXY010000040.1 GCA_027623325.1 Gemmatimonadota bacterium
TAGGTCCGTGGCCATCCCCGCAGACGGGAAACTACAAACGAGCAACTAGGAGTGGCGCATGACCCCCCCACGGCAGTACGGATGTTTGTGTTTCCGCGACGGGCCTCGGCCCTCGCGCTCACGCTGGCTTGCCCTAGCCGTCCACCCGGGAAAAGCGCACCCCGCCGTTGCTCAGGCCCGTCACCTTTCCGTCCGATCCCAGCGTAAAGCCGATGAGCGGAGCACCCCGCCAACGGGCGTCGAGCACGACCCGGAACGTGTCGAAGTTCCAATGCTCCACGGCACCGGGTTGGCCCGGCCCGATGTCGGCTCGCAATGCCCCGCTCGCTGTCCCCGTCACGATGATCGACCCGTAGAGAGGGTGACGATACGTGCCGACGTAAGCATCCAGCGGGAGCGAAGGTGAGGTGCCCTCGACACGCGCGGCGGCAGCACGCAAACGCGCGTCCTGAGCCTGCTGTTCGAGCCCATCGTATACGGGCTTCAGCTCCGCGCTCCAGTCCCGCACCTCACCACCGATGAGTTGATCCAACGCCCGATACATGAGGGCGTGGCGTACCTCGACGTGGTCGCGATTGGCGAGGACGTACACCCCGATGTCCAGATCCCGGATCAAGCCGGCAATGGCGATCATGCCGTCGATACTTCCAGTGTGGAAGTCCAGCTTGTAGCCACGGTAGTCGTGCTGGAACCACGCGAGCCCGTACGTCATCCAGTCGGGCTTCGTCACCTGCTGTGTGGGATAGAACTGGCTCGAGGGGACCAACGCCTGCGGCCGGAACATCTCCTCTACCGTGGCTTCGCTGAGGATGCGGGTCCCGTCCACGGAGACCCCTTCGGCGAGCAACATGGTCAACCACTTCGACATGTCCGTGACGCTGGACCAGACGGACCCAGCCGCCGGGATCGGGTCCACGGATGCGTTCTCGATGACCGCGGTCTGGCCATCGATGCGGTAGTGGGGCCGGGCCATGTTGGGAGCCCCGACCGTTTCCGCGAGAAGCGGGACGGATTCCGTCATCCCGAGCGGTCCGAAGATTCGAGTCCGAACGAATTCACTCCAGGGCACACCGCTGACGACTTCGATGACCTCGCCCGCGGCCGCGTACATGATGTTCTGGTAGATGAAGGAGGAGCGGAGCGAGTAGGCGGGCTCCACGAGCGCCATCGCCCGCACGATCTCTTCCGTCGTGGCCTCCCGTTCGTACCAGAGGAAGTCGGCGTTGCCCATTCCACCCCGGTGCGTGAGGAGATCGCGAAGCGTGAGTTCACTCGTCACGTACGGGTCGTCGACCCGGAACCACGGCAAGTAGTCGATCACGAGGTCGTCCCAGGACACTTTCCCTTCATCGACGAGCATGCCGATGGCCGCAGCGGTCATCGCCTTCGTCGTAGACCCAATGGCAAAGCGCGTATGCGCGTCGACGCGAGCGGGCGAGCCCAGTTCCCGTACGCCGAACCCTTCGGCGAATACCGTGCGCCCGTCCGTTACGACAGCGATCGCCAACCCGGTAGCATCCCAGCTTTCGACGGCTGCGGCCACATATTCGCGGAACCCCTGAAGCGCCGGATCCTGGCCTTGCACTCGATCGGGCGTCCCCAACGCTGTGACCATCACGGCCAAGATGAGTAGCGTCGATCGGTCTCTCATGCGGTGCTCCTCGACTGTGGTGGACGGCGTGCGCGCCGTTGCCCCGGAGTGGCCAAGATTGCCGGAGTGAGAATCACCGCAAGTGCGATGCGCGGTCGGCCAGGGTGGCAGGATGCCGATGACGCTCGTTCCGCGTATCATGCTGCCGCGATACGTCGGACACAGAAGGAGGAACCCGATATGAGCCAGGAGCCGACCCCCCCCACTGCGACTCCGCCTGCCGGAGACCGTTTCCGCAACCTGGTCGGGTGGCCCCCTCCCGGGCTGGCTCGCGTGCAGGGGGACTTATGGCTCGTCGTGAGAAAGATGTCGGCCGCGGGCGCGGTCCTCGTCACGCCGCTCCTGTTTGCGGTCACGATCCCGCAGTCGTCCTCCGGCCTCGGGCCGCTCGGCGAGTCGTGGTGGATTCTCGTGGTGACCACGCTCCTCGGCCTGGGGTTGTTTGCCGACGCGTTTGTAGCACTCCTCCGGATCTTGAGCCGAACGCGGCGCGCTCGGAGCGAAGGGTATTCAGGACACGTCGTGGGCCTCGTCTTGTCGGACCGAGACAAAGACAACGGCTTTCTCCTCCAAGGCGCTCAGATGTTCTCGACGCTGTCCTCCGATGAGCGGAAGGCGCTGGGAACGCTTCGGCTACTGTCGCCGGTCCTCTATCTGACGGCGGCGACGTGGTTCGTCGTCGGCTTCGGGGTACTCGTTCTCTTTGCGGCGCGGGGGCAACTTTCGGCCGGGGGGATCGCGTTCGGCACCTTCGTTCCGATGTCCTTGCTTGGGCTGGCGGGCATCGCATTCCGCGCCGCCGAAGGCACGCTGGTTCGCAGGGCGAAACGGGTGTGGTACCAGCAGCCGTGGGCGCAGGAACTCACACGGCAGGACGTTACGGACTGGCAGAAAGAGGGGTTGGCGAGGGGCTGGCCGCTGCCGGAGGCGGAGCACTTTCGCCTGGTACGTTTCGCGTCGTGATGGCGGGGGTGATCGCCGTCGCGTTGATCGCGATCGTACCCCCCGTGACACTGGTGCCCGTCTCATCGATGGGAGCGATCTTCGGGTCGGTATCCGGAAGCTGGTTCCTGAGGACTCAGCAGCGGTCGGCCGAAGCCGAGCCCTATCGGCCGTACCGGCTCGATCCGGACCTCTCCATTTCGGCCGCGGAAGCGGGTGAGCTCCTGCACCTGTTGTCGTTCGTGGGCCGGACGGGAGACGTGGACGAGCCAATGCTGGCCCCAGTGCGGACCTACGATGCCGAGTGGATTTCGGCTTCAGAGTCGGACGTGAGGACAGACATCCCACCGTTCTGGACCGACAGCGTGTGGAGCTGGGTGGGCAGGGGCCTCACCCGCGAGGAGACCCGCTTCCTGGAACAGGTTGCGGCCCACCCGGCCCATATCGACTTCTCACGACTCGCGCGAGCAGGGGCGCTCGACGCCATCGGCGGTCGATACAAGTTGCCGTTCTCCGCCGACCAGATCTTCTGGCAGCTTCCGATTCCGAAACTGACGTCCGTTCGTACGGGTGCGACCTCTCACTTGTCGATCGCCGCGTTGCATTCGGCCGCGGGACGGCACGCTCTGGCAGAGCAGTCCACTCGTGAAGTCATTTCGGTGGGATTCCTGCTCATGGACGAGGCACCGACGATCATTGAGCACCTCGTTGGGGCGTCCGTCGTGGGGTTCGGGGGCGAGGCGCTTCGGGAGGTTCTTCGGCTCGGCGGCGATAGTGCGCGCGCTGAGGCGCTGGAAGGAGCCGTTCTGGCCGCGGAACGCGCCTCGGCCAGGATGGCGGCCGGTCGGGGCAAGAGGCCTGGAGCGCAGGCGTTCCTCGAAAGCCTTCCGTCCGTGATCGACGACGAGGACGCGATTCGGGGCATCCGCTGGGAGTATGTGAGCATCGCGACCGGGCTGACGCCCTGCCTGAACCTTCAGAACGTCGTCTTCGGCCCCGCCGACGAGTTCACGTCCTGGCTCGAGGGTGTCGAGAACTCCTTGGTTCGGTACGACGCTGAGGCCGCCCTATTTGGCGTGGCGACGCGGGGCTTCGTCCCGAACGAGGTGGAGGCCGGCTTCCTCGCGCGGTTACTGACCATGTCCATGGGGGGCATGGAGACCCAGGGCAGCTGCGCTCGGCTGATCGCGACCTTGCCGATGATCATGTGAGCGGTGACGGCCTTACCCGACGCCTAGGCTCAGGACGAACCACCGCCCCCGGAACCGATCGGGATCGACGCCCGACACGGTTGTCGAACGACGTTCGCCTCCTTCGTACCAAGTGACTGATACGCTGAGTCGTCCAGAGCCCTCCGGCAGCCCAAAGTGTACGGGGCCAACGCCCTGGGACGAGTAGCCTCCGCCCGTGTCCATGAGTCGACTCGATACGAAGGCGGGTCCGCTCCAAAGCTCGGGCACGCTTCGAAGCGTGATCGTCGCGCCGGCCCGATTCCAGCGCCCGTTGCTGTCCGTCACAGCGACGTTCAACGAGCGGACGGAGCGTGCGGGATCGAGCGTGTTCAGGTAGAGGGGGTGCGTCCCCTCCGGGTCGTGATTGTTCATCAGCGACAGGTCTAGGTCGCCGTCACTGTCGAAGTCCGTCCAAACCACGCCGTGACTCGCACCCTTCGCCAGGAACGCAGCAGGTGTCACTTCTTCGAATCTTCCGCCCACGTTGCGGAAGAGGTGATCGGCGGCCTCTGGTTCTGTAGCGACGAAGGTGCCGACGTAGAGGTCGACCCATCCGTCGTTGTCGTAGTCACCCCAGGCGGCCGCGACCGAGTGGTGGTCTCCGGCTAACGGCGTGCCAGGGGCCACGTCGCGAAACGTGCCGTCGCCCTGGTTCTGCCAGAGAACGTCGGGGCCATACGAAGCGACGAAGAGGTCCAGGTCACCGTCGTTGTCATAGTCCGACACGGCGACACCCACACTTCCCTGCACCTCCGTCCTGCCGGGCTGGGCCATGCCGAGCGCGGGGGCGACATCCTCGAAACGACCGTCCCCGAGGTTGCGATAGAAACCGTCGTCGTCGCCGTTCTGATTGGCGACGAACACGTCGAGGTCGCCGTCGCCGTCCATGTCGAACCATACGACACCCACCGTCCGGCGCTCGTCCCCGATGCCTGAACGTTCCGTGACATCGGTGAACGACCCGCCGTCGTTTCGGAAGAGCGCGTTCGGCAGGTCCCGAAACGCGACGAACAAATCCAGGTCGCCATCGCCGTCGTAATCGATGAACACCGGCTGTCGGGACGTGCCCGGGCGATCGACGCCGAGTGCGCCGGCTACGTCGACGAAACGCTGGCCTCCATCGTCGTTGCGGTAGAGCCGGTTTCCGGGGCTTTCACCGGCCGCGAAGCCCACGTACAGATCGAGGTCTCCGTCCAAGTCATAGTCACCCCAAGCGGCCGCGCGCGTCTCCTCCGGGTCGGCGAGGCCCACTTCGGCAGCGACGTCCACGAACGTCCCGCGGTCGTTTCGATACAGGCGGTTCGGCCGGCCCCGAAAGCCGACGAAAAGATCGAGGTCTCCATCTCCGTCGAAGTCGGCCCACGCGTTGGGCTGGCCCCCGAAGTCCGCGAACAGTTCAGGCTGAAGTGCGCTGAACGACGGCGCAGGGTCCACGGCTGCCGGAGCGTCTCTGCTCTCGGCCCCGCATCCCAAAGACAACAACGAGGTGACGATCAGTAGGAGAGTGCCGCAGCCGCGGGAGGTGCTCGTCATGAAGGGGTCTGCGTGGGGGAAGAAGCGTCCGTGAGAGTCGGTCACTCCGAAACTCCCTGCGGTCGTCCCTCGGGGCAAGCGGGGGAACCGCGTCGACGGGCGGCGAAAACTCCCTACCAGCACATCCGGTTCTTCCCGACACCCCTACTTGCCGAGATAAGGCACCTTCTTCATGGAGTGATGCCTCTCCTCTAGTCGAAAACCAGAGGTGTATCGAGAACGAGGAACCGGGAGGATGACCGATGACTGCTCAACGCGCGATTCCGCTAGACGATGGGCTCGTTTCGGCCAACGATCGCTTCAAGGGTCGGTTCCGGTCGCTCCTGTGGTCGTCGATCATCTTCGCGACGCTCGCTCATTTCAGCGCGTTCGCCTTCTGGCCTGAACTGACCGCGGAGGACTTTTCGTTCACCGCCGAGGAGTTGACGGCCATCGAGCTTCCGCCGGAAGTCGACATTCCTCCGCCACCCGCGCAGATCTCTCGGCCGGCGACTCCGGTCATGGCTACGACCGAAGTCGACGAGGAAATCACGATCGCGCCGACCACCTTCGAGACCAATCCGGTCGAGGCGCTCCCGCCGCCTCCGGAGTTGAAGGAGGATATCGACATCTCGCAGGCGCCGACGTTCACGCCGTTCACCGTGGCGCCATCGATCTTGAACCGGTCCGAGATCATCGACGCGATGCTGAAGTCCTACCCGCCTCTACTGCGGGATGCCGGAATCGGAGGTGAGGTCAGGGTCTACTTCTTCATCGACGCCGAGGGCCGAGTACAAACGACGCGCCTCGACAAGAGCTCCGGGCATCAGATGCTCGACGAAGCGGCCATGGGGCTGGCCAGTCTGTATCGGTTCTCACCTGGGATGAACCGGGACCAGCGTGTGCCGGTGTGGGTGTCGTTCCCCATCCTCTTCCAAGTCACTCGGTAACCCTTCCCGGCGCCGGGCACTCGCTCGGCGCCCGACTCCCCGGCCACACTCGGGGCACCGCCACGCCGCCGTGCGTGACGGAAGTCCCCGCGTCACGTATGTTGCGATCTGGACCCGCAGAGGAGGTGGCCGTGAAGCTTCAGAAATCTGATCTGACTCCCGTTTTGGCGATCGCCATCGGTGGACTCGTGAGTGTGCTCGCGCTCGGTCCCCAGAATTGGGGGGACACCCCTCAGCCTCAGCCCGAGGCACGAATTGGACAGACCGTGATCGCGGTATTGTCGACCACACTAGGCGCCCTTCCTTCGCGGGAGGCGATCGCCAGTGGCCAGGTCATGATCCGGGGCAGGGTCGTGGGTGACGCACAGCCGCTGATCTTCGTGGACGGCGAACTTGTAGAAGCGCTCGAAGGTATCCATCCCGATGACATCGAGCGGGTGGAAGTCATCAAGGGAGAGGCGGCCCTCGCCGCCTTCGGAGCCGGCGCGGTAGGTGGTGCGATTCAGATTTTCACGAAGAACGGGGCCCGGGACGATCCTCGTCGCTGAAGCCCCAACGACTAACAGGGAGTTGCTCGAGATGTTGAAAAGGAACCTGATTCTTGGCCTGTTGTCCTTGGCCGTTGTCGGCGCGATGTCGGTCGAAGTGTCGGCCCAGTCCCAGAAGGCGAGCGATCGGTTCGGTCGCTGGCGCATGGACTCCGATGCCCCGCCCCCGTCGGTCAACATCATGACGTACGAGGCCTACGGCGAAGGTGGAATGAAGATCACGGTCGCGTCTACCAACTCGGCTGGCGTGGACAACGAGTGGGGCTACGTGACGATGTTCGATGGCTCGTTCCGTCCCGTGACCGGGCAGGAGAATGCCGAGACGTCGGTCGAATTCGTAGGCGAGCGCAGCACGCGCATCGCGAACAAGCGAAACGGTCGCGTGACGCAGGTCATCATCAACACACTTTCCGAAGACGGCAATACGATCGACAACGAGTACGTGCGCCTCGACGCGGAAGGAAAGATCACCGCTGTCACTCACGCGGTGTATCGGCGCATCCGCTAACCGCAGGCCCATCACATTCTCTTGAGAGACAGCGCATGAGACGCCTTCCGATCGCCCTGGGCCTGATGGCCGTCATCGCCTCTGCAGCCGCGGCGCAGGAGCAGGAAGAGGCGTACGACTACTGGCGTCCCCAGCGGGACATGATCCGGCATGGCCAGCAGGCGATCCTCATGTGCAACGGACTCTTCACCGGTGGGCGTTCGCTGGAGCAGGTGTTCGATCAAGAGCTCAAGTTCCTGCCCCAGCCGGTCGGTAGCGCGCGGGGTGGAGACTACCAAGTCGACTGGGACCGGAAGGCGGTGGCGATCGGGGCTTCGGGTGGCACGCCGATCATGCGCGCAGCCTATCGGGAAGGTATCGGCTGTGTGATCCTGGCCCCCGATCAGACCTTCACGGATATCGAAGGCCTGCCGGAGCTTCGCATGGCCCCAGCCCCGGGGGACCCAGCGAAGATCGCCTGGCCGGACGGTGACCTGCTGCAAGACACCTCGGTACCCGTAGGAGTCGATGCGGCGGCGCTGGACGCCGCGTCCGACTGGGCCTTCGATCGAGAGTCCCCCGAGCAGGTCACTCTGAGTCTCATGGTGGTGCACCGGGGTCGGGTCATCCACGAGCGATACGCGCCGGGCGTCGACGTGGCGACCAAGACGCGCACCTGGTCCACGGCCAAGAGCATTGCGGTCACCCTGATGGGAATGCTCGTCGAGGATGGCAGGATGTCGTTGGACGAACCACTCGGCCTCGAGTGGCTCCCGGTGTCGCGATCGCCCGAGACCGATCCACGGAACGCCATCACGCTGCGTCACGTGCTGAACATGTCGAGCGGCCTCGAGACGATCGACAATCGGGGTCTCGAATACGCCACGGGGTCCGGCCTGTCGTACTGGGCCGGCGCGAGTTCGGTCAACGGAGCCCGCAGCCGTGCGTTGATCCGTGAACCGGGGACGTTCTGGGACTACGAGAACTACGACACGCTACTCGGGGTGTACGCCATGAGGCTCGCCCTCGGCGACGATCAGGCGTACCACGAATTCCCGCGGCGCGCGCTCTTCGACAAGATCGGAATGCGCAACACCGTGGTGAGTGCCGATCGTTTTGGCGACTTCATTTTCAGCAGTCAGATCTACACCAATGCGCGGGACCTCGCGCGCTTCGGCCTGCTGTATCTCAATGGCGGCGTCTGGAACGGCGAACGGCTGATCTCCCAGGAGTGGATCGACTTCACGCGGACGCCGGCGCCGGCGACGGCCGATATCGGGAACGCGTATGGTGGCCAATGGTGGCTCGTGCCGGACAACCGGACCGATGTGCCGGCGAACGCATATTCTACGGCCGGAAATCGAGGCCAATATGTGGTCGTGGTGCCCTCCCATGATCTCGTCATCGTTCGTCGGGGCCTCGACTATGGGCGCCAGGGATTCGACCGGTGGGACCTGACCCGCGAAGTCATCAAGGCGTTTGGGACGGTTTCTGACCGGGACTGACGGCTCGGACGCCATGATCGCCGCATTGGTGTTGGCGGGCCTGCTGCTTATGCCGGCTGATGTGATGGCCGCACCGCAGCTTCGTTATGACGTCGAGTACCCGGCCATTGGGTATTCCGAGCGGGCACGAACGGACCGTGTCGCGGATCTGCGCGAAGCTCTCGCGGAGGGGCGCGAACGACTCAGCTTCGACCCGAGAGGAGGCTATCTCACCTCTCTCCTCGAGAGCCTCGACATTCCGGTGTCCTCGCAGATGCTGGTGTTCACCAAGACGAGCTTTCAGGGCCATCTCGTCTCTCCCGAACGCCCCCGCGCCATCTATTTCAACGACGACGTCTACGTCGCGTACGTCCAGGGAAGCGAGGTGCTCGAGCTTTCCGCGATCGATCCCGTATTGGGGGGGGTGTTCTACTCGTTGGAGCAACGACCCGATGCTCCCGCATCCATCGCAGAGGAATCGGATCTCTGTCTGGGATGCCACGACAGTTTTGGACTCAGCGGAGGGGGTGTGCCCCGGCACCTCGTCGGATCCATGCTCCCGGACGAGAACGGCATGTCGGTCACCCATGAAGGATGGAGCCTCACGGATGACCGGACTCCCCTGCGGCGCCGTTGGGGAGGGTGGTATGTGACCGGGACCCACGGCACACAGGAGCATCGGGGGAACGTGATCGTGAGAAGCCCCGCGGACGTTCCGACGCTCGACTTTGGTGCGTCCGGAAACCGGGTGGAACTGGAGGGGCTCGTTGATGTGGCGCCCTATCCGACGCCCCATAGCGACATCGTCGCGCTCATGGTTCTGGAACATCAGGTGCACGTCCAGAATCTCATCACCCGGATGAACTACGACGTGCGGAGCGCGCTGCATGCCGAGCGACTCACCGACGAGGTCGTGGCCAAGGGGGGAGAGCCACTCGTGGAGGCGATGCTCTTCCGAGACGAGGCCGCCGTCCGCGACGCGATCGCCGGGACATCGAGTTTCACCGAGGACTTCGAGGCGCGCGGCCCTCGCGACGATCAGGGCCGATCGTTACGGGACCTCGATCTGACTACGCGCCTCTTTCGGTATCCGCTCAGCTACCTGATCTACTCGGAGTCCTTCGCTGCACTACCCGACGTCGCACGACGCTACGTCTATCGGCGGTTGTATGAAGTCCTCACCGACTCGACCCCCGGTCCCGCGTACGCACACCTCACCGATACCGACCGCCGCGCCATCCTCGGAATTCTGCTGGACACCGATCCGGCCTTTGCGAACCTGGGGCTCGGGCGAAGTCTCCCTTAGCGGCTCGGTTCGACCAGGTGTGACGCGAGCACCGTCGGCGTCATCAACTTGAAGATGGGCACCAACGGAGGCTGAGCGGCCCCACGACCGCCTCCGGCGCCTCCCGCACGGCCGCCGAAACCGCCTCGCCCGCCCCCCTGGGGTGCACCCGTGCGCGGGATCCACGCGTCCATCGTGTTCCAATAGACGACGTTGTCCTCGGTCTCTACCTCGAGCATGTGTGCCACCAAGCGGCCCAGGCTCTGCGCTGTGGGCACCACGTACGTGCCGACCGGGAAGTTCTCGGTTCGTGTCAGCACCTCGCCGACCTGGATTCGCGTGACGGCCGCGTGATTGTACTGCCGTTCATGGCTCACACCGCCGACGGTATAGGCCTGCACCTGCAGCGTCGCAGGCTCGAGCAGTCGCTCCACCGTGATGCCATGGCGCAGCAACATCGCCACGGCGTCCTCGGCATCGCGCGGGAGCAGGTATGCCCACGGACGATCGCGGAACTTCGTGGCGACGGGCTTCTTCATCAGTCGGGCCCCGGTCACCTGGACGGTATCGAGCCGGGTGCCTGGAGCATCGTTGAACCCTCCTCCGGTCACGAGCTCATAATCGACGAGGTAGTCTTCAGCCCCGTACTCCATCTCGACCGCGACCTGGCCGGAGGGAGCGGCGCCCATGGCGATGGTCTCGGCCCGCGCGGCACGAATGGTGTTCATGAGCTGCGTCGCGTTCTCTACGACGTACTCGACGACGGCGAGGTAGCCGAGATAGCCGGCCCGCGCACCCACCTCCAGCGACTGTTGCGGGGCTTCGAACAGAATACCGACGCTGTTGACGATGCCGCCGTAGTTGCGCCCGATTCTGACCTGCCAGCCACCGGTGTTCCACTCCTCGGCATTACCTCCTTGGTAGTACCACCCCTTCATTCCTTCCGTCGCGAGTTTGGCGTTGATGGCCGGGAAGATCTCATTGTCGCAGATGAGGGTAAGTTCGATCGCGGAGTCGTAGTGGCTGCTGCACTGGTAGTTCAGGTTGTAGGGGCGCGCTCCGCCGTTGTGTCCGTCCACGAACAGGTGGGGACGCCACTCTCCAATCAGATTTCCCACGTAGTTGGCGATGGACGGGTGTTCGAGCTTCACGTAGTCGCGGTTGAGATCGATGCCCCAGGAATTGCCTCGCTGTCCGTCCACGCTGGCCTCGAAACCATCGGGGTTGATCTGGGGAGCGACCAGAATGGTCACGCGGTCGAGCAGCGCGTTCGCAGCGGTACCGGGTGTTGCGAGATCCCGCATCAGAACTAGCAGACCCTCGCGAAAAGTCCGCTCGCCGCCGTGCACATTCGCGGCCAACAGCACGATGGGCCGTCCGAGTGCCATCGCTTCCCATGGTTCGCTGACCAGGGGTCGACCGAAGATGGCGTACGGGAGACTCCGACCTTCGCGCGTCTCGCCATACGAGCCGAGGCGCATGTCCGGGCTGAGGCCTCGGAGCTCCTCGAGGTAGTCCCACATCTCGAGGTGGCGAGTGTGTGCGGAGAAGCCGTTCAACTCGGCGGCGGTGCGCGGGTAGCCGTCCGCCACGGGGCCCCATCGGACTTGGGCCGTGCCCATGAGAGGCAGGCACAACGATACGACTGCTAGGGCGGCGAAGACGGACCAGGAACGCGCGAGGCGCATGAAGATCTCCGGGACTCTAATGTGCGACGAGTTGAAGGCGGTCCCGAAGGTACGGAGTGCGGCCGGTGACGGGGAGGGGTGGAGACGCTACGATGGCAGCGGATTCCCCAAGAGCGGAGCAGGGCATGAGTGGTGCCATCGTCGTGACACGGGCAGGCGGCCCCGAGGTACTCGAATGGACCGACCGTGACCCGGGCCTACCCGGTCCCGGCGAGGTGCTGATTCGTCACACCTACGTGGGGCTGAACTTCATCGACGTCTACCATCGGACAGGGCTGTATCCGGCTGAATTGCCGTTCACCCCGGGCGTCGAAGGCGTGGGCGTGGTGGAGCGAATCGGTGAGGGCGTGGATGATCTGTCCGTCGGGGCCCGGGTGGCGTACACAAGCAACGGGCCCATCGGGTCGTACTGCCAGGAACGGGTACTTCCGCGAGGAAGACTCGTTTCGCTACCGGATGCCATCTCCGATGAGGTCGCGGCGGCCATCATGGTGAAGGGATGTACCGTCGAATACCTGGTGCGTCGCACGTATGCGGTGAAGCCGGGCGACAACGTTCTTCTGACGGCTGCTGCCGGAGGCGTCGGCCTCATCGCTTGTCAGTGGCTACGCGCCCTCGGGGCCAACGTGATCGGCACTGTCGGAACCGAAGAGAAGGGTGAGCTGGCGCGAGCCAATGGATGTGATCACGTCATTCTGTACCGGCATGAAGACGTGGCCGCCCGCGTGGCAGAGATTACGGACGGAGCGGGGTGTGCCGTGGTGTACGACTCGGTAGGAGCCGACACCTTCGAGGGGTCGATCGCATCGCTGGCCCGGCGAGGCACGATGGTGACCTTCGGAAACGCGTCCGGACCAGTGGCCCCCATGTCACCGCTCCTGCTCGCGAAGCACGGTTCGCTCTATCTCACGCGCCCGCGGGTTGGCGACTATTACGCGACGCCTGAAGAAACGCGCGACGGGGTCGAAGCGCTCTTCGCGATGATTACGAGCGGGAAGGTGCGCCCGCACATCGGAGCTCGATACCTGATGCGTGAAGCCGAGACGGCGCATCGGGATCTCGAGGCTCGCATGACCGTCGGGTCGTCGATCCTGGTGGCCTGAACCTACTCGTAGCGGAGCGCCTGCATCGGGTCGACCCGAGAAGCGCGCATGGCCGGAATGTACCCAGCTCCGAGTCCCACCAAGCCGAGGATGACGGTCACGAGCGCCATGACGGGGCCGTCGTACCCTTCGAGGCCGAACAGCAAGGACTGAGCGGCGCGCCCCAGCCCGATCGCCGCCACCAGTCCGATTGCGCCGCCGACGATGAGCATGCGTCCGACCTGTTTCATGATCATGGCGCGCACGGTGTGGCTTCCGGCCCCCAGCGCCATCCTCAGGCCGATCTCTCTCGTTCTCTGCGCAACCGTGTAGGCGAGCACTCCGTAAAGGCCGACCGCTGCCAGGATGGTCGCAAGGAGGGCGAAGGCGGCGGAGAGCATGCTGATCATCCGGTCCAGATAAACGTTCTCGCGCGCTTGCTGCTCCAGCGTCTTGAGGTCTTCGACGGGGAGGTTGGCGTCCATGCTCCTGACCAGCGGGCCAATCTGCGGGATGACCTCATTCGGGTCGATCGCAGTGCGCACATAGAACGTCATGAAGCCGATGGTGCGGTCCTGTCGGTACGGGAGGAAGTAGAGGGGCGGCACGGTCTGTTTCACCCCTGCGTACTTCGCGTCCTGGACCACGCCGACGATCTGGATGTCGAGCTCGTCCGAGCCGCCGCCGTTGTCCGACATCCACTTGCCAACAGCTTCGGCTCCGTTGAGGCCAAACTTCCGCGTGAAGGCTTCGTTTACCACGGCAACCAGGGGAGATCCGTCGCCATCGGCAGCGGAGAACTCACGCCCGGCCAGCAGCGGCACGCCCATCGTGCTGAAATAGCCTGGTCCGATCTGATTGTACCGGGCGTTCGCGTCGACGCCCGGTTCCCAGGCGAAACCCTCGACCCCTACATCGTTTCCCCAGTTGCTTCCACTGAACAACGTGACGCGCCCCGTAGACGCCGCCGTGACACCTGGCATCGCCGCCAGCTCTTCCTCCAGGCGAATGAAGAAGGCGGCCGAGCGCGATGACTCGTATCCGTTGAGTTCGGGGGACACTCCGAACTGTACGATGTTCTCGGCGTTCATCCCGAGATCGACCGTGCTGACGTTCGCGAGACTCTTGATGAAGAGGCCGGCGGCCACAAGCAGGGCCATCGAGAGCGAGATTTGTCCGGTCACCAGCACCGACCGGAAGCGCTGGGCTGCCCTCGCGGCGGCCGGCTGACCGAGCGTCGTCTTGAGCATTGCGACGAGGTCGGGCCGCGTGCTGTTGAGGGCCGGATACATGCCGAAGAGAACGCCGGTACCGAGGGAGAGGACCCCGGCGAACAGGATCATGGGCAGACTCAGCTGCAGGTCGAGCGTAGTGAACCGTTCGGGGGGCAAGACCGCCACGATGCCGGACAACGTCCACTGGGCGACGACCAGGCTCGCCAGGCCGCCGAGCGTGGCCAGGAGGCATGATTCCAGGAGGAGTTGGGCCGACATCTGCCCTCGACTGGCGCCTAGTGAGCCGCGGATGGCCATTTCCTGCGAGCGATTGGCGCCCCGGGCGAGGAGAAGGTTGGCGATGTTCGCGCACGCGATGAGAAGAACGACCGCCGTGATCCCGAACAGGAGTCGGAGCGGTGTTCGCGCGTCGTCGTGCAGGGAACTTTGTCCCTGAAATCCCGGTGCGAGGATGACCTTCTTGGCCTTGAAACGCTCCATCGTTTCTTCGGTCATGGACGTCTGGAGCGGAACCTCGATTTCATTGAGAATCGGCGAGTAGAGCGCGTTGATTTCGGACTCGGCCTGCTCGACGGTCACCCCCGGCTTGAGGCGAGCGAAGGTGTACGCCCAGTAGCTTCGGCGGTTTTCGAACAACGATGCCGCGAACCAGGGATTCATCTGAGTGCGCATCGTCATGGGGACGAATACGTCGGGTTCGGAGCCGAGCGTGGTGCCGTTGAAGCCGTTCGCGGCGACACCCACGATGGTCATGGGCTGACCGTTTACGATGAGCGTCTGATTCAGGATGGACCGATCGGCCCCGAGTTGGTTCTCCCAATAGCGATAGCTGAGAACCGCCACGAAGTGTTCACCCAGACGCTCGTCGTCGGCCGGCCCCAGCACCCGGCCCATCGCGGGCTGGACTCCGAGAGTCGGGAAGTACGAGCCGGAGACCAACAGGCCGCGAGCGTTCGTGGTCTGCCCTGACAGCGCGAGGTTGGCGCCGAAGAGCACGTGTGCGGCCATGCCCGTGAAGCTTCTCTGCTCGCGCTCGAGGTCCCGGAACATCGGATAGCTCCAGATCTCGTCGCAGCTACCCGACGAGTTGCACGACGTGGAGCCGTGCATGGGGCCGGGCGCGGACAAGTTCACCAGACGGTCGGCGTCTTCGACGGGCAGGGCTCGAAGGAGCATCTGGTCGAAGAGCGAGAAGATGGCGGTATTCGCGCCGATCCCGAGCGCGAGCGACACGATCGCGACTCCCGTGACGAACGGGGTCTTCGTCAGTGTGCGAAGCGCGTACTTGAGACCTGTCATCCCCGACTTCCCCCTACCCTGAGCGATCCGTCGAACACTGTCACCCCTTGGACGGGCGGATCACTCGAATCGTTGCGATGCGACTATTCGGCCCGCAGCGCCTCCATCGGATTCACGCGCGCCGCGCGCCGGGCAGGTAGCCACGTAGCCAGCAAGCTCACCGACACGAGCACGACGGGTGCGATGACGAATGTGGCCGGGTCTGTCGCGGAGACTTCGAAGAGGACCGCCTCCATCAGACGCGTTAGTCCGAGTGCGCCAACAAGGCCGAGGACTGCTCCCGCGCCAGTGACGACCATGGACTGCCGCATGACCATGCCGCTCACATCGGTGGACCGCGCGCCGAGTGCCACACGAACACCGATCTCACGGGTCCGTTGGCCCACGACATAGGAGATCACACCCGCGAGGCCGATCGCGCCGAGAAAGAGCGCCATGGCCGTCGCGACGCCGAGTATGGTCATCGTAATCGACGTCGACTCCATGGCTTCGGCCACGATTTCCTCCATGGTTCGCGTGGCCGTGATGGGCACCTGTGCGTCGAGTTCTCGGACGGCGGCGCGGGCCCCAGCCAGCAGAGAGGTCGGCTCCACGCCGCTAGCAGCTTTGATGGTCAGAAACGCGCTCTCGATTTCGATATTCGCGGCCTCCGTGACCCTAAGCGGGAGATACGCGTTGGGCCGCAGGTCCTCATCTTTGAGGCCGAATTCGCGGACATCGCCCACGACCCCGACGACCTCGGCCCAACCGTCTTCGTCCCCGTCCGCGCCGGACCACTTGATGTGCTCCCCGATCGCATCGCCGTCTAGATACGTAGTCTCGAACTCCTTGTTGACCCACACGACCGGGCGGGCTTCTTCCCAGTCCCTACGCTCGACGTCACGCCCGTCGAGCACGGGAATACCGAGCGACGCGAAGTACGACGGGCCGACCGCGCGGAACATCGCGACCGGAGGTAGGGCGTCTTCGGCACGTGGTTTCGATTGGATGTAGAACGACCCGCCGTTCGATCCCCCCGACGCGAGCGGTAGGTTCGTCGTAATCCCGACCATGGCGACGCCGGGGAGGGCGGCGACGCGGTCGGCCGCGTCCTGGAAGTAGCGGGCTGCCGCTTCTGGGTCTGCTCCTTGGTTGAGGTTGAGGCCCATCGTGAGCACACCGTCCGGCTCGATGCCGAGGTCCAGGGCGCGGAGATGCGCGAAGCTCCGGAGCATCAACCCAGATCCGACGAGCAGCACGAGTCCGAGCGCGAGCTGTGCTGCCACGAGGAGGTTCCGCGCGCGGTGGCGCTCCCTGCCGCCGGTATTCCCGCGAGAACCATCGCGAAGGATGCCAGCGAACCGGCTGCCCGCGTAGCGCGTCATGGGGATCGCGCCGAACGCCAGTCCGGCCACGACCGAAAGAAGGGCAGCGAGGAGCAGCGACGACGTATCGACAGAGACCTCCGAAGATCTCGGCAGGTCGCCGACCGAGAGGAGAAGTCGAACACCTCCCGACGCCAGGACGATCCCCACCATGCCGCCGGCCACGCCCAAGAGAAGACTCTCGCTCAGGAAGCTGGCTGCCACACTGCGGCGGCCGGCCCCCATCGCTGCTCGCACGGCCATCTCCTTCTGGCGCGATTCGGCGCGAACGAGAAAGAGGTTGGCGACGTTGGCGCAGGCGATGAGTAGCACGAATGCGACCGTGCCGAGGATGATCCAAAGTGTGGCTTCGATATCGACCACCAGGCGGTCTCTGAGCGTCTCTACAGAAACGGCGAAGGCGGCAGCCTCCAGGAATGAGGACTGAAGGTCCGGGAACGATTCCGGGATACGCGTGAGAAGCTCGGTCGAACGTGTTTGCGCCGATTCGACCGATACACCGGATGCCAGGCGGGACACCGTCTGCATCCCGAAGCTGCCAAACGGCCCGTCCGGATTCACGTAGAGCGCGGTATACAGCTCGACCTCCGCATCGGGAAATGCGAACCCAGAGGGCATCACCCCGATCACTTCGATGGCCTCGCCGTCGAGTTCGAGCATCCGGCCGAGGATGGTCGGATCCGATCCGAATCGCGCCTTCCACGTGTTGAACGACAGGATCGCGACCCGGGCGCTTTCTGGACCTGCATCCTCTTCATTAAAGGGACGGCCCATGAAGGGCTGCACGCGGAGAACCGAGAAGAGTTCAGGGCTCGCCCCCGCAGTCTGTACGCGCGCGGCCTCATCTCCTCCGGCAAGGTTCCCCGATCCTCGGTCGTAGACGGCCGTTGCCTCGTAGAAGTCGGCGTGCTCGCTGTAGAAGGCGATCACACCTTCGGAGTTCATCAGATCAGGAAGGTTGAGGCCCGGAGCGTGGTGCCGGTACTCGACGATCCGGTCGGAATCTTCGTAGGCCAGTGGTCGGAGCAGGATGCCGTTGACGATCGAGAAGATCGCGACGTTCGCGCCGATCCCGAGTGCCAGCGTCAGCACCGCAACGATCGAAAAGCCCGGGCGCTTGAGGAGTGCTCTCATGGCCTGCCGAAGTTCTCTGATCACGTTCATAACTCGTTCACCCCTTCCCGGGCTTCTGTCATAGGAGCCGTGTCCATCCAAGGCAGCGACCGGTCGGTAGCTCGCCCACCACTCTCCGGGGATGCGCCAGATGAGGTCGAAACACGCCCGGAGTGCGGTTCCGACCACGGACTGACCCTGGAAGCGATCGGCTTCCCGGAGCATGTCCTCCAAGTCCGTCAGCGAAGCCGCCAAATAGGCTTCGCGGTAGCTTCGCGGCAGCGCGCGCGAAAGGAATGCGTACAACGCCAACCCCGCTCGTGCGGTCAGCGGTCTTCGGTGCCTCAAGTCACGCACCACCGAAGGCTGCGCTGGCCCGCGCGTGGTCGAGCAATCCCTGCAACCGAGTCACCTCGGCACGGAGAGCTTCACGACCGGATTGGGTCAGGCGGTAGTACCGCCGACGCTGGTCGTCGTCGGGGTCGTCGGTGCCTTCGAGCGGCTCGATCAGGCCAAGGTCCGTCATCGCGCGGATGGAGCCGTACAGTGTGGCCGGATAGAGCTTCACGGCCCCGTCGGTTCGGTCCTGGACGCTGGCACGGATCGCGTAGCCGTGCTGGGCATCGTCGGCCAGGGCGAGCAAGATGTGAAACCACGCCTCTTTGAGCGTTGGCTTGGCGCGGCTCCCGCGTGCCTTGTCGACCATCCTTACTCCTCCCGGTACGCAGTACATCACTTTCGATATGGAATGATATCGATACTGATCTATACTGATTCTGTCGACGCGGAGTTTCAACCCGAAGCTGGTTCAGCGCTTGACACCCTCGCCGCGTCGTGGCCAGTTGACCGAGTATCCCGATGACCTCCTCTGTTGCGAGTCGACCCCGAGGGCCTCCGTGCGAGAGATCGACCAATACACGTCGGCGATTCGCTACGTGCACGAACACCACGAGCGTTGGGACGGGTCCGGATACCCCCGCGGCAAGAAAGGCGGAGAGATCTCGCTGGGCGGGCAGATCGTCGGGATCTCGGAGGCGTGGATCGCGATCCTCGAGAGTCGCGCCTACCGATCGGGCTTGTCTCGAGAAGACGGCCTGCAGATGCTCCATGAGCTGAGCGGCCAGTGGTTCTCCCCACAGATTACCGACGCTCTTCAAGAGGCCGACATCGGAATGATCTGAACAGTGCCGACCTGTACACACTTCCCACCTAGGATGGACATTCGCATGACCAAGGCCCGGCTCGTTCTCACCACTCTGTTCACATTAAGCCTCGCCGGGACGCTCGAGGCCCAGACGTTCCCGACCAACGATCCCGTCATTCGGAGAATGTGGTTGGAGGGGATGGAGGCGGGTTCGCAGGTTGTCGATCTATCGCAGGCGCTCCTCGACTCGATCGGGCCGCGGCTCATGGGCTCACCCGGCTATGACGCGGCGGGAGACTGGGTTCTGTCCAAGTATGCTTCCTGGGGGATCGAGGCCGAGAAGGAAGAGTACGGCACATGGCGTGGCTGGAAGCGCGGGTATTCGCATATCGATCTGGTGTCGCCGCGAGAGCGCACACTCAGTGGCATGATGCTGGCGTGGAGTCCGGGCACGAATGCCCCGGTCGAGTCGGATGTACTCCTGCTCCCGCGTTTCACGAGTCCGGCGGCGTTCGAGGCCTGGCTCCCGCAGGTTCGGGGTCGGATGGTGGCCATCTCGTTCCCCCAGCCGACCTGTCGGGCGCCCGAGTCGTGGGAGACCTTCGCCACCGAAGAGTCGTATGCGCAGATGCAGGCCGAACGTTCGGCTGCTCAGAACGTGTGGGATCAGTCGGTCCGTTCACTGGGCGGAGGGCTCGAGGCGCGACTCGAGGCTGCGGGTGCCACAGCGCTCCTTACCTCACGCTGGTCGGCAGGGTGGGGGGCGGACAAGATCTTCGACGCGAGCACGACGGTGATTCCGAGCTTGCATCTTAGCTGCGAAGACTACGGTCTGGTCGCTAGGCTCGCACAGCGGGGCCAGGCTCCCCGGATTCGCTTGGATGCACGCTCCGAGTTCCTCGGCGACGTCCCTGCGTTCAATGTCGTTGGGCGCATTCAAGGGACAGAGCTGCCCGATGAGTACGTGCTGCTCAGCGCGCACCTCGATTCATGGGATGGTGCATCGGGCGCGACCGACAACGGCACGGGCACCATCATGATGATGGAGGCGATGCGCATCCTTAAGGCTGCGTATCCGAACCCGCGCCGCACGATCGTGGTCGGGCATTGGGGCGGAGAAGAGCAGGGGCTGGTGGGCTCAAACGCATTCGCGGCCGACAACCAGCCGATCATCGACGGTCTCCAAGCTGGCTTCAATCAAGACAACGGAACCTGGCGGATCGATTACATCCGGATGATGGGATTCACGGGTGCGGGTGCACACTTCGCGCGGTGGTTCTCCGCGTTACCCAACGAGATCACCGGTCACATCGAGCTCGACATCCCCGGTGTGCCAGAGACCGGCGGGAGCGACCACATGTCGTTCATCTGCAAGCCGGTGCCCGCGTTCCGGTTCCAGTCCAACTACCCGGACTACCGGCAGTACACCTGGCACACAAACCTGGACACCTGGGACAAGATCGTTCTCTCGGACCTGCGTAATAACGCTACGCTGGCCGCGATGGTCGCCTACATGGCGTCTGAGGATCCCGAGAGGGTCCCGAATGATCCCCGGGTTCTCCCGGTCGATCCGCGCACGGGCCAGCCCGGTACCTGGCCGGGAT
>JAQBXY010000041.1 GCA_027623325.1 Gemmatimonadota bacterium
CGAAGGCGATGATCCAGTCGGTGCCGTCGTGGGGGACGGGCCGAGCGAACCAGTTCACGTCATCGACGGGGGGTGCGTCTGCACCCGGTCGGTCCGCGAGCACATCCACGGCGAGATCGGACACCGCGCAGTAATCGTCGCTCCCCATGGCGAGCGCCGGAATCAGCGCCTCGAGTTCGGGCGGTGCGTCCGCCTGACAACTCGCCAGGATCCCGACACCAAAGATCCAAATCAGGCGGCGCACTGAAAGAGAAGCGAGGGCGGCGTGCACCGAATCAAATGATTGGGACATACGTGCTCAGCCTCGCAGCCGGGCCAGCGCTTCTTTCGCCTGTACGATTTCAGGAAGATCCTGGTCGCCCGCTCGCGTGATCGTCAGGAAGCTGCGGTAGTACACTCGGGCCTGCTCGATATCACCCCGACTCTCGTGAATCTGGGCGAGCGAGAGGGTCGCCTGGAAGCGTGAATAGGTATTCAAGTTGGCTTCGTGAAGGCGGATCGCTTCGACCGAGTTGCCTTGTGCGAGTTCAAGCTCGGCGAGCGACGTTCGGGCTAGCGTCGCCGGGTTCCCCCTCTCCCGCGCCGTCGGACCGAGCAGCCTGCGTGCGTCGCTCACCCGCCCCTCCCGAGCAGCGATCGTACCTTCGATCGCCGCAGGGCGCGCTTGAGGCGTTCGAATAAGCTTGGCGGAGACATGGTCGCCAAGATGCGTGCCTCAACCGGCCACGGCCAGCCTCCCCTGCATCGGACGCGAGCTCAGAACGCCCGCACGAAGCCCAAACTGAAGGTGTGAGGTCCCGGAAAGGTTCCGGAGTTCCCGCTTCCCGAGTGCGACCCTCGACGGACCAGCGCCTGAAGCTCCCTACCACCGCCGACGCCAGCACCCACACCTACTTGGCCGAAGTAGGAAAACGCGGCCGCATTTTCATCGAGGAATCCGCCCCCTCCCCCCAAAATTAGGTAGACGGGCGCCGAAGACGGCCCGAGTCGGAGTAGAACCCCGGGCTCGACCGCCGTGAAGCTATCGTCGCCGAATCCGCGGGTCGCCGACAGCTGAAACCCCACCACCCCCCAACGCAGCCCCGCCCGCAGGGCCGCCGACACCCCTGTACGGGCATCCTCGTGGACCTCGTATCGTCCGCCGTCTCCACCCCAAAACCACTCCCCACCGGCCTGGGCTTCGGCGCTGGCTGGAGCCAGCAACACGACTAGGACCGCCACCATCTGGGCGGACGACCGCATCGAAAGAACTCTCCGTATTTTCGGTAATTGAAATGGCTCATCGCGCCTACCGACGCGACGAGCGCGGAGATTCCTACGGGAACGCAGCGCAGCAGTTTCGCGCCTGTTCTTCTGGGGCTTGTCCGTTCCGGGGCCTAGTAGACGACCGCCATCCCATCCTTATGGGGCGTCGACCCTCCGATCATGGTGCCCGTCAGGCGATCGAAGATGATCAGCTGAGCGCCCCCGACCCCTCCGCGAGTCGTTCGGCGCCGGAGCTCGTGACCCCAGGCCTCGAGTTGAGTCAGGACCGACTCATCGATTCCAGGTTCGATGGTCACAGTAAGGCCTTCCTCGTGATTGATCCGCGGGATCTCAACCGCTTGCTGCGCATTCATGCCGAACTCGACCACGTTCAGGAAGATCTGGACGTGCTGCTGCGGCTGCACGGCGCCACCCATCGCCCCGAAGGTCATGAGGAACTCGCCGTCCTTGAACGCCATCGCAGGGATGATCGTGTGGAAGGGTCGCTTGTGCGGTTCGACCACGTTGACGTGGCCGGGCTCGCGCGAAAACAGGGCGGCGCGGTTCTGGAGTGGAAAGCCGGTGCCGGGCGCGACGAGACCCGATCCGAAGCCCGAGTAGATGCTGTAGATGAACGAGACCGCGTTGTGGTCCTTGTCCATGACCTCGAGCAACACCGTGTCCCCGTGCCCGGCGATGCCGGACTCGGGACGTTCCATCGCCCTCGTCGGGTCGATCCGTTCGAACTGACTGCGACCGTATTCGGTCGAAATGATCTCCTGGGTCGGGAGGTGATTGAAGTCCGGGTCGCCGTTCCAACGCTCGATATCGGCGTACGCCAGCTTCTTGGCCTCGATGATGTGGTGGAGATATTCGGCGGAGTTGTGGCCCATGGCGCCGAGGTCGACGTTACCGAGGATCTTGATCATCTCGAGCGCGGCGATGCCCTGCCCGTTCGGCGGCAGCTCGTACAGCCGGTAGTTCTCGTAGTCAGCGAAAATCGGCTCGACCCACGTCGAGCTGTGATCCTCGAAGTCCTTCATGGTGAGCAGTCCGTCGTGCGCGTCCGAATACGCGACGATGGCCTCCGCGATCGGCCCTTTGTAGAAGGCGTCCCGGCCATGCTCGGCGAGCAGTCGGAACGAGTGGGCGAGGTCGGGATTCCGGAAGACCTCACCCGCGCGGGGCGCTCGCTCGCCGTCGAGGAGCAGAGCCGCACGCGTCGAAGGCTCCTGATTGCGTTCCAGCCCACGCCAGGAGTTCGCGATGATGGGCGACACGGGAAAGCCGTTCTCCGCATAGTAGATCGCGGGCTCGAGGACCTCCGCCATCGTCATGGTTCCGTACGCTTCCAGCACCTCGAACCAACCGTCGACCGCCCCGGGAACCGACACGGAGTAAATGCCCCGGATACGATCCATGTCGTGGGCAGCGAGCTTGGTGTTCAATGCGTCGAGGGTCATGGCGTAGGGAGACCGTCCACTCGCGTTGATCCCGACCAGCTTCTTCTCTGCCGCGAGGTACACCATGATGAACGCGTCGCCGCCGAGACTCGTGCTGCCCGGTTCGACGAGCGTCAGCACGGCCGCCGTGGCGATGGCGGCATCGATCGCATTGCCGCCTTTCTTCAGAATGTCGAGCCCGGCGTTGGCGGCCAAAGGCTGACTCGTCGCCACCACCCCCCGTAGCCCCATGGCCGGAGAACGCAGGGTCTCGTACGGGAATCCCTCGTCGGATTGTGCCGCGGCGCCCTGGAAGACCACCCCCACGAGCGCGATGGGCAGCAAAACGAGTCGGGCCGTGCTCAGAAGCAAGGGGACGGGGTGCCGCATGGAAATCTCCTTCGTTCCAGGTATCCGATACGCGTATCGTACGCGCGCTCACCGCGTCCGTCGAGATCGAGGCGGCGGTGCGGAGCTCCCACACCGTCAAGGCCGTGCTTGATCCGGCCCGAATCGCAACCTACCGTGAGACGATGACCCGCCCTCTGCCCGGCTCCAAGCCATGAGCGCCACGACGCCCCCCCTGGAACTCGGCGCTGCGGAGCTCGCGAGCGTCGAGTCCTTCCGCCGCCTGAAGGAGACCGCGGTCCTCACGATCATGTTCACCGATATCGTCGGATTCACTCAGCTGACCGACGAGAAGGGTGAGCAGCACTCGAATGAGATACGACGCCTCCACGATGAGGTGCTGGAATCGGAGATCACGCGCGGCGGCGCGGGCGTAGTCGTAAAACACATCGGCGACGCCATCATGGCGGTCTTTTCGGAGCCCTCGACGGCCGTAGAGCGAGCGTTGGGAATTCACAAGGGCCTCGAACGGCTCGCGCGGGAGCGCCCCGACCTCGATCCGATCAAGGTGAAGATCGGCCTGGACATGGGTCAGGTTACGGTCGAGGAGCGCGTGGACGCGGACGTGTTCGGACGTCATGTAAACCGAGCCTCGCGGGTCGAGGGCACGGCGAACGGCGGCCAGGTGCTGATGACATACACGGTCTTCGACAGCGCCCGCGCTTGGCTGAGCACACCGGGCAATGCCGAACTACAGTGGGCCTCACACGGGCGCTACCGGCTGAAGGGTGTCGCAACACCTGTCGAGATCTTCGAGGTCGTGGACCCCGAGCACGGTGCGCTCAAACCGCCCGAGGGTGGCGAAAGAGTCCGTTCCACACCCCCAGCAGCATGGGCCGCTGGCCTCGTCCTGCTCGGCATCGTCGGCACTCTGGCGTGGGGCAACTTCCAGACGACCGAGGTTTGGCTCGCCGAGTATGCTCCGCCGCTGTCGTACTTGGACGGTGAGGAACTCCGCCTGGAGGGAGAGGAAGGGGACAACGAGCGCAGAGTCCTCCTCGATGTCGGACCGGGCCGTCACGTGCTTCACTACGACGTCGCGGACGCGGTGCGGTACTACGCGGAGCTCGATCTCGAACGTGGTGAGAACCACGTGAGGGTGGACTTCGAAGAGAGCCGACTTCCCACCACCTATCGCTACCGGGCGCTGGGCGACGAACCCATCGAGGGGACCCGTCAGGAGAGCTATTTCTTCTACGACCGAGACGGAGAGCGGGTCGAGCACACCACGGCGCTGTTCATTAGGGTCGCGGTGGAGCCTTCGACGGAAGTCGGCTCGATGAACGCGCTATTCTCGTGGCGTGTCGACATCGATGGTGTCGCAGTCGCGGAAGGCTCACGAAACGAGACTCGGTCCGTGGCAGCGATGGATCAGCTTCGCGACGAATTCGAAGTGTGGTCCGACGAGCACCATCGGTACTCGGTACGCCTGAGAGTCGCTAGGGCGACGGCGCACCTCGACCTGCTCGCTGCGTTTCGTGCGAGAGTTCCTGAGTCGGAGATGTAGGAGGAGCAGACACCGAACCCGGCGACTCGGCCGAGTACCGAGCGACGCGATCCCGGCCCTTCTCCTTCGCTCGATAGAGTGCCTCATCCGCAGCGACGAGCAGCATGCCCGTCCCGTCCATCCCTTCTCCGAACTGGGCGACGCCGCAGCTTGCGGTCATGCCGCCCCAGGGGAACGCATGCTCTCGGGTCGTTGCGCAAACTCGTTCGGTTGACGTGACGTCGCCTGCTATCTTGGACACAGTCGTCCGCGCCTCAAGAACATCGAATACAACCTCCACCGCCCAACGCAGGGTTGTAGGGAAGCTCAGTCGTGAGCGCATCGTGCGCGTCGACGATCTGGAACCATGGCGCCGCTCATGATGGTGCGGGATGATGGGGAGGGCCACGCGGAACGACTCGACAGTCCAGCATCGGGTCGCCGGATCGAAGGTCGGGAGGGCCCGACGGCTACTCGTGCCGGAGTGCTTCCGTGGGACTCAGTCGGCTCGCGCGTACAGCTGGTACGTAGCTCGCGGCGACGCCGACACCGGCCAGGAGTCCTGCGACCGCCAGGTAGATCACGGGGTCCATCGGCTCCATCTCGAAGAGGAAGCTCCGAAGGACGTTCGCCAATGAAAGTGAAGCGACAGCACCGAGGGCAACGCCGAGTGCGACCGATCGGGCGGCGCTCTCCATCGCCATTCTCCTGATCTTCCCCTGCGTCGCCCCCAACGCCATGCGCAGCCCGATCTCACTCGTTCTGCGCCCCACAGTGTAGGCGACGAGCCCGTAGAGCCCGACGGCGGTGAGCAGTAGCGCAAATGCTGCGAATACGCCCACGACGAGGGCGTGGAACCGAGGTAAAGCCCGCGATGCTTCCGCGAGTTGCGGGATCGTCGCGACGGCCCCTGTCGGCAACCCCGGATCGAGTTCGAGAACTGCTTCCCGGATGGGTTCCAGGAAGGCTCCAGGCTCGCTCGATGTCCGCACGATCAAGTCCATCGTCCCGGAGAGATTGAGATGGTACACCTGACTCTCGAGTCCCTCGTCCTGGTACTTCAAGCGGTCGCTCAGATTGGTGTGCTGGGCGTTTTCGACGACGCCGATCACCGTCATCCACTGGCCCCCGCCGTAGAAGGTGACCCGCCGCCCGAGAGGATCCTGCCCGGGCCACACCCTGTGGGCCAGGGTCTCGTTGATGACGGCGACGCCCGACCAACCTGACGGGTCGTCGGCCCGAAAGTCGCGTCCCGCCACCATCCGCATCCCCATCGTTTGGAAGTATCCGGGTTGCACCACCCTCCCCGATGTGTTCCCGACGAGGACCTCAGCTTCCTCTTGTGCGACCTGGGCACCGGCCTCGCCCTCGGACGGAGACGTCGCAGTTACGGTTCCCGGAATACGGAGCGGATAGTAGCCCCCGAGGTCTCTCAGCGGCGCGATATCGGTCAAAGCCGCTGATTGGATACCTGGAATTCGTGTCACCCGTTCGACCACCTGGCCGAAGAACAACGCCATCGCTTCCCGGTCCGGCGGGCATCGATTCCACAACAGAGGGCGGCTCGTGTCATCGAGATCGCAGGTGAAATATCGGTTGTTGTACGCGTTGGGTCGTCCCACGTCCAAGGACACCTTGATCAGGTTTTCGGGCTCGTATCCCAGGTCCGCCCCCGACAGACGAACAAAATTCTGCGTCAGTAGACCGGCCCCCACGAGGAGGACCAACGCCATTGCCACTTCGCCCGCTACCAAGAGGCGCGATACCCCAATACCTCCACGCCCCTCAGCCCGCTTGCTCCGCGCTCCCTTGATGGCAGAAGCCAAGTCCACCCGCGAGATCTGAAACGCGGGAACCAGTCCGAATACCACACCAGTTCCGAGTGTGACCACGGTGACGAAGGCGAGCACGACAAAGTCGATGTTCGCCTCGCCAGCCCTCGGGACCCCGGCCGGAACGAGGCTGATCAGCGCCCGATTCCCCACGTGCGCCAGGGCCAATCCGATGCCCCCAGCCGCCGTGGCGAGGACCAGACTCTCTGTTAGAAGTTGTCGAACGATGCGCGATCGCCCCCCGCCCAGCGCCGAGCGAAGCGCGAACTCCGACCTTCTCACGGCCCCCCGTGCCAGAAGAAGGTTCGCGACGTTAGCGCAGCCAATGAGCAGCACGAGCGCCACCGCCGCCATCATCAGGGACATCTGTGGGCCCAACGAACGCGTGAGTAGCTCGCCGAGGGGAGTGAGACGCACGCTCCAACCTTCGTTCGATTCGGGATAGGCCTCTGCCAGGCCTGCCGCCAACGAGTTCATTTCCGCCTGGGCCTGCTGGATCGTGACTCCCTCTCGCAGGCGAGCGATGACGGGGAACTGGCGGCCCCGGCGACTCAGGCCGTACGCGTTGTACCACAGGGGCACGTAAAGATCGGCGTCACGCAGAGTCGATCGGAGTTTGCCTTCCTCTTCCACCGAGGGGAGCTTGAAGTCGTGCGGCATGACACCTACCACGGTGTGAGGCCACTCGTCCACCGTGATCGTACGCCCGAGTACGTCCGGATCCGCCCCGAAATGGCTGGTCCAGATGCCATGCGAGAGGATCGCCACGCGAGCACCGCTGAAGGCGAATCCGTCTTCGAGGGGGAGCCAGACGCGTCCCAACAGGGGCTGCACGCCCAAGGTCGCAAAGAGGGATGCTGAGGTGCTCACCGCCGTGATCCGATACGGTCGGTCACCACCTCTGAGATTCACTCCCGAGGGATTGCCCGCCCAGACAGCCCAACCCATCTCCTCGAAGACGGTATTGAGCGCCCTGTAGTCCTCATAGTTCTGCGCAGATACCGGCGTAGTGCTGTATGGCCGTCCGGCCGCCGCCGCGCGTTCTGCGTTACTCTCATCCATCTGGACGAGGCGGTCTGGGTTCGGATACGGGAGTGGCCGAAGAATGACCGAGTTCAGAACGCTGAAGATGGCCGCGTTGCCACCGATTCCCAGCGACAGGGTTAGTAGGGCCATTACGGTGAAACCCGGACTGCGGCGCAGGCCTCGGATCGCGAAGCGAATATCCTGTGCAACGCCCGACACGAGGCTCACCCTGGCCTGGCTTCGGGCCCGCCCCTTCACGATTTTTTCTCCCTGCTCGCGATAATATCGCAGATCGCCGAAGCGTCGCTCCGCGTCACGGCGAGCATCATCGGCGGTCATGCCCGCCGTTTCGCCGTCGAGAGCGCGCTGCTCGAGGTGGAACTGGAATTCCTCGTCGATCTCGTCACGTGCGCGCCCCCCAGGACGCCACCGGCGAATGTCGAAGATGCGCCGGAGCTTCATGGGGCTGCGTCAGGCACCGGCGAAATGACCTTACCGACGGCCTCGGAGAAGCGGTGCCAATATGCAGCTTCCTTGCACAGTTGGGTTCGGCCCGCGGGCGTCAGGCTGTAGATCTTCGCACGCCGGTTCCCGTCCGTGAGAAACCATTCGGCTTCGACCAAACCACGCTTGTGCAGGCGGTACAACGCGGGATACATGGAGCCCTCGTCGACCTGCAGTGCATCGTCGGTCAGAAGCTGGAGGCGCCTTGTGATCCCGTATCCGTGTTGCGGTTCGTCTTCGAGGATCTTGAGGACCAGCATGTCCAGAGTGCCCTTCAGCACTTCGATCGCGTCTCGCGACATCATGGTTCCTATGCTTAGACGTTCTAGGCATACTAGGAACGTCTCCCCCGGAACCGCAAGGGTGGCCGACCCTCAACCGCGCACCATGATCCTCGGCAGCGCCGGATTGAGGTGCATGAGCACGTCGTAGACGGACCGCCCGGTCGCCGCGGCGATCGCGTTGGGACCGATGGCGGGGTGATCGGGCCCGAGGAGCGTGACCTCATCTCCGATGTGGACGGACTGCTCGGCTCCGACCTCGATGATGGTGTGGCTCGCACTGACCGCGCCGATTACCGGGTAGAGCTTGGAGTTGATCAGCACCTGAGCGCCGTTCACCGCCTGGCGCGGGTACCCGTCGGTGTGGCCGACCGGGATCGTGGCAATCCACGTCGGGCGATCGGCCACGTAGTTTCGGCCGTAGCTCACGCCGTCGCCGGGCCGCAGCCGCTCTACGCGAACGACCCGAGCGCGCAAACGCATCGCGGGCGTCAGCTCGGCAATCTGGCGTTCGGCTTCCCAATCACTCGGATACGCTCCGAAGAGGGCAATGCCCGGGCGGACCATGTCGAGATGCGCGTCGGGGAGATGAAACACTCCGTTCGACGAGGCGGCGTGGCGGCGTCCGACTTCGACGCCGGCGCTGGCCGCCTCGTCGGTGACCTGGAGGAAGCGCCGGAGCTGCTCCGGGTCGAAGTCGGCGTCCTCGGTGAAGCCGGTGAAGACACCTTGCAGGCGAATACCACTCGCGGACAGCGTGCGCAGCCACTCCGAAGCGCGATGGTACGGCACACCCATTCGGCTCATGCCGGTGTCGAGATAGGCGTGGCACGTGACGGCCCGCCCCGCTCGACGGGTGGCTCGGGCGAGCCGTTCGCCGCCGTCGTCCGTCGTAAGCGCGAGGCTCACGCCACGCGACGCGAGTTCCGCTCCGGTCTCGTCGTCGAAGAGGGCCATCAGGAGCACGGGCTTCGTGATACCCGCGTCCCTGAGCCGCAGGGCCGCCTCCGCTTTCACGACCGCGAAGCCGGCGATCTCCGGCAGGGCCTCGGTCGCAACGGCGACCTGGGTGACGCCCAGGCCGTAGCCGTTGTTCTTGATGACCGCCAAGATCGGGCGATTCCCGGACAGGGCCGAGACGACGCCGACATTGTGCCGAAGCGCAGCAACGTCGACCTCGATCCAAGGGTCGAAGCCCGCTGGAATCTCCTGGGACACGGCGGCTTCGCCCGCCTGGAACCCGTGGAGCGGGGCGACCCGTCCGAGTGTAACCGCCGCCGCTCCGGCGACGAATCCGCGACGTGAAATCGACACCTCGTGCTCCTTTCCTGAGGACCGGAGTACGGTGGGGGCGTGGCGACACAGGCGCCAGGGTCGAGGCGCTGCGCGCCGAGCAGGCGGTGCGTCCGACCCTCTGCCTTAACAACCTGGCGGCTTGTGTGTCTTTATTACGGGTCGGTGGCCAACCGCTGGCTCGCCCGTCGGCGATTCGCCGAGGGTATCCAAGTCGAGAACAGGAAGAGATTACGATGCGCCGATGTGAGCACGTCCGGGGCTATTGGGTATTGGCTGCAACGCTCCTGCTGCCCGGAAGCGGTGCAGCTCAGGTGACGACGCCCGCGACTGGGCCCTTGGCCCCTTACGCGGTCGGGACCGCACTGCCGCCACTCGCGCCGGGGGCGGAGATGGTCTCGATGACCCTCGAGCAGGTGCTCGCCCGCGCGGTCGAACGCAACCTCGATATTCAGACCGCCCAACTCGCGCCGCGCATGCAGGCGTTCACGCTGCAGTCGGCTCAAGCCGCGTTCTCGCCGACGCTGAGCGGGTCGTACCGGTACAACAACTCGACCCGCGAATCGACGAGCCAACTGGACGGCGGCGCGCGCACCACCAACCAGCAACACTCGTTCAATACCTCGCTGAGCCAGAACATGCGGTGGTACGGAGGCCGCCTGGCCGCGGACTTCAACAACAGCCGGACGGCCACGAACAACACCTTCACGACACTCAATCCGAGCTTCAACTCTTCGGTCAGCGTCAACTACACGCAGCCCCTCCTTTCCGGCCTCAGGACCGACAACCAGCGGGCCGCTCTCCAGACCCAGGAGATCCAGGGTCAGATCACTGAGATTCAACTCACTTCCCTGATTTCGAACATCACGGATCAGGTCCGGTCGTTCTACTGGAACCTCCGCGCTACGATCGAACAGATCGAGATTCAACAGCGCGCGCTCACCCAGAGTGAGCTCTTGCTCGCCGAGAATCAGCTTCGCGTTCAGCTCGGATCGATGGCCCAGATCCAGGTGATCCAGGCTCAATCTCAGGTGGCGGCCGCACAGCAGTCGCTTCTGAATGCTCAGGTCCAGTGGAGGAACGCGGAGCTGAACTTGAAGAGCCTTCTCATCAGTGGCGCCGATGACCCGCTCCTGAGTCAGACCATCAATCCGTCCGAACTCCCGACGCTGCAGACCCAGGCCGTGGACATCGCGGCCGCGCTTCAGACCGCGCTCGGGCAACGCGCCGATCTCCGCCAACAGCGATATCAGCTGGAGATGGCCGAACTGGACCTCGCGGTGACGAGAGACGGGCGCCTACCGGACCTCGATCTCACGGCCGCCTACTCCCTGCAGGGGATCGGCGGAAACGTCTTCGAGCGTGCCGAATTGGGAGGCGCTCCCGTGCTGACCCAGCAGGGAGGGTACTTGGACGGACTCAGCTCGATCGGAGCGTTCGAGACACCGACCTGGAGCCTGACGATGAACTTCTCGTACCCGATCGGCATGCGGTCGGGAAAGGCGAACGCCGAGCGTGCCCGTCTTCAGTTCGAGCAGACCAATCTCGCGATCAAGAGCCAGGAACTCGCGATCATCACGGAAGTGACCAGCGCGGGCCTGTCTGTGACGGACACCAGCCTCCAACTCGAGGCTGCTCGGCGCAGCCGGGCGCTCGCCGAAGAAGGTGCGGTGGCCGAGACTGTGAGGTTCAGTGCCGGGGCAGCGACGAACTTTGAAGTCGGCCAGGCGAATGAAACCCTGACGTCGGCGCGACTCTCGGAACTGCGGGCGCTCATCAATCACATCAACGCGATTGCGGACTTTGAGCGCGTCCAGAGGGTCGGGCGCTAACCCCAAGCAGGTCGGCCGAGCGGCCCTACCGGGCGCGGGACGCTAGCAGCTCTGGCAGTTGTGGTTGTTCACCGCGCCCAGGCTTTCCAGCAAGGCGATGGTCGCCGGAAACGGTTGCACACGTTGCCTCGGTCCGTTCGCCATGTCGACCGTGGTCTCCCCCTGGCGACTCACATAGGTCACGTCTGCACCCTGTGACACGAGATACTCGATCAACTCGTTGTCGCCGCGCGCGGCGGCGTGGTGGACCGGGGAGTATCCGTTGAGATCACGCGCGTTCACATCGGCTCCGAGCTCCTCGACCAGGTATCGAATCGAGGCCAGCCAACTGTCGGGTGCGTGGGAATGTGAATTCGCGGCGAACCCTTCGCCGTAACCGACGCCCGATGCAGCGTGGATGGGCCAGACTGCGGGTCCCCCTGTGGGGACCGGATCCAACCCGGACTTGTCCTCAGCGGCGCCCGACGGTCTCCCGAAGCGTCGGGACGGGACCTTCCGGGTAGCAACATCGGGATCGGCACCGGCTTCGATGAGGAGTCGCATCGCGTCCAGGTCGGTCGCGTAGGCCGCTCGCCAGAAGGCGGTCGCGCCGGCAAAGCCCACCCCCAGCTGATCGAAGTTGAACGATGTGTACCAGATGTGTCGCTCGGTCCGGTGGTTCACCTCGGCTCCGGCCTCGAGCAGAGCGGTCATCAGCTCCAGATAATCAGTCCGTTGCTGCGTGAACGCCGAGGGCTGCGGGTAGGCGGCCTTGGGCCCCCACCGACGATTGAGCACCGTGAACAGCGGAGCCGATCCGTCCTCGGCGACCATGTTCGGGTCGGCCCCCATCTCGATGTAGTCCATGGCGAGGTCGAAGTTGCCGTTGATCGTCGCGATCAGTAGCGGGGTGGTGGCGTCACCTCCCGTAGGCTGATTGATGTCCGCTCCGTGTTCGAGCAGAAGCCGAGCCGCGTCGACGAATCCGTCTCGCGACGCAAAATGCAACGCTGCGAATCCGCCCTCGAGTCCGACCAGGTCGTTGTAGGACAGCTGCCGTTCGGCTTCCTCGACCTCTTCGGGCAATGCACGAGACGGTTGCGTGGTCGGCGGGGCCTCCTCGGCTGACTCCTCCTCAGGCGGTGTCGCGGCCTCGGCCGGTGCCTCTTCGGACGGTGTCTCCTCGGCTGGCTCCTCTACTTCGGGCGGCTTCGTCTCCTCGACCGTCGCCACCTCAGCACGAGTCGTGTCAGGCAACGTTTCCCGATGGGGCACTTCTTCTTCCGGTGCGACCGGTTCCGGCACCGGGCGGGCGCGCTGCCGTTCTTCCGACGGCTCCGCCGGCTCCGCCGCACTCGCGCCAGCCGTCGCGTTGCGCCTCGCGGTCACCAACTGTTGACGTAGCTGCCGCGCTGGCCTGTCCGCCGCCGAGATCGCCACGTAGTCGATCACCGCGCTGGTGAGCGATACGTCTGCACCCGCATCGAGCAGAACCCGCATCGCTTCGACGCGATTGAACGCCGTTGCCCACATGAGAGGAGTCTGCTCGTCCGCTCGCGCTCGCGCATCGATGACCGCACCGTGTCGTACCAACGCATAGACTGCGTCTCCGGCACCGGATGCTGCCGCATAGTGCAGAGCGCTAACTCCCGTTGATGTGACCAGCGACGGGTCCGCATTCCCCTGCAGCAGGCGCTCGACGGCGACCGCGTGTCCGGCCCGACTCGCCAGGTGCAAGGCGGTGTATCCGCCAAGTCGGGTCGTCGCCGCCTGGTTCGCTCCGGCGTAGAGCAGAATGTCGACCATGTCCGGACGACCGTTCATCGCCGCCCAGTGAAGCGCACTCATGCCATCACCCTGCGCCGCATTCACATCGGCACCCCGCTGCAGGAGCGCACGCACGACCTCCACGTCTCCGCGCTGGGCTGCGTCGGCCACGGGTGCTTCCGCCACGGCACCAGCCAGCAGGAGCGTAAGCAACAGCGCGCCGAGCTTCATCGTCCTACTCCCGACTCCGACGTTGACGCAGGCACCGACAGTGAGAACGGCTCGGTGCTGTCGCCGAAACTCTCGACATCGTCCATACCGAGCATGTGCATGGCACTGAGCAGCACGTTGGCCATCGGCGTCCCGTCGGGCGCTTCGACGTGCAGCCCGCCCTTGGGCAGTCGCCCATTCGCACCGCCCGCCAAGAAGAGCGGGCACCGCTTGTGGTTGTGGAGGTTCGAATCGCCCATGGGGGACCCACACACGATGAGCGTCTTGTCGAGCAGATGCGTATCACCCTCGACCATCCCCTCGAGCTTCTCGAGGAAGTACGGAATCAGGCTCATGTGGTAGGTGTTGATCTTATTGAACTCCAAGACGCGCTCCTCGTTGCCCCCGTGGTGCGAGGCGGCGTGGAATCCGGCCGCGACGCCCGACTCCGGGAAGACCCGTCCCGACACGTCGCGACTCATCTTGAAGGTCACGACCCGCGTCATGTCCGATGCGAAGGCGAGCGCCTGCAGGTCGAACATCAGTCGCACGTGATCGCCGTAATCATCCGGCACCCCGGCCGGAGCTTCCGCGAGTTCGCGCTGTTCTCCGCTCATGTTTCGGGCTTCGACGGTCTGAATCCGACGCTCGATCTCGCGGATGTTCGTCACGTACCGATCCATACGTTCGCGGTCACCGGCGCCGAGTCTGCGATTGAGGCTGGCCAGGTCCCGCTGGACCCAATCGAGAATGCTGCGCTCCGTCCTTCGGCGCTGAGCGCGCTCCTCCGAAGTCGCCCCACGACCGAACAGCTGATCGAATGCGACACGCGGATCCCGAATCATGGGCAACGGCTCAGAGGGCCCGGACCAACTCACGGTATCCGTGTAGACGCACGCGTATCCGTACGCGCAGCCACCAGCCTGATCGACGTTCTCGATGCAGAGCTGCAGCGACGGAATGGGTGTGCTCTGACCGAACCGCTGCGCATAGATCTGATCGAGCGACGTCCCGACCATCACGTCCGAACCCTCGGTCTGCTTCGGGTGGGACTGAGTCAGAAAGACCGCACTCGAACGGAAGTGATCGCCACCGATTTCCCTGGGGATTTCCGCTTCGGCCCCGCCCACATCCGTATTGCTGACAATCGTGAGGTAGTCCCGGTACGCCTCCAAAGGCGATAGCGCGCTCGGAGTCAGGTCGAAGTTCCGACCCACGTCGGCGGGCGACCAGAGGTTCTGGGTCGCGCCCCACTCGTTGCACCCCGCCGCCCCGTGAACCATCTCGATGCCGACGAACCGCGTCGCATCCAGTTCGGCACGGAGCGCGCCGCTCATGCGCCCGACCGGCATCATGGCGTCCAGGAAGGGCAGCGCGACACTCGCGCCCATCCCACGCAAGAAACCTCGGCGCTCGATATTTCTCTGGGTCAAGAACATCTCTTCAGTGCCTCTCTTCTGATCTCGATTGATCTAGTTCAGCGCACCGGCTGCGGTTCCCGCAACCGCACGGCTCATTCGAAACGCGGGGCTCTGCACAACGCCCAAGATGTAATAGGACATGCGGTCCCCGTTCTCGGCGGCTTCCCGCTCCATAAGCCGAATGGTGGGCATGTCGTAGTACTCGACCCGCCGGCCGAGCGCATAGGCCATCAAATTCTTAGCCAGCGTGCGCCGGAAGACGGAGGGGCGCTTCAGAATCGTGTTGCGGAGGCCCGCCGGCCCGTCGATCGGAGTCCCGTCGTAGAGCTCTCCGCTGGGGTCGATGGCCGTCATGTTTTCCTTGATCCTCCACGCACCCGTCACGTCGAAGTTGTCGAGCGCGAGGCCGATCGGGTCGATGACCCGATGACACGACATACACGCCGGATTCGCGCGATGGCTCTCCATCCGTTCGCGCGTCGTCAACTGCCGCGAACCTTCCGAGCCCACGGTCTCATCGAGCGTGGGGACAGCCGGAGGCGGAGGTGGCGGTGGGCTCCCTAGTAGAACTTCCATCACCCACTTCCCACGCAGGACGGGCGATGTCCGGTTTCCGTGGGATGTCATCATCAGGATGCTGCCGTGCCCGAGGAGTCCTCGGCGGTTGTCGTCCTGCAGGTTCACGCGCCGGAAGGCGCTACCCGTGACATCAGGAATACCGTAGTGCCGGGCGAGGCGCTCGTTCACGAACGTGTAGTCGGCCGTCAGCAACTCCAGCACGCTCCGGTCTTCCTGGACGATGTGTCCGAAGAGCATCTCGGTCTCGCGGTCCATCGCCTCCTTCAATTGGAAGTCGAAGTAGGGATAGAGCTGGGCATCCGGGTTGATCTTCTCCAAGTCCTGAAGCCGCAGCCACTGTGAGGCGAAGCGCGTCGAAAGCGACTCCGCTCGCGGATCGGCCAGCATGCGCCTCGTCTGCCGTTCCAGCTCCCCGTCGTTCGAGAGGCGGCCTTCTCTCGCGAGTCGAACCAGCTCCTCGTCGGGCGGTGTGGCCCACAGAAAGAAGGAGAGTCTCGATGCCAGGTCGACGTCGTCGAGTTCGTAGGTCTCGCCCGGCTTGACCCGATCCGGAGTCTCCTCGAGACGGAAGATGAACCGCGGGCTCGATAGGATGGCCCACAGCGCGTTACGAATCCCGATCTCGAAGCCGCCTTCGGCGCGCCCTTCCTCGAACAGACCCATGAGTTCCGGCACCTCTGTGCCATCCAAGGGGCGGCGGAACGCCTGCTCGGCGAGGCTTGCGATGATCTCCTCAGCGCACGGACCTTCCTCCGCGTGCGAGGTCGGTCGACAGCTGAAGATGCGGCGACGGGCCGGGGTGTCGGAAATGCCCGTCACGGAGAACGGCCCGCTGATGGAGAGGTCCCGAAGGTGCGGGATCGTCGTCACACCGTAGCCGACTCCCATATTGGGGTCCGCGAGCGTGAAGTCGAGAGGTGTGATCAAATCGGTGACCGGGCCCTCACGGTCGAGGAGGAATGCCGCCGAGACGTGCTGCGGCCCCGCACGGACATGGATCGGAGGCGTCTCCACCCTCAGGCCGGTCGGGTCTGACTCGGTCATGAAACGATCGATTTCGAGCAAGGCGACCCGCTCGCCGTTCAGAGCGATCTCCATCTGTTGCACGCTCGACGTGAGACCGAACAGCTGCCCGTCCGGACTTCCGTGCAGATCGAGCTCGAAGACGTACTCGCCGTCCGCCGGGAAGTTGTGCGTGACCGCGATCCCCCCGCGAGTGCCCATCGGCGTCCCCTCGACATGTCCCACCTGCGACACCGTCTTGGGGATCTTGTACGCGGTGGTGGCCGGTGCGGCGGACGCGTCACCTACGGCATCCCGGCTCACCTGAGCGGCGGCGCGCATGTAACTCTCGAGCAAGGTCGCCGACAGAATCTGCGTGTCGGAGATGTTGTCGAAGTTGTCGCTTACCGTTTCGGTGGGCAGATACGCGGACGCATCGATCTTCAGGCCGAACAGATCCCGGATCGAAGCCTCGTACTCGGCCCGGTTCAGGCGCTGGAACGTGCGATTCCCCGGATTCGGATTTCTCCGCCACACCTCGTCCAGTCGATCCTCCAGGTGCCCAGCGAGGAGGCTCAACGTGTCTTCCGGAGGTCTTCGCACGTCGGCCGGCGGCATCATGCCTGCCCGAAGCTTGTGGATGATCTTCTCGGCCAGGTGAGCATCGGCCTCCGGCGCCCCCACATCGAAGGACTCGAGTGACATATCGCCCCGCAACCGGCGCTCGTTGTGACAACGGACGCAGTATTCCTCGACGACGGCGTTGAGGGTCTCGTCCAATTCGGCGGGCGCTGACTCATCGTCCAGGCGCCCGGAGACCCCCGGTCCGACTTCGTCGGCGAAGCCGAACAGCAGAAGCCCAACGACGAGCATTCCGGTTTGTGGACCGTTCATCCCTTCCTCAAATCAACACGTGGCACAGCACCTGGCCTCCCGTCATGACACGCGGGCGCCTCAGGTAGCTGAGAACCTGCCGAGCGCGGGCGCGTCTCGATGCTCGAGTATGTGACCTCGGTCAGGTCGGGGCCAGGTCGCCTGAGCGCGCGGGGCCTAGGGAAGGAGGCGGGAGAATGCGCTAGACGTTGAAGCGAAAGAGCATGATGTCGCCGTCGACCACGGTGTAGCCCTTCCCTTCGGACCGGAGCGCTCCCTTGTCGCGCGCCGATTTCCACGACCCGACCTCTTCGAACGCATCGACGTGGATCGTCTCCGCCCTTATGAACCCGCGCTCGAAGTCGGAGTGAATGGAGCCAGCGGCTTGAGGAGCAGAACTGCCGACCGGCACGGTCCAGGCACGACTCTCATGCTCACCCGTCGTGAAGAAGGTGACGATGCCGAGGAGTTCGTAGGCCGCCCGGATGAGCCGCTTCAGTCCGGTCTCGTGGAGGCCGATCTCTTCGAGAAAGAGCATCCGATCCTCGGGCTCCATCTCCGCCAGCTCGGATTCGAGCGCGCTGCAAATCGGCACGACGGTTCCATCATCTCCGACCGCCTCGACGAGTTGCCGCACCCAATCGTTCTCGAGCATGGGAAGATCGCCCTCAGCGACGTTCGCCACATACAACACCGGCTTCGTGGTCAGGAGCTGGAAGCCCCTCAGGATGGCCCGATCGTCGGCAGACATCGCAATCGAACGAACCGGCTTGCCATCCGAGAGCGCCCGGAGGGCCTGGTCCAGAACAGCCTTCTCACGAATCGCCTCCTTCTCGCCGGACCTGGCCTTCTTTTCCACCTTCTCGAGGCGCCGCTGGACCATCTCGAGATCGGCCAGCGCCAGCTCCGTTTCGACGATTTCACGGTCGTGGACCGGGTCCACCTGTCCGAGCACGTGCGTCACATCGGGATCGTCGAAGCACCTCAGTACGTGGGCGATCGCGTCGACTTCGCGGATGTTGCCCAGAAACTTGTTCCCGAGCCCCTCCCCTTCCGACGCACCCTCGACCAGCCCGGCGATATCGACGAACTGAATCAGCGTCGGCACGCGTCGCGTCGTGCCCCCTAGCTCGTGGATACGATCGAGTCGGGCATCGGGGACTGCGACGGTTCCCACGTTGGGTTCGACGGTGCAAAACGGGTAGTTCTCGGACGGTGCACCCGCCGAAGTCAGCGCATTGAAGAGAGAGGACTTCCCGACATTCGGGAGGCCGACAATTCCAACTTTGAGCATGGTCGAGCTTGGGATAAAAAACGGCAGAGGAGCGGGCCTCGGGAGCGCCGCAGACCGGGGAGGCTAGTGGCAAACTCGCGCCGGTTCAACGACGTCCGCGGGAGGGGTGAGCCGTCGGACGCGGACGACCTTGCCCGTTGGTCGCGGGAACGTCGGTCATCTCACCCCGTACGCCAGCTACCAGAGCCGAACTCGAGCCATGGCACCCAGGCGCACGTCGCCGGGGTCGCCGAGCAAGCGCCCGATGTCCACGTTGCTTCGGGCCGTGGTCGCGAAGAAGTGGGGACGGACTGGGCCCACAGCGGGGAGCCGGACTCCCGCCGTCCAGAGCGACGACTGGCCGGTCAGCAGCAGCGTCGGCTCAAGAATCACTTGCACCCCGCCGTCGCGGCCGAACACGCCCGACAGCCCCAGAGCCACCGGCGCATCCCCCGAGCTTCGGACGAAAGCGGGCGCCAGAGTCACCTCGACCCACTCGCGCAGTCGGCGGCGCACGATCGCCTCGGCCATGAGGTAGCCCTTCTGGGAGACGAAGTCCTGCCCTCCCGAGAACCGAACCGCGACCGTCGCGGGCGAGCCCCAGGCCTCCGAGAGCAGGGTGAGCTTCGTGCCCACCCGATAGTGCGTGCCCTCGTCCAGGTTGATTTTCAGTGTCGCGAGGGCTCCCAAACCCGGAGTTCGCACGACTCCCATCTCGAAGTCGAGTTCGTCGGAAAGGCCCAGACGAACCAGAGCGCTCCTGGAGCGGTCATGGTCGAGGGACAGGGTCGCATCGACCGAAAACCACCCCAACGCTTCCGCCTGAGGCACGCCGAGGCCGCCGAACGCCGCCGGACCGGACGCGCGACGTTGGCTGCGCGCGACCCGGGGCTCTGAACCAGCAGAGCTCGCCCGCTCCGAAGCCATCGGCGAGAACCGCATGCGAGCCCCGTATTGCACCGGAATCTCACCGAGTAGTGGGAGATGCCGCGTCGCCGGGCCGGCCCCCGACTGATTGGTCAGAAAGGCGATGAGCTGCACTCGAGGACTCGCCTCGTACACCCCCCCCGCGCTCCACAGTGCCGTCCGGACGAATTCGAAGTCGGTAGTGATCGAATTGTAGCCCGGTGCTAGTGGGACGTCGGACGAAGCGAAGAGGCGCACTCGGTCGTTCACGTAGCCATCGACGCCGGCACCGAGGAGAACGGTCCAGCCGAAAAACGGGACCCCGTCTCGCTCGCTCGGAAGGGATGTGACCGTCGGCGCGAAGGTCGCCCGCCACCCAGCCGCAAAGTCGGCCGACGCGATCGCGGAGAGGGTGCCGACGGTGAAGTACTCGCGCGGGTAGCTGGTGTCGGTCGTAAAAAGGCCGTCCTCACTTCGAAGACCGAACGTCGCGAGCGCGCCCTCGACCGCGAAGCGAGCGGGTCCGGCCTCACCGAGGAGAACCCGCACCCCCCCTCCGATCGTGGTGAACTCTTTTGCCCAGCGGCGACCGGCGATCAGGCCATAGGTGGGATCGTCGTTTCCGTCGAAGAACGCGAAGAGCATGACCCGACGGTGGAGGCCCGCTTCGGCCCAAGCCTGGTAGGTCTGGTTGCCGCTCCCCCCGCCACCCTCGGCGATCTGCCCTCCGAAGGTCGTGGTTTCTCCCCATTCTCCGGCGAGCGTCCCTGGTCTCAATAGGTCCGTCGTCGGGAGCTGATGCAGACGGGTGAGTGGGACCGGTTCGGACTGGGCCGCCACCCACCGGGGTGCGCAGAGAAGCGCCAGGGTGAGCGCACATTGCAGCATCGGGACGCACATATGCCGCATAGGGACACCCTGCCTGAACGGGACCTGGGACCACGCCTGTGGTGGCCCGGCTCCAAGGCAGAAAAGCTCATGATGACGGTAGGGCCACGCAACGGGGCGGG
>JAQBXY010000003.1 GCA_027623325.1 Gemmatimonadota bacterium
GACCGAGCGATCGTCTGGCATCGCCGAGTACAACGCCGAAACGACCCTCGAGTTGCGTGAAAGGACAGTGATCAACCGCTAATCTTCGAAAAAGACATACCCTAGGCAGAAAGTGATACTACGCTCCGGGGGGTCGCTGGGAAAGTTCATCCGTGTAGAAAGTGAACCGCTGCTCAGTTCGGAGGCCCGAGCCGGCAGAAATCCAACCCGAGGATCTCCCCATGAAGACCCTACGCTGGAGCTGTCCCGCTTTGGTGGACGGGTGAGTACTTGAGTTTATGACCGTCCCGTGGCCGCTGTACAGCCACGTTTCCCCGCGGTAGCGGGGGGACGGGTGCGACGAAGGTATCTGCATCACGCGGCCTCAGCTTGACAGGTCGCGCAGTGAAGTCGCTCGAAGGTGACCGGCGACATCTGGCCGATCGATGAGTGACGGCGGCGCGGGTTGTAGAAGCCCTCGATGAAGTCGAAGACCGCCATCTTGGCCTCGGCCTGGGTCCGGAACCGGTGCAAGTCGAGCAGCTCACACTCGAGCGTCGCGAAGAAGCTCTCGGCCATCGCGTTATCGTAGCAATCACCCACCGTGCCCATCGAAGGTCGGACGCCGACTTCCTTGCAGCGCAGCCCGAACGCAATCGACGTGTATTGCGTGCCTTGGTCGCTGTGATGTACGACCCCCTGTGGTCGCCGCTGATGCACCGCCATGTCCAGGGCATCGAGCACGAGTTCAGTACGTAGATGCGTGGCCATGGACCATCCAACGATCCTGCGGCTCCAGACATCGAGAACCACAGCCAAGTACAGGAAGCCCGCCCACGTCGGGACATACGTGATGTCGGCCACCCACAACTGATTGGGACCATCGGCTTGGAAGTCCCGCTCGACGAGATCAGCCCAAGGGCGCACATCCTTGCCCCTGGTTGTGGTCGTTGGGCCTCGGCGCCTGCTTACGCCCACGATCCCTTCGGCCTTCATGAGCCGACCCACACGCTTCTCGCCGATGCGCTCACCCTCGTCCTTGAGCTCCGCATAGATCCGGGGCCGTCCGTAGACCCGCCGGTTGTCGTTGTGCGCTTTCCTGATCTTGACCACGAGCTCCGCGTCTCGTTTCGCTCTTCGCGAAGGTGGCCGACGAATCCAGGCGTAGTAGCCGCTGGGGGAGAGATCCAGCACCCGGCACATCACACGCACTGGGAACTCGGCCTGATTCGCCTTCATGAACTCGAACCCCGATCTGGGATCGAGTTGCTCTCCCGAGCGAACCAGGCCGCGGCTTTTTTTAGGATCTCCTGCTCCATGCGTAAGCGCTTGTTGTCCCGCCGCAGCTGTCGGAGTTCCTCCCGTTCTTCTGTCCGCAGGCCGTCACTGCGGACCCCTCCATCCAGGCCGGCCTGCTTCACCCAGTTATGGATCGTCTGAGCCGTCGGTTCATACTCCCGGCTCAACTCTTCTGGCGTACGTCCAGAGCGCACCAGCTCGACCAGCTGGTGCCGGAACTCCGGTGCGTACGGCGGTCTCGTTCTTGGCATCGTGGACTCCTTGCTCTCTTAGAGATCAGGTGTCCACCGAATCGGGGCAACTCCAGGACCGTCGGAATGAGCGCCTGCGAGGGTGGGCACGTTATGACCTTGGGCGAGATTGGGGCGTCTCTGCCGGCGGCGCGTCAGGGCCGCTCGGTGAATACCTAACGATGAGTCTCGACTGGTATCCGTAGCCGTCGGGGAATGAACTCGCGACATCTTCCCACCGTCGAGAGACGCTAGAATCGCCACGACCCGCCCGGCTGAGACTGAGGGTTAGCCTTCGGGCGGAAGCTCCCCACACGCCCCAACCGCTAGAGCGGGAACGGCTCGAAGCTAGGGATGTGAGAAGCCCCGCCCAGTCAGCTAAGACCAAGCGGGGCTATCACTTCCTCTAAATCGGGACGGCCGGATTCGAACCGGCGACCCCCTGAACCCCATTCTCAGGTGCGCTACCGGGCTGCGCCACGTCCCGAAGAACTGCAAAACTACCGATTTGAACGGGGCTCGGGTACCACGGTGGCCCCTGAACCCCATGGAGCTCCGGTCGCCTTCGGCGATCCTCGCTCGTCTCGCGATGCACCTATTCCGGTAAGAACCACGACCGCCCGGGTCGCTCGGCTCAGGTGCGCTACCGGGCTGCGCCACGTCCCGAAGAACCGGGAAAGTAAGGGCTTCCTCCCCCTTCTGGAAGCCGGGCCGCGAAGTGTGCCTTGGCTTGCGAGGCACCGGCCCCCCACCCTACCCTGCCCGCCGTTCCTCAGTGGACAAGAAGGGCCTAACCGCGCGTGTCGCGCGCCCGAACCGGACCGACGACGACGTTGAACCGCAATTCGCCCAGCCACCCCGAGCCGAATCAGGCGGAACGGCCCGAAGCATGGAGTTGGCACCTCCTGGGGCTCATCAGCCCGTTGCTGGTGCTCTCTACGAATCTGCTGGGCGGGGCCTGGGTGGTGACGGGGGTGCTCTACATGCTGGTGCTTGGGCCGGCCCTCGACGTCACGCTCGGAAAAGCCGAACGCCCCCGGCCACCCCACGAGTCGGGTCGGCCATTCGAGGCCCTGCTTTACGTTCACGCCCTGGTGCAGTTCATCGCGCTCGGAACATTGCTGTACCGGGCGAGCCTCGACGGGAACGCGTGGACGACGTGGGTAGCGGCGGCGAGCACGGGACTCAGCTCGGGAGTGTCGGGGATCATCGTCGCGCATGAGTTGGGGCACACGCGGCCACGGTCGATTTCGTGGTGGGTGGGGAGAGTGAATCTGCTCTCGGTGCTGTACCTCCATTTCACGACGGAGCACAACCACACCCACCACAGGCTCGTCGCGACCTCGGCGGACCCGGCGAGCGCCCGCGATGGGGAGTCGCTATGGCACTTCGTCGCTCGGACGGTGCCCGGTCAGTTCATCGACGCGGTCCGTGTGCACTCGGCCAAGGATCAGAGGGGCGCGAACAATCCGGTGCTTCGCGGTATGGGCCTCCAGGTCCTACTGGTGGCGGGCATGTACGCGCTCGCGGGGCTGTGGGTCACCGTAGCGTTCGTATCGCAGGCGGCCTTCGCGGTATTCTTGCTCGAATACATCAACTACATCCGCCATTACGGACTCACTCGACAACTCGGTGAGCGGCAGACGGAGCAGCATTCCTGGCAGTCGGAGGAGCGCTGGTCACGGTGGACTCTGCTCGAATTGACCCGCCACCCGGCGCATCACATGAGGGCGAGTGAGCCTTTCTGGAGGCTCCAGCCCTATGATGACGTACCTACGTTGCCTTCGGGATACTACGGGTGCTTCTGGATCGCGGTCTTTCCGCCGCTCTGGCGACGCGTCATGCGAGGGCGATGGACAAAGGCCTGAAGCGGCCATTTTCCTCGAACCATCGTCCTGACGCCACGACTCACCTATCTTCTTCAGGCCGGGTGGGTCGGCCCTCCCCCTCGTACCATCGGTCGCGACACGCGGCCGATCAACCGAGATCTCCTTGATAAGACTCGCCCGAAATATCCGGACGTCCGGCACGATCATGCCGAGTTCGAGATTCCTGATCGATCGCCTTCTGCGACCGATCGACTTCGCGACCGCCACGTCCATCGTCGAATTGGGTGCGGGCACGGGGTGTATCACGAAGACGCTGCTCAAACGCATGTCGCCGCGATGCCACTTGACGTGCGTGGAGGTCGAAGAGGAGTTCGCGAGAGCATGCTCAGAGATCGACGACGCGCGGCTCACGGTGCACCACGCGTGCGCGACGGATCTCAGGAAGGTCCTGGAAGGGGCAGGCATCGCCGAAGTCGACTACATCGTGTCGAGCGTGCCCCTAAGCATTCTGGATGACGAGCTCGCTGACGAAATTCTCGAGGTGACGCAGTCCTGCCTGCGCTCGGGCGGGACGTTCATCCAGTACCAGTACAGCCCGTCCTATCTCGGGAAGCTGAACGCGAGATACGAGGATGTGCGACTCGGATTCACACTCCGGAATATCCCACCGGCGGTCGTCTACGAGTGCGTGACCGCCTGACCCACTCGACGTAGCGCTCGACCCCTTCCTCGAGTCGCACGTGGGGTTGGTATCCGAGGGCCGCACCCGCTTTGCCGATATCGGCGTGCGTGAACGGGACATCTCCCGGCTGTGCAGTGAGCCACTCGATCCAGGGCTCCACACCCACGGCCTCCCCGATGACTCGAACGACTTCACTCAGGGCCACGGGGCGACCCGAACCCAAATTGTAGGTAGCCATCCCCGAACACCGATCAGCAGCCAGCTCCACGCCGTCCACGATATCGTCGACGTACGTGTAGTCCCGGCTCGAGGAGCCGTCTCCGAAGAGGGGAATCGACTGACCCTCCATACAACGGAGCACGAAGCGGTGGATCGCCATGTCGGCCCGTTGTCTCGGACCATACACGGTGAAAAAGCGGAGACAGGAAACGTTGGACCTGTATCGCTCGTGGTGTCGAGCGCAGAGTACCTCACCGGCTTGTTTCGACTCGGCGTACGGTGAGATGGGATCGAGCTCCTGACTCTCGATGAACGGCCCCTCCCTTTTCGCACCATACACGCTCGACGACGAGGCAAAGACGATGGTTGGAGAGGATCGCGATGAGGACGACTCGCCAGCTCGCGTTCTTGCTCGCATCCACTCTCGTGAGACGCGAGTACGACATTGTCGTCGCCGTACTCGAGATGACGCCACCCAGGATGCCGGCGAGCGCCGTTCCCGTCCGGGCGCCCATGACCCTGAACGCCCCGTATCCAGCAAGGTTCAAGCCGACGATCAGCACGACCATCCACCAGACCTGGCGCGGATTGATGACCGCGTACGGTCCGAAGGTCTGATCGGGCAAAACGGGAAGGACCACGAGCGAAATCACCACGAACTGCATGATCGCCCGCACATCCCCGTCGCTCAGAAGGCCGACCCAGGTGCGTAGCTCCCCTCGAAGGTGAAGCAGCATGGCGATCGTCGCGCCACAGACGATCGCCACTTCGCGGGGACCGACGACGACGAACGCACCCACGAGATACATGAGGACGACAGCGGCTTCGGTTGTTTGACCTGGATCAGTGCCCGGCCCCCGTACCAGAATCATGTTTCCGGTCACCATCAACGCGGTGACGGCTAGCAGCCCGGCGGCAATCACGAGGGGGGAGGTCGCGGCCCCGACCAGGGCAGCGATCGCCCCGGTCAGTGAGACCAGAGCGAAGGTCCTCAAACCGGCTAACGGAGACTCCGCTCGCTCCTTCTGTAGACCCACCAGGAGGCCCAGTCCAAGAGCGATCGCGAGATCCATGAAGGTGCTGCTCAGCATCGGCTCACCATGGCAGGAAGATTCGCCTAGAAGTGGGCTCCCAAGAGGGCGGAACGCAAGCGTTCTCAGCGGGTTGACCTCATCTCGGGGGCTCGACTAACTTCTTTGCCCTGTTGCGGGGTGGAGCAGTCTGGTAGCTCGTCGGGCTCATAACCCGAAGGTCGCAGGTTCGAATCCTGCCCCCGCTATGTATTCGTGAAGCGCCGCCGCCAGGCGGCGCTTCCCATGTTCGGGTAGATCCCATGGAGAAGCGATGACCACTTCGGATCTCTGGACGGTGTCCGATACATGGAGTACGCGAATGCGGGCGGGAGCGGAGAGCCGGTAACTGGGCCTTCTCCGATGACTTCCCGCTCGCGCCGGCATCGGCTCGGGCGGGTTTTTTGTCTGGGCCAGGTAGCTCAGTTGGTAGAGCACATGACTGAAAATCATGGTGTCGGCGGTTCGATTCCGCCCCTGGCCATGATGGGACCCTCAGGGTAGCGAGGGCAGCAGGGAACAGAGGTCCGTAGCTCAATCGGTAGAGCACCGGTCTCCAAAACCGGGGGTTGGGGGTTCGAGTCCCTCCGGGCCTGTAGGATGGGATGAGAGCCCCGGTCGTCTAATGGTTAGGACACCAGGTTTTCAACCTGGCAATCGGGGTTCAATTCCCCGTCGGGGTACTGGCAGCACAGAAGCATGAGGTCGTTGGGTAGTACAAGAGGGGCTGTAGCTCAGTCGGTTAGAGTGCCGGTCTGTCACACCGGAGGTCGCGAGTTCGAGTCTCGTCAGCCCCGCTCTTCGCTATTTGAAATGATTTCGAAGCTCAACGCGCCCCTGGCGCGAGGCTTCCCAGGTCGTGTGGAGGGGGCCGTAGCTCAGTTGGGAGAGCGCTTGAATGGCATTCAAGAGGTCAGGGGTTCGATTCCCCTCGGCTCCATGTTGGGTGGCTCTTTAGGCCGCATCTCAACAGAGCTCGGGTGGCGGAACTGGTAGACGCGCAGGGTTCAGGACCCTGTGGGGGCAACCCCGTGAGGGTTCGAGTCCCTCCTCGAGCATGGTACGGTCGATTGGACCGCAGATTGTTTGTGTTGCCCACGTGCTGGAATTGGTAGACAGGCTGGTTTGAGGGACCAGTGCCGGAAACGGCGTACAGGTTCAAGTCCTGTCGTGGGCATGTTGTTCAATAGTTGCGCCCGTAGCTCAGCTGGATAGAGTGCCTGGCTACGGACCAGGAGGTCGGGGGTTCGAATCCCTCCGGGCGCATGTCGGAGCGTGGTGGTCAACAAGGATCGGGCGCGTAGCTCAGTTGGTTAGAGCGCTACGTTGACATCGTAGAGGTCACAGGTTCGAATCCTGTCGCGCCCATGGGAGACGAAGACAAGGGGCCGTAGCTCAGCTGGGAGAGCGCAGCGTTCGCAACGCTGAGGTCAGGGGTTCGAGACCCCTCGGCTCCACTGATACGATTGCCACCATAGCTCAGTTGGTAGAGCACGTCATTCGTAATGACGGGGTCGTCGGTTCAAATCCGACTGGTGGCTCTGCTGCCCCGTGGTGTAACTGGCAACACGTCGGATTCTGGTTCCGAAGAGTCTAGGTTCGATCCCTAGCGGGGCAATGCATGGGGACGTGGCGCTTCGCGCGGTGCGTCCTTGGGGAGGGATGGCCGAGTGGCTTATGGCGGCGCCCTGCTAAGGCGTTGGTGGCAACACCGCGTGGGTTCGAATCCCACTCCCTCCGTAAGATTGGGTGGTGTGCAGACAGGCTTAGTGGGGTTCAACCCACGTGCTCTTCAAAGAAGAGCGCAGCGTGGGTTTGGCTCGGAACGAGCGAGGCGAGTGGAGAGGAGCGAGGATCGCGAAGCGACCGCAGCTCAATCCCACTCCCGCCGTAAAGGTCGTGAACACGGGTCGCACCACGGCTTCGTTGGACGGGTGGCCGAGTGGCTTAAGGCGCACGATTGGAAATCGTGTGGGCTCACGCCCGCGTGGGTTCGAATCCCACCCCGTCCGTGGTTGAGTAGACAGGAAAGGTACGGGGGTTCGAACCCACGAGATCTTCGAAGAAGAGCGCAGCGTGGGTTTGACTCGAGCGGCAAGACAGGGAACCGCGAAGCGCCAGAACGGCAACACGCGAGAGGAGCGAGGATGCGAAGCACCGCAGCTCCATCCCACCCCGTCCGTGGTTGAGTAGAGGTACCCGAGAATTCCGGGGCGTGGCTCAGTCCGGTAGAGCGCTGCGTTCGGGTCGCAGAGGTCCCCGGTTCGAATCCGGGCGCCCCGATTAGATGGGAACTGCAGGCCTCGTGTTGGGGAGCGCTGGCAGAACGGTATTGCACTCGCCTCGAAAGCGAGCGCCCGAAAGGGCTTGGGGGTTCGAATCCCTCGCGCTCCGTCCGCGCCCTCCAGGTCTTCGACCTGGGGGGCTTTTTTCGTGTTGTCGGCCCAGCGGTACACCCCTCCCCGCCGTGGAGACTCGGTCCGTCAAATCTTCTAGATTGGTTTCTGACACTCGCTCAACACAGGAGGCCGAGATGCATTCTCCCGTTCGCACGATCCGCATGCTCTTGCTTCTGGTCTCCATGACCGTTGCCCAAGGGTGCTCCGAAGATCCTGCGATGCCTATGGACACGGACGTTGCGGCGCTGAGCTTCGACGGTGTCGATGACTACGTGACAGTGACTGACGCACCGGCCCTGGATATCACCGGCAACATCACGCTGAGTGCTTGGTTCTACTTCACCGGCAACGTTTCCGGGGAACCGGGGCTGATTCAGAAGGACGGCCCGGGATCTTGGGGTCGCTACGGGCTCTGGGTCTTCGGGAGCAGGATCGACTTCTGCATCTTCATCGATGGTGGAGCTCAAAGCTGCGTCGCGTCCGTCGGCGATCTCACGCTCAACGCCTGGAACCACGTTGCGGGTGTGTACGATGGCGCGGAGATGCGGCTCTATCTCAACGGCATGTTGGACGCAAACACTGCGCTGACCGGGGCGATCTCCGCGAGCACGGAAGCCCTCTACCTCGGCGGCGATCCGACGGAGTCGCTCTTTCTCCCGGGTCAGCTCCACGAAGTGTGCGTGTGGAACATCGCACGCGCCCAGGCGTCGATCATGATGGACATGGACGGACATGCGTATGACCGGTTCCGAAACGGGACTCGTCGGCTACTGGTCGATGATGGAGGGTATGGGCCAAAACGTCGGAGACTTTACCCCCAACAATCTCGATGGCGTGCTGGGTTCCAGTGCGGGGGCAGATGCGTCGGATCCAACCTGGGTGAGCACAACTTGGCCTCACTCCTGACGCCGGGTCCACGCTCCGGGGTCACTGTTTGAACCGAACGACCGGGCCACGCTCCCAACGCTCGATCCTGCTCTTCTGGGCTCCGCTCGCGGCGACCTGGATCATGATGGCATCGGAGGGCCCGTTCCTCGCAGCCATCATCGCTCGTCTGCCGTTTCCGACGTTCAACCTGGCAGCCTACGGCGTCGCCTTCGCGCTGGCGATCCTGATCGAGGCTCCCGTCATCATGTTGATGAGTGCGGCGACTTCGGTTGTGAAAGACCGCGAGAGCTTCATCAAGCTCCGCAACTTCTCGAGGGCGCTCTGCCTCGGTACCACGGTCATCCTGTTGGTTGTGCTCATACCGGCGATCTACGAGAGACTCATCGTGTCGCTCATGGGCGTGCCGCGAGAGATAGCCGACCTTACCTACGGAGCCCTCTGGTTTCTGTTGCCCTGGCCGAGCGCCATCGGATATCGCCGCTTCCTGCAAGGGGTGCTCATCCGTTCGGGCCGGACGAAGCTGGTCGCATATGGCACAGTGATCCGCTTGTTCGCGATGGTCGCAGCCGCGCTCGTCGGATTCTTCGTTCTCGGGATTCCCGGCGCATGGGTCGGAGGTCTATCTCTCGCGACCGGGGTTACCACGGAGGCGATCGCTGCTCGGTTCATGGCTGCATCCACAGTCCGATCGATTCTGGCGGGTGGCCTCGACAGCGGCGATGCGCGCGAGATCACGTACTGGGAGATCGCGAAGTTCTACTACCCGCTCGCGTTGACGTCCCTCATCGGTCTGACCGTGCAGCCGATGCTTACGTTCTTCATGGGCAGGAGCATTTCCCCAGTCGAATCGTTGGCGGTCTTTCCCGTGGTCCACTCCCTTTCTTTCTTCTTTCGATCCCTGGGCCTCGCCTTTCAGGACGTTGCGATCGCACTGATCGGCGACCGCTTCGAGCATTTGCACGCCCTACGTCGCTTCGCGATCGGGCTGGGCGTGACAACGTCCGCCGCGCTCGCCCTCGTGGCGTTCACCCCTCCGCTCTCCAACCTCTACTTTCGCGACGTCTCGGGGCTGAGCCCCGTCCTCGCCGGCTTCGCGCTGACCCCCACTCGCCTGATCGTCGTGCTCCCCGCCCTCTCGGTGTTGCTGTCACTGCAGCGCGCGATACTTCTGGTGGGCAGGCGAACCCATCACATCACGGTCGCGAGTGCCGTCGAAGTGGGCACGGTAGCGATCACGTTCGTGTCACTTGGATGGGGCCTCAACTTCGTGGGTGCGACCGCCGCCTTCGCGGCATTCGTGGCTGGTCGAATCACGAGCACCGCCTACCTGTCATGGGGGTGTCGGGGAGTCGTCACTTCTCACGGTTCGACGCGCATCAATCCGTCTCCCGAAGGCCGGACGGAGTAGCCGACACACTCTGGGTCACCCGTACCCGCGTCGAAGATCTCGTGCATCGCCGAAGCCACCGCGTCCGCATCGCTCGGGTCGCACAACGCGATGAGCCCCGACCCGGCTCCGGAGATCGTCACGCCCCAAGCGCCGGCATCCACTCCGACCGACATCGCCGCCATTACGCTGGGGATGAGTGACAGGCGATGCGGAACGTGGAGTTCATCCTTCATGCCAATGCGGATGAGCTCAGGATTGGCCTCTGCCAGGCCGCGGATGAGGGCGACGACGCGTCCGAGTGCGGCACCCGCCACCTTGTGCGGCACCGTTTTCGGAAGGATCGCTCGCGCTTCCTTCGTCGACACCCCGGCCGCCGGAGCCGCGTAGGCAAAGCCGACCCGCTCCGACAGCTGGAGACCTATGACAACGGGGCCGTCAGCGGTCAGCGCAACTGCACGCAGGCCGCCGAACAGGCTGGGGGCGGCATTGTCTCCATGCCCTTCGTGACGCATCGCGACGGCGAACGCCGAATCGTCGTCCCGCGCCTCATCCCGAACCGCTCTGGCGAGATCGTACCCGGCCAGCACCGCTGCCGCTGACGCACCGAGCCCGCGGGCCACCGGAATTTGAGAGCGCAGTCGGAGCGTGCCCCGCGGAACGATCCGATGCTTGCCCAACTCTTTGGAAAAGGTCGTGGCCACTAGGTCGGGCCCGTCCTCGCCATCGAGAGAGGCCAGCGTTCCGGAGCGTTCGACTACGAGACCCTCGCCATCCGAAGGCTCGAAAGAAACATCCAGGTACCGGTTCAGCGCGAGTCCGATGGTGTCGTATCCCGATCCGAGATTGGACGTCGAGCCCGGCACTCGCACACGGGCCGCATTCAGTTCGATCACGTGGACGCTTTCTCCAGTTCGACGAGCAGGGCAGCGAGTGTGGGGGCGATCGTTTCCATGCGCTCGGCACGGTGTTCGAGAGCAGCCAAGTCCGGGGGCACTGGAATCGCACGTCCGATGACATCCTCCACGGACTCAGGAAACTTCGCAGGATGTGCGGTCGCCAAGATAACCAGCGCCTCATTTGACGGAGCATCATGTCGACGCGCCGCTTCGTACGCCACCGCCGAGTGGGGATCGAGGATGTAGCCCGTCGCACGGTAGACGTCCGCGATGCACTCCGTCGCTGACTCGTCCGAAACCGACACACCTGTTACGTCGCGTCTCAGCGCATGGGCGTCTCCGCCATAGAGCCACAACAGCCGTTCGAGATTGCTCGGCGAACCTACATCCATGGCATTCGACGACGTGGTGACCGAGGCACGCGACTCGAAGTCAGCGCCGTTGAGAAAGTCGATGAAGCCTCGGTTGGCGTTGGCGGCGGCGATGAACCCCGTCGTCTGCACACCGGCTCGCATGGCCATGAGTCCTGCACACAGATTCCCGAGGTTGCCGGAGGGCACCACGAAACGCGGCCGAGGCACGACGTGCGCCGCGTACACGTAATACAGTATCTGTGGAAGCAGCCGGGCCACGTTGATCGAGTTCGCGGAGGTCAGGCGGTGAGCAACCGACTCCGTGGTGCTCAGAAACGCCTCCTTCACGAGACGCTGACAATCGTCGAACGTCCCGCGCACTGCGAGCGCATGCACGTTCTCGCCGAGCGTCGTCATTTGTCGGCGTTGGCGTGCGCTGATGCCGTCGACCGGGAAGAGCACCACGACAGAGGTCCCGGCGAGTCCGCGAAACGCGTCTGCGACCGCCCCGCCCGTGTCCCCCGAGGTCGCGACAAGAACGATCCGGGAAGCCGGCTCGCCCTCGTCGACCTCCTCCATGAGCGCTGCCATGAAACGGGCGCCGACGTCCTTGAAGGCGTGGGTCGGGCCGTGAAACAACTCGAGCACGAAACGCCCCGCTTCGACCTCCACAAGCGGAATCGGGAACGTCAGCGATCGTTCGACAACCCGAGTTACCGTCGCTCTTGGGACACCCGGGAAGAGCGCGGGCGCCGCCCACTTCGCGATCCGGAGGAGGGTGTCGCACCCATCGCCATCGGGACTCGTCAGCATGCCGGGGGCGGGAGGCACCTCAGTGTTCGGGAGCATGGGAATGGCCACAGGGACATAGAGGCCTCCTTCCGGACCAAGGCCACGGAGGATCGCCTCCTTCAGCGGAACGGCCCGACCGCCTCGTGTTGTGGTGTATCCACTCATGCGCGGAAATCTAAGCCGGAGCGATCCGCTGGTCGCGGCACCCCGTAGGAGTCGATAAGCAAAAGGCGCCGACGCCCCTCAGGACGTCGGCGCCGACTCTCTCGGAAGAGAGGGACTACGAAATGCTACTACTTCTTCTTCGGCGCAGCCTTCTTCTTCGGCGCAGCCTTCTTCTTAGGCGCAGCCTTCTTCTTCGGCGCGGCCTTCTTCTTAGGCGCAGCCTTCTTCTTCGGCGCAGCCTTCTTCGCAGTCGTCGCCTTCTTCGGCGCCGTCTTACGAGCAGGACGCTTCTTCGCTCCGGCTGCCTTCTTCGCTGCCGGCTTGGCTGCCGCTTTCTTCTTCGGCGCAGCCTTCTTCTTCGGTGCTGCCTTCTTCTTCGGTGCTGCCTTCTTCTTGGGTGCCGCCTTCTTCTTGGCCGCCACGGGTGTGCCTCCAGGACTGGGTTTACCACGCGGGTTACATGGAGATTCAATTTACGTAGCACGAAATCGCGTCAACGCGCAATAGGCTTTTTTTACGAAATACTATATACAGTGTTTCGATGATCTTCCGGATACGATATCCGGTACCGTAGCTTAGGTGGGCAATCAGAACACCCCAGGGCCGTAAGATGCTGACAACTACTGACTTCCTTCACGAACTCCGACGGCGCGGCGCGAAGCGCGTAAGCCGCGTTCGCTTCAGGACCAATCGAAATACGGTCTGGTCTTTGACGCAGCGAGGAACCGTTCTCAACGTCCATTCCGCCTACAGACTGGCGCCGCCTTCCTTGCTCGACGCGTTCGCGACGCTCGCAATCGAGGGCGGTGTCCGCTCGGCGGCGTCGAAACGTGCCGCCCGTTTGGTGGGCGACTGGCCCGAGGTCGCGATCGCAATCGAGGAAGCGCGAGCCCGACATCTGGCGCGCACTCGCGAGGACCCGAACTTCGGTCGGACCCACTGCAGCGCGACTGATGAACAGCGCGCGTACCTCCGGACTCTGTACCGCTACTTCAATCAGACGCGCTTCGAGAGTGGCCTTCCCGCAGACGTTCCGGTCCGGTTGAGCCGTCGCATGAAATCCGCACTTGGCCACATGGTTCCGGGAGAACGGCCCGACGGAAGTCGATACGTGATCGAGATCGCGCTCAATATCGACCTCATGTTGGCCGGCAACGGGGCCGAGAGGATCGACACGCTGCTCCACGAGATGGCGCACATTGCTGACTACCTGGAGTCGGGGAGCCTCGGACACGGAAAGTCCTGGCGGTCCTGGGCCCACCGGGTGGGCTGCCAACCGACGACGCTCTACGATCGACCGGTCGGCCGTCGACCCCGACGCCGCAGCCGAGTGACGCGTGTGCCCCCGCTTCCCCCTGCCCTCCTCGGGCCGTAGAACCTTTTCTAGTCGACCGGTATTCATCTCTCTGCAGACGTGGATGACCGCGACTCCCGGGAGACGACGCAGGATGTCGAGGACCTTCGAAGAGCTGGCCGGAACCGAACTGGACGCCCTCTACCAAGGGGCGCTTTTTCTGGCGGGCGGAAACCCTCGCGGTGCCGAGGAACTCTTGGTCAACGCCGTGACTCTCGCCTTCAAGGAACATGAGAGGGACGCTGGCCCGAACGAGATTCGTCGGTGGCTCGAAGCTCGGTTGGTCCGTTCCTTTCTACGCCATCTCCGAGAGGGACCGCTCGTCCTCCCCGAAGACACCGCGAGGAGGGTCGCACTCGATCCTGTCACCTTCGAGTCGCTGGGGTCGACCGAACTGTTCGCCGCAGCCGCCGTGCTGCCGCCACGACCACGCGCGGCCCTGTGGCTCGTCCTGCTTCGCCGATGGAGCTACGCCGATGCGGCGTCGATCCTCGAGGTCGATGTCGCAGATTTGGAGAAGCTACTCGGGTACCGCGACGTGCTGATGCGGGAGATCATGTCCGCTCCCGGCCTCCGTCGAACCGGCACGGAGATGTAATAGGTGAATTGTCACGAAGCTCGAGCGGGCCTCTGGCCTCCGGAGCGGCCGCGGCTGGCGGCAGACCTCGTCGTGATCGCGCGAGAACACGTTCGCACATGCACCGCGTGCGGCGCGTACTTCGCTCAGGATCGCGCGCTCCTCGATCTGTACGATCGTGCGCGGGCCGTACGGGTTCCGGACCAGCTTCGAGAGCGAGTCTTCGACGCATTGGCCCAGGTCCGGTCGTCAGATCGAACCCACTCTATCGTCCCACGGATCGCATCGATGCGCTTGGGGATCGGGCCGGCGGCCGGCGCGATGCTTCTCATCGTCGCCCTCGCCTTGATGAGTCGGGGGCCTTCGTCTGCCTCTGTCAGCGCGCCCAGCGTTTTCGTCGAGGACCATATGAGGCGCGCGGTGGGTGAGGATCACCTCGAAACCGGCGATCCGATTCAGGTGACTCATTTCCTGCAGCGGGAACTCGGGGTGCGTTTCGAGCCGATCCGACACCCGCACCTCGAAGTGACTCGCGTCGAGATCTGCCTGCTCGACGGTCGGCGTGGGGCGATGATCGTCTACAAGAACAGCGGCGTGCAGGTCGCTCACTATCTGGTCCCCATAGACGACGCGATCGCACGGCCGCCTGCGATCTCCGAGCATAGGCCCGGTGAAGCGGGACGGGCCATGCCCGTAGTGACGTGGGCTACGCCTCGAATCGAGCAGGCCCTCGTAGGCGAGGTAGACCGCGAACAACTCCTCGAGCTAGCTGCCGCAGCGATCTCGGCGAACTGAGCGCACTCCGTGCGATCAGGCGGGCCAGAGCCAGCCGAACGCTCCTGCCGTGACCAGCGAGTAGACGAGCCCGTCGAACATCGTCCGCGCCGTCGATCCCCATCTCTGCTTGTACCAGATGGAACGCTGCGGCATCGCCATCGCATAGCAGGCGAATGCAACCGTTCCCGTGAGACGGAATACCGCGAGGTAGTCCTCGCCGGCCATGAGGGTCCGACCCCCGACATACGCCGCGATCACGCTCACGACTAGCGAATACACGAACCACTGCGCGAGCTGGGGACCCATGTTGAACATCGATCCTGGGGCCAGCACCGTGAAGAACGCGACGGGCCCCTTCTCTACCTTTGCCTTGTACTCCGCAGAGTTCATTACGTCCATGCCACCGGCATAGGGCATGACGTAGTCACCGGCCGGAATGTTCATGGGACGGAGTGCGTCCATGACGGCATCCTCGTTCGGCACCTGGACGAAGTCGTTCTTGTGGTACGTCAGGAGCATGTGGATGACCGAGCTGGTCAGGAAGACCAACACACCGGATAGCAGGATCGGCAGCCACAACGAGGGGATGGAGATCATGACCTACCTCACGGAACGAGGGACGTAGCAGCGCGGTCACGCTGGAACGCCCCAGTCTGCGAAGCAAGTTTTCCGAGGCCTAGCTCACCCACGCCTCGGTATACAGGAGCAGGGCACCCCCGGGGTACGTGCTCACCCCGTCGGCCGGCGTAACCAGAACGATGGAGAAAAACATCTCGAGCTGAAGCTGGTCGAGCAGCGAACGATTGACCCGCGCACCATCGAGGAAGACGGGGAGACAGTCCTGGCCACGGAGCGAGAAACACGGCCCGGCCGTCGTCTGACGCACGGTGAGTCCCAGACGACTGGTCCTCTGCAGCGCCGCCGAGAGCCCCCGACCGTCACGAGCGTGGGCCATAATGGCGTTGACCTGCATCGGGCTATTCCGTAGCGCACTCGGACTTACCCCCAGGACGAGGCGAATCTGCCTGTCCATTTCACGGCGCGTGTCTTCACGCTGCGTTTCAACGGTGATCCCCTCCAACGCAACGGGAGCTGGATCCAGAGTCATGCTGACCGAATACAGGCCGCCTCTGGACGTCGCGCTCACGGCCGCGGTCACGAATTTCTTGTAGCCGATTCGGGCGGCTTCGAGTCGGTACGTACCCGGACCCGGCGCTTCCAACTCGTAGAAGCCTTCCGAGTCGGCGATCGCCACTCCTCGCGGTTCGCCACCCTCGTCGAGGAGTCGAACCATTGCCGTGGCGATCGACCGGTCCTCTCGGTCCTTCACTCGCCCTTGGAAGGTTTGTGCCTGTGTCGCAGAAGTGGACACGAGCATTGCGAGGAATACCACGACGAGTGTCGTGCCTGTGCGCCTGATCATCTCAGCCAAGCCTCCGTGTACAAAAGAACCGCCCCCTGGGGGTATGTGATCGTCTCGTTGGGATAAAGGATCACTACACTATAAAGCATGTCGAGGGGCACAACGTCCGTAAAAAGTGGATTGAGCACCATGCTGTTCAGGTAGATCGCCAGGCAGCCCCGCGCACGGACCGAGAAGCACGGCCCCTCGGTCGTCTCGTACACGATAAGCCCGCCGGCGTTCTGCCAGCGCATCATCGCCGATAGGTCATGAGCCCGCTCGATATGCCCTTGGATCTCCTCCCAGAAGAGCGGAGCCCGTCTCAGCGATCGAGGGTTCATTCCGATCATGAGGCGCAACTCTCGTTCCGCGCGCTCCGTTGAAACCTGCAAGCCCTGGATCGGAATCGGGGCGCGATGCATGAGCAGGTCGATCGGATATACGCCCTCGGGGTTCTGCGTCTCGAGGAGCGGCGTTTCGAAACCGTCGTAGCCGAGTCGCTCAGCCTGCAGCCGGTACACCCCCGGTCCGGGGGCGACGATCCTGAAGAAGCCCGACGAGTCAGCCGCGCTGACGCCCCTCGGCTCCCCCTGCGCATCGACGAGACGCACGAGGGCGGTCACGATCGGGCGATCATCCTGGTCATCGAGGACCCGCCCCTGGATGGTTTGGGCCGCGAGCGGGGGCCCGCCCCCGAGCACTGCACTTGCAAGCGCCAACACCGCCACAACCCGAACCGTCCGCGAAACCGTCATGGGCTGAATAGGTCTCCTCGCCATTGGTAGAGCAAGAGGACCTACGGCGTACCCGCCGCCGACCTTACCGGCCGACGTCTTCCGCAACCCGAGGCCTACAGGATCTCCGCCGCTACCCGATCCAGATTCTCGACGGTGAAGCCGAACCGCTCGAAAAGGACCTCGGCAGGAGCCGACGCACCGAAGTGATCGAGCCCTACGGCACGGCCACCATCCCCGATCCATCGCTCCCAGCCGAAGGTGCTGCCCGCTTCGACGGAGACCCGAGCAGACACTGCGGGCGGCAGGACCTCGTCGCGGTATTCTCGATCCTGTCGTGCGAAAAGAAACCAGCTGGGGAGACTCACCACGCGCGTGGGTGTGCCCTTGGCCTCCATGTGGGCCCGGGCTTCCACGGCGAGACCGAGTTCGGTCCCACTCGCGATGATGATCAACTCTGGCGTGCCGGTGGACGCCTCCGCCAGCACGTAGCCGCCTCGGCGCAGACCTTCGGCCGAGGCGAACCGTGAAGCGCCGTCCCCATCCGCCGCACTCCCCTCTCGAGGGAGGAGCGGGACCTTCTGGCGACTCAGCGCCAGAAATGCGGGGCCGTCGGTTCGTTCGATCGCAACGCGCCACGCCATCTCCGTTTCGGGACCGTCCCCTGGACGCAGGTCCAGCACGTTGGGAATCGCGCGCAGCGATGCCATCTGCTCGACCGGCTGATGCGTGGGACCATCCTCGCCGAGCCCGATGGAGTCGTGGGAGAACACATAGACGACCGGCTGACCCATGAGGCCAGCGAGTCGAATGGCCGGGCGCATGTAATCAGAGAAGATCAAGAACGTGCCAGCGTAAGGCCGCACGCCGCCGTGCAACGACATACCGTTCATGATGGAGCCCATCGCGTGTTCACGGACGCCGTAATGAACGATGCGGCCGTCCGGTGACTCGGGCAGCAGACTGTCCGCCCCGTCGATGTCGGTCTTATTCGAACCCGCGAGGTCGGCGGAGCCGCCGATGAGATTGGGAACCCGACCGGCGATTCCCTGGATGACCTTCCCGGACCAGTTTCTGGTCGCGTCAGCGGACGTCGCTGCGGCGAGGTCGGGGATGTCCGAATCCCAATTCGCCGGCAGTTCACCCGCCATCGTCCGTTCGTACTCCGCGGCGAGATCCGCATGCGCCGCGCGATACGACTCGAATCGGGCTGTCCACGCCTCTTGAAGCCGCTCGCCTTTCGGCAGGCATGCCGCCCAGTGCTGCCGAACGTCGGTATCGACATGAAACGGTTCGAGTGACGGATAACCCAGATTTCTCTTCGTGGCCTCGATCTCGGCCGCTCCGAGGGGTGACCCGTGCGACGACGCGCTGCCAGCCTTCCCCGGACTCCCAAATGCGATGGTCGTGCGCAGCACGATCAGCGTAGGCCGGTCGGTCTCCTGTTTGGCCTCCGTGATGGCGAGGTCGATCGCTTGCAGGTCGTTCCCATCGCTCACGTGCACCACATGCCATCCGTAGCCCGCGAAACGTTTGGCCTGGTCGGTCGACGTAGAGAGGTCGGTGCTGCCCTCGATCGTGATCCGATTGTCGTCAAAGATCCAGATGAGCTTGCCGAGTTTCTGGTGCCCCGCGATTTCGGCCGCCTCGTGTGACACGCCCTCCATCACATCCCCATCGGAACAGAGCGCGTAGGTGAAGTGGTCGACGACCTCGTGGCCGGGGCGATTGAAGCGCTTGGCGAGCCACCGCTCGGCTAATGCGAACCCGACGGAGTTGGCGATACCCTGCCCCAAGGGACCGGTCGTCGTCTCCACGCCGGGAATGTGTCCGTACTCGGGGTGACCGGCTGTCGGCGAACCCCACTGCCGGAAATTGCGAATGTCTTCCTCGGATACCTCGTAGCCGCTCAAGTGGAGGAGCGAGTAGATGAGCATCGAGGCATGGCCGATCGACAGTATGAACCGATCGCGATCGAGCCAGGTGGGATCGGCCGGATTGTGGTGCAGCTGACGATGGAAGAGCACGTAGCCAACCGGCGCCAGCGCCATGGGGGTCCCGGGGTGCCCCGAGTTGGCCTTTTGCACCGCGTCCATGGAGAGAACACGGATGGCATCGATCGATCGTTGCTCCAACGAACTCATTAGCTGGTCCTTATCCGACGACAAAGTTCACGAGACGTCCCGGCACATAGATCACGCGCCGTTCCATTACCCCTTCGAGATGCCGAGCAACGTTCTCCTCGGCGCGCGCCGCGACAACGACGTCGGCCTCGCTGACGTCGACCGGAGCGTTGATCGAGGCGCGTAGCTTGCCGTTGACCTGAACGGCGATGACGATCGAAGTCTCGATCGTCTTGGCCTCATCGAAGTCGGGCCAATTCGCCCCGTCGAAAATGCTACCCTCGTGCCCCAGTCGCTCCCACAGCTCCTCGGCCACGTGGGGGGCGAAAGGTGCAATCATCACGACCATCGGTTCGACCTCGGCTCGCAGGGCCGACCGGCCACCCGCTCGGATCGCATTGAGGCATTCCATCAGCGCGGCGACCGCCGTGTTGAACTGAAGTGCCGGCAGCTGCTCACTGACCTGGCGGATCGTCTGATGGACTTTTCGCTCCACGTCCACATCGGGCGGACCGGCGACAGCAGACACGACGGTATCCCACAGACGGTGCAGGAATCCATAGGGCCCTTGAATTCCCTGAGGACGATAGTCGCCACCTTCCTCGAACGGACCCAGAAACATGAGGTAGGTCCGGAACGTGTCCGCCCCGAATTCGTCGATGATGGGGTCCGGAACGATCACGTTCCCCTTGCTCTTCGACATCTTGGCGCCGTCGGCGATGATCAGCCCATGCGCCCGGAAGACCTCATAAGGCTCCTCGAAGTCGATGTGCCCGAGATCCTTCAACACCATCGTGATGAAACGCGAGTACATGAGGTGCAGAACGGCGTGTTCATTCCCACCGATGTACGTGTTGAGCGGCAGCCACTTCTTCGTGATCGCCGGGTCGAAGGGACGATCGTCGAAGTCGGCGGACGGATATCGAAGGAAGTACCAGCCGGAATCGAGGAACGTGTCGGACACGTCGGTCTCGCGCCGGGCCGCCGCACCACACTCTGGGCACGTCGTCCGGTACCATTCCTCGACTCTTGCCAACGGGCTCACCCCGGAGTCATCGGGTTTGAAGTCCTCGACCCGAGGCAGCACTACCGGGAGGTCGGCCTCCGGTACCGCAACCGGCCCGCACGCCTCGCAATGGATGATCGGGATGGGCGGGCCCCAGTAGCGCTGACGTGATATGCACCAGTCGTGGAGCCGGAAGTTGACCCTCGCCTCACCCCAACCGGCTTCCGCCGCCCAGCGGGTCACGATGTCGACGGACTCGGTGGTGTCCGTTCCGTCGAAATCGCCCGAGTTCACCAGCTTGCCCGCTCCGACGTAGGCCTCTTCGAGGGGTGTGTCGGAAGAGGCATCCGGTCCGGCGACAACACGGACGATCGGAAGATCGAACTGAGTGGCGAACTCGAAATCGCGCGTATCGTGGCCCGGTACGGCCATGATCGCCCCGGTGCCGTAGTTCATCAGCACATAGTCCGCTACCCAGATCGGGATCAGCTCGCCCGTCGCTGGGTTGCGGCAGTACCCTCCGGTCGGGACGCCCGTCTTCGACTTGTCCGCCTTTTGGCGCGCAACCAGATCCTTCTTGGAAGCCTTGTCGATGTATGCGTAGACCGGGGCCCTCAGGCCATCGTCGGTGACCCGGTCGACGAGCGGATGCTCCGGCGACAGCACCATATAGGTGGCACCGAACACGGTGTCGGGCCGCGTAGTATAGACCTCGATGCTGGCACCCGTCTCCTCGCCCTTCCCGTTGACGATGGGAAAGTGAAGTTGGGCACCGGTGCTCCGGCCGATCCAGTTGGACTGGGCCTTGAGGGTGGTGGGCGACCAGTCGATGTGCTCGAGGTTGTCCAGCAGGCGCTGGGCGTACTTCGTGATCTCGAAGAACCACTGCGCGATCCGACGCTGCTCGACGGGTGTGCTGCAACGCTCGCACGCACCGCCCACGACCTGCTCGTTCGCCAGCACGGTCATGCACGACGGGCACCAATTCACCGGCGCTTCCTTCCGCTCGGCGAGGCCCGCCTTGAAGAACTGCAGGAAGACCCACTGCGTCCACTTGTAGTAGGACGGATCCGTGGTATCGACCGAGTGATTCCAGTCGAACATTCCGCCGATCCGCTTCAGTTGACGCGTGAAGTTCCGCACGTTCGATGGAATCAGATCCATCGGGTGCGTGCCGATTTTCAGGGCGAAGTTCTCGGAATGGATGCCGAACGCGTCGAAGCCCATCGGCTCGAAGACGGTCTTCCCGGTGAGCCGCTGGTATCTCCCGTGCACGTCCGCGCCCGTGAACGCGTAGATGTTGCCCACGTGGAGGCCCTCGGCCGAGGGGTAGGGGAACATCATGAGGTTGTAGAAAGGATTCTCCGCGTTCTCCAACTCCTCGCGGGTGAACGTGTTCGTGCCACGCTCCTCCCACAGACGCTGCCACTTTTCTTCCACGGATGACGGGTCGTACCCGTCTCTCTCTTCGTTCGCCATCGATCGATCCCAGTAGGCTCGCCCCGACTCGCCCGGGGAAAGGCAAAGCTACACGGCCTGCGGAGCCCTCCCAAGGGCGGCACCTTGCTTTGCCGATCGCCCGATCAGGGCGACTCCCGGGACAGCTCTGCTTATCTTTCCGGCTCTCTCAACCGGCTCCCTCGCTCCCCTGTCTCCATGTCGAAGCCGCAGAAGAAGATCTCTGGCGCTAGCCTCCGTCACGCGTTCGAGGAGATCATCTGGCCAAGAAGGCGGCTGATCGGGCTCGGCCTGGTCCTGATCCTGTTCAACAGGCTCGCAGGACTCGTCCTGCCGGCATCGACCAAGTACCTGATCGACGACGTAATCGCGAATGGTGACGCCGACCTTCTCTTTCGGATCATCGCGCTCGTTGGATTGGCCGTGACCATCCAGGCCGCCACGTCGTACTCGCTGACGATGCTGCTGAGCGTCGAGGCGCAGCACCTGATCGCCAACCTCCGCTCACAGGTGCAAAAGCACGTACTGCAGCTGCCCGTGCGAATCTTCGACAACACCAAGACGGGCGAACTCGTCTCGCGCATCATGGATGACGTCGAAGGCGTGCGGAATCTGGTCGGGACCGGACTCGTCCAACTGGTAGGCGGCACGGTCACCGCGATCGTCGCGTTCTTCTTCCTGATTCGTATCGATCCGATCATGACCGGGCTGGCCATCGTGCCGTTGGCCGCTTTCGGATTCGTGTCGACAAAGGCGTTCCAGACCCTCCGGCCGGCCTTTCGCGAGCGTGGGAAGATTCGCGCCGAAGTGACGGGCCGACTGACCGAGGCCCTCGGCGGCATTCGGGTCATCAAGGGCTTCCACGCCGTCGACAAGGAAGGCGAGATCTTCCACGACGGCGTCATGCGCATCTTCGACAACGTGAAGACGACGCTGACCACATCGAGCCTCGTGACGAGTCTGGGCGCGTTCTTCATGGGGCTCGCCAGTGTCCTCATTATGGGATACGGGGGGTGGCTCATTCTCCAGGATCAGCTCACGGTCGGTGAGCTGTTCTCCTTCACGCTCTTCCTCGGGTTCCTGATCGCGCCGGTCCTGCAGATGGCGAACATCGGTACGCAGATGACCGAGGCGTTCGCCGGCCTCGACCGCACGTCCGAACTGCTGTCATGGCCTCAGGAGGACGACGACCCGCTTCGCACCGAGACCATGCCTCCCGTGGTAGGTCACCTCGTCTTCGAAGACGTCCACTTTCGCTACGAGGAGGACAAGCCCGTCCTGCATGGCGTCTCGTTCGAGGCGACGCCCGGTATGGTCGTGGCGCTCGTGGGCAGCTCGGGCTCCGGCAAGTCGACGATGGCAGGACTGGCCGCGACGTTCCTCGAGCCCGAGAAGGGACGAGTAATGGTCGATGGGGTGGATCTCCGGACCGTCCTTCTCGCCAGCTACCGCGAACAGCTCGGGCTCGTCTTCCAGGACGACTTCCTCTTCGACGGGACCATCCGGGAGAACCTCCGCTTCGCGCGACCGGCCGCGACCGAGGACGAGATCGCGGAGGCCGCCCAGAAGGCCTACGTGTCCGAGTTCTCGGACCGCTTCCCCGACGGGCTCGAAACCATCATCGGCGAACGTGGCGTGAAGCTGTCAGGAGGGCAGCGCCAGCGCGTGACGATCGCTCGCGCGCTTCTGGCGAATCCAAGGATCCTGCTTCTCGACGAGGCGACGTCGAGCCTGGATACCGAAAGCGAGGCACTGATTCAGCGGAGCTTGAACGACCTGCTTCGCGGCCGCACGACCATCGTGATCGCGCACAGGCTCACGACCATCCAGCGGGCCGACTTGATTCTCGTCATCGAGTCGGGCAGGATCGTCGAACGCGGCAGACACGACGACCTGATGGCCTTGGAGGGCCGATACCACCAGTTGTACACGGTGCAGGCCCGCATCTAGGCGAAGAAAAAGGGGGGCCGCTTTCGCGACCCCCCCCGATGTGTCTTCCGGCGTGAGCTCGTAAGAGCCTTAGCCGATGAGAATACCGCCCTTGATGACGATCGGGCTGTCGAGGTCCGGGATTCCCGCGACGGCGACATCGTCCTTGCTCAACTCGAGCGTGCCCTCGAGGAAGAGCGACAGGCCGAGGTTCACCTGGACGCCGGCTCCGAGCATGATGCCGGTTTCAGCGTCGCTCTCGGGACCGGCCGTGGTGCCCCGGGTCTGGAGCCCACCGATCACATAAGGCGCGACCAAGGGAAGCGGAATGCGCAGCTGTGCAGCAAGCGACGCGGTCCAATACTTACAGTCTGCGCAGTCCGGCTTGTAGTAGACGAAGCCACCGACAAGCGCGAGCGGGAAGAGCGGCGGATCGAGCATGAGGCGGGCACCGGCCCCCAGCTTCCCGTTCAACTCGAACGTTGGGATGTCGGCGGCACTGGTGATCATCGCTCCCTGGACACCGATCTTGAACTGTGCTTCGACGGGGTTCGCCAGCACTACGAGGGCAAATACCGCACTGAGAGTCAGTAACACACGACGCATGGGAATTCCTCCAAGCCGGAAACATTTGTTTACGTATGCTAGAATTATGAATCTCTTTTCGGACAATGCAACAGAACAAGTCGAAACCCTGCCCTCCATCCGCGCTATCGAGGGACGGCAAAGGCCGTCATCGAACGAGATCGGCCAGGAAGGCGAACGCCACCTCGACGGCTAGCACCACCCCGGCCTCATCGCCCCATGAATAGCCGGCCTTCAGAGCCCCGACGTCGAGGCCATCGAGTCGGCCGACGAGTCCCCACTGGCGGGGCTTCATGAGAGCGAAGCCCATCAGGCCCAATCCCAGCCCCTCGCCGACCTTTCGTTCGAGGCCAGCCTGGGCGAAAGCGGTCAAAGGAAACTCCTCGGTCACGAGCCCTCCGTACGCGGAAATCACGAGCGTCCATTCAGGTACTTCACACGGAACGCCGCCCGGTTCACAGTCGGATGCGCCGAGGTCGTCGGTGCCCTCGAGACCAAAGAGCAGATGGCCATCGGTGAACGTTCCGGTCCCGCCCGCCTGAACCCGGTACTGTTGGGCCGAGATTTCGCCATGGACGGCACCCGCGAACAGGACGACGAGAGCGGCGAGGAAACGCGTGATCTTCTCGGCCACAAACTTGCCGTCGCACAACGCAGCGTGACCCTTCACTTTACCCGAGAGCCTCAGCGCCTTGGACCGGAAGCGGTCGCCGCACCACCGGACGGTCACATCGCTGGGGACTAGTGTGTCACCCTTGGTCATGCCGAAGTCCGGGCGGGGGCGGTCGCCCACGGGTGCTCCCGAGGTGACGAGCGTTTCTCCCACCCGAGTGATCCACGTGGGAGTATCCTGCTTCTCACCTTGCACGACGAGTACCTGGATGTCGCCGTGCAGCCGCGAGAGCGGGTCCGCCATGAGTGCGTGTGTCTCACGCGCCCGGACCAGCAGGTCCTCGCGAATGCCCTCCCGCCACGGTTCCGGGTAACCTCCGAGACGCAGTAGTTGCTGGTCACTCGGCACGCTCCGACCCGATGGGTCGAGCACGGAGTCCCACGCGGGCAGCATCTGGTAGAGCGCGGGCCACGTCTGGGCCATACGCCTTGCGGCCTCGTAGCTCAGCGGGTCGTCGCCGAAGTCACCCCGACCCACCATGATCGCTTCGCTCGCTCGCTGCGTGCCAGCGAGCGGACAACCTACCAAGACGACCCGTCCGACCAGTGAGGCGAATTCGTCGCTGTCCCGCGCGAGCGCACTCGCGAGCACGATGAGGAGTCCGCCCTGCGAATGACCCACGAGATTCCATCGACCCCGCGCCGGCCTGTCGGCGCGTAGTCGTTCGAGTAGACGCAGCGCATTATACCGGCAATCGAGACGCCAGTCGTAGGGGAAGGAAACGTTCGGCTTGGGCAATCGGTCGTAGGGAGTCGCGACCACGGAGCCAGGCGCCAGCGTGGTCCCGCGGATTCTCGAAGTGCGTGCGGGGGCCCAGCTCCCGGGGTCGTGGTCGAGCCTCAAGAGCTCCTGCCACTCCACCAGGTCACGACCCCCGAGGTCGTCCCGATCGAGGCCGATGGCAATACGCACAGCGTTGTAGACGGTGCGACCGTCCTGGTCCTTCAGCGTGGTCGCCTGAGTGCCCGGAACGACGAGGGTTCGATCACGCGTCATGGTCGGGCAGGGAGCTCAGGGTCGGGACGCTACAGCGGGAAGCGCTGGCCTTCGGTGGCGATTTCGAAGCCCCTGCGGCGGATCTCGGCGGCCTCGACGCTGTCTTCGAAGATGGCCGGATTCGTGTTGTTCAGGTGCGTGAAGACCACCCGATCGCCGGCATCTACACGGGCCTGGAGCAGATCCATGGAATGGGGCACGAGCGGATGCGGAATATCCTCGATGTTGCGCCCCGGGACTTCCTCGCCGGAGTAGAACGACGCGTCGATGAGCGCCGTATCCACCGTCGACACAACGTCCTCGATCTTCAGATCCCATCGCTCCCATGAGTCGATGTCAGGCAGATAGAGAATGGTCTGCGTCGGCCCCCGGAAGAGCCAGCCGACGGTATCAGAGAACTCCGGCCGATGTGGAACCAGCAGCGCCTGAGCCTGGAGCCCCGAATCGACGGTGATCCATTGCCCCGGTGTCACCGGCCTCAGATCGAGCCGGCCTTCGCTCACCATCAGACTCCACGGACCGTTCGTCGACAGATAGTCCGCCATCTGGGTGGTGCAGTACGTCGGGGTGGCGAGGATCCCGAGCCCTTCCCTGCCCAAGACAGCGAGCCCCGCATAGTGGCCGATGTGAGCGTGGGTCAGGAAAATGCCATCGAAGGGCCTGCGCTGCCCCGCCCGGTCGCGAAAGCCCGGCTCGTCGATCAGGTCCAGCTGCCGGGTGATGTCGGGCGTCGCGTCGACGAGGTAGTAGCGGTCCCGGTCCGCGTCGATGAGCGCCAGCGAAGCCGCGAAACGTGGCTCGGCCCGCGCCCGCGCCCGCTGGCAGCGCTCCGCGTAGCACCCCACCTGAGGCATACCGCCGTCCTGTGTCACGCCCAACACCAGCGCGTAGGGTTCGGCCCGGAGTGCTGCAGCGAGCCGGAGCGGTCCGAGCGCCGCCGCCGCAGAAGCGGCCGCGAGCGCGGAGGTCGTCGAGGCTAGGAATTCCCGTCGGGTCTTTGGCATGCGCCAATAGACGGTCTGAGTTACGAATCGGCGAGTGGCGGCGTAGCTTATCCTCTCACCTTCACCGAACCACGATACGCCCATGGCCAAGAAAGAGTCCTTCGACATCTCCACCAGCGTCGACTTCCAGGAAGTCGACAACGCGGTGAACCAGTCGATCAAGGAGACCCAGACCCGCTACGACTTCAAGGGCACGAAGTGTGTCCTCGAACTCGACCGCGAGGCGGGCGCGATCAAGCTCGACGCCGACGACGAATATCGCCTCACACAACTGGTGGCCGTGCTCCGAGAAAAGTTGAGCCGCCGTCAGGTCCCGTTGAAGAACATCGACGAAGGTGATGTCGAAATCGGATCACTCGGTCGCGCCCGGAAGGTCGTTCGGCTCAAGAACGGCATCGACCAGGAAACCGCCAAGAAGATCTCGAAGGAGATCAAGGACGGGGGCTTCAAGAAGGTCCAAGTCCAGATTCAGGGGGAGGAGCTTCGTGTGACCTCACCGTCACGGGACGAACTACAGGCCATCATGGCCTTCCTCAAGACGAAGGACTTCGGCGTAGAACTGATGTTCGGCAACTACCGCTAGGCGGAGCCCGACATGAGACCGCGGTAACAAGTGTGGATCGCACCGCCGCCCTCCGCATCCTATGATTTCACCGTTTCCTGAACGGTCCCTGAGGTCGATCGTCGCCGGGCTGCGCGCGCGCGAATTCTCGGCGATGGAACTGGTGGAAGACTCTCTCTCCAGCCACTCAGCGCTCGGGGCTAGACTCCACGCGTACAAACACTGGGACGCCACTTCTGCGCTGGCGAGTGCACGAAGGGCCGACGAACAACTCTCCGGCTCGAGCCCTCCGCCTCTATGTGGGATCCCCGTGTCGGTGAAAGACCTCTACGGAGTCACCGGCATGCCGACGTTCGCCGGATCGGCCCGCGAGCTTCCGCCGGAGATGTGGTCCCGCGACGCCTGGCTGGTCGAGCGTCTGCGCCTGGCCGGCGCCGTGATCGTGGGCAAGACCCACACGGTGGAGTTCGCGTACGGCGGCGTCGGCATCAATCCGCATTGGGGAACCCCGCGAAATCCATGGGATGCCGATACCGCCCGCATTCCCGGCGGGTCGTCGTGCGGTGCGGGCGTGAGTCTGCTCGAGGGATCGGCGTATGTGGCTCTAGGATCGGATACGGGCGGGTCCATAAGAATCCCGGCGGCGTTCACGGGTGTCGTGGGCCACAAGACGACGAAGGGACTCTGGCCGACCGACGGCGTCGTCCCCCTCAGCAACACCTTCGACACGGTGGGGGCGCTAACCCGAACCGTCGAAGACAGCATCATCTTCTTCGGCTCCGTCGACCCCCGGTGGGGTGATCCCGAGCCTCTGCTGGACTCCCTGGCAGCGACGGCGATCGATGGCCTGAGAATCGCGGTGCCGCGGTGCGGCATTTGGAACGACTGCCAAGGCGACATCGCCGATGTCTTGTCCGGCGCGCTCGACGAGCTCGGGGCGGCAGGCGCGGAACGTGTCGACATCGACGGACGTTTGCTGGACGACGCGTGCAGCCTCTACATGACCGCAGGGATCGGGAAGGCGGAGTTCCATGCCTTCCTCGCCAACGAAATGCCCGAGTGGCTGGAGTTGCTACACCCGACCGTCGGCGCCCGGGTGGCCGGAGCGGTCCCGCTCGAGGGCGAGACGTACCGCAAGGCGCTCGCGAAGCAGAGGCGGATGGCCGCCTTCGCGGTCAGCCTCTTCGCCGACGTCGAGGCGGACGTCGTGGTGCTGCCCGGCAACGTGATCACCCCGCCGCCGGTGTCCGACCTTGACGATCTGGACCGCTACGCCGAGGTGAACGGTCAGACCCTCCGACCGACCTGCCCGGTGAATCTCCTCGAACTCTGTGCGATCTCCCTGCCGGTTGGCCGTGACGCCGCGGGTATGCCGGTCGGCCTTCAGATCATCGCGCGGGCGGGCGAAGACGAAGCGCTACTCGGAGTGGCTTTGGCGGTGGAGCGCACGTTGGGCACGGGTGCGGACCGCATGGGGCGCCCGCCCTTCCTGAGCTAGCAAGTCACCCGCCGGACTGGATCGTCGCGGCAACGGCCTGTACTTCGTCGAGCACTCGGAGGAGGTTGCCGCTCCACAGCATGCCGATCTGGGCTTCGGTGTAGCCCCTGCGAACGAGCTCGAGCGTCACGTTGAACGTCTCGGCTGCGTCGTCCCAACCGACCACACCACCGCCCCCATCGAAGTCCGAGCTGATACCCACGTGCTCCAGCCCGATCTTGCCGACGAGGTAGTCGACATGATCGATGAAGTCCGCGACATCCACGGGGGGAGAGACCGGTGTGACCTCTGAGGCGATGCGCGCGGCTGCAGCCGACTGCACGCGTGCGAAGCCCTGTTGGTACGCTTCGCGCTGCTCGGGCGTCATGGCCGCGAGAGCACCTCGCCCACCACGTCCGCCGCCACGGCCACCCAGCACCTCGAAGTTCATCTCCTGGGCGACCGCCGCGGTGACGGCCTGGCTCGCCTCATTGTATGCGGTGTTCTTGGCACCATTCACGTAGCTGCTGAACGCTACAGTCTGAACGACGCCGCCGTTCTCCTTGAGCGCCATCAATTGATCGTCGTCGAGGTTACGACTGTGATCGTTCACCGCCCGAGCGGACGAGTGCGACGCGATCACCGGGGCGCGACTCAGTGCCATCGCCTGCAGATTCGCATCCTTCGACGGGTGCGATATGTCGACCATGATGCCCCACTTGTTCATCTCGCCGATCGCCTGCCGACCCAGCTCGCTGAGGCCGTTGTGCAGCCACACGCCATCTCGCTCGCCCGTGTTCGAATCGGCGAACTGGCTGTGCCCGTTGTGTGCCAACGACATGTAGCGGCCGCCACGCTCTGCGAAGTCACGGATGTTGTCGAGATTCGTGCCGACCTGATACGCGTTCTCGATACCGATCATGGCGACCTTCTTTCCCGCAGCGTCGATGCGACGCACGTCTGACGAGGTCAGCGCGAGTTCGATCCGGTCCGGCGCGATCTCTTCGGTCAGCCGGTGGATCGCGTCGAACTTCTCGATCGCTTGGGCGGTCGCGTTCGCAAAGCCCTCGTCCGTCAGCGGCCCCTGGCCCACATAGACGATCATCCACGAGACGTCCAGCCCGCCCGCTTCCATCTTCGGGAGATTCACCTGGTTGCCCAGGTCCATCGTGTAGTTGCGCTCGGGGGTGAAGTTGGCCGCACTAATGTCATTGTGAGTGTCGAGCGTGATCACTCGTTCGTGGATGCCACGGGCCCGCGCCACGAGTTCGGCTTCGGTCTCTGTCGCAGGTGTACCCGTGCAGGCGGTGGCCGCGAGCAGGCCGAGAGCAGCAGAGAGTACGACACGGTTTCGCGAAATCGAGAGGTCCATGAGACGGGTCCGTCGGTGCGGGTGGTGTTCCGGAGATGGCAATCGGAGATAGTAGAGGCGCGGCCCGAAACGGGCCACTGATCAGCAGCCCATCGTAGAATTGGCATGCACCCCGCTGGGCTGCTAGCCGAGTGTCGCTGCGAACGTCGGCGCTCTGCGATGGTTCGTCGCCTGCTCGAAAGCGTACGCGACCCGAAGCAGCGTCGGTTCGCTCCACGCGCGGCCGAAGAACGAAATACCGACCGGCAAGCCCGACACGAAACCCATTGGGACGCTGATGTCGGGGTAGCCGGCGATCGCGGCCGGGCCTGCACTACTGCCCCCGTCGAGGCGATCTCCCATGATGTGATCGGTCGGCCAAGTGAGTCCCATGGTCGGCGCCACGATGGCGTCGAGGCGGTGTTCGTTCACGAGCCGATCGATCCCGTTCTCGCGGTTGTTACGCTGAATCGTGGCCTTTGCGTCGAGGTACGCGCGGTCCGTGAGTGGGCCGCGAGCCTGGGAGTCGTACATACGTTCTTGGCCGAAGTAAGGCATTTCGCGATCGGCGTTTCGTTCATTGAAGTCGATGATGTCAGCCAGCGTCTTCACTGACGCGTCCGGCCCGAGTGTCGCGAGATACGCATTCAGGTCGGTCTTGAATTCGTACTCCAGCAGTACCAGCGAGAGGGGGTCGTTCCAGGCCGTCGCGTCAAGATTCGCGGGATCCACCACGATCCCACCTGCATCTCGTATCGCTGACACGGCATTCTCGAAAACCGCGAGCACCCGAGGGTCGAAGCCGGTGAAGCTGCGCGCCACGCCGATTCGGGCACCGCGCAGTCCGTCTGCGTCGAGGAAGAGGGTGTAGTCGACGTGGGAGTTTCCACTACTGCCAGCGGTCGCACTGTCCCGCGGATCGACCCCCGTCAGCGGACCCAGCAGAACCGCAGCGTCCCGCACGGTCCTCGCCATGGGGCCCGCGGTGTCCTGTGAGTGCGAAATGGGGATGATCCCCGACCGACTCCACAGTCCGACCGTCGGCTTGATGCCGACGACGCCGTTGATCGACGACGGGCACATGATCGATCCGCCGGTCTCGGTTCCGATCGTGATCGCGGCCAGATTCGCCGACACGGCCACACCTGACCCCGAACTGGACCCACACGGATTCCGATTGAGGGCGTATGGATTGCGACACTGCCCGCCGCGGGCGCTCCATCCGCTCGTCGCTCGTACGCCGCGGAAGTAGGCCCATTCACTCATGTTCGCCTTGGCGAGAATGATGGCGCCTGCCTCTCGCAGTCTTTGCGCGATGAACGAGTCCTGCGCGGGTATCGAACCTTCGAGCGCGAGCGAGCCGGCCGTGGTCGTCATCCGGTCGTGCGTGTCGATGTTGTCCTTGATGGCAATCGGAATACCGTGCAACGGTCCGCGCGGCCCACGGTCTCTGCGCTCGGCGTCGAGCTCGTCGGCGATTGCGAGAGCATCGGGATTGGTTTCGATGATGGAGCGGAGCCCGGGCCCTCGGCCGTCGATCTCCTCGATGCGGGCGAGATAGAGCTCAGTGATGGAACGTGCGGTCCGCTCCCCGGACTCCATGCTCCGTTGCAGGTCTGCGACCGTCAGCTCATCCAATTCGAATGGCGCGACCCCGGCGAACACCCCGTTCGGAGAGCTCGCAGGTCCGGAGGGTTCACAGCCGCTCATGCCGAGCGCCAGCCCTGCGCCCGCCCCTGCTGCCGTAGTCCCGATGAATCGGCGTCGATCCATGTCCTTACGCTCCGACTAAGGTGAGCACGATCGAGATCGTGAAGATCGAGCAGACCGACGTCAAGAGAACGGTGCGCGCGGCGACTTCGGGTGCGGCATCGTAACGAGCGCCGAACAGGTAGACGTTGACCGCGCTCGGCATCGACGCCATGACGACGGCCACGGAGACCCACAGACCTCCGAGGCCGAGAATCGGAACCGCGATGATCCAGACCAACAGGGGGTGGATCAAGAGCTTGAGCAACGACAGTACGATGGCAGGCCTGACTTCGCCCACGAGCGAGTAGCTGGCCAGCGACGCGCCCATCGCGAAGAGTGCACAGGGGACAGCCGCCAGGCCCAGGAATTCCAGGAGCCGGTCGAGCGCTGGCCAGATCGTGACGCCGCTCCAGTTGACCGCCAGTCCCACGAGGATCCCCACGATGATCGGATTCCGCAGGATCTCCCAAGAGATCGTGGCGAACTGACTGGCCTTCGAAGTCCCGCTCCCCAATCCCGCTTGAATGAGCCCGACGGAGAGGGGCATGAAGGTCGCGGAATGGAACCCGATGATCAGAAACATCGGAAGTGCCGCCTCGGGACCGAGTGCCGTTAGTACGATCGGGATGCCCATCAGCACGATATTCGAGAACGCGGCGCCCATCCCGAAAATGGCCTGCTCGTGAAGCGGGCGCGCGAATAGGAACCTCCCCACCCCGACACCCAGTCCATAGGTGATGAGGGAGCTGGCATAAAACGCGACCATGAACCCCCACTCGATGTCAGTGGGGAACTCCGTCCTCGCCATTGTCCCGAGAAGTAGAGACGGGATCGAAAAATTGAAGACGAAGAGTACGAGGCCCTTCACCCCGGCATCGTCGATCACGCCTCGGCGTGCAGCGGCGAACCCGAGCGCCATCAAACCAAAGACCGGAACCATCGTTTCGAGGAGCGTGCCCATGAGACTCCGTGTGGGAAGGAAGCCCGAACGAGTGTCGAAGCTACCGGATGGCTTGTCATACAGCAGCGCCCCTCGGGTCACTCACATCAAGGCAACCCACTACGCGCTCAACGGGACCGCTCGATGTCGCGTCCGTCGTAGCTGCCTCGATCATGAGCCGACCCTCCCCCTCGCTTTGTACGCTCAGACGTCGTGTGCGTTCGTGCGCCGTGAATCGAATGACCCCGAACAGCCATGTCCTGAACGAAGATCGCCCTGAGAAACGAGCCTTTCCGGAGATCACCTTCAGGTAGGTCGTCTGCAGCACGTCCTCGGCATCCATTTCATTCCAGCGACAACAGGCGCACGCCCAGCCGAAGCTGGCGGCGTGCAGTTCCGAGAGCCGGGCGTCCAGCTCGTCGCGGTCGACCTCCCCTGGATTCATCCGAGCACCGCTGGCGGTCTTCTCTCCTGAATGAGTGACGGCTACGTGCAAGATATATGACATTGCCGCCCGCGCGCCCCGGACCTAGGATCCCTCTCAGTACCTCAGCAGGAGCGAGTCGTGAGCGAGCTGCACCCCCCTACCACCACCGTGCTCGCGCCCGAGCCCCGATCGAACTGGTCCAGGCGCGACTTCATCAAGGGTGTGATCGCCTCGGGAGTGACGGTCTCTGGCGTCTCGTATTTCGGCGCCGGCTTGACGCCGCGCCTCAGTGCGCAGATCGGTGGAGTGGAGCGTCTGCTGTCGCTCGCGGTGAACGGCCAGACGCGAAGGGTCGACGTCCTGCCGGGCGAGACTTTGGCGATGACGTTGCGATACAAGCTCGGCCTCACGGGGACCAAGCTCGGATGCGACCGCGGGGAGTGCGGGGCCTGCACCGTCCTCTTGGACGGCGTCACGAACTACTCCTGCTCAACGCTGACACACCGCGTCCGTGGTCGCGAGATCACGACCGTCGAGGGGCTCGAGGGAGAAGACGGCACTCTCCACCCGGTCCAACAGGCCTTCATTGACGAACTGGGACCACAGTGCGGGTTCTGCACCCCAGGGCAGGTCATGTCGGCCGTCGCGCTGCTTCGGCGCAATCCGAACCCGACGCGCGCCGAGGCGCGCACGGCGATGTCCGGGAATCTGTGTCGTTGCGGAGCCTACGAGCACTATCTCAATGGCGTGATGCGCGCCGCCCAGGAGGCCTGACATGGCCGAACTGATCGGAAAGGACTTCACGCCTCCGGACATTCGCGCCAAGGTCACGGGCGCGGCGAAATACTCCGAAGACTTTCGCATGGACGGAATGCTCTTCTGCCGACTGCTCAAGAGCCCCATGCCCCACGCTCGGGTGCGCAGCATCGACGCCCGTCGAGCGCTGGAGATGGAGGGTGTCGTCGCGATCCTGACCGCCGACGAGGTGCCCGCACAGACCGCGCCGGGCAACAACATCCTCACGAACGAACCTCACTTCGTCGGAGAGCCCATCCTCGCGGTCGCGGCCGTCGATGAAACGACCGCCCAGAACGCGATCGATGCGATCGTGCTCGACCTCGAGCCCCTACCCTTCTGCATCGATCCGCTGGAAAGCCTGAGACCGGACGGTCCGAACGCACGCACTGCGGGAAACACGTTCTCCAGAGAACAGGGCGTGTTCGAGCACAAGTGGACGCAGGAGGACTTTCAAGCGGCGGCCGAGGGCGAGATGCCGATGGGCGCGCCGGGCGACGAGTGGCAGTACGGCGATCTCGAGGCGGGATTCTCTCAAGCCACGCTGATTCTCGACGAGAGCTTCGTGACGGCAAGCAACGCCCATCATTCGATGGAGCCGCGCACGGCTATGGCGTACTGGCAGAATGGGAAGTGCTATGTGCACGGCTCGGCACAGAGCCAGGCGATGATCGTTCCGGGCCTCGCCAACTACATCGGCATCCCTCCTGAAGACCTCGTCTTCATTGCGGAATACTGCGGCGGCGGATTCGGCTCCAAGGGAGGAGCTTATCCCGTCATGTCGATTCCGGCTCACATGGCGAAGAAGACCGGGCGTCCGGTCATGATGCGCATCAGCCGTGCGGAGGAGTACTTCCTCGGGGCGGCCCGTTGCGGATTCCAGGGCCGCATGCGTCTGGGTTTCCGGGCCGACGGACGCATGACCGCGTGCGATCTCTACATCGTCCAGGAGAACGGGCCCAACACCGGCTTTGGAGACATGGGGAGCGCGGCCGGAGCGGTCTCGCTCGTGTACACTCCGCTCGCGATGCGATATCGCGGCATCTCAGTTCTGACCAACACCCCTCCTCGAAGCGCCCAACGCGGCCCTGGCCAGAACCAGATGGCGGCGGCGATCGAACCCCTTCTCGACAAGGCGGCCCGTGAACTCGGACTCGATCAGGTCGCGATCCGACGTATCAACGCGCCGGACAACAACGCCCGCTACGGGGGCGGCCAGGGATCGGTAACGAGCGCGTATCTCGGAGAAGCGCTCGACCTCGGAGCGGAACGCTTCGGCTGGTCCGAGCGCCGCGCCCGCAGCGGTCGGCGAACGGGCTCGAAGGTGATCGGCGTCGGTGTCGGACAAGCGTTTCATTCCGCCGGTTCGAGTGGCTTCGATGGGCTTGTACGCATCGACACCGACGGCAAGCTCCACATCCACACGGGTATCGGCAACCTCGGCACCTATTCGTATGCCTCGACGTCGCGGGTCGCGGCCGAGGTCCTCGCGTACGACTGGGACAACTGCGTCATCGAGCGAGGCGACTCGAGCCGGCATCTCCCCTGGAACAACGGGCAGTTCGGTAGCAACACCTCGTTCACCATGACCCGCACGAACTACGTCGCTGCGATGGACGCGCTGGCGAAGCTGAAGCAGATCGCCGCGCTTCGCCTCGGGGGTCGTGCCACGGACTACGATATTCGCAACGAGACCGTCTTCCGGCGTGACGCGCCTTCGCAGCGAATGACGTACGCGCAGGCCGCGCGTTGGGCCATCGAGATGGGCGGTCCGTACAGTGGGCAGAACCTCCCCGACGACCTCAATGACATGACTCGTCGATCGGCGGAGGCGCTGGCTGGGACCGGCCTCATTGGGGTCGCTCGCGACAGTGACCGTCATATCGGCACCGTGCCCGCCTTGGCGGCCGGCTTCATCGAAATCGAAGTCGACGTGGAGACCGGAGCGGTCGAGATCTTGGATTACCTCGGGGTCGCCGATTGCGGGACGGTCCTGCACCCGCAAAGCCTCGGGGCCCAAGTGCGCGGCGGCGCCGTCATGGGATTCGGAATGGCGGCGAGCGAGCGGCACGTGTACGACCCGGAATGGGGACTCCCGGGAGCCGTCGGATTTCATCAGGCCAAGCCTCCCACGTATCTGGACGTGCCGGTGAACACCGATTGGGCGGCGGTCGAAATCGCCGATCCGCAAAATCCGGTCGGCGCGAAGGGAATTGGCGAGCCGCTCATGGGGTGCGCCACCGCGGCGCTCCTTTGTGCGATCTCCGACGCGTTGGGTGGGCACTACTTCAACCGGACCCCGGTTGTAGCCGACATGATTCTCAACGCCCTATCGGATCGAGCGCCGTCGCACCGAGCCCTCGCGGTCAACACCCAATAGGAGAAGCCCATGCTGAAGGACATGATCGCGGGCTTCGAGTTGTACCAGCCCACCGACGTCGAAACCGCTCTCGAGCTACTGGATCGTTACGGAGCCGACGGGTGGGCCATGGCAGGCGGGTATGACAGCCTCGACTGGTTCAAGGACCGAGCGAAGGAGCCTCGCGCGGTCATCGATCTGCAGGGGATCGCCGAGTTGCGGGGCATCCGCGAGACCACCCAAAGCCTTGAGATCGGGGCGCTGACGACTCTGACCGAGATCGAGAGCCATCCGTTGATCCAGGCCCGGTTCGAACTACTCGCGGAGGCCGCGCGCCGAGTAGCGAGCCCTCAGATCAGAAACGCGGGTACGCTTGGTGGCAACATCTGTCAGGACACGAGGTGCTGGTACTACCGGTACGGCGTGAAGTGTTATCGGGCGGGCGGCAATACCTGTTACGCGGCGGCCCCCGATGCCATGAATCGTGAGCACGCCCTGTTCGGGGCGAATCGGTGCGTGGCGGTATCTCCCTCGGACACTGCGCCCGCGCTGGTCGCACTCGACGCAGAGATGGTCGTGCGGAACGTGCGCGGGGAACGCGTCATCGCCGCCGGCGATTTCTTCATGGAGCCGGCGGTGGACATCCGGCGCATGACGGTGCTGAACCCCGGTGATCTGCTTACGGCGGTGCGGCTGCCCGATACCTGGGCGGGAGCCGACTTCTACTTCGAGAAGGCAGCCGATCGGAAAAGCTGGGACTTTGCTCTCGCGAGCGTAGCCGCGGCCTTCCGGACCAACGGATCGACCATCGAAGACTCACGCATCGTCTGTGGAGCCGTACAGTGTGTGCCGCGGCGCCTTCGTTCCGTGGAACGAATGCTGCGAGGTAAAGCACGTTCAGAGACCGTAGCGGAAGCCGCAGGAGACATGGCCGTCCGAGGCGCAGAGCCCCTGAGTTTCAACCACTTCAAGATTCCACTGATGGCGAATCTCGTGAAGCGGGCGGTGCGCGGAACTACCTGACCCGCACGTACTTCCTCAGCATCCGGGGGCCCACCTCAGCGCCGTAGACGTTGCCCGCCGCGTCAGCCGCGACCCCTTCTGCGGCCGTCGTGCCGCGAACTCCGATTTGCCACTGCGGATCGGGAATGAACGCGGTAACGAGGCCATCGTGGACGCTCCCGATCCGGATGCCGCGCACGAACCCCATGTTCGACATGCTGCCCGCGTTCGTCGACTCAGAATCCGCCGAGTAGAGGACGTCGTTGGAGTCGATGAATAGTCCGCTCGGGCGCCCGAACTGCGTCCAGGTCGCAATGTGTTCTCCCGCCTGGGTGAAGATCTGCAGCCGACTGTTGCCGCGGTCGCCCACGAACAACCGGCCCTGAGAGTCCATCGCGAGAGCGTGGGGATCGCGGAACTCCCCGTCTTCCTTACCCGTCTCTCCCCACTGCATGAGGAACCGGCCCGTGCGGTCGAACTTCACCACACGATTATTGCCCGCAGCCCCATGACCGTCGGCCACAAAGATCGATCCATCGGGCGCGACCAGGACGTCTGACGGCTGATCGAAGGTGGTCTCCCCACTCCCCGCCACGCCGGCCGTGCCGAGGCTCATGAGGAGCCGCCCCTCGGGACTGAACTTGTGAACCTGATGTCCCTTCCCGTCGGCGCCGCGCGCGTCTGCGACCCAGACATTGCCCGCAGGGTCAACGTGGAGGCCGTGCGGCCACACGATCATGCCGGCGCCGAAACTGCGTAGCAGTGTGCCGTCGGGTGCAAAGAGTAGGATCGGATCGAGGTCGTCGCGGCCCGTGCAGAGATTGGCGCCGCAACGCTCGCCGACCCAGATGTTGATGCCGTCCGCGGCAGGATACACCGCGCTGGTAGACCCCCAGGTCCGTCCCTCAGGAAGCTGCCCCCAGATTCCTTCGACGGTGCGAAACGGATTCGAGGCATGGTTCTGCGCTGTGGCCACAACCGGTTGGGCCAGCATCGCCACCATCAGTACCAACGCAGTCAATCCCAATGCTCGCATCCGCACCATCACTGCTCCGCTGTCGAAGGAATCCAGGGGCCGTCAACTTGGGGAAGAACCGTGGGGTCAGCCAGGTCCGTTCGCCGGGCTGGACATATCCGGTCGGCGAGCCACCAGCATCGACTCGATCGATTCGACGCCGGCCATGAACGCCTGACCGATCTCAGCAAAGCGCTCGGCTCCGTAGGCAATGCCTTGGTCAGATCGGTGCCGGCGCCGTACTTTGACCCGCTCTCGTCGCGACGATGGACGTTGCGACTATGGAAGAACCACCCCGAACCAGGTCCATGATATGTCGACTCCACGCCTCCCTCGCCTCCCTCACGTTCCCCTGCGCCGACTCCGAGGGTCCTGCATGGGGCTCCTCACATGCCTAGTCCTGGCCGTAAGCACAGCGCCGATCCAGGGACAGACGGCAGCCCGGCCGAGCATCGAAGACCGCACTGCCGGCATGCAGCGGATGGAAGGCTTCTTCAACCTCTACTGGGACGACGCCACGGGTTCGCTCTTCTGGGAGATCGCCCGCCTCGACACCGAGTTCCTGTATCAGGTGTCCATGGGATCGGGCTTGGGCAGTAACCCAATCGGGATCGATCGCGGTCAGCTGCGCGGGACCCACATTCTCGAAGCGAAGCGGGTCGGGCCACGCGTCATCCTCATGGAGCCGAACTATCAGTACGTAGCGCGCAGTGAGAACCCGACCGAGGTCGACGCCGTGCGCGACGCCTTTGCTCCGTCGGTCCATTGGGGCTTTGATATCGAGGCCGCCACAGGCGCCCGCATCCTCGTGAACGCCACGCAGTTCTTCCTTCGTGACGCCCGCGGCGTCATCGATCAGATCGCGGCGCGCGGCCAGGGCACCTTCGCGCTCGACGCCGGCCGAAGCGTCATCCACATGCCGGCGACCGCGTCCTTCCCGGAGAACACGGAGGTGGAGGCGATGCTGACCTTCACGAGCCGGAACCCCGGGGGCCTGGTGAACGGCGTGGCCGTCAACGGCGAAGCGATCACGCTGCGCTTGCACCACTCGTTCATCCAGCTTCCGGACGCCGGATTTCGCACACGTATCGCCGATGCCCGCGTCGGCGTGAACGGCCCCACGGTGTACGACTACGCAACACCGATCGACGTCGAGACCCGTGTCCGCTTCGCTGCGCGCCATCGTCTGGAAAAGGCCAACCCGTCCGCGGCTCGATCCGAAGCCGTCGAGCCGATCATCTACTATGTCGATCCCGGTACACCCGAGCCGGTGCGGTCCGCTCTGATCGAGGGCGCGCGCTGGTGGAACGATGCCTTCGAGGCAGCCGGCTTCATCAACGCGTTCCAGGTAGAGGTACTCCCGCCGGGCATCGACCCACAGGACATCCGCTACAACATGATCCACTGGACGCACCGGCGGACGCGCGGATACTCGTACGGCAATACGGTCACCGACCCGAGGACCGGGGAGATCGTGCGCGGCGTCGTCAATCTGGGCAGCCTACGCCTGCGCCAGGATTACCTACACGGCCAGGGCGTCGTACCTCCGTTCCGCCCCGGGATCTCGGCCCCTCAGGACGAGAGCCTGGGTGAGTTCGCCGACGCACCCGACTACGAGTACTTGGCCCAGGTTGCTCCGGCTTCCGACGCGGTCGAGATGGCGTTGGCACGCGTTCGCCAACTCTCAGCGCACGAGGTCGGCCACACCATCGGCTTCCCACACAACTACATGGCGAGCGCCTACGGACGCGAGAGCGTCATGGACTATCCAGCGCCCCTCGTCGAGATCGACCAGAACGGCAATATCGATCTATCGAACGCTTATGTGCAGCGGATCGGCGAGTACGACAAACTGTCCGTGAACTGGCTCTATCGCGAATTTCCTGCTGGCACGGACGAGGCCGTGGCGTTGGGACGCATCGCGCAGCAAGGCGTGACCGACCAGCTCATCTACATGGGGCACACGAACAACAACTTCATCGGCGCAGGGCACCAGTACGCCGGTGTCTGGGACAACGGCTCGAATCTGGTGGATCACCTTAAGTTGGAGATCCGCGTTCGGGAGATCGGGCTCCGGAACTTCGGCACCGACGTGATTCGGACCGGAGAGCCCCTGTCCAATCTCGAATTCGTGCTGTTGCCGCTCTACATGCATCACCGTTTCCAGCTGCGGTCCGCCGTGCAGAGTCTCGGCGGGGCAGACTATCGATACGCACTGAAGGGGGACGGGCAGACGCCCTTCACGATCGTCGACGCGGCCGAGCAGAGAGACGCGCTGGAGACCGTGCTTTCTACGCTTGCTGTAGACTTCCTCGCCCTTTCTCCGGAAATCGTACGAATGATTCCACCCCCGGCATTCCGCCACGACGAGGGCGAGGATTTCCCGGGCTATACGGAACAGATCTTCGACCCGATTGGAGTCGCGGAAGCATCCGCGGCGTTCACGGTCGGAGAGATTCTCAACCCTCAGCGGATGGCCCGCCTCGTCATGTATGGCAGCATGGGCGACTACCCGACCCTCGAGGAAGTGACCGACCGCCTCATCGCGGTGACATGGGGCGTTGCCGAGCCGACCAACCGTTATCAGCAGCAGGTATTGCACGTCGCTCAGCGAGCCGTGGCCGACCAGATGATGCAGCAGGCCAGCATGGGTGGAAACCCATCCGAAGTACGGGCAATCCTGTCCGATCGCTTGGATCGCCTCGCCGATGGGATCGAAGCCGGCGGGGGATCGTCACCTCACGCCAATCTCGTGGCAGCGGATATCCGCCGGTGGGAATCGCGCATCGAGAACACGGTACCTGGGCCGCAGCTGCAGTTGCCTGCCGGTGACCCCATCGGAGGATCGAGCAGAAGCGGAAACGGCCGCTGACCGTTCTCTGAAAGGACGAGCCCCCGGAGACGCGTCGTCTCCGGGGGCTCTGTCGTACTCCAACTCCACGCGCTTACATCGGACAGCCTAGACCGTGCAGGTCATGTCCTCGGCGCAGCACATGGGTGACTTGATCTTGCCGTGCCCCTCGGGGCACTTGGACACCGCGACCTCGACGCCGGCATCCGTGGTAATCGTATCGTGCACCAACTCTTCATCGCAGGTGGCGCACGTCATGTTGACACTCATGCCGCAGTGGTCGCAGGTGTAGGTGGCCATGTGGGCAGGTTCCTTTTCTGATGACAGACGATCCGTCGGTTGGAGCGAGCACGTTAGCGAAATCCGACCGCCTCGTCACCCGCTCCATGGCTTAGCGAACACCTACCCAACCCTGAACTGAGGCAAACAGCTTCGGGGAGTCATACCCGACACCGTCCTTGAAGACGAGCGTCATGGCTCGAAATGCGCCCGGATCGGCGGCGGGATCCCCTCGCATGAGCACGAGGTCGGCGCGTTTTCCCACCTCGACCGTACCGACTTCATCGAGCCGCTCGAGGTATTCGGCCCCGTTCCGGGTCGCGACCTCGACAGCCTGTTCGACTGTGAGGCCCAATTCCATGAGGAGTTGAAGGGCACGCTGGTTGGCGTACCCCGGCACGACATCCCCACCGCCGGTCGGGTCCGTCCCCACGACGAGGACTCCTCCTGCATCGTAGAACGCCTTCTCCATAGCCATGTATTTCGCCAACAGCTCTCCGCCGGAGTTACCCGGCCGATCGGCTCGAGCGAGTCCGGCCATCACTCGCTCGTGAAGTTGGGGCAGCATGGCGTCCTGCGCGCCTTGGGGAGGAGGCTCCCTACCCGGTGCTCGCCGCTCGACTACGGTCAGCGTCGAGGTGAGGGCGACACCACGCTCAACGAGGTGATCGACGAGGTCCGTGAACGCAGGGCTCGCGAGGTCGAGGTCGAGGTACGATTGATTGGCACCGCCTGGACACTCGTCGGGACGTTTGTCAGCCACCCAATCGGTCGCGGCGAAGAAGCCGTGCTCCAAGTTGTCGATACCGAGGTCGGCCGCCTCTCGGTAGGTGATCGAGCAGAGATGGCCCGTAACCTTCAGGCCACGCAGGTGCGCCGCCTCGATCGCGGCACCCAGTGTGGCACGGTCGATCACGTTGTAGGCCTTGAAGGACGTGGCGCCCCGATCGGCCCAGAAGTTCACATGAGCCCGCGCTTCGTCGGGGTTCGCCAACTTTGGAAAAGCCCACAGGAAGCCCGTCGGCCCCTCCAGATAGGGGGCGGTGACATCCATGTTCGGGCCGACGTGCCGACCCGCCTCGATCTCTGCACGAATGGAGAGGTCCGTGTACGGATCGAGGCTACCCCCCGTTCGGATCGTCGTCGTGCCGCCCGCCAGGTACAGCGGGGGAAATGAGAACTGGTTGGTATTGTATCGACCCGGCCCGGACGGGTAGAACATGTGTTCGTGGAGCATCACGAAGCCCGGCGTCAGCGTCTGGCCCGTCCCGTCGACGACTTCCGCGCCGGCCGGGCTTCCGACCTCCGCGGTCGAGCCCACGCGTTCGATCCGCCCGTCACGGAGTACGACCGACATTCCCTCGCGCGCTGGGGCGCCGGTGCCGTCGATAAGCCGGACATTTCGGATGAGGACGTGGGTCGCCGAAACCGTGACGAACTCCCGCACCTGTGGCGAAAGGTCCGCGTAGACCTGCGCCGTTACCGGTGCACCGGAGAGGGCGAGCAGGACCGTGAACAACACAACTGGTGCGCGCGACGACCTCACGGTGCTCCTTCCAGGCTATCGGATGCCGGTATCGAAGTTGATGGTCACCGGAGTGTAGACGCCCTCGCTGACCTCTACAACCACCTCGTTCGCAGTCGGGAACGGGTTGCCATTCCTCGGCAGGAGGATATAGGCACCGGGCTTCAGCCCGACGACGAAACGCCCATCCTCACCGGACGACACCCGCGTCACCAAGTCACCATTCTGGTTCAGGATGGCAATCGAAGTCTGATGCGGCAGATCAGGACACGGATTGGACGGGCTCGCCACGGGGCACTGGGGGCCAGCGAGCACGAGTCCGTCGACCCCCTGGGGCGCGTCGTCACCGAGCAGATCACTGCCTTGGCAGCCCGCCGTCATCAGTATAGCCAGGCAGACCCAGATGCTCGCCTTCGTCCTTTCAGTCATGCTCTCTCTTATGCGTTTCATGAAAAAGGGGTCCCCGGCTCTCGCCGGAGACCCCTCCTCTTGGGTGCGGCTCCGGCTTAGCTCGGCAGCGCCAACGTGGCGTTACCTCCGTTCAGATTCACGAGAATGTACTGCTTCCCTTCGTGCATGTACGTCATCATCCCGTATCGGATACTGCCGGGAACCGCTGCCCGACCAACCTCCTGACCCGTCGCCTTGTCCACCGCAAAGATCATCGGATTATTGTCGCTGTCGTGCCCGCTGTAGATCAGCATATCCGGCGTCGCAATCAGCGCGGCCTGGCGGCCGCTACCGGTGCGAGGGTCCGGCTGGCCACGCAGGGCCGGGTGCTCCAACACATTTCGCGGCGTGTCACCGATCGGGATCCACCACAGATGGTCCCCGGTGTTGAGGTCGATCGCCGTAATCTTGCTGTACGGAGCCTTCCAATACGGCAGGCCATCGACGCGGCCTGGATTCGGTGAGGGACCCGGAACCCAGTCGGTAATCGTCGTGCCGGTCGGCTGAGTCGTTTGGTCCTCGTACCTTCCACCCGGGTCCTTTTCGCTTCCCGGGATCATCACCCTCGTCCCGCAGCCCTTCTGCGACGGTACATAGATGACCCCCGTCGCCGGGTCATAGGCGGGGGTTCCATCGATGTTCGTGCCGCCCACGTCGGCCGGGCACCAGAGCGCCGCGATCTTCCCGATGTCGTTGTCTCGATGGAGCGGCGGCAAGAAGAGCGGCCCCAGCTGGTAGTCCTTGAGCAGGTCGATCGCTTTCCGCCGTAGCTCGGGTGTGAAGTCGATCAGATCGTCCTCACTCAATCCCTGCATGTCGTAGGGCGCGGGTCGGGTCGGAAACGGCTGCGTCGCGGCAAGATGCTCACCAGGAATCAATGACTGGGGCACCGGACGCTCCTCGATCTCCCATACTGGCTCACCGGTCTCGCGGTTCAGGACGTAGAGGAACGCCTGCTTCGTCGCCTGTGCCACGATCGGGGTCGGTACCCCATCGATGACTACGTCGGCGAGGACGGGAACCTGAGGTGTGTCGTAATTCCAGATATCGTGATGGATGAGCTGGTAGTGCCAGCGACGTTCACCCGTTGCGACGTCGAGTGCGATCAAGCTCGTGCTGAAGAGGTTGTCGCCCGGCCGGAAGCCGCCGTAGTAATCCTGCGTCGCTCCGTTCGTCGGTATGTAGACCAAGCCGAGTTGGGCGTCAGCCGACAACGGCGCCCACGATGAAATGTCGCCCGTCCACTGCCACGCATCATTCTCCCACGTCTCGTGCCCTACTTCACCGGGCCCGGGCAGGACGTCGAACTTCCAGAGGTGCTCCCCGGTGCGAGCATCGTAGCCGAGAATGTCGCCGGGAATCATCTCGCGGCGAGTCTGGTTGTAGCCCTGCTCGGCGGAGTTTCCGACCACAACGACGCCGTTGACGACGAGGGCCGGAGACGAGCTCGTGATGTACCCGGTCTCTAGCGGAATCCCGTCGGAGGGGTCGTACTCATGCCCCAGATCCGCGAGCAGATCGACCACACCCGTCGACGGGAACCCCTCGACCGGGACCTGGCCGCCGAAGCCTTCAACATGCTGACCCGTGTGAGCGTCGATCGCATGGAGGAAAAACGCCGGGGAGATGAGGAAGACGATGTCACGTCCGTCGATGTTGGCGTAGGCCACGCCCTTCCCGTGGTTCTTCCGCATGGAGTATTCCCAACGGAAGGTCTCGGGCTCGGTGTACGTCCAGAGCTCTTCACCGGTACCCGCGTCGGTCGCCACGACCGAGCGGTACTCGCTGTGAACGTTGATCAACATCCCGTCCACGTAGATCGGTGTGGACCTCGCATTGACCGAACCCAAGTGAGAAGCATCGTACTCCCACGCCACCTCGAGGTCCGAGAAGTTACTGGCGTTGATCTGGGTCAGATCGCTGAACCGCTGTCCGGCGTTGTTGCCGGTGATTACGGCCCAATCTCCTTCGGTGACAACACCCGCGGCGCGGTCTCCGTCGGCCGGGGCGCAGGCACCGACGATTAGCGCAACAGCGCCGACGGGGAGCCAGGAAAACAGCTTCCGACTGCTCATCTCAACCTCTCGAATCATGGTGGCGGCGTAGCTGAGGATAATGGGCCGACCCGCGCAGATCGCGCCAGGGGTCGGGCCCCAGTCGCCCCTAGGACCCGATTCGGCTCAGCACCACCGAGCCCTCACTCGGTACTCGACGCGCACCTCACCCCTCGCCTCGATCTCCGGGGTGATGCTGAACGTCCACGCATCCCGCTGCTCGAACGCATGACTCGAGGACAAGATCTCCCAGTCGCCTCCGACAGGTTCGATGAGCGTAACGTCGACGCTCTCGTCCTTGTGGTTTCGCAGGTCGATCCGCCAGCTGCTCTCGGAGACACATCCCGACACGACTGTGTAGTCCATCTGCCTGCGGTCGGCGACGACGTCGAATGCCTCCCCCATCTTGATCCGGACCACTTCGTCGCGAGGGGTGTGGTCGATGAGATCTTCCCCGATGAACTGCTGGGCCCCGTCGTGATCCTGTTTGTAGACGCGAATGATGCCCTTCGGTAGGGGCATCCCCAGACCGTTCGACTCGCTGTTCTCGAAATCGAGGAAGACCCCGACCTTCTGATTGGTACTCACCTGCCCGTACTGGCCACGGTAGTAGTGGTTCTGGCCCTGGAAGACGAGTTTCTTCTCCACGCCGAACCCGTCGGACTCGAGCAGAGTGACCTGTTTCTGCTCGTTGTTCAACAGGTCCGCAGGCCGTCCGAGCGTGTACAGGTGATACTCGAAGAAGGCTGCCTCGGTGAAGCCGACCTCATCCGCCATCATGGCGCTCTCCATCATCACTCGGCGGGCATCAGGGCGGGAGTCGCCGCTGACTCGCTGCACGTCGCCCGCCACGAGTTGCAAGCGCGCGTTCTCGTACGCCGTACCGCTCTGATTCGTGAGCGTGACCCACCCCGTCAGAGACGCCTCGTCATCGTCCTCATTGAGGACCATCACGTAATCGGACTTCCAGTTCAGATTGTTGGTCAGATACGTAACTTCGATCTGCTGGCGTCCACCGGGTGCGTCGAGCCCCCACAGAAGTGTGGGCTCGGAAATGAGATTGTCCGGGACTTCGGGGAAGCCGAAACGTCCTGGATAGTTGAACGTGATCTCGTCGCCGATTCGGAGAATCGTGCCGCCGTTCACGGAGAGGACCTCGGCCGTGAGCGCTTCCTCCACCCCGGAAAGAGGGTTCGTCCGATACACGTTCACGGTCCGGCCCACGTACTTCTCGAGGAGCTTCTGAGGGCTGAGCAGATCGAACTGGTAGTTCTGCTCGAGGACCTGCAACGGGCGCCCACCCAAAGGACTTATGTGAACGGTCTCCGGTTGGATCCCCGAGGCCACGTCGCCGAACTCGAGAGTCACGCGACCGCGGCTCAGATCCAGGGTCCGCACCTCGCGCACGAGCCCGAAGTTCTGGTTGTACACGGTAATAGCGACCGCATCTCGGGCCTCGGCTCCCGAGCGAAATCGGGGAACCTGCTGCGTCGCAACAGGAGATATCGTGATCGCGAAGAGGGCGACCGTCAGGGCGAAGCGTCAAATCATGGAGAGTATCCTCGGTCGGAAAACCAGCGGCTCAGCTACCGCCTAGTGTGTGTGACCTCGTGATGTGGAGACGTGACACATGCTGAGTATTGCACACGACATGGCCCTGCCTCGTGGCGAGAAAGTTACCGGTGCGGCGCCCGGGGGCTACCTTCGTTCCGTCAACCGCTTCCGCACCCAGATAAGGATCGGGACCCCATGACTCGACTGCCCCTGCTACCTGTCGTCACCGTGTTCCTACTCGGCGCTTGTGCCGACGTCGACTCCGAGGCCACTTCTCCGAATCCGCTCGCGGCGTACGAACCCGACGCGCAGGCTCGAGCCGGTGCCCTCGCGGCGGTCCAAGCGCTTTTCGACGCGCTCGAGACGGGCGACGCTGATCTCCTGCGCTCAAGCGTTGACCCGACGGTCGTCATGCACTTCACCGAAACACGTGACGGCCGCACGACCTTCGGGAGCTCGACGCTCGAGGGGCTCGCGACCCGGATCGCTTCGAGCGACGTCCCGTTGATCGAACGCATGTGGGACCCGGTCGTCGTGGTGAGCGGCTCCATGGCGACGGTGTGGACGCCGTATGACTTCTATGCCGGTACAACGTTCAGCCATTGTGGCATCGACGCGGCAAACCTCCTTCATACGGAGGAGGGCTGGAAGATCGTGGCGTTGTCGTGGACCCGACTCCAGCCCCCCGCCTGCGACCTCCACCCGGAGGGCCCTCCGTCGGTGTGAAACGCGCCGCCCAGGTGCTGCGTAGGTCAAGCTACGCCAGCCTTGGCCGGTTTCGAGAGGCCGCACCTCGTATTGAGTAGCCCATGGACTCGTTCATAACTGACCTGCGTTACGGCCTTCGCATGCTCCTGAAGACGCCGGGGCTCACGCTCGTGGCCACCCTGACGATCGCGCTCGGCGTCGGCCTCACGACCCATACGTTCAGCGTCGTGTACGGATCGATCCTGAGAGGCCTCGACTTCGACGAGGGAACTCCCCTGCTCTCCCTCTCGGAAGACGAACCCTCACAGGGCAATCGCGGAAATAGTATCCCGATCCTCGACGTCATCGACTGGCGTTCCGAGCAGACATCGTTCCGCGGCATCGCCGGATACACCCAAGGGACGGTCAACTTGGCCGACGAGGGGTCGCCGCCCGAGCGGTACAACGGCGGATTCGTGTCCGCCAATCTCTTCGCCCAGGTCGACGCCACTCCCGTGGTCGGGCGGGTCTTCACCCCCCAGGAAGAGATGGGGCAGGGCGAGTTGGTCGTCATTCTGGGCTACGACGTCTGGCAGAATCGCTACGCGGGCGCACCCAACGTCATCGGGCGCAGCGTACGAGTGAATGCGGAACGCGCGACGATCGTGGGTGTCATGCCAGAGGGTTTTCGCTTCCCGTTCAACGAAGACATCTGGCTGCCGCTTCGCATCGATCCGCTCCAAGCTGTGCGAGGGGGGAACCGCATACAAGTCGTCGCCCGGCTGCTCGAAGGCGTCTCGATCGAGCAGGCCGACGTGCAGATGCAGGGCATCGCGTCGAGAATCGCCGCGGAGTACCCGGAAACGAATGAAGGCATCGGTGTGTGGGTCCAGACGTATGAAGAGCAGACGATGCCGCCGGAGATCGTCGCCGTACTCTGGCTCATGCTCGTCGCCGTGTTCGGCGTACTCCTGATTGCTTGTTTCAACGTGGCGAATCTGCTGCTCGCCCGAGCGGCGGTCCGTTCGCGGGAGATTGCGATCCGCTCGTCCTTGGGGGCCGACCGCAGCCGCTTGGTCCGGCAGCTCATGATGGAGGCGACGATGCTCGCGGCCATCGGTGGCCTGGGCGGAGTGGCACTCGGTTGGATCGGCATCGAGATGTTCAACGCAGCGATCCTCGACGTCCAGAAACCCTACTGGATCGACATTCGACTCGATGCCCCGGCGTTGCTCTTCACCATCGCCATCACGGGCTTTGCGAGTCTGGCCGCCGGCACCGTGCCCGCCATTCGCGCGTCCGGGGCCAAGATCAGTGAGATTCTCCAGGACGAAAGCCGGGGCTCATCGAGCTTCCGCATGGGACGCTTCAGCGGGGCGCTCGTAATCGGAGAAATCGCGCTCTCGTGTGCTCTGCTCGTGACCGCCGGAATGATGATCAAGAGTGTGATCAACGTGAACCGACTCGACATGGGATTCGAGTCCGATCAGATCTTCACAGCACGGCTCGGGCTCTTCGAGGCGGATTATCCGGACGACGCGAGTCGTCTACGATTTTATGAACGACTGGTCGAAGAGTTGAGTTCAGAGCCTGGGGCAGCCGCCGCCGGACTCGTACAGAATCTACCTGCCCTTGGCTCTGGTATGGCGAGAATCGCGTTGGACGGTGTCGCCTATCCAGAACTACGCGATCAGCCGTTGTCCAATGTTACCTCGATCACGCCCTCCTACTTCGATGTATTGGGAACGCGAGTCAGTGCAGGCCGAAACTTCGGCGACTCCGACCGGAACGGCTCGGTACCCGTCGCGATCGTGAACGAGAGCTTTGCGGCGAAACACTTCGCGGGCGCTTCAGCGCTCGAGCAGCGATTCCGCGTGAACGTCGATGGCCCCTGGCTGACGATCGTGGGCGTTGTGCCCGACGTCTACGTGGGTGGGGGCGGGATCACAGGCACGGGCGGGATCCCCGATCAGTACTTCATACCGCTCGCTCAAGGCTCGGACGTCCGCTTCATCAGCCTCGCCGTGAAGACGCGCGGCGAACCGGGCGCCTTCGCCAGCACCGCCATCGCTGCCGTCCAACGGATCGATCCTAGCCTACCCCTCTATTGGCAGCGCACGATGGACGAATCGGTTCAGACCACCATGTGGATCTTTACGATTTTTGGTTCGTTGTTCACGGTGTTCGGCATGGCGGCACTCTTTTTGGCTGCGGTGGGCCTGTACGGCGTGATGTCATTCTCGGTCAGTCTTCGGACTCAGGAGATGGGGATCCGGATGGCGTTGGGCGCGAGCGCGCGCACCGTGTTCGGGCTCGTCCTCGGTAAGGGCATGCGCCAGCTGGCGATCGGTGCCGTGTTTGGATTGGCGATGGGTGCGGCGATGGCCCAGCCGTTGGCCGTCGTCTTCTTCGACGTCGAGCCCTCCGACGCCATGGTGTATCTCACGATTATGGTCACGATGGGGCTGACCGGTCTACTCGCGTGCATGATCCCCGCGAATCGTGCGACACGGGTCCAATTGGTGGACGCTCTGCGGCCTGAGTAGACTCCGCGCCGTATCAAGCGGGAATCGATGGCCGCAGCGCCGACTCTTCAAATTCGAAGGGTACGACTCGCATGGCCCCGTGCCCGTCGATCACTATGTTATCAGTCCTGCATCACGCCCCATTCGTCCGCCCTCCCCGCTGGCTCATGACCACTTCGTCGGCCAATCACTGGCTAAAAGACGTAGCAGCCCACGCCGGCATGGACTTGGACCTGCCGAGGCGTCCGGACATTGCTTCGGTCCGGAACGCTTGGCCCGGAGTGGCACGTGCTTGCCGCCTCCCCGACGACAAGTTCACGCAGCGAGTAGCAGGATACTTCCGCATGGGCGTGGCGGACGTCTCCACGTATGACCCGCAATCGGTAAAGCTCATCCCCGAAGCGATTGCGAGACGGTACGGGCTTCTGGCGCTGAGTTCTACCGATGCGTCGATCGTAGTCGCTACGTCCGACCCTGCGAACCGCGCTGCCCATCGCGACATCGTCGCCCACTCCAGTCGGCAACCGGTGTTCATGATGGCGAGCCCCACGGTTCTCGGTCATGCGCTCGAACGAGCCTACGCACCAGCTCGAGCTCCGAAGAACGCTCTTCAGACGCTGGTCGCCCAGGTGGCGGAGAGTGACTTCCAGGTCGTGACGAATCAGGGGAAGGGGTTGTTCACGAGCTTCGAGCTCGAAGATCCGGGTGTCGTCAAACTCGGCGAAATCGTCCTTCAACAGGGCCTCCGCTATCGCGCGACGGAGATTCACGTCGAGCCCGGTGCGACGAACGGACGTGTTCGGTACCGCATTGATGGAGTACTCCATCACGTGGTGGACCTGCCGCCCGCGGCTCACAATCGATTGGTCGCCCGCCTGAAGCATCTCGCCTTCGAACAGCCGGGCGCCAATCCAGAAGACGGCTTCACGGTTCGGATCTCATCCGATGTCTACAAGCAGGCCCACCTCCTCACGACTCCCACGCCGGATGGGGAGCTCGTGTGGATTCGGCTCGTGAGTCCGAACGTGGTCCCGTCGCTGGATGATCTGGGATTCGATGGCCCGGAGGACCGGAAGATCCGCCAAGTCCTCGCCAAGAAGGAGGGCCTGGTGCTGGTTACGGGTCCTGCCCGATCGGGGACGACGAGCTTCATCTATGCGGCACTACACTCCCTCGAGAGTCAGGCCGTAATTTCGCTCGAAGGCCGGCCTGAGTTGGTCGTTCCGGGCGTCACTCAGATTCGGTACGACCCATCGACCGGACTCTCCTTCGCGGAAACGCTACAACAGCTGCTCGATCGAGCCCCCGACGTGATCCACGCCGGTGAGATCCGTGACCTGGCAACCGCGAGGATCGTCCTGCGCACCGCCGTAACCGGCCGCAAGATTCTCGCGACGGTTCACACGTCCGATGCCGTGTCCGGCGTTCGTCGACTGGTAGACATGGGACTCGCATCGGGGCGGTTGGCCGAGTCCCTGCATGCGGTCATATCGCTGCGACTCGTTCGAAAACTCTGTGAGTCGTGTGCACGCGCCTTCGATCCGGAGCGCGATGCGAAGTCCCGTGAAGCGAAGCTCGCCTCGGTGCTCGGCGTTCCACCGGTGATGCGAGCCGTCGGTTGTCGCGCGTGCGCTGGAACGGGGTACCTGCACCAGATCCCCATCCCGGAGATTCTCGTGGTGTCGCCAGCCATGCGAATGGTGCTCGCTCGGTCGCCGAACGACATCGAGCTGTTACGAGCCGCGCAGGCCGACGGTATGCGAACGTTCGCCGAGGTGGGCCTCGAACGGGTCGCGAATGGCCTGACCACCGTGGAAGAAATCGAGCGCGTACTCGGGGTCGTGCCGACCCGCGACGAAACCGCAGATTCGGTCGGCCCGGTTCTCGTCGTCGACGACGAGGAGCAAGACCGCCTCATCGTGTCGAGCGTACTTCGTCAGATGGGATTTCAGGTACGGGAGGCGACCGACGTCGCGACGGCAAAGAGCATGCTCGAATCAGGCGACGAAGCATTCTCCATGGTCATGATGGACCTGTACATGCCCGGGTCCGATGGAACGGAACTTCTGCGGAGCATTCGGCAGTCTCTGTCGACTCAGTCGCTTCCGGTCATCGTGCTCACGAGTTCGGCCAACCCCCGCGATGAACTCGAACTTCTCGAGGCCGGAGCCGATGACTTTCTCCTCAAGCCGGTTGTCGCCGAGCGCCTCGAAGCGCGCGTGCGAGCGGTCCTGAGGCGGAGCGGGGTCCGCATCGCAGCAGGTGGTTAAGGAAGTCCCTCCAGGCTCTTCTTCAGGACATCCATCGTCATGGAGAAGCTTCGCAGGGCGGTGAGCGGGTCGTACGCCACCAGCATGGCGCCCTGGTAGCCTAGCCGGTCCGGGCTACTCCGCGAGAACGCCATCAGGGTCCGAGCCAGGCGCTCCTTGCCCTTCTCGTCCGCCTCATCCGTCGGATTCTGAACGAATAGCTCGTTCAATGAGAGCGGCTGAGCCCTTCCTTCGAGTAGGGCCAACGTGACGATGGCCACGAGTGTGTTGTGCGGAAAGTTGAAGTGGAGCGCGAGCGGCGAATACGCTTCCTTCGAGGGTCGGTGCTCCTGGGCGTCCTCGAGGAATCGGGTGCCGTAGCGCTGCAAGAGGTCCAATACCTCGGCATAGTCGGATCCGTAGCCGGCCAGCGCGCCAGGAGCCTTTCCCCTGAACGCCCACGGGTCCGCAGCCAACCCCTGAACCAACCCCCCCACGACGCGAGCGCGCTCCTCACTCATCACGTTGCCATCGACCGAGCGGGCGTATCCGCGCAGGAGCGTCAAGACCGAGTTCAGAAGCCACGGATAGTCCCCGACGTTGTCGTTCCTCATGCGTACGACGTCGCGGTCGTACATGAGCCAGAGGCCCCAGCGCAGGTGGGCGCTGAGCACCGCGGTGCTAACCCTAGCGAACGTCATCTGATGCCTCTCACTCAGCTGGGTCACGCGCTGGATGAGACGGTCGTAGGCCTGTTCTTCCGGGTGGAACTGTGACAGCCCGTAGATGAGGAGCGTTTCCGCGTCGTCGACGAAGTGGTGACCGCTGCCCTCCGCCCCCTGCAACGCACCTACCAACTCTGTAAGTCGATCAAGGTTGGTATCGGCATCGGCGTCGTCCCATACCCGCATAGCGCACAAAGCCAGAAGGTGCAGGAAGTAATAGTCCAGGAGAATGGCCAGCGAGACTGCCGCGTTCGAGTGCTCCGAGCGGGCGCGCTGGTGGAAGTCGAGCATGAGCACGGGCACGATGTCTTCCGTGAAGCGATGCTCATTGTGATCCCACGCGTGAAGTACCCGAAACCCGTCCTGTCGGGTCTGGGCGTCGAGGCGTTTGACCCACTTGTCGAACGTCTTCGTCGCGGATCCCGCGCGGAACCCATGCGCGCCCATGCTCGAACGGAGTCGGCGAAACCAATCCTCTTCCCCGCCAGTCCGCATGATCTCGGAGACGATCTCGGCTCGGACACCTCCGGCGAGCACGGACTCGAGTTCCCCAAATGCGTCGAGGATCAAAGACTTTTGCACGGCGGGCTCAGCGGTCGAAGTAGGCGCGCAAGCGTTCGGAATCCGTGGTGCGGGTCATCGCGATCATGAGCAGAACTCGTGCCTTCTGCGGGCTGAGATTATCGGCCTGCACGACACCGATGTCGAGCAGCTCGATGTTGTTCGTATAGAGTGGGACGATTCGCCCGGTGAGGACACGAGACGAGACCACGACGGGGATTCCGCGGGCCCGCACCTTCGTGAGCGCCGCGAGTGTGGGCTTGCTCACATGGCCGAGGCCGACACCCGCGACGACCAGGCCGTCGAGATTGCCATCCTCGAGAAGCAGTTCGATCGCACGCCCGTCCGATCCGGCGTACTCAGCGATGATCGCAACGTTGCCGAGGGCGGCGCCCGCCTCGAGCGCGATCGTCTGGCGGCGCATCGGCCTGCGATAGAACCGGACGGTCTCGATGTCCGCGACACCGAGGAGCCCAAAGTCGAGGGTCTGGAAGGTCTCCACATCGAGCGTGTTGGTTTTGGTGACCTCCCGAGCCGCGTTGATCTGGCCATTCATGACGACCAACGTGCCCATACCAACCGCCTCCTCGGAGATCGCGACCCTGACGGCGTTCAGCATGTTCCTGGGCCCGTCCGTGTCGTACATCGTCGGGGCCCGCTGCGCACCGACGACGACAACAGGCTTGTCGCTCGTCACCGAAAGATCCAGAAAGTACGCGGTCTCTTCGAGCGTGTCTGTGCCGTGGGTGACCACGATAGCGGTGACGTCCGATCTCGCCAGCAGCTCGTTCGCCCGGTCGGACAGTGCGCGCCAGATCGCGGGCGTCATATCGCTGCTGTTGATATTGGCGATCTGCTCGACGGTGACCTGAGCGATCTCGCCGAGGCCCTCGACCGAGCTGACGATCTCGTCTCCCGTGAGTGCGGCCCTGAGCGCTCCCACCTCTTCATCGTATACGCTAGCGATGGTGCCACCCGTGGCGAGCACCACGACGCGCGGAAGCTGAGCCTCACCCGCGCGCGCCCCAAGCACCAACAGAACAGACACCACCGCTGCCGTGATGAACCGGTGCTTATTCATGGTGCGACTCTCCGAGACGAATTGGGCGAAGGGAGGAAATTCCCTAGATGGCGACACGCTCCTACCGCAGCTCGATGACTCCACGGAGTGTGCGGATCGTGGCGATGACAGCGGGAGCATCTCCCAGCTCGACCGGAATGTCGAGCCCGAGGGCACGCAGCCATACTTCCACGGTGGCAGGATCAGGGTGTTCAAGCCGCGCGCTGAGGAATGTACTGATCGCGGGAAGAGTACGGCACGGATGACGGGTCTTACCCCAGTCGATGAAGAACGGGATGACTCCGCCCGCCCGTTCCGCCCAGGGGTCGGTGACGGTCCAGCTCACACGACTTCCGTCCGGCCTGGTTCGGCCACCCGGCGCGGGATCACCGAGATCGATGCCGGCGGCCCGACCACGAGCCACCAGAGCCGGAAGATCCGGCGCCGCCGCACACCACGTCACGAGCCGTGGCGCGGCCAGGTCGTCCAGGCCGAACCAACGCGGCCGCTCTGGGTCAGGCTGATCGGGGTCGATGCTCACGACCTCCATATAGGTCGAAGGTCCGAGGCCGACTAGTCGATTGCGCGTGCCGAAGCCGTGATGCTGTCCTCCGGCCTTCATCTCGACCCCAAAGAGGTCCTCGATGGTTCGCACACCTTCATCGAGGTCCGGCGCGGCGAAGACTAAATGATCCACGAGCCCTCCTCGGGCCGAACGAAATCCAATTGATCGATGACTTCCGCACTCGCGACCGCAGCTGCGTAGCCGGTCGCCGGAGAGAATACCCGGAGGCGCCCTTCTCTCTCCTCCCCCTGCACATCGAGTTCTCCTTCCCGACCGCTCATGAGTCGAAGTCCCGCTCCGTGGCGCTTCGCGAGCGCTTCCTTCGCGGTCCAGACGCGCATGAACTCGACGTCCACGTCCTCATCGGCGAACCCACTCAAGCGGGCGTTCTCCGAAGCGGCAAACCAACGGCTGGCGATCGACCGCGCGCGCGGAACGGCACGCAGTCGCTCAACGTCCAATCCCACGCTGGATACGGTTCCGACCGCTACGCAAAAAAGATCGCCGGAGTGCGCCACGGAGAACGCGAACGTCGGGCCCAGCATGTCGGCCGGAAGTAGGACCGGCTTGCCACCGGGCGCCGTCACGATCCCGACGTCGCCGGGCGCACGGGACAGGTACTCGCCCAAAATCAGCCGTAGCACGGAGCGGCGCGCGACCAAGCGCCTCCTAGTCTTCTCCTCGCCGAGCGCTGCGGCCCTCACTCGCTCCTGTTCCGACATCACCTCCGCGTCGGCGAGTCGCTCGAACCACGCCTCGGTGGTGTCGAGAACCCACACGTGGGGCCGACCGGGGTCGGGCGGCCGCCTTCCGCTCGCGCCGGAAGGCTTCGCCACGCGCTTACCTGCCCCCGGAGCGAACCCGAATCGCGAACGACGGCACCTCGTAGATGCGCAGGCCGTCGACCCACTGTGTGCCATACAGTGTCAGGGTGACCGACTCGCCCTCAACGATCTCGACCTCGAGTGCCTCGACTTCGGTGACCACTTCCTTGTTCAGAGGCACGACCTGTCCCCGATATCGCCAGGCCAGGGGGAAGCCTACGATCGGATGTTCCCAAACCGGACTCTCGAGATCATCGAGCCACCCCTTCAAATGCATCAGTGCACGAGCCGACTGTACCAGCGCCTCGAGACCGAGCGACCCGGGCTGAACCGGATCTTCGTAAAAGTGTGACTTGAAGTACCACGAGTCGCAGTGAATGCGCTGAAAAGTGCGAATCCGACCCAGTCCGGCGTCGCCCGCATCTTCCCAGAACCCCGTGATCTCGTCGAGCATGCGCATCTTTCCACTCGCCATGCTCGGGAGATGAGCGAGTGCGCCCCCTCCGTCAGTGAGCGTCATCGGTGCGAGCAGCGACACCTCATCGCGCCGTGCGCGCATGGCATCCGTGGTCGATAGGCCTCGCTGATCTTCGAGGATCTTCGGACTGAAGAAGCCGAAGTCGGTCGTCAGCGTCATGATCGGACCGTTCGCGTCCTCACATGAGACATCGAAGAAGACGATGCTGGTACCCGCGGCCTTCGCGAACCTGGTCAGCTTGGTGGTGAGGGTCAGCGTGCCGATGTCCGGCGGGATGGGTCGATGAAGAATGCACTTCTCGCCATCGAGATTGCGGAACGCCACGTCACCGGGCGTATCGGCGAAGAAGTTCAGATACGACGCGAACCACCCACACGGTTGTAAAAGAGCCTCCACGATGATGGCGAAGGGCATGTGCCCCTGACCCTCGTCGAAGTACCACGCGTCCGGGTCGACCTCGAACGTCGAGACCAAGGTACCGCCCTCGGATGCCGAGGCAGGAGCCACATCGACCGACAGGATGCTGCTCACGAAGTGGTACGGCGGACCCGGGAGCCGCGGGCATTTCAGGGCTCCATCGAACTTGGTGAACATTCGTCCGAACGCGTCGCTCGGACGGCCCCAGGCACATGACAGGAGAGCCCCGTAGTCACCACGTACGTCGCTGTCTCCCGGTCCCACGAGCCTGGGGGCCTCGATCCCTTCGAGGAACTCGGGCATCGTAGTGAGCGGGAAGTCAGGAACGAGGCGTAACCCGAATCGGCGACACTGGAACACCTTGAAGCCGTCACTCTTGCACAGCAAAGAAGCGTAGACCTCGGGGAAGTCACCATCGACGACCTCCTCGATGAAGACCTCGTATTCCAGCGTGTGCGGACCGTCCGGGATTACCTGCCCCCGACACAGGAAGCGCGCCAGCTCACCCGGTACGGGTTCGAAGCGCCAACCGTCGCGACGGACGGTGAACCCCATCGCGGCCATCGTGAACGACAGCGCCTGCGTCGCCGCATCCGCCATCAGTGTTCCGGGCATGCAGGGGTCGTTCTTGAAGTGCCCCGCGTAAAACCATGCGTTAGCCGGTACATGGGCCTCGGCCCGCAGGTACCCGCGACCCCATGGGCCACCCTCCGGATCGAACAGCGGGACGTGATCGATGAGTTTCAGGCGACCCGCCGGAGTGTTCGGTGTTCGGGTGTGGCTCGCAGCCAACTCGAAGCCCGCACCGAAACAGCGATAGGCGTCGCCGTCGACCCAGTGCTGCAGGTCCTCGCGCGAGAAGCTGCGCTTCGTCGTCAGGCGCGGTGCCGGGTCCAGTCGGGCGTCCGGCTTGGGCTCGTCGTCCGCGGCGTCCCAAAGCACACCGCCTGACCCCGCCAATTCCTCATTCGTAAAGAAGCCTGCCTGCCCATTGCGGACCGAGATCAGCAGGCGGTCACCGACATAACAGTCGTAGTGGAAGAAGAAGAGTCGGACGTCACCGGTCTTTGCGTGCCCATCCACGTAGATGTCATACGTCAACGTCTCACCCGGCGCGGGTAGCTCGCCGTAGAACGTCAGGTCGCACCCCAACAGGCGATACACCCGGTCGCTCTGGTTCTGGAAGTCCGCCCCCAACCAGGAGATCAGAAGCAGATCCGCCTGGCCGGACTCGATGACGACACCCGGGGCCATGCGGCCCGCGTGCAGGTACCAGGTGTCCGACTGAACGTCGGTCTCCGTGACCACGCGGCCCTTCTTCATGGTGCCGGGCTCACCTTCGATCATCAGCGCCCGATCCGCGAACAGCAGTGGCGGCTCGGGCATCCTCACCTGCCGCTCAAAGCCATCCTGCTTTTCGAACAGCGAACCGAAGATCTCCGAGATCTTCCCGCCGGCGTGGACTTCCAGCTGCTCTCGCGTCAGGAAGACGGTCGCCGGCATCGTGGAACGATCGATCGGTGGCGGGATCGGTATGACAGGTGACGGCGCGCCGCCCCCTGCCTTGGCAGGTGGGGCCGCTGTCGTCGTGGCCGAATGGGTCGGCGCCAGGGGTGCCGCAACCGGAGGAAGCGGAGCAACCGGCGCGGTCGCCGCCGGAGCGAGCCTCACTTCGGCAGGCGGAGCGAGGGGCACGGGGGCGGGGGGCGCAGCCGGTGACCGGACCGGCGTGTCCTGGACGACGACTCTGACATCCGGCTCACGGGCTGGCAGAGTGGGCGCACCGGCATTCATGGCCGTCGCGGCACCCAAGGCGCCGTGGAGCCCGAGCGCCAGAAACGCGTCGTGCGTCTCCTTCTGGCCACGCAGGAAATCGGCGTGAGCCTGAGCAATGGAATTGAAGAGGTCGAGAGCGGGATTTTGACCCGCTTCGACCCAGCCTCCCAACGGCGCCGTGGCGACTGTATTACCCGCGTGTTCGACCCCGGCCACCGGAGCGGTTGCTACGATCGACTGGCTCATGGCCGCCGGCGCAGCCGCGGCTCGCCCTCCATTGAAGTGCCGGGAAACATCGTAGCCCAGGCCCCCCGTCGGGGGAGGAGCCATCGACTCCCCGCCCGCGTTCGAAGTGATTGTGTTCATGGTATTGGGTACCGCGGGATGAGAGGTCTCGGCCCGTGATTCGGGCCAGACGATGTCCGGTTCGTGAGCCGGCAGCCTCAGTTCGGCGCCGCCGGGACCTTGGAGCGGGACCGCGCCGTCTCGCAGGCCCGCCATGCGATCACTGAACTCCCCCAGCCGCATGGGAACGCCGGCCGCCCAAAGCCTCGCGACGGAACGCGCCAGAGGTTCCAGTCCGGCTCGCTCGTGGGGATCGAGTGCGACTACGGTATGCGGCCGTCCTTCGAGAATGCGACCGATCGCCCCTGTGAGCGTAGCCCTCGGTCCATGCTCGATGAATACGCGAACACCATCCGCGTACGCCTGCTCGATCGTCTTGGGGAAGTCGATAGGATCGATTGCTTGCTGCGTGATCGCGTCGGCCGCGGACGCTCGCGTCGGTACATACGCCCGGTTCCCGGCGTTCGTATAGAACCGGATGTCGGGGACCTCGGAGGTTTCACGCTCGTGAACCTTGTGCCAGACCTTGGCAAACGGTTCGAGCGGAGCACAGTGGACCACCATATCGAGCCCAAGGTCGATCGCCCGATTTCGTCCGACCGCCTCGACAACCCGTTCGCATCCGTCGGCGTCACCTCCAATCACGACGTCCTCGTAGTGATGGATTACAGTGACGTAGACGCGGGGCTCGCCCTCGACGGCCTTCCGAATCGCTTCAAGCGGCGCCGCGATCCGGTAGTTCCGCCACCGCGGCACCTCACCTTCGGGCAACTCCCAGAACGCGGCAGCCGCCTTACACTCGCCCGTTAATTGGTCGGCGTACATCTCGGAGGCGTCTATCTCGGCCAGCAGCGCGTCGAGGTCGTTCCAGACCCCGAACGCCATCAGCGAGTTGGTCTCACCCGACGATAGACCAAGCGCAACCTGAGGCTTGATGCCGAGGACCTGCCTCGTGAAGTCGGTATGCGCCTGGCACACGAAGGACGAGCCGGTCAGCTGCGCCTCCGGGGAGAAGGCCACACCCCACTCCCCGTAGACCGTCGCGGCGAGTCGCGACGTTCCCGCGAATCGGGCACAGAGATCGTGACCTATTTTCGGGAACGCGAGCAGCATGTCTCGTACCGCCCCACGGTAGGCAGCAGCCGCCCCGGTGTAACAAAACGCGACCTCGCCATCCAACTCGCCGGCGCCGTAGAAGAGGCCCGGCGCGGCAGGTGCCCGCCCCGCCGCAAGCTCTTTAGCAGCATATCGGCGCAGCGTCCCGAGATCTGCCGAAGTCCGCGCGACCAAACCAACGCGCTCGTTCCCGTCGAACGCCTGAAGGTCCGACGAGACCGCAGTCGCGAGCGCCGCCATCGACTCGGCCGCATAGAAAGCGCAGGCCGGGGCGTCCACGGGGCTGATGACGTTCGTCGTCCTCTCCGGAGCGGCGAACGAAACCGTCGACCCGATCCCGGAGAACGAGGTGACCGAGACTTTCGTGTGAACGGAGTCGCGGCGACGCGGGGAGGGCCAGGCGCCATCCCGCTCGATCTTCACGCCGAGGTGCGCTGCGATCGCTCCTGCCGCGACGTGCAGCAGCCCCGACGCGCCATGGGCGTGCCCGAACCTGGCGGTCACCTCGCTCTCACCGGATTCCGGGGAGAGGACGATATCAACGGAGCCCGCCGGCGACGGGCTCATGGCCTCGACGACGGAGGCGAACACCGGATATCCCTTGTCGAGTGCGTCCCGCTCCCGCATGACGATGAGCGCAACGGCCGCGTCACCCGGCTGTCGACGATCCTCCGGCAAGACTTCATTGGCGGCCGCGACATGCGCTCCCTCATGCGAGAAGTCGGAGGCGCCAACTACCGCCGCGTCGATCTCGCCGGACTGCAACGCCCGGACGGCAAGCTTGAGCGCATCCAGGCCTGAGAGCTCCTCACTGGCCACCGTGAACCCCGGTGCCCGCCAGTCCTGCTGGGCGTGCACACGGTTCGCTGGAATGTTTGGCATACAGCCGATGACGCCCGCCGCGGTGAGGTGCCGGGCAGACAGACTGTTCGCGGCCCTCCATCCATCCACATCCGCGTCGCCGGACAAGAGCTCCCGCAGGCGAACGCGTAGTCCGTGGCGAGCCGCCTGGGGGTCGACGCACATTCCGATGTAGACGCCAGTCCGATCCGGATTGAGGCCTCCCACCTGCCCCAACGCCTCGTCTACTACCGCCAGAATCGAGCTCTGCTGAGCGAGGCTCTCCTGAAGGTCCTTCGGAGGAAAGCCCAGGCCTGTCATCGACAGGACGATCTCTTCCGTGACCGTGCTCTCGGTGCCCCTGGCCTCGACGAGGCGTCGGACGAATGCGGAGAGCCCAAGACTTTCTCCAGCGATGACGCCGATGGCAGAGATCGCGATCGGCTCCGCAAGCTTAGCCGTCGGATCGACTCTGCGAACCGCCGGCACCGGGAGTTCACCGACCCACTCCTCGACGATCAAGTGCGCGTTGTTTCCTCCGAACCCGAAGTTGCTGATCGCCGCCCTGCGCGGACCCTCACTCTCCCACGGTTCAGCGGATGAAAGCAGCCGAAAACCATGCTTCGCAATGGCGTCGAGCGGATCGTCACAGGGAGTCGGTGGCAGGAGCTTCGCCTCGAAAGCGCCGAGCACCTTGAGGAGACTGGCCACACCCGACGCGGTGATGGGATGGCCTATGTTGCCCTTGAGCGAGCCGATGGCAGGCTTGGGACCCGGGCCCCACATCTGCGCGAGACTCTCCAACTCCACGCTGTCGCCGCGCGGAGTCCCCGTCGCGTGGCACTCGATGAAGCTCACGTCCTGCGGCTTCAGGCCGGCCTGCGCATACGCCGCCTCCATGGCACGGATTTGCCCGTCCGTGGAGGGAGCCAGAAATCCGCTCTGCCGACCGTCATTCGACAAGCCCACGCCACGGATGACACCGTAAATGTGATCGTTGTCACGCACCGCATCATCGAGACGTTTGAGCACCACCAGTCCCGCCCCTTCAGCGGGGAGCAGTCCATCCGCTCCCTTGTGCAGGGGTCGCGAACGGCCGCTCGGACTGAGCGCCTGAAGGGCGGTGAAGCCCAGATGGATGAAGAGCGGATCGGCCCGAGCGACGCCTCCCGCGAGCATCAACTCCGCTTCCCGATCCTGTAGACGTCTGCACGCGATCCCGAGCGCGTAGAGCGACGATGCGCACGCAGCGTCGAGCGCGAACACGTCCCCTGTCAGACCGCAGGCCTTCGCGACGATGTGTGCGGGTGCTCCCGAAGAGAATCGATTCCGAGGGTCCGATGTCACCCCTGCGCGGCCCGGCAGCGGCGCGCCCTCTCCGGCGCCAAGCCAATAGTCCTCGACGAACCGAGTGTGTCCGACCGTCGGGTACGAGAGATTCCCGACAATCAAGCCCGTGTTGGGAGGCGGTGTCTCGGCGCCGGCCTCTGCGAGCGCCACCGTGGCACAGTGAAGGAGCCACTTCGTCAGCGGATCGAGGCGTTCCGGTTGAGGAATCCGATCCGCGAACAACTGAGCATTGAAGATCTCGTCGAAGCCACGGACGTATCCGCCGCGATTGCTGACGACGTACTCGGCTCCTGGCCCCGGCGACCGCTCCCGGATCAGGCGGCGAGAGTCGAGGCCCCATGCCCGATCGGGTGCCTCGTCGATGAGGACCCGAGCTTCCCGAACCGCTTCGAACAGGGCCTCCGGACTCAACGCGCCGGGCAACACACAGGAACGCCCTACAATCGCGATGGGCTCGAAACTACTCATGCTGGACTCCGCTCTTGCTTCGATCAGGCGCCACCGGTCTCGAACTGTACCTCGCGCAGTTCTGCCACCAGATCACCGTCCTCGGTAGCCAGGATGAAGTCGAACAAGGTGCCCTTCTCTGTGATGCGCGCCGTGAACGCGGAGCGGAGCCGTTCCGGGATCGTCTCCAAATGGTGCACCACCATGGTGCCCATGCTCGCGAGCTTCTCCATGGCCCCGGCCTTGTGATGGGTCCAGAGTTCGCCCAACTGGAGGAGGCCTTCGAACGCGGCCGGATCAAAACCACGGGAGAAACCCTTCGCGGGCCAACCGAGACTGGCAGCACTGCGCAGCAAGGCCATGCCGCCCTCAGCGGATACCCCTTCCAGGTCGATGATCGAACGGTAATCGCTCTCGCTTCCCAAGACCGTTTCGTAGGCGGCTTCAGCCTGGTACGGCCAGGGTTCCAGACCTCCGGAGGGTACTGCGGGCGGCGGCGCCGACCCATTCTCCGAGTAGCGGACCGTGGTCTCGTGGTGCGCATTGCCCTTGGCATCCCGGAAGATGAGCCGGTACCCAGGAATGGCGGCCACGATGGGGTGGATGTCGACCGTGTTTCCTTCTTCAGAGCCCTCGCCGGCATCGCCGCGCATGGCGCTGACGAAGTCCTCGAGGTACGTGCGCATGGTACGAACGGGCTTCAAGGCCTGTCCGAGGCGGAGTGCGAAGTCCGCGACCAGTGCAGGCGCCATGCGGTTACCAAACGAACCGAGGCCGGAGCCCCGCTGGGCGCTGCCCGCCGAGAAGGTCAGGCGATGCGTGGCGGCCGGGAACGACGGCGCCGCGAGGACCACCCGCTCGACGCTTCCTCCGCCGCGTGCCAGGTCATCGACGAAGAACTGCGCGCCTGTCTCGATGTCGAGGAGCGCGATCCCCTGCTTTTCAAAGTGAGCAGCGAGGCCGGCATCGACCATTCCACCCGCCCAAGGACCCCAGTTATAGGACCGGACCCGGCACCCGGGACCCCGCCGATGAGCCTCCGCAGCCGCGACCTTGTTGAGGACCTCATTCGCGGCGGCGTACGCCGCCTGACCCGCATTGCCCGCCCGCGCCGCTATGGACGAGAAGAGGGCGATCACCTGAATTGGATCGTTCTTAGTCGCCTCCAGGAGTACCGACAAGCCCGCGACCTTCGGTGCGAACACGTCGGCCACACGATCCGGCGTGATTTCAGCGAGTGCCTTGTCCTTGAGAACACCCGCGCCATGGACGATGCCCGCGATCGGACCCCACTTCTCACGGACGTGGTCGAGTGCTGCGGCCACCTGCTGCGCGTCGGTCACATCGGCACTCAGATACATGGTCTCGATGCCCCGGGCGTCGAGCTCGGCGAGCGACATGCGAACCTCGGCGCTCGCGGCCAGGGATTGAGCTTCCTTCTGAATGCCGGCCAGATCGACGGTATCTCCCCGACGATTCGCGGCTGCGGCCAAGGCGCCCGTGAGCTTCACCGGGTCCGTGGACAGCGGAACACCTTCGGGCCACTCCGCGAGCTTCGAACGTCCGAGAAGCGCGAGTCGCACGTTCCACATCTCGGCGAGCTTGGCCACCGAACTGGCGGTGACGCCTCGCGCTCCGCCGGAAACCACGACGACTTCGCCAGGGTCCAGCGCGGCCCTGCTCGGTCCGCTTCCGACGAGGGGTTCGATCTCGATGACGAAACGTTCGCCGTCCGCTCCGATGCCGACCTCAATCGCGGGACCGCCCAGGAACAGTTCGTCGAGGATCTCCTCCGCGGCCGTGGCCGGATCGGCAACGTCGATCGCCTTCAGGGACGCACCGGGCCACTCTCTCGCCGCTGTCTTCACGATTCCCGTGAGTCCAGCCGTCCACCCACGGTCACCGGGATCACTTTCCAGCGCGAAGTCTCCGCCCGTGGACTGAATGGTCACGAACATCCTCTCGGACGACTCCGGGTGCTGGGCGACCATGCGAGCAGCCTGAATGGCTCGCGTATGGACCGCCAGCGCCGCATCCGCGCCCGGCTCGTAGTCGCCCAGACCGGCCAGCGAAATCACGGCCGAAGCAGACGCCGTCGGATCAGCCACGACCTCGGCGGCCACACCCCGTCGGGCTAACCCCTCCGCCAATTCGGCGGCGAGCGCAGGCGCTTCGTTGGTGATCTGAATTGCCACACCCCGGGAAAGCCCAGAAAGTCCGAAACCCGGTCTCAAGGTCGGCACGATACGTGGCGTGAACGCGGCCACCGGAGTGGCCTCCCTAACCGCCGCGATCGACGGCACCACCGTGTTTGCGACGATCGCAGGGGCTTCCACCGCAGGCGCGGCACCAGCGCCCAGCTTCTCCGCAACGTCACGAAGAGTCCGCAGACTCGCGAGCTCCGACGGGGAGATCTCGGGGACCCCGGGCAAACGCTCCTGTAGCTCGGAGAGGATCTCGACCTGCTTGATGGAGTCGATGCCGAGGCCCGCTTCCATTTCCATGTCGAGGTCCAACATCTCGATCGGATATCCGGTCTTTTCGGCGACCACTTGGAGAGCCATCGCTGTGATGTCGACTCCAGCTGTCGTCGACGCGGCGAGCTGGGCTGCGGCTGGCTGGGCTGCGGCTGGCTGGACGGCGGCCGGCTGGACTGCGGCTGGCGGGGCTGCGGCAGGTTGGGTGGCGCCTGCCGCGGCTGCCACACCCCCCGACAGCTTGTCCGCTACATCGCGAAGCGTCCTCAAGCTCGCGAGTTCGGCCGGCGAGATCTCAGGGATTCCGGGCAGACGCTCCTGCAGCTCGGACAAGATCTCGACCTGCTTGATGGAGTCGATCCCAAGGCCGGCTTCCATCTCCATGTCGAGGTCCAACATCTCGACCGGATAGCCCGTCTTCTCTGCAACGACCTGGAGTGCCATGGCCGTAATGTCGACACTCGCTAACGGCGAGGCAGGTATCGAAGTCGTAGTCACTGGTGCCACGGCCGGCACAGATGCGGCAAGCGGGGTCACGGCGACGGCTGCTGCTATGCCTCCCGACAGTTTGTCCGCCACGTCCCTCAGGGTGCGCAGCGTCGCGAGCTCCGAAGGCGAGATCTCCGGAACTCCGGGTAGGCGCTCCTGAAGCTCAGATAGGATCTCGACCTGCTTGATCGAGTCGATGCCGAGGCCAGCCTCCATCTCCATGTCGAGGTCCAGCATCTCGACCGGATAGCCCGTCTTCTCCGATACCACCTGCAAGGCGAGCGCAGTCACGTCGGCTGCGGAAAACGCGGCTGCTGCCACGGATACCGTCTCAGGAACGGGAGCAGCGACCGGCGCTGTCACGGTCGTCGATCCGGCGGCCGGAAGGCCCTTGGAGAGCTTGTCCGCCACATCACGCAGTGTGCGCAGCGTCGCCAACTCGGAGGGAGAGATCTCCGGAATGCCTGGCAGGCGCTCCTGAAGTTCTGATAGAATCTCGACCTGCTTGATCGAATCGATCCCGAGGCCGGCCTCCATCTCCATGTCGAGGTCCAGCATCTCGACCGGGTAGCCCGTCTTCTCGGACACGACCTGGAGTGCCATGGCCGTGACGTCGACCTGTGAAGCAGCCGCTGCGGGCTGAGCGGCGGCGGGTTGAGCCGCTACCGGTGTCGGCACCGCGACTACGACGGGGGCGGGAGTCGCCGGCGCGGCGATCGGAGCAGCCACGACTGGCGCAGGGGCCACCGGGGCTTGAGCGACCACGGGCATAATGGCAGCGGGCGCCGGGGCTGCGATCGGGGTGGCGACCGGGGCTGCCACGGCTGGTGGCGCTACATACGCACCGGGCTGAGCCGCCACTCCCGATAGCTGCGACAACGCACCGGACGCCATCGACAGGAAGGCACGATGACTCTCGGCCATCAGCTCCTGATAACGGCGGTGCGCCTCGATCGTGACCTGATGCACCTGTGCCGTCATCGCCACGTTGGCTACCGGCGGCAGGGCCTGAGGAGCAACCGGAGGCGACGCCGAAGCGATGGGAGGCGCCGAAGCGGTCGTGGGCGCGGGCGTCGCGACCGGAGTCGAAGCGGCAGGAGCCGCCACGGACTCCGCGACTTCAGGATTCGGACCGGGAAGTCCGGCTGCGCCGTTCGCTGGGGGATACGGCCTATCGTGGTTTGCGCCGGAAATCATGATCTCGAAAGGCTTCGCTTCGACGGGAAGATCGGGGACCCGATATCCCTCCGACAGCGTTGAAAGGTTCAGCTCGATGCCCTCAGCAGCGAGCTTGGCAAGACCACGCCACAACGCGCGCAGCCCGGGGATGTTCTTGTCGTCGAGGGACACCGCGACGTGCGGCCGATCTCCAAGGCAACGGCCCACGAGCTTCGTAAGGACCCGACCTGGGCCGACCTCGACGAAGTGTGTGACACCTGCTCCGTACATGGCGTCGACCATCTCGCGGAACCGAACCGGGGACGCGAGTTGATCGGCGAGCAGACGCCGCCCGGCTTTGGCCGTTTTCGGGTACACATCGGCGCTCGTATTCGCGTAGACGTCGACGTCGACGTCGCCCGCACTCCATTTCACGGAGCCGAGATAGTCGTGGAACGGCTCACACCCGTCCGCGACGATGCTCGAATGGAACGCCGAAGCGACGGGAAGACGAATCGTCGTCAGCCCCGCCGTCTTCAGCTTCGCAGCAACGGCATCGATAGACTCTACCGCACCCGCGAGTACTACTTCGCTCGGTGCGTTGTCATTGGCGATCACCACGCCCGAGTCCTCGCCGATCAACCCCGCTACGGTGGTCGCATCGGAGGAAACGGCGATCATCGCGCCCGCCCTGTTCGCAGCGGCGGCCGCCATCAATTCGCCTCGCTTGCGTGCGGTCACGAGAAGGTCGGCCTTGGGGAGGCGTCCGGCCGCCGCGAGCGCCGACAACTCACCGAAGCTGTGGCCCGCGACCGCATCCGGCTTCAAGCCCAGCGTCCCCAGCAGACTCAGGTATCCGAGACTCACCGCAGCGATCGCAGGCTGCGCGGTCGCCATCTCGGTGACCTTCTTCGTTTGTGCGGCTCGCTGTTCGTCGTCGAACGCCGGTGGTGGGAACACCGCACGGTCCAAGCGGGCTCCAGCAAATTCTTCCAAGTCGGCTGCGCCGTCCCATACCTCACGGGCGGAGTCGAACGCCATCGCGGCCGCCGCTCCCATACCGACGTATTGGCTTCCCTGTCCCGGAAACACGAACGCGATCTTGCCTACGGCGGAGTCACCGAATCCGAAGACGATGTCCGCATCCCGGAGGGAATCGGTCGCTCCGTCGGCGATCGCGGTCTTGGCCTTCTTCGTACGGACGGAGAGCTCTTCGAGGTCGCCCGCTACCAACGCGACGCGCACCCCGCCCTTCGGACGGAAAGCCTGCGCCGCAAGGTGGGCGATGCGTCCTAGAGGATGGCCGGCGTCGATCTGCTCTTGGAGCGCATCGAGGGCCTTACCCAGTTCAGCCGGCGAGTCCGCGGAGAGAGCGACGAGTTCCTCGGACCACGTCCGCAGGCGCTCCGGACGCTGGCCCGGCCCGACGTACTCCTCGAGGGCAACGTGGAAGTTGCTCCCGCCGAAGCCGAACGAACTCACCGATCCACGACGCGGATGGTCGCTGCCACGGATCCACGGACGAGCTTCCGTATTGACGTAGAGCGGCCCGTCCTCGAGTCCGAGTTTGGTGTTGGGCCGAGTGACCTTCAGCGTCGGCGGCAGAATCTTGTGGTGGAGTGCCAACGCCACCTTGATGAGTCCCGCGGCTCCCGCGGCGGCCTTCGTATGACCGATCTGCGACTTCACGGACCCGAGCGCACACCACTGTTTGGCTTCTTCGTTGGCTGGCCCGAAGACCGACGTCAGGCCTCCGACCTCGGCTGCGTCGCCGGCCTTGGTCGCAGTCCCGTGGGCCTCGACCAGTTCGACCGTCGCCGGAGAATAGTTCGCTTTTTCGTACGCGCGTCGTAGAGCATTAGCCTGCCCCCCCGAACGCGGAGCGTACACACTGGAGCCCTTCCCGTCGGAGGAGGCCCCCAGGCCGCGAATCACCGCATAGATGCGATCACCGTCTGCCTCGGCGTCCTCGAGACGCCGGATGGCCAACATACCCACGCCTTCACCGATCAACGTACCATCCGCTTCCTCAGAAAACGGGCGGCAATCGCCGGTGGGCGAGAACGCGGGCGTCTTCGAGAAACACATGTACATGAGGATGTCGTTGAGCGCGTCCACGCCCCCCGCGATTACCATGTCACTGTCGCCCAGGTAGAGCTCCGCGAGCCCGGCCTGGAGTGCGGAAATCGAACTCGCACAAGCGGCGTCCGTTACGAAGTTCGATCCACCGAGATCGAGACGGTTCGCGATGCGACCCGCCACCACGTTCCCCAACAAGCCGGGAAAGGTGCTCTCCCGCCACGGCTGGTAGTGGTCCTTGATCCGCTGGATGATCTCCTGAACCCGACTCTCCGGGAGGCCCGCGTCGCGCAGTGCCTTCTTCCAGATGGGGTGCTGGAGCCGCGCGCCCATCTGGACCACCAATTCCGTGGCCGACGCCACGCCGAGAATCACACTCGTCCGGCTGTGATCGACCTCACCGGGCCGGAAGCGCCCCGCATCGGCCAAGACCCTCGTCGCCGCGACCAGTGCGAGCAGTTGCACGCTGTCGGTCGAAGGGATCGTCGTCGGGGGAAGCCCATACTCCATCGGGTTGAACGGAAGTGGGTCGAGGTACCCGCCCCGCTTGGAATACGTCATGTCCGGGGCTGTCGGATCAGGATCGTAGTAGTCCTCGATCAGCCAATGACCCGGGGGCACATCTGTGAGGCGATCCGTCGCAGAGACAATGTCTCGCCAAAAACCCATCAAGTCGTGGCTCCCCGCAAAAAGGGAGCTCATTCCGACGATGGCGATGGGAGGTGTAGTCGGCATCTATGGTCTCAGCGTAGTGGACGTGGTGAGAACTGACTGGCCCGATGTCCCAGGGGGACCCCCGCGAGTCGTAACTGATGCGCTCGCGTCACGTGGGCAGCGCCCTCCAACAAGTTGAGGGCAATTTGAACGACGGACCGACTCTCTACAGGCTCCAGAAAGCTTCCCTTTACCCATTCATTGAAGGCGCCCATGGCCGGTCCGCACCAGATCTGGTAGTCGGTCCGCCGATCGGTTTCTCCCGAACGCGCCCATTGGGCGCCCATGAACAAGTACCACCGGAAAACTAGCGCCATCTTGTGCTTGGGGTCGCCTTCGGCCTTGCCGATTTGCGCCGGATCGCGACGCTCGAAGAACGCCCTCGTGTCGTTCCAGATGTCGTCGATCGAGCGCCCGAGAATCTTCTCCTCGAGCGCAGCCCGCTCGGCCGCGGGTATCGCATCCAACGACGGGTAGGCTCGAAAGACCTTGTAGAGCTCCTTGCCGCGCTGGGCGAACATCGTGCCCCTCTTGAGGACCTGGACCTCCACACCCATCTCGAACATGTCGGCGGCGGGGGCCATGGCCACATCGGTCATGGACGCCTGCGCGAGGAGCTTTCGGCCGTCCTCGGACAGCGCGGACTCGACGGTCGCCTGGTTCACGGACCCCGTCACGACGAAGGCTGCCCCGGCAGCGAACGCCGACGCCAACGCCGCCGGAGTACCCAATCCGCCGCCGACCCCGACCCTCGGAGGCTGAGCGTAGCCGAATTGGGCGGACACTTCGTCAGCCAGCGCGATGATCATCGGGAGCAGCACCGGCAGAGGTCGATTGTCCGTGTGCCCACCGGAGTCCGCCTCGACCGTGATGTCCTCAGCGACCGGTACCGTCGCCGCCAGCTGCGCCTCTTCGGCGGTCAGGAGGCCCGACTCCACGAGAGTCTTCAGCATGCCCTCGGGGGCCGGCGACAGGAACGGGCGGGCCACTTCGACCCGCGACACCTTGGCGAAAATGTGCGTCACTCGGCCAACCGAGCCATCGGCGGCGCGGTGCAGGCCCTTTGCAGACAGATAGACGACCGAGGGTGCAAGACGCATGAAGGCGGAAGCCGAGATATTACTCACGCCCCGGGCCAGCATCAGCTCGGCGAAGTCCATCTCCATGCGGGATTCCTGAGGGCTATGAATGAGATTCGCCCCCCAGTTCCGAATCTCCGGCCCGAGCGCACCTTGAATCTTGGTGATCGCTTCTTCGACGTCGGGAATCGCGAGACCGGCGCTCCCGAAGAACGTCATCAACCCGGCTCGAGCCGAGGCGATGACCATGTCGGCTGACGCAATCCCGCGTGCCATCTCTCCCACGACATACGGGAAGCGACAACCGTGCGCGCTCAAGAACGTGCGATCGCCCAACCACTCGGGATACAGAGGTGGAAGCACCCCAACGAGCGCCTCCCCCGGCCCCATCGGCGTCAGGATCGAACCGTCGTCGGCGAGCGGGGCCGGACGAACGCCGCTCGGACCGGCCACGAGTCCGACAGGTACCCGAATCGGCACGCCGCCCGGTCCTGCAGGCGCCGCGGACGGCCCATCCGCCGCGCCGCTCATGCCGAGCAACTGCGGGCGGGTACTCGCTGGGTCCGAGCCGGAAATTGCGCCCGGACCGGCGGTAAGTCGTCCTTCCATGTACTCCTCTAACCCCGAGGCTCGCATCCCCCGAACCGATCGTGTCCAAACCACAATGACCCCCGGAAACAGCAGGGCCCGTAAAATAACGGATTTGGCAGGCACGCGGGGAGTTACAACGTAAGACCGTAGTGTGCCGGGCCGACAGAGCGTTCGAGCCCGTGCCCCGCAACCCCCCTGGCGCTTAGCTTCCTCGAACCCCGTTTTCGATGAGGTGGAGCGGTGAGATGATGACTACTCAGAGGGGCATGGTGGCTCAGCGTACCAGCCCTCGTCGGGACGGGTGCCCTGGGCCTGGGAGTGGCCATCGTGCTGGCCGCCCTGCTCCTCGAGGACGACTTCAACTGACGGATTTCTTCGAACGGTTCCTCAGCGCCCGACCCGCGCGCGGGCTCTTGCTCACCGACCGATGACGTCTCCGCTCCGCATGGGCGTCGTTGCGGGATCGCGGCGAGCCCGCGTCCTCTGCTCGAAGGCATAGCCGAGACCCAGCAGCGTAGGCTCGCTAAAGGCCGGACCGAAGAATGAGATCCCGACCGGGAGTCGGTCGCTCGTGAAGCCGGCAGGCACGATGAGATCCGGAAATCCGGTAAGGTTCGCGAGGTTGGTCGCCGATGGCGTGCCTCCGCCTCCGCCCGCGACGAGTTCCGGTCGGGTCGGGGACGTGGGGTAGACGATCGCGCTGAGCCGTTGGGACGCCATCAGCCCCTCGATCAGGCTGCGAACCATGGGCAGGCCGTGATCACGCATGGCGACGTACTCGTGATCCGTGAGGAGCCCACTGGCTTCTTCCTGCTGGAAGAGCGTCCAGCGAGCTGGATTGGGTGTCCCGCCCTCGGGTGTCGTCGACATGATCGCCTGAGATCGCTCCACGAGGTCGGATAGCGTCTTGGGGTAGCTGGGTCCGATCGTTTCGAGATAGTCGGGAATCTGGTCACGGAACTCACGCCAGCGGATCGTTGTGTACCAGTCGCCCTTCACGTCCACGAGCCACTGGGGGACCGCGACGTCGACCACGGTGGCACCCGCCTGTCGCATGCTCTCGATCGCGGCGTTCATGATCCAGTCCACTTCCTCGTCTCCGCCCATGAACTGCCGCGCGACGCCGATGCGGGCTCCGTTCAAGGATCCTGCATCGAGAAACGTCGTGTAGTCCGCAGAGACTCTGCTCCGACTGTTCTCGGTCGCCGGGTCGGCCGGGTCCGGACCGGCGATCACGCTGAGCATGGCCGCCACGTCGTAGACACTGCGGGCCATCGGTCCTCCGGTATCGAACCTCAAGGCGAGGGGCACGATACCGTCTCGACTGACGAGTCCGAGGGTCGGCTTCAGGCCGACGATTCCGTTCGACGTCGAGGGGCCGCGAACCGACCCTCCCGTGTCCGTGCCGATGCCGAGTTGCGCGAACGAAGCTGCGATCGACGCACCCGTACCGCCCGAGGATCCGGAAGGAGAGCGTGCGATATCGTGGGGGTTCCGTATATACCCCCCGTTCGAACTCATCGTCGAGCCGGAAGCGAACTCGCTCATGTTCACCTTGGCCAGGATGATTGCCCCTGCCGCTCGGAGTCTCTGGACGAGAAACGCATCGTCCGGCGGAATCGAACCAGCGAGAAGCACGGAACCCGCGGTGGTCGGCATGTCGGACGTGTCGACATTGTCCTTGAGGACAACAGGAATGCCGTGCAGCGGCGACCGGGGCCCACGGGAACGTCGTTCAGCGTCGAGGGCGCGCGCTGTCTGGAGCGCGTTGTCGTTCAACCACAGGACGGTGTTCAGCGCGGGGCCCTGTTGGTCGAAGGCCTCGATACGGGCCAGATAGAGTCCGACGAGCTGCTCCGAGGTCAACGTGCCCGCATCGAATGCGGCGTTGAGGTCCGCGATGGTCGCCGAGGACAGCGCTTGGGCCGAGAGGACCACGGGTGTGGGGCCGCCGAGCATGAGCACGAAGGCGAGAAGGACCATCCACTCCTTGGGGCGCGCGACCGCGACGAACGGCCCGGCCATCATCGGTCTTTTCGCTCGGAGACGATCGAGGAGCCGCATCTCTCGGCTGAGCCGGACTTCACTCATTCAAGCCTCCAGGAGGAGCAGGACGCCTCGGGTCACCTCGGAAGCGCAGAGTATCGAACCGCGGACCTGTGCGCGAGGGCTCGATCGGAGCCGCCACGCGATCGACCACCTCCGTGCTCACCAGAGAGTTCCCCTGAACCGCGAAGGTCGAGCCCGTGCGCATCGCGACCCCGCAGCCCCGATCCCCGATCGAACCCACGGAACCGCGTTCCCCACGCAGGGACGGCGCGTGGTCACCGCCACGCCGGATTCACCGGTGCGTGGATCGATCGCGGCAATCGAGAAGGTGTGAAAGTCGAGGTCGGGGCCCCAGGCGACCGGCTCCTGCGCGTGGGCCGCCGCCGGGAGAACGAGGACACTCGCGGCGAAGAGGGCGAGGGGATGCGTTCGATGAGGCATGGGATTCACGTTAGTTGTAGGGGCACCGCATCGCGAGGGAGTGGCGGCGGGGACCGCGGCGCAGCCCTCCAACACGTCACGCATGACCTGCGGTCTACGTGCTGCTTCGGCCATCGTGGTAGGACGACTCTCCGAAAACATTGAGGTCCCACTTCATCAGTTCGAGGCGAAGAGCGAAATCGTAGTCCTTGGAATTCTTGTCGACGGTGATGGGGGCCTCGTCCCGGTAGGTCACATGCAGGCATGACTGGGAGTTGATGCCCCACACCACTTGATCGAGAAGTTCCTTGATCGAATCCGTCGCCTTGATCATCAGCAAGATGCCGTCCGTGCCGACTTCAATCGTCCCAGAGCGGGTATGGTCTCGCCGGTAGACCACCGATAGCCACCAAGGCCGTATCCTCTGGTGCTTCACGGCCATGCGACCAAAATCATCGGCGGGCTCTCCCGTAGATACGCCCTCGCTTGAGTAGCGTTCGGCCGTGGTGAGAACGCCCGCGGATCTCGCCTCGGACAAGAAGGTGAAATCACTCGGGACTTCGTGTTCACCCGAGTAGCCGTAGCGTTTGCAGAAGAACCTGCCGGTTCCCTTTTCGTATCGAAACAGCACCTCTTCGAACTCATACTCGATGAAGAGGTCGCCGGCCTGGAACGCTGAAAGCGGTATTCCCATGATCACTCCGATTCGCGGATGATGGCGCTTCACGGGCGGCCGCGCACGCCAAGCCGAACGACGCTTACCTTGTCCTACCCCATTCGCTCAGGGGATCGAGCCTCCGACACCCCCGGACGAATCCGATGGCCCTCCCCGCGACCGTGTACAACGTCGAAGTCTCCCTCAGCCACATGGACCGCGGCGTGTACGAGCAGCTGAGCATCAAGGCGGCGCGCCATCCCTCGGAAAGCGAGGAGTATTTCTTGACGCGCCTGCTGGCATACTGCCTCGAGTATGGTGCGGGGATCACCTTCTCCAAGGGCGGCATCTCGGATCCCGACGATCCACCGATCATGATCAAGGACCTCACCGGGGCGTGGCAGAGTTGGATCGAGATCGGCGCCCCCGATGCCGCGCGCCTGCACCAGGCGAGCAAGGCGAGTCCGCGCGTGGCACTCTACACCCACAAAGAGCCGCGCATTCTGATGCGTGGCTACGAGGGTCAGCGCATCCACAAAGCAGAGGACGTCGAGATCTATGCAGTGGACCGCGAGCTCTTGACCGCATTGGCCGACCGCCTGGACCGCCGCATCGCGTGGGCTCTCTCGGTGAGCGATAGCCAGCTGTTCCTGGACGTAGGAGGCGTATCCTTAGGAGGCGCGATCGAGCGACTCTCGCTGCCGGGTTGAGCGCTCAGCGGCGAACCGCAGTCAACTCCAGGATCACGCGCCGCATCTCATCCGCCTTCCCTGCTGACTCGAGCTCGGCCCACATCAACTCCACGGCACGCGCATCGACCAAACCGGGAGGGCTCCCGCCCGCGTTTCGGTTCGCGATCCCCTGGTCGGCCCGGAACGCATCAACGGCCGCGGCGATCTCGTCGTCGAGATACTGGGCTCCTTGGTCACGCTCGAGCGTAGGCTGGGCGCTGCGGTAATAGCCGAGCGCGTGCATGATGAGCTTCACCTGCCACACATCGTTTCCGGCGGGCTGGGAGAGCTCCCGATAGCCGAGCGTCCCCGACACCGTGTCGTAGATGCGACGCATCTCAGCCACGGGCGTCGGATGCTCGCAGACGTTGATGTGCACGGTCTGACCGTCGCTGCGCCGGGACATGCCTTCGCGCGGGTCGGCTACCACCACCGCGGCAGACTGCAGTCGACCCACCCTGCGATCCCCGCCGACTCGCTGACCCGCATCGAGCGCTTCGATGAGCCGGTCCGCCAGGTGACGGGGCGAACCCTCGCTCGCCTCGAAAGCCCGGGCGACAGCAGCGAGGACTTCTGGCCCGACCAACACATTGCCCTGCGTAGCATAGTTCGGTCCCGACCGATGCCCGGCCCAGTCTCCCGGTCCGTCGCCGGTGTGCTGCGCGGACGTTCCGTCCAAGGCCACTACCCCCACCTGCCGTCGTTCGCGATCCGGGTCAGCCGCGGTGGCTCGGGCGAGGGCCGCCTGTGGCGTCATTCCCTGCGCGAGCATTTCGAGCAGCTCGAGGCCGTACTCGGTGCGCGTCGAAGCCTGTGTAGCGACAGCCCCCACGCCGGCACGCACCCAGGGCACGCCATTGCCGACACAGGCGACGCGCGTCGTAACGGCGACACCCGACTCTCCCGTCAGCGCATCGACCGCAGCAATCGAGAAGGTGTGGAAGACGAGTTCATCGCCCCACGAGATGGGTTCCTGCGCGTGGAGGGCCGGGGTCGTCAGCGCCAGAGCGAAACACGCGGGCGCGAGGGCAGTTCGGCTCCAGGAACGTGCGTGGTTCATCGTGATGGTTCCTCGTGGGGTAGGCCAGGCAGATGGCCAGGTTGCATCAGCGTCCCTCGGGCGGCAAGCGGCCGGATCGGTCCAGGAGCAGCGGGAGCCGGTGAAGGTGGGCGCGCCCCGTCGCGTATTGATGCACGCGACTAGATGAACGCAACTAGTCGAAGACCGGGGCTCCACCCTATGTTGAGACCCCAACGCACTCGTGAGCATGGAGGGCCACGGCATAGGCCTGTTCGACAAGATCAAGGGCGAGTTCATCGATGTTATCGAATGGACGGATAGCAGCCCCAACACCCTCGTCTACCGCTTCCCGCGTCATAACAACGAGATCAAGAACGGCGCGCAGCTGACCGTCCGCGAAGGGCAGTCCGCCGTCTTCATCGACGAGGGCAAGCTCGCCGACGTCTTCGGACCGGGCATGTACACGCTCGAGACCGAGAATCTACCCATACTCTCTACGCTCAAAGGGTGGAAGCACGGCTTCGAGAGTCCGTTCAAGGCCGAGGTCTATTTCGTGAACACGCGTCAGTTCACGGACCAGAAATGGGGCACGAAGAACCCGGTCACCATGCGCGATCCCGAGTTCGGTCCGGTGCGCGTACGGGCGTTCGGTACCTACGTGGTCCGGGTCTCCGATCCTGGCAAGTTCATCCAGGAGATCGTGGGCACGGACGGGCATTTCACGACCGAGGACGTGACGGATCAGCTCCGCAACGTGCTCGTCGCGCGCTTCTCCGATGCCATGGCCTCCTCGGGTGTCGCGGTCCTCGATATGGCGGCCAACTACGACGAGTTGGGCGCCAAGCTCAGCGAGCGAGTCAAGGACGACATGGCCGGGTACGGTGTCGAGCTCCGCACGCTGCTCGTCGAGAACATCTCTCTGCCACCCGCGGTCGAGGAAGCACTCGACAAGCGGACGAGCATGGGGGTCATCGGCGACATGGCCAAGTTCACCCAATACCAAGCCGCGGAAGCGATTGGTGACGCTGCCAAGAACCCCGGGAGCGGTGGCATGGCCGCGGGTGGGATGGGCGCAGGCTTGGGCTTTGCGATGGCCAACCAGATCGGGCAGGCCATGAACCCACCGGCCGCGCCGCAGGGGGGTGCAGCCCCGCCTCCCTTACCCCAGGGACCCCAGTTCTTCGCGGCGATCGGCGGTCAGCAGGCAGGCCCGTTCGATGCCCCGGCGCTGAAGAAACAGATCGAGGCTGGGAGCGTGAAGCCCGATACCCTCGTGTGGACCGAAGGCATGTCGGAGTGGACAGCGGCCGGAGAAGTTGACGCGGTCCAGCGTCTCTTCGGAGCGGTGCCGCCCCCTCTCCCGCCAGGCTGAGTCGCCGACGGATGGCAGAGGGGGTCCGTCAGTTTCCTTGTACGCAGTGCGGCGCGAAGGTCGAGTTCGCGCCGGGCACCGACGTACTCCAATGCCCTTACTGCGGCGACCAAACGCAGATTCCCGCGTCCGGCGACGGCATCGAGGAGCAGAAGTTCTTCGCGGCTGCGGCGGCCGAGCTGGGAGAAGGAGCCGAAACCGAAGACGTCACTTCGGTTCAGTGTCAGTCCTGCGCCGCGTTGGTCGAGCCATCGCCGTCCCATGAGGCATTTCCCTGTCCGTATTGCGGTTCCAGCATCGTCGCGACAGAGAAGTCACAGCGCCTCCTCAAGCCCCAGGCGTTGCTTCCGTTCAAGATCGACCGGCACAAGGCCACGGAGCTGTTTCGAGGTTGGATCAACAAGCTCTGGTTCGCGCCCGACGCGCTGAAGAAGTTGGCCCAGGTCGAGGGTCGTCTGCAGGGTTATACGCGCCGTACTGGACCTACGACGCCGAAACGGTCAGTCGTTATGTCGGACAGCGCGGCGACAATTACACCGTCACGAAGACCCGCCGAGTAACCCGTGACGGGAAGTCGGTGACCGAGACATACCAGGACACCGAGATTCGGTGGCGCCCGGCGAGCGGCATGGTGTCGCGTGATTTCGACGACATGCTCGTCGTGGGGTCTAGCTCACTCCCACGAGAGCTGGCCGAAGAGCTCGAACCGTGGGATTTGGCCAGTCTGGTCACCTACGCCGACGAGTTCTTGTCGGGGTTCACGGCCGAGCGATATCAGATCGACGTGCGTGCCGGATGGACCCGCGCCAAGGAGCGCATGGAGCTCGTCATCCGGGGTGACGTGGAACGAGACATCGGCGGCGACCACCAGCGCATTCATTCGCTAGCCACGAACCACGCCGGGATCACGTTCAAACACGTGTTGCTCCCCATGTGGATCTGCTCGTATCGCTACCGCGAGAAGATCTACCGCTTCCTGGTCAACGCGCGTACGGGCGAAGTGCAGGGTCAGCGGCCGTGGAGCTGGGTCAAGATCACTCTGACGGCGCTCGCCGCATCAGCCGTCATCTTCATGCTCTACACGTATTTCCACGGTTAGCGGATCGGCACTCCTTCCCGGTCCAACCTGATGGGCTCCCCCAAACCGAGAGCGCGCAGACGCGGCAGCTGGGTGAGGGCATCCCCGACCACGAGCCACACCATCCGCTCAGAATCGAGATAGCGGCCCGCGAGTTGGCGCACGTCATCGATCGTCAAGTCACGAACGATCTGCTCACGCTGTATCGTGTAGTCCGCGGGGAAACCGTACGCGCTCATGTCGCCGAGCAGATTCAGCTTTGCAGCCCCCGTTTCGAACGCACGGGCGTTGGCTCGCAGCAGAAAGCTCTTGGTAGCGTCGAGGTCGGTCTCGTCGAAATCAGGCCCGTGCGCCTCGATGATGCCCTTCACAAGTTCGAGCGCTTCGTAGGTCACATTGGATCGTACCGACGAAGTGATCTGGAACGGACCCGGCATGTCCGTCCCGCTGAAGCCCGATCCGATGCCGTAGGTGTAGCCTCTCTGCTCCCTCAATACCTGTGTGAGATCGGACGCGAATCCCCCTCCGCCGAGTCGGAAATTCATGACCGACGCGGCGTAGAACTCGGGATCGGACTCGGCGAGCGCCAGGTAGCCGATTCGTAGTACCGACTGGCTCGCGTTGGGCACATCAACGAAGTAGAGCCCGGCGCGGGAGTCATCCCAGGCAGCGGGCTCGGGTAACGTCGGCCGAGCACCCTGCCACCGGTTCGCGATCCCCGCGAGCGAGGCGACAACCTCCGCTCGGTCCACCGACCCACTCACATGAAACACCGCCAGTGTCGGGGTGAGCGCCGAGGCGTGGTAGCCGCGGAGGTCATCGACCGTGATCTCGTCGATCGTTTCGATATCACCTAGGCGGTTCGTAGCGAGGATGTGCTGCCCGTAGAGCAGGCGCTGGAAGACGTCTCCCGCGACCGCAACCGGGCTCGCCGCACGCTGACGCAGGCCGTTGGCGACCCGTTCTTGGGCAAGCCCGAACTCATCGACGTCGAATCGGGGCTCGAGGAGGATCTCCTCAACGAGCGCCATCGTCGCGGAATAGTTGCGCGCCAGTGTGCTGCCACGAATGGAGAATGACTCCGCCCCGGCGGTCACCCCGATCGACGCACCGAGCATGTCGATCGCCTGCTCGAGCTCGGCGGGGCTCTTCGTGGCCGTGCCCGCCAGCATGCTCTCGGCCAGGAGATTCGCCACACCGACTCGGCCCCGCTCCTCGAGGAGATGCCCACCCTTCATCCGCAGCTCGAATTGAACGAGAGGCACCTCGTGATCGACGATGCCTAGAATGGGCACACCATTGGCCAACTCCGCCTGCCACACCGTCGGCGCGATCAAGGACGGCGACGTCCCGTAGGGAGGCTCCGTCGCTCGATCGATGGCCGAGGCCGTTCTGGCGTCACCACGAATGATCTCGCCGATCTCGTCTTCGGCGCCCATCACGATGGGCTCCTCCACGACCTCCGCCCGAACGGACCCCTCGAGCGCCAGCTGCGCTCCACCACGTGGAACGAAGCTCGTCACGATGTGGTGCCGATTCTTGATATAGCTGTCGTACACGCGCCGCACGTCGGACTCCGTGACGGCGAGAAACCGATTCAGGTCCTCGGTTGCGTATCCCGGATCTCCGGCGAATATGCTGTACTGGGCGAGTTGGAACGCCTTCCCGATGACCGATGCCAAGCCGCCGTAGAAGTCGGTCTCATAGCCCGCCTTGATCCGCTCGAGCTCTTCCGGGGGCACGCCCTCTTCTTCGAAGCGGGCGAACGCCTGCGTTATCGCCCGAGAGACATCGTCCAGGTCGGTCTCGGGGAACGCGCGAACGGACAGGTTCCAACGACCGGCGAGTTCGGCGTTGCGCTGGCCAGCCTCCACGGAAGGAGCGATCGCCTCTTCTTCGACCAAGACCTCGTAGAAGGGGGACGTCTTGCCGTCCGTGAGGACTTCGGCGAGCACATCGAGGGCGTAGGCATCTTCGTGATAGATCGGTACCGTCGGCCACGACATCGTGAGCATCGGCACCCGCGCGTAATTGTCTTCGTGGAAGAAGCTCTTCGTTTCCGTCAGCACAACCGCGGGCGGAGAAACCGACTCGGGCATTTCGGCAGCCGGAATCTCCCCAAAGTACCGTTCGATCCATGCTTTGGTCTGAGTAACGTCGAGGTCTCCAGCAACCACGAGCGTCGCGTTGTTGGGCCCGTACCACCTGCTGTGAAAGTCGACCACATCCGATAGCTCGGCGCTCTCGAGATCAGCCAGGGAACCGATGACCTGCCACTGATACGGATGACCATCGGGGTACAGCGCCTGGTCGATGACGTAGTTGCTGTGTCCATACGGCTGATTGTCGACGCTCTGCCGCTTCTCGTTCTTGACGACCTGCTTTTCCTTGTCGACCACGGACTCCGACACCGTGTTGATGAAGAAGCCGAGCTTGTCAGCCTCCGCCCAGAGCGTCTTCTCGAGGCCGTCGATCGGCACGACTTCGAAGTAGTTCGTCCGGTCGTTGCTCGTCGAACCATTCGTCGAACTCCCGACGCGAGTCATCAGGCGATCGAGCCCCCCCGGGCCGAGGTTCTCGGAGTCGAGAAAGAACAGGTGCTCGAACAGGTGAGCGAAGCCAGTCTTTCCCGCCACTTCGCGTGCCGAGCCAACGTGGAACGTCATGGCCACCGCAGCGATCGGGTCGGATCGGTCCAAGTGGAGAATCACCTCCAGCCCATTCGCCAACTCGTAGCGCTCGAAGTCGATCGACACGTCGCCGTTGCCGTCCTCAGTAGCGCAAGCGCCCAGCAGGCCGACACCCACCCCAACCGCCACGCTTCCCAGCACCCGTGCCGCCCGCTTCGTCGTCCTCATCACCATTTCTCCCTGGATCATAACCGTTCAACCGGCGAGCAAGATGCTGCGAAAAGGTCAGACCTCGCCAGTCGAGACCCGCCGAAAGACTTCGTACGCGGCTTCGACCTGAACCGGCGAAGCGCCGATCCAAGAATCCCACGCCTCCGCGTCGGCCACTGCCACCGGCGTCAGCACCTCCGTAACCCGCTGCAACAACTCCCGGAGGTCGGGCGCCGCCAAGTTGAGTCTCGGCCACATTCCCGCCACCACCTGCAATGAGTGAAGGCTTCGGCCGAGGCGCACACGCGACTCGTCGTCGGTCAGGAAAGGTCCGTGCGCCGCGGCGTGCAGGCACTTCCCCAGCACGTCGACGACGTCGTCGTCCAGCTTTCGCAACATGATCTTCTGCGATTGGAACTCGAGGACTCGGCCAAGGAACGTCATCAGGGGATACACTGCGGGACCCAGCTTGTCCAAGACGATGGGTTGTGCATCTCTGGGATAGAGATAGAGTCGGTCGAAGTGCTGGTTTTTCAGCGCGACCTTCTCCGACATCTCGGGCGCGATCCAGTCGTACCCGACGAGATCTGCGAAGACGACCAGGTCGTAGGCTTCGTCGCTGACGACGCGCGCAATGCGACGAGGGGTGACGACGAACGCCCCGCCGTCCGTGGCCTCGAGCCTCACAGCGGTTCCGGCGCCCGCCAACACCTCGTCTTCGCCGTGGGGGCTATGCGCTTCGAGCTCCGCGTTCAGGTCGGGCCGTTTCGCACGGGCCGCGCGGAATATCTCAACCAACTGCTCGGTTAGGAGCCAGTCGACCATCGTCATGGCGAAACCGTCAGCGGGCCTTTTGTCCGATACCGAACACTCGCCCTTCCCAGCGCAGCTCGGCCCCCGTGCTGACGCCGCCTTCGGTCAGGACACGCAGAGTCATTTCGTCGCCAACATCGAAGAGCGCGCCGTTTCGGAGGAACCCGATGCGGAACTCGGCCGGGCCCGCGGGAACGAGCGCGACGGGCGTGCGGCCCCAACGTCCGACGATCCTGCCATTCTCCTCGAGAACGGAGACCGTCACCTCCAGAGGCCCACCGGTCGTGGGGTCACTCGTGTCGAAGGCAAACGAGCCCAAATAGCTGGCCCGCTCAGCGGCAGTAAGTGGGCTCCAAGTAAACTCCTCAGTCTCGATGCGAACGGGGACGAACGTCGAACCCCAGTGCATGCGGAGCACCGCGCTCCTTGGGTCGATCGAGTGGACATACCAGTTCAACGCCTCCATGTGAGCCCCTTGCTCGGGGTTTACGTCGAAGGCGAGAACGAATCCTTCCGGGCGGACCGGCGCGTCGTGATAGAGGCGCCAGTCAAGGTTCAACGAAAGCCGCCACGGGCCCGCTTCGCGGGGCTGGAGCCACAGTGAGTATTTGCCAGGCTCGACGTGATGGCCATCCAAGATGATCGGTTTGTCGACCTCCAGGGTCGTCGCCCAGTTGGCACCGGGGGTCCATACTTCACCCCAATGCACGACGCCACCGAAGAGATTGTCGCGACCGCGCGCCACCGGGCGCGCGAAGTCCACCGTGATCGTCGTTCCATTGACGACCTGGGTCATGGTGCTCCGTTCAGAGCCCCTCGGCTGCGCGATGGTCGGGGTCGGCGCCACGATGCAGAACGTGGCCAGAACGAAAAGGCACTTGAACGCGTTCGCGCGCAGAACGGATCTCGGAGTCACAGGCAGGCTTCCCTTTGGATGGACATCGGTGCGAGCCTGAATCTACTCCGATCCCAACGCCTCCGCCGGATCCTTTTGCATGGCACGCAGCGCGGGGATCACAGCAAACGCTGGGGTCTCCCGTTGTAAGTACCGCCACCTCGACGTTGCGAGACGGGATCTGCCAAAACGAGAAGAAGACGTCGGGGCTGTTCGCTTCCACCATGAGCGAAGTCGTGAGGTTTCGGTACAGGACATCCTCGACGACCCCGACGATCTCGACCTCGTTGGTCCCGTCCGGCCTCAAAGCCATCCGCTTTCCCACCGCTCTCTCACCCGGGTACACCCGGGCGGCCATCGCCGACGTGATAATGATCACTCCCGGCGCCCCGTCGATGTCGTCCGCGTTGAAGAGGCGCCCCTCGGCCAACTTCATGCCGAGCGTTGCGAAGTAATCGCCCGTCACGGAGTGGCGATGATACCTGATCCTCGCGTCTTCACCCTCACCCTCTCGAAAGATGTAGCTCGCCGAGAAGCCGCCTCGGAACGGCAGGTCCGATGCAAGTGCAGCACTCGAGACGCCGGGGAGCGACGAAAACTTCCGCTCCAACTCCGTGGCGAACGCCCAGATGGTTTCGTTCGAATCGTAGCGCCCCCCTGGGAGCCGGACGCGAAGCGCCTGCACGCCCTCGATCTCGGAGCCGGTGTCGACGGAGAGCTGTGCTCGAAAGCTCCGGGTCAGGAGGCCGGCGCCCACCATCAGAACGAGCGCGAGGGCCACCTGTGCGACGACGAACACATGCTGCGCGCGTAGGCGACGGCCGCCGCCGACCGCCTTGGCGCCCTCCCGTAGCCGCGTCGCGATGTCGAGCCGGGTGCTGGCGACAGCAGGCACCAACCCGGTGAGCCCGCCCACCATCGTCAGCACCGCGAGGGAGAAGGCGAACGCGGATGCGCTGAGCCGGGGCTCCACGTAACCGGGCAGCACGCCGGCCGGAATCATCGGAGCCAAGACCAGCAACGCCCAGGCGGCCACTCCGAGCCCCGCGACCCCGCCCACCACCGCAAGCACGAAACTCTCGGTCAGCAGCTGAGACACGATACGTCCCTTTTCTGCCCCGAGTGCCCTTCGAAGCACGATCTCGCGCGTCCGGCCGTGCGACCGGACCAGCAAGAGATTGGCCACGTTGGCCGACGCGATCAGCAGCAGGACGCCGCCCGCCCCCATCAGGATCCAGAGGAGGCCACCGGTGGTGCCGAGATACCCGTCCCGAAAGGAGACGATCTGCGCAAAACGATCTTCGTGCTCCCGAGGGAAGGCCTCTTGAAGATCCCGGGCGATCACATCCAGTTCGCCTTGAGCCGTGGCGACGCTCGAGCCCGCCGTGAGGCGCCCGATCACGGTCAGGAAGCGTGAGCCCCTCTGTTCGAGAGCGTTGGCGCCCATCAACCCCTCGGGCACCCACAGGTCGGTGTTGAGGTTCGTTCCACCAAACCCGACCGGCATAATGCCGACGATTGTAAGCGGCCGGTCGTCGATGACGATGTCTCTTCCGAGCACTGCGGGATCGAGCCCGAACCGCCGCTCCCACAGGCCATGAGAAATGACGCCGACGCGGTGCGCCTCCGGTTCGTCGTGCTCCTCGGGCAAGAAAGTCCGACCCCGGACCGGGGAGTATCCGACGACCTCGAAGTAGGCCCCCGTGACCACTTCGGTCGCCAGCTGTTCAGCCTCGCCGTCTCCGGTCAACGCGAACGACATGCCCCCGACCGCGGCCATGGGCGACACGGCACGTGACCGATCGCGCCAATCGCGGAACTCGGGAAACGATGCACCACGAATGGAGATCTCGCCGTCTACGAGATGGTACCCGTTCAGGAAGACCAGCCCTTCTGACTGCTGAAACGGAAGTGCCCTCAAGAGCGCCGCATCGACGACGCTGAAGATTGCCGTGTTACCCCCGAGCGCGAACGCGAGCGTGGCGACGGCCACGAGGGTGAAGCCCGGGCTCCTCCGCATGGTGCGGAACGCATACGCGAGGTCCTGTTTCAATCCACCCATCGTCATCGTCATCTCCTCTTGGACCTGTCGACGTCTAGCCTGCTGGCGCAGCTTGCGCTCGATTTTCCCCGGATCCCCGAACCTTTCCTCGGCAAGACGTCGGGCTTCCTCGGGAGATATCCCTTCGTCCTCCAACTCCTTGGCCCGCAGTTCCAGATAGAGCGCGATCTCCTCATGGATGTCGTCGCCCGGATTCGCACGGACCTGACCGGGACGGAACGAACGGCGGAACGGCCAACGGCTCATGATGGCCTACCGTTCGTCGGGCCCGAGAATGGCGGCCACCGCTCCGGAAAACTCGACCCAGCGAGCTGCTTCTCGACCGAGATGTTCGTGGCCGTCCTTAGTGACCTGGTAGAACTTCGCTCGGCGGCCGGTGTCGGTCTTTCCCCACTCCGCTTCGAGGAGCCCCCGGGCCTCGAGCCGGTGAAGCGCCGGATAGAGCGCTCCCTCTTCGACCGAGAGCACCCCCTCCGAGCCGTCGCGGATCGCCCGACCGATGGCGTAGCCATGCAGCGGCGTGGGCGCGAGCGTCCGGAGAATCAGGATGTCCAGCGTCCCCGTGAACAGATCACTTCCACTCATACACCCCTTCCTGGCCAATGCCTCGTTCGCTTAGGTATACGAACGGACGCCTAACTGGTCAAGGGGTCGAGGGGCCCGGCCCACCCTTTCGGCCGAGGGGTGAGCGGACTAGCGCCACTCCTTCTGGAGATCGGCGAGCGTCTGACTGCCGGGGCAAAGGGTCTCGTAGCCGAGATTCACCAGAGCAGTGTCCGTCGTGTTTGCGTGATCGTGCATGTCCAACCCGGCCTCTCCTACATAGAGCAGCCCGGTGGAGATCTCGCCACGCCTGGCCACCGATCCGAGATACTCGATGACGGCGGCGCGGTCCGTCGGGTCGTAGCCCTCCGCAACCTTCCGCAGCCGGATGACGCTTCCGTCGTGCATTCTCACGGCACGCGCGCTCCCCTCGGCGTACTCCGTCTTGATCTCGGCCCGCAACGGGACGAAATCGGTCTCGATGACCTCGTGCATATGGCTTCGAGTGTGTGCGTAGCTCTTGGTCGAACCCTTGTGGTCGTTGAAGGTCACACAGGGTGAAATCACATCAACAAAGGCGAAGCCCTTGTGGCTGAACGCGGCCTTCAGAATGGGCACAAGCTGCTGCTTGTCGCCCGAGAACGAACGCGCAACGAACGTCGCGCCGAGCGTCAGGGCGACGTTGACCGGGTCGATGGGGCCCTGTCCGTTTACCTCACCGGTCTTGGACCTCGAACCCACGTCGGCCGACGCGCTGAACTGCCCCTTGGTCAGGCCGTACACCCCGTTGTTCTCGAGCACATACACCATGTCGACGTTGCGCCGGACCGCGTGACAGAACTGCCCCAACCCGATGGAGAGCGAATCTCCATCTCCCGAGATCCCGACATACAGCAGGTCCCGGTTCGCGGCATTCGCGCCGGCCGCGATCGCAGGCATTCGTCCATGCACCGAGTTGAATCCGTGCGCCTCGCTCATGAAGTACGCCGGCGTCTTGGACGAGCATCCGATACCCGACAGCTTCCCGACCAGGTGTGGCTGCACGTCGAGTTCGAAGAACGTCTGGACCAACGCCGCGGTCACGGAGTCATGACCACATCCTGCACAAAGAGTGGACATCGACCCTTCGTAGTCTCTCGCCGTCAGCCCCAGCGCATTGACTGGCATCTTGGGATGCCGCGCGGACGGCTTCGCGATGTAGCTCATGACGCCACCTCGACTGGCACAAGTTCGACATACTCGGCGAGACCGTTGAGGACGTGTCCCTTGCTGAGAGGTTGACCACCGTAATAGGTGATCGAGCGGAGTTTCTGCTTCGGGCAATCGGTCTCCATTACGAGGAGCCGGAGCAATTGTGCGTCACGGTTCTGCTCGATGACGAAGATTTGGTCATGACTCGCCAGGAAGTCGTCGACCGCTTGATTGAAGGGGAACCCTCGCACGCGCAGGTAATCCGCGTTAATGCCCATGGCAGCGAGTTCGTCGCGCGCTTCCAGCACTGCCCAATGGCACCCGCCGAGCGAGACGAGACCGAAGGACGCCTGGCCCTTCGACTGGAACACTTCGGGCGCGGGAACGTGGTAAGCTGCGGAATCGACCTTCTTCAAGAGACGGTCGACGACCTCGATGTACTCGGATGACCCCTCTGTGTAGCGGCCATACTTGTCATGGCCCGACCCGCGGGTGAAGAAGGCCCCCTTGGGGTGAACGCCGGGCAAGGTTCGATGGGCGATATGGTCCCCATCGACATCTAGGTACCGATAGAACTTCTCCATCCCCTCCAGTTCAGCGGCGGACAACACCTTCCCGCGGTCGGGCACATAGTTGTCGTCCCACTCGAGCTTGGGAATCATCCAATCGTTCATGCCGATATCGAGGTCGAGCATGACGAACGTCGGCGTCTGGAAGCGCTCGGCGAGATCGAATGCGGCGATCGCAAACTCGAAGCATTCCTTCGGATTGGCCGGAAAGAGCACCAAGTGCTTCGTGTCTCCGTGCGAAGCATACGCGCACAACATGATGTCACCTTGCTGCGTGCGCGTGGGCATGCCCGTCGACGGGCCTGTTCGTTGAACGTCGAAGAAGACGCTCGGAACCTCGGCGTAATACGCGAGCCCGATGAATTCGCTCATCAGCGAAATTCCTGGACCACTCGTCGGAGTAAAGGCTCGAGCTCCCATCCAGGAGGCACCGATCACCATACCTGCGGCCGCCAGTTCGTCCTCAGCCTGGATGATGCAGAAGTTATTCTTGCCTGTCTCGGGATCGACCCGGAATCGGGCGCAGAATTCGCCGAAGGCATCCATGAGCGAGGTCGAGGGCGTGATGGGATACCAGGCGCCGACGGTGGCTCCGGCATAGACACAGCCCAGAGCAGCGGCCGTGTTCCCCGTCACCATCACGCAGTTCTTCGTCTCGTCCATCGGCTCGAGGCGTATGGGAAGCGGACACTTGAAATGCTTCTTCGCGTAGTTGCACCCGATCTCGATGGCCTTGAAGTTCGCGTCCATCAGGTGCTGCTTGGCCGAGAACTTCTCTTCGAGCATGCCCTTGATGACGGCCATGTCGATGTCCAGGAGCCCAGCGAGCACTCCCACATACATGATGTTCTTCATCAGGATGCGGATTCGGGAACCCTCGAAATGTTCGACGCACATTTCGGCGAGCGGAACTCCGAGAAAGGTGACGTCGTCACGCCGGAATTCCTCGTCGAGCTCTCGCGTGTTGTCGTACAGGATCCAGCCGCCCGACACGACTTCCTGGATGTCACGCGCATAACTCTGCGGATTCATCGCCACCACGAGGTGGAAGTCGGGGCTGCGGGCGGTGTAGCCGTCCTTGTTCACCCGGATCTCGTACCAGGTCGGCAGGCCCTGAATATTCGACGGGAACACGTTCTTGCCCGTGACTGGAATCCCCATCCGGAACAGCGCCTGCAGTAGCAGTCCGTTCGCGCTGGCCGAGCCTGTTCCGTTGACGGTCGCGATCTTGAACGCGAAGTCGTTTACACCGTAACCGCTGTGGTCGGCCAAGATTCGAATCCTGCGTAAGGGTTCAAGAGGTCGAACTGCATCATATCCCATGCGGCCGTCGGACAGCGCTCAGCGCAAAGTCCGCAGTGCACACACAGGTCTTCATCCTTGACCATGACACGGGCGGTCTGAGGGAGGCCCTCCGACACATAAAGCGCCTGGCCGAGATTCTCCGCGGGAGCCATGAGACGACCCCGCAGGTCGTCTTCTTCGCCGCCGGGAACGATACTGAGACATAAGACCGGACAGACGTCGACACACGCGTCACACTCGATGCACAGATTCGCCGTGAAGTCGGTCTGAACATCGCAGTTCAGACACCGCTCGACCTCCCGGGTCGTCTGCTTGAGATCGAAGCCCAACTCGGCCTCAACACCCATGTCGGAGAGCCGCTTTTCGAGCTCCTCGTACCGCATCGGCGTCCGATCGACCGGGTCGTAATCATTCGAGTAACGCCACTCGTGCAGACCCATCTTCGTCGAGACCAGGTTCATGCCATACGGTGGCCTGTCACCAACGGGAATTTGCTGGCAGTAATTGTGGATCGAGATCGCAGCCTGATGACCGTGCTCGACCGCCCAAATGATGTTCTCCGGTCCCCATGCGGCATCACCACCGACGAATACACCCGAGCGGGTCGTCATGAACGTCGCGCGGTCCACGACCGGCATGTCCCAGTCACCAAACTCGATACCGATGTCTTTCTCGATCCACGGGAACGCGTTGTCCTGACCGATGGCGAGCACGACATCGTCGGCGGGAATGAACACCTCTTCCAGCGTCGTGCTGACCAGACGGCCCTTCTCGTTCTCCGCCCACTCGACCACATCGAAGATCATCCCGGTCAGCCGCCCATCCTCCACTACGAACCGCTGAGGCGAGTGGTTGACTATGATCTCGATGCGCTCGTCCTCGGCATCCTCCAACTCCCACGGGGAGGCCTTGAAGTAGGGGCGCGGCTTCCGTGCCATCACCTTGATGTCCGTCCCGCCCATGCGCCGCGAGCTTCGACAGCAATCCATGGCGGTGTTCCCGACCCCAATGACCAGCACACGCTCCCCGATCGAGTCGATATGGCCGAAGTGAATGGACTCGAGCCACTCAATTCCGATGTGAACGTTGGCGTCGGCCTCTTCCCGGCCGGGGATGTCCAATTCCTTCCCCTTCGGAGCCCCCGTGCCGACGAACACTGCGTCGAAGCCACCCGTGTCCAACAGCTCCTTCATCGAGTCGATCCGGTGGTTGTACCGTACCTCGACACCCATGTCGAGGATCATGTCGATCTCTTCCTCAAGGACTTCCACCGGCAACCGGAAGGAGGGAATGTTCGTCCTCATGAGGCCCCCGGCCTTGGGTAAGCCCTCGAAGATCGTGCACTCGTAGCCGAGCGGCATGAGATCGTTGGCCACCGTGAGCGAAGCCGGGCCAGCGCCGATCAGGGCGATCTTCTTGCCGTTCTTGGTCTCGGGAGCCGTCGGGAGCAGATGTTGAACGTCGCCTCTGAGGTCGGCGGCGACGCGCTTGAGCCTGCAGATCGCGACCGGCTCGTCCTCCACTCTCGTCCGTCGGCACGCCGGCTCACACGGACGGTCGCACGTACGACCCAAAATCCCTGGAAGAACATTCGATTGCCGATTGAGCATGTACGACTCGGTGTACTTCCCGGCCGCGATCAAACGGATGTACTCAGGGACGTTCGTGTGGGCGGGGCACGCCCACTGGCAGTCAACGACTTTGTGGTAGTACTGCGGATCTCGAGTGTTGGTGGGCATGCACCGCTCCGTCATGTGCTGGGGCATTCGTGGCCTGTTCGCGGACCAACCCGGCCGGAAGCGGGGCCGGCCCGGCAGAGAGTCACCGTCTTCCACCCGGACGAGCTCCCGGGGCTATCATGTGGACCGTCTCGACCAATACGCAAGAAGCCCTGTCTTATGCGCCCGAGCACACCCCCTCCACCACGGCCTCTCGGGACCCACACCGCCCTTTCACTCGATCCTGATCGAATCGCGGCGTCCATCGAGACGCTCCACCGACGTATCGAGGAGCGTTTCAGCGATTCGGTGGTCCTTCAGGCGGGCGACGAGGTGGAGGCCCTCACGATGGGACTGAGTCGCAAGATCTGGCAGAAGATCATGATCCTCGATGCCGCGTCCGGAAAACAGTGACTCAGTTGCCCTCGAAGATCGTGTTCTCGATAAGCTCCAAGTAGGAGAGGGTCTCGTTGGCCGCGTAAACGTTACACGAGTAGTAGCGAGCATCCGTGCGGAAGTCGACGGTCGAGTACATGTTCGGCCCCTCGAGTCCGGCCACCAGCATGCCGTTGATCCTGCCCTGAATGATGTCGTCGACCTCCTTGGCCAGGACAATCCCGTCCCAGTCGAACGAGGACGTCGGGTCGAACACACCGTCGATAATCAGGACTCCGCGTCCGCTGAAGCTCGCGAACACCCATCCTGTGTAACGCACGAGTGGGAACGAGTCCGCCGGGAGTGAGCCAAAGTTGGAAGAGTGTTCTGGAACTCGACCGGAAAGTTCGGATCCGAGAGGACGTCCCAGCGCAGCCCGATCGAGTCGAGCATGGCCGACCACCCACCCGACCAGGTCTCCCACTGAGGGCTGCCCTCGACGTCGCTGCCGCTCGCCTCGGTGACGGTGGTCGTAGCGATCGCCCCGGTGATGTCTGATGCGCCACCACCCTGGCAGTCCCCGGAAGAATTCTGGTCGATTCCACGAGCCTGGCCACCGTTCGCGACATCGATCCGTGTCGCAGCGATCATGACCGCCGCATGGTGTGCGAGCGGACGCTTTCTGTGAATCGCATAAGCCCCCACAATCCGACGCGCCGGGGTATTCGGCGAGAAGATGTCGGCAACGGTTCCCTCGGCCCGAATGTAGTAGTAGTCGGTGACCGAATCTGCCGCGAATAATTTGCGAGTGGTCACGAGCGCGACACCATCACCGAGCGCATAGCTGACCGAGTCGCCCACGACGCCGATCTGTTCCGCGACGAAGCGCTCGAGACCTGCCCTGGCCACGGTGAGCGCCTCGGCTCCCTGGGCGTCGTACTTCGACATCTGGAATTCGGAAGAAACGACGATGTACCCCGTCGCCCCCATGACCGATATCGCGAAGAGCATGAACACCACAAAAATCACCACGAAACCGCCGCGTCTCTCGTCCGGAAGGGGAACCCGCGGCGGACGCCTCATCGGATGTTCCTGAGCGCGACGTTGACCGACCACCCGAACGTAATGGCATCCTGACCACCCGTCGGGGCGGGTTTGCGCGCGTCGGCAACCAGTCGAACGGCGTTGATATTGGCCAGCCCACTCCCCGAGATCGTGTCCGAATAAGTCGACCCCGTGGTCCGGTATTGGAATTGGGCGGTGGTATCGATTCCCGTCGCGAATTCGATCAGTGCGGCGCCGTAGGTGCCGCGAAACAGGCCCAACGTCGTCGGGTCGAGCACCGACGTCTGAATCTTGTAGGTGGTCTCGCGGAACAACATCACGACGTCGCCCTCATTCGGCGAAGGCGAGAACAACAAGTTGAGGCGTCCGATACGGTGGAACTCCGAAGCCGCCCACGCCGTGTCGGCTCCATTATCCGCACAGTCCCGAGCGGAGTTATTGTCGTTTCCGTTGATGTAGCTCCACTCCGCGTTCCGGTAGGTCCACGACGTGCTCGTACGAATCGCGATGCCCGCTACTTCGACGGTGTCGAGGCGGGCCTGCCCGCCTTCGGTATGGATATCACCATCACCATCGGACGCCCACTGGCGGTTGCAGAAGACCCCCACGACGATCGGAGATCGGATGGTCAGGGTCCGCTTTCCCGCGACGATTACCCCGTTCTCGGCCGTGTTACGGATCTCTCGCGCCATCAACTCCGTGGCGACTCGCACGTTGTCCTGCGCGCCAGTCCGCAGCGTCTGGGTCGCGTAATACTGATTCTGAACGAGAAACGCGTGACTCACCAATCCGATAACGAACGTCGACAGGACCAGCGCGAACAGCGTCTCGACGAGCGTGAATCCCGCCCGGGCCGGCGCTACCAGACTGCGGACGTGTATGAGGTCACGGCGTGGGAGGGGCCCGAACTGTCGACCGTGGCGAGGGTGACCTCGATCCGTGCCAGGACCGGGGTGAGCGCCGTCACGACGACAGTCCGACGATAGCTCCAGCCCTGCACGACGACGGTATCCAGTTTCGTACCTGCGGTGATCGAATCGAACGGCGTCGCCTCGATCGAATCCAGCTGTTCGTTCGCGAGTGCCACGATCTGCGAACGGGCGCCCGCATACCGCGTCTGTGTCGACAGAGCCCCACCGACCTGCATGACCATCAAGACACCCACCGAAAAGATCACGAGGGCGCCGATCACTTCGATCAAGGTGAAGCCGACAACCCGGCGGTGGGTGGAGCATGAATGGGTGCAGGTGTTCAAGTCTGGTCGATTTTCGAGGCTCCCATACCGTTGAACGATACAGTGTACGTCACCGCCCCGGAAGAAAACGATGCGGTCCCGACCGACCCGCCGGCCCCGCTCATGTCTGCGATCCCGCGGGGACTGAACACGAGTGAGTCCCCGGCCACGTTGAGATCGACGCCACTGAGGTCGATATCGGCGTCGGTCCCGAAGCGTCGTCGCGCGATCTCCGTCGCGGTCGTCTGGCTCTCAACTTCGTACCACAGGCTCGTCTCGAAGAATCGGATGACGACAGCCTCCTGCGACCGCACGGCAAAGCTGCGGGCCGCCGTGAGGTCCTGCGCGAAAACCTGGGCCGCTCGGCGAGCCGAGTTTCGCTGGAAGTACCGGGAGAAGCTGAGTCCCGCGAGCGTGAGGATGATGGCACTGACCATGACTACGACCGTCAACTCGATGAGCGTGAAGCCCCGTCGGCCGTAGGCCCCAGTCCGGATCAGCCCGTCCATCGCTAGCGACGGTCCTCCTGCCCGGGTCTACGACCCAGACGGTCGGCGACCCTCCCCAGTTCCCGGGCAGCAACGGATGCCGCGGCCAGCCCGATCGACTCCTCGAGCTTGAGTTCCTCGATGATCCCGATGTATCGACTCGCCTCGCGTCCCTTCAGCGAAGCGACGTCCTCATCGACTGGGCTCGCCGCGCCCTTCTCGGCGCTCGCCCTCACCAGGCCGACGGCGACCTTCCGATGCGCTCGTGACAGATCGTCCGAGAGCGCCTGGGCCGCTCGAACTTCCCATTGGTCGTTCTTCGCTGCCGAGAAGACGTGGCGACGCAGCCAGGGGACCTCGAACGCCTCGGACGCCTGATAGTACGCGTGGGCCGTCGCCACAGGGTCGGCGCCCGTCTCCCTCGCGATCTCGAGAATCTCGAGCAGCTGATCGAGGAACCTGAGCGTTATCAGCCGCCGCGAGAATCCGCCGTCGGCTCCAACCTCCTGAATCTCACGGACACGGGCTTCGAAAAGGGTCCGCTCCTCTCCCCGCACGAAATCCCCGAACGCCTCACGAAGCTTCGCCAGTCCGCCGAGATTTTGGTCAACGATCCGTGCCGGTGAGGCTTCGGGCTCCACGTTGCGAAGCACCCAGCGTGTCGTGCGCTCGAGAACTCGCGCGAGGCCGAGAAGCCATCTATACGAGACTCGGGCATTCAACCCGCTCGCCTGCTCGGCCATCTGACCGAGAAGCGCGCGGTGATCTCCTAGCCGTGACGCGACGAGCCAGGCTCGCACCACTTCTTCGGCTGTACGACCCGTATCCCGCATGATCCGGGTGACGAACCCCGCGCCCATCAACCCGACCAGATCGTTCGTGATCTGAGCGGTGATGATCTCACGCCGCAGTCGGTGCGAGGCCAGATTCGCCTGACCCGCCGCAATGGTCGCGGCGATTGGGAAATAGCCCAGCAAGTAGCTCTCCGTAACCGGATCGTCCGGGAGACTGCTCGCGAGCAAGCGCGTCTTCAGCGAAAGCTTCGAATAGGCCAGCAGGACACAGAGCTCCGGGCGTGCCATCGCCTGTCCTCGGTCCCGTCGCTCGAGGAGCACGTCCGTCGAGGGGAGTCCCTCAGCCGCACGGTCGAGCTCGCCCATCTTCTCGAGCGCGAACATCAGGTCTCGAAAGTCTTCGAGATTCTCCTTCGAACGAAGTTCGTCCAGTGAGATCGCGAGGCTCTGAGAGCGATTGTTGTCGAGCACCAGCTCGGCAACCGACTCGGTCAACTCCTCGAGCAGGACGTTGCGACGCTCCACCGAGATCTGACCGCTCGCCACAGCGGGTGCCAGCAGAATCTTCAGGTTGACCTCGTGATCGGACATGTCGACACCGCCGGCGTTGTCGATCGCGTCGGTGTTGATTCGCCCACCGAGCAACGAGAACTCGACCCGCGCCCGCTGCGTAAAGCCGAGGTTGCCCCCCTCACCGACCACATCGCATCGGAGTTCGTTCGCATCGACGCGAACCGCATCGTTCGATGGATCCCCCGCGGCTGCGTCGGTCTCGGTCCGGTGCTTCACATAGGTCCCGATTCCACCGTTCCACAGCAATTCGACCGGAGCTTTGAGGACGCTCCGAATCAGCGCCTCCCCATCGGTTGGCGCTTCGTCCGCCTCCGAGATTCCGAGCGCACGCAACGCTTGTGGAGTAAGTGCGACTTCCTTCGCCCCCCGGGAGATGATCATGCCTCCCTCGCTCAAGAGGGCCCGATCGTAATCGTCCCAACTCGATCGACCCAACGCGAAGATCCGGCTCCTCTCCGCGAAGGTGGTCGCGGGATCCGGATCCGGATCGATGAAGACGTGCCGGTGGTCAAAGGCCGCGATGAGCCGGATCTGCTCCGACAGCAACATCCCGTTGCCGAAGACGTCGCCGCTCATGTCCCCGATACCGGCGACGGTGAAGGGCTCGGTCTGAATGTCCTTGCCGTTCTCACGGAAGTGCCGTTTCACGCACTCCCATCCACCGCGCGCAGTGATTCCAACCGCCTTGTGGTCGTACCCGTTCGAACCACCCGACGCGAACGCATCGTCGAGCCAGAAGCCGTACTCGGCCGACACGGCGTTCGCCATGTCCGAGAAGGTGGCAGTGCCCTTGTCGGCGGCCACGACCAGGTACGGATCGGGCGGGTCGTACGCGACGACATCGGGAGGCGCCACGGTGACGCCAGCCTCGATATTGTCGGTGAGGTCAAGAAGGCCTCGGATGAGCGTTTGGTACTGACGTTTCGCTTCCTCGAAACGCTCCTCCGGATCGGAGGGAATCACCCTCGTAATGAAGCCGCCTTTCGATCCGCCCGGCACGATGACGGCGTTCTTCACCATCTGCGTGTCCACGAGACCGTGGATCTCGATGCGGAAATCGTCGGGCCGGTCACTCCACCGGATGCCACCACGCGCTACCGTCGAGCCCCGCAGGTGCACGCCCTCCATGCGCGACGAATGCACCCACACCTCGAAGAGCAACTCCGTCGGGCGAACTCGCTCGAGGTTACCGACGAGGAACTTGTACGAGATGTAGGGCACCCCTCCCGAACGCTGGTTCGGCTCGCGGCCACCCCTCCGGAAATAGTTGGTCCTTACGGAGATGCGGATAACCTCATCGAGGCGCCGGAGCGCACGGTCATCGGCTAGCAGCGAAACGCTGCGCAGTGATCCGTTGAAGGCCGCCCGGACATCGCTGATCGCGGCGAGCCGCTGCTCGCGAGACAAGCCTGACGCGGGGTCGAATTTCAACTTGAAGAGGTCGAAGAGTTCCCGCGCGATGCCAGGGTATTGAACGAGGGCGTTCGGCAGCGCCAGACGACTCGGCACCATGCCTACCTGGAACGCATAGCCCGCAAAGCCTCGCAACACATCCACTTCACGCCAGTGGAGTCCGGCGCTTACGACCAGCGCATTCAGCGAGTCGCTCACCACATCGCCCGCTCTCGCCGCCAAGATGGTGTCGGAGAGCAGCGCTGCGCGGCGTTCGACATCGAGCGGCTGGGCAGCCTGGTCTTGAATGGCGAAGACGTAGATCGTCGCCTCAGGAACCCCGTTGTGGCCCACCTCATACGGCTTCATTGCGATGACCCGCAGCCCCGCGGCTTCAAGAATCGGCATGAAATCCGAAAGCACGAGGCGCTCGCCGTAGAGGAACAACTTGAGTTCGGTCACGCCGGTAACACCGGCGACCGCAACCTCCTCTCCACGATTCGTCAGGCGAATCGAGATCGCGCGATCCTCGACCGCCATGGCCTCGAGTTCACCGATGTCGGCGACCGCGACATCGGGCTCCGTCGCCGCTTGGTACTCCCTGCTCAACGCGTCGCCATAGTGGAGCGCGAGCTGGCGAGCCTCGTCGGCGGGCCAGATCTCCTCGAGCCCATCCTGGACCAGGTCGGCCCAGGTGCGGATGAGTTCCGCTACGGTCTGTTCGAGTTCCGGAACCGAAACCGATCGCACGCGATCCGCATCAGCGCTCAGGTAAAAGTGCAGACGGGCCTGGCTCCCCTCACCAAGCGCGAGGTGATAGTTGAGAACTTCGCCCTCGTACGACTCGACCAGCATGCGTTCGATCGTCTTGCGCACAGTGCCCGAGAAGCGATCACGGGGGATGATGACCATGATCGACAAGCCCCGATGCAGCGGGTCCTCTCGCAGACTCACCCTGACATCGGTCGCGCTGAACGCGGTCAGGACGGTCCGGACGTCCTGCCCGACCTCTTCTGCCGAAGAGAGGAACAGCTCCTCCTTGGGCAGAGAGTTGAAGATCGTGATGATCTCCTTGTAGTCGTGTGACCCCTGTCGCACTCCAGCCGCCGCCAACGTCATGGCAAGCTTCTGGCGCAAGATCGGGATGTTTTCGGCGGCCTCCGCGTAGGCCTTGGATGTGAACAGCCCAATGAAGCGGTGTTCGCCCAGGACCTTTCCTTCCGCGGACAGCTTCTTGACGCCCACGTAGTCCATACGTGCACGCCGATGGACCGTAGACTCGGCGTTGGTCTTGTTGATGATGAGGACCGGCCCGGTCAACGCGAGTTGCCGCATACCAACGTCTAGTTGCGAGACCGGCACGGGCTCGGCGAACCGCGAGTCTCCTTCATTACGCAGCAGACCGAGTCCTGAGCCTGGCTCGACCAAGACACTCTGTTCGTTCTCGGCCTCACCCTCGACGAGGTTGTACGCACGATATCCGAGGAAAACAAAGCCCCCCTCCTGAAGCCAACGCAGGAAGTGCTGGATCTCCTCGAACTCTTCTCTGCGGTCCGGAATTCGATCCGCGTTCTCCCCTACCGCTTCGATCACGACCCCGACGGCCTCGATCATCGGCTTGAAGTCATCCGTAGCCCGCACGACGTCCTGAAGGCGTTCGGTCAGTTCACGCTCGACGAGAGCCCGCCTTTCGGGGTCATCGACGAATCCAACCTCGCAGTGGACGATGGACTCTTTTGATCCGCCGTCACTCGGGGGGCGCACCGCCGTGACTCGTCCCTCGGAATCCCGCTCGACGTCGAGCATGGGGTACACCATGCGCTCCGTCGACAGGTCCTGTAGACCGAGGTAGGCACGAATCGAGTCGATGATGAACGGGCGCTCGCTCACATTCGTCCGAATCACCGTCACCGGGGCTTCCCACCCCTCGGAGTCCATGTCCGGGTTCGTAACAGAGACGTCGACCCGATAGGGCCGCGACTGTTCGAGAAAACGGAACGTGCCGAGCGTCATCTGAGCCAGATCGGCCAACGTGCGCTTGCGAAACAACTCGTCCGGAGCCCGAGAGAGGAAGATTCGGGCGAAGGCGAGTAAGCGATCGGCTTCGGGACCGTCGATCAGCGTTTCCAGCTGTCGACAGACCGTGCCGACGTTCGGCAGGTCCTCGCGGACCCGGCGGTGAGCCGCTTCCGATACGTCACTCATATTTGTGCGGGCACAAGTGCCTGGCGGGGCACAAGGAGAGAGTAGAGAGACAAGTACTGTACGTTACCGGAGAACGGTTTGGCGGGGAACCGGATAGGCCCCCGATCGCGCTGCTTTTCATACTTCGGCTGCTATTTTGCCCCATGCGCTTCGTCCACGTCGCCGACATCCACCTCGACACCTCCTTCGCGGGCCGCTCGGAAGCGGTGCGCAGGCGCCTCCGTGAGGCCTCCCGGGAGGCCTTCGGCAGGGCGGTGGATCTGGCAATCCGCGAGGACGTGAACGCATTCTTGATCGGCGGCGACCTGTTCGATGGAGATCGACTTTCTTTCCAAACCGAACGCTTTCTGCTCGAACAAACTGCCCGACTCGGCGATCACGGTGTCACCGTCGTCTACGCGACGGGCAACCATGATCCCGGTTCCCCCGAAAAGGGCCCCCGCCCTCTCCCCTGGCCGAAGTGTGTGCGCGTTGCACCGGACGCGACACCTCGGCGTTTCCTGATCCAGGACCGCTCGGGAGAGCCCGTCGGGTACGTGACGGCAGTGGGACACGCGACCGCGCAGGAGAGGGACGATCTTTCGCGCACGTTGCCACGACCCGAGGGGGATCTGCCCGAGGTCGGCCTCCTTCACACACAGGTGCATTCGTCCATCGGCGCCCGCGACCACCACCCGTATGCCCCGTCCGAACTGACCTACCTACTTCGGGCCGGATACGACTATTGGGCGCTCGGCCACGTGCACGTGCGACAGGAACTGTCTGCGGACCCGCCGATCTGGTACTCCGGCAGCCTGCAGGGCAAGAGTCACGCAGACCGCGGGGAGCGCGGGGCTCTCCTCGTCGATCTGTCGGCACGGGCCGCTCCCGCCATCACGTTCCGATCGCTCGCCCCGGTGCGTTGGGACACCCTCGAGGTCGACCGGCTCGAGGGCATCACATCGCTCGACGAACTCGAACGACACGTGCAAGTAGCGTGGCGCGCGGCCCGCACGGCCGACCCAGGCGGAAACGGAACGGAGTGGATGGCTCGCGTCGTATTGAACGGCCCCTGCCCACTCTGGGCGGAGCTTCGTACCGCTGAAGACCGCAACCTGCTCGCTGGCGAGCTCCGCGAGATTCTCGGCGTCCTCGACGTCGCTTGCGTTACCGACGGAGTGCATCCGGTAGTGTCGATCGCCGAGCACCGACTGCGGACCGACGTTCTCGGCGAAGTCCTTCGACTGACGGAAGCAGTTCGCCAGGGAGACGAGCGGCTCTCGCAGCTAGATCGCAGCACCCTGGTCGGATTCACGTCAGACGACTCCGTCGAACTCGGAAGTTATGTGCGACGGCTCCTGGAAGGCGCGGAAGGTGAACTCGCCGCTCGCTTGTTCGAGGATGGCTCTTCGTGAAGATCGAGCGCATTCAAATCGGTGCTTTCGGGCGGCTGACAGATCTCGATTCGGGGCCCACACCCCTCGACTCACTCGTGGTCGTGGTCGGGCCGAACGAAGCGGGAAAGTCGACACTCTTTCGGTTCTTGACCACAGCGCTCTATGGCTTTCACCCGGCGTCTCGCGATCGGAACCCACACGTCCCGTGGGGTGCTGAGGAGGCCGGCGGCGAAGTTCATCTGAGGTTGGACGGGGGAAGCTGCGCCCGGGCAGAACGCCGCCTTCGCTCGACAGCGTGGGGCAGGCTCACGGTCGATGGGCATGCTCGAGACCTCCGGAATCAACCCCTCCCCTGGGTCGAGCACATTCCCCGTTCCGTTTTTCGACAGGTCTTCGCCGTGACACTCGCCGATCTGGCCGGCCTGGACGAGGAAACGTGGGCTCGCATCCAGGATCGTGTGCTCGGGTCGATGGGTGCGGCCGACCTGCGTCCGGCCCGTGTGGTCGCCGAGACACTCGAAAAGGAAGCCGCCGAGATCTGGCGCCCGTCCCGGCGCGGAAACCAGCGACTTCGCGACCTGCAGGAAGAAATTCGGGCGCTCAGGGCGCGCCGCACCGGTGCGCTAGAGCGTGATCGCTCGATCCGAGCCCTCATCGGGGAACGCGAGAATCTCGACGTGCGCCTGGGTGAAATGCGCGGCGAGCGACAACGAGATCGGGTCACGGTGGAGCGCGTGCAGGAATTGCTTCCGCTCAAGAGGCAGGTCGATCGGATCCAGGCTCTGCGCGTGGAAGGCGGTGAACGAGCAGCACTCCGCGATCTGCCCGACGACCCGAAGGGCCGGCTGGCGAGCCTCGAAGCCGATTCGGAACGGCTGGGGCGCAAAGTCGCGGCGCTCGACCGTGACCTTGCAGAGCCGATGGAGGTCCAGGCTCGCTTCGATGCCACGGCGAGGTCGATCCTCGCTCGGAGGGATCGGATCGCACCCTTCCTGACCCGGGTGGAGAGTCTGGAGCCCGACCGACTGCGGGTGACCGAGCTGAGGAACGAACTCTCCGAACTCGAACACCGCCGGCGGGACGCCGTGAATCAGATCTTGTCGGGTCCGTGCGACGAAGCCGTGCAAGGGGCGATCTCCGCGTTGTCCCTGGACCTTTTGAAGGACCGGATCAGCCGGCTCGGACGACGAGCCGGCGAGCACCCGAGGGCATCGAGGGCCCTCATCGGCTCGTGGAGGCCGGCTGCCCTGTTCGGGGCGCTTGGAGTCGGGTTGGTCGGCTGGGGTCTCTTCGGCGGCCCGGCCGGCGCGCTGATCGTAGGTGCCGCGTCACTGGCCGTCGGCTCTACCCTGGGACTTCTCCGCCTCCAGACGGCACGCGCGGCGCCCCCGGACCCCATGACGGAATCGACGGCTACCCTCGGCGGCCTTCAGGCGCAGGTCGTCTCCATGCTCACCGGTATTCCCGTTCGGGAGGAGTACCTGCAGCCTCCCGGCGACGCCGTGGCATCGGGCCTCGAGCGCATCCAAAGACTGCTCCACGACGAACGAGAGATGACCGGGGCACTTCGACGCGCCTCGGAACGGCTCGCCGCATTGGATGTCGCAGCCGCAGAGATCGCCACGGAACTCGGCGAGCACGCACCCGTGGATGCACGGACGCTCTCCCTCCATCTGGATCGAGCGTTGAGGGAGGCCGAGCGGACTCGGGACGCGGCCGCTAGTGCAGCTCGCGAGCAAGCTAGACTCGGGAGAGAGCGGGAAGCCGTCGTCGCGGAAACGGCCACCGTACAGGACCTCACCCTGGCGCTCAGGGAACGGCTTGATGCCTTCCGGCAGCCAGCCGATCCAACGGGCCTCGAGACGGCTCAAAGGCGCCTCGAAGCACACGCCCGGGCAGACCGGATCGAGGAGGAACTAGAGAGGGCCCACTCCACTGTGCGCGACATTCAACAGCGACTCCTGGACGTAGAGCAGCAGGCGTCCTGGTCCGTGACGGAGGACGAACTCGCACGTACTCGCGTACGAATCGATGAGTACGAGACCGAGATCGAGACGCTCATCGCGCGCACCCAGGCACTCGATCGGGATGCCGCCCACCTTCGCGAGATGGAGACCGTTGACGCGGTGGACAGCGAAGTCGCCAGCCTACAGGAGACCGAGAGCCAGCTCGCGTTTGAACGCGACCGCAAATGGCTACTGGCCCGTCTCGTTCGGGAGGCTGATCGTCGTTTTCGAGAAGAGCACCAGCCCGATCTACTTCGGCGGGCCTCTTCCTATCTCGAACATCTGACCGGCGGACGGTACGACCGTCTTTTCATCGACGAAGACGGAGACGCAGATCTCTTCCAAATCGTCGGACCAGGGATTCCGGCGCCGATCCCACTCGCCAGCCCCATCTCGACCGGTACCTTGGAACAGGCCTACTTGAGCCTGCGGCTGGCGATCGTGGATCACCTCGACCAGGGGAACGAGCGTCTTCCTCTGTTCATCGACGAAGCTTTCGTGAATTGGGATGATGAACGTCGAGATCGGGGACTCGAAGTGCTTGGACGCATTTCCGCATCCCGTCAGGTCTTCGCCTTCACCTGCCACCCCGAGATGGCCACCCGGCTCGAAGGACTCGGTGGCCGAGTCCTTCGGCTCGATCGGGACTCGTGACCAGATCTCTACCCCTCTACGTCTCCGAGGTTGAGGCGTTCGGGGATCGAGCCCCGAAGGGGGCGCCGGGCGAGACCTTCCTGCTCCTCCATGGCTACGGCGGCTCGTCGTTCACCTGGAGATTCTGGGCACAGGCACTCGCCGCGAGAGGGCGGGTCATCCTCGTCGACATGAAGGGATTCGGCGAGGCCCCAAAGCCAGATGACGGGCGCTACGGACCGGAGGAGTTGGCTGCACTTGTCGTCGAGTACCTCGAGCAGCACGACCTGCGTCGACTGACGCTGATCGGCCACTCCCTCGGGGGCGGCGTATCCCTGCTCGCGACGCTGGCCTTGATGGACCGCGGCAGCGGGCGGATCGAGCGACTCGTCCTGGTCGCCTCAGCGTCGTACCGGCAGCGCTTACCCCCCTTCGTGGCGTTGGCCCGTTGGCCGAGGCTCAGTGCCGTTCTGCTTCGGATCGTGGGGGCTCGCCGCGTGATACGTCGGGTCCTCCGAGCGATCGTCCACGATCGCAGGTCAGTCACGGAAGATCAGGTTCGAGCCTACGCCCGTTCGCTCGAGTCAGCCGATGGCGTCCGCGCAGCGCTCGACGCTGGTCGCCAGATCGTGCCGGCGTCGATCGACGAGCTGGCCGCACGGTTCCGGGAGATCGACATACCGACACTCGTCTTGTGGGGCCGCCAGGATCGTGTGGTACCCCTCTCGAACGGCCGCCGTCTCGCGGCCGAGCTCCCCCAGGCCACCCTCACGATTCTCGACGAATGCGGGCACCTGCCTCCCGAGGAGCTACCGGAGGAGTCGCTGGCCGCGCTCGAGAACTTTCTGGACGATCATCCCTTGGCGGAGTGACGCAGCCTCGACTCCACGCCGTGGGCCGAGGACGATGTCTGCCTCGTCGGCGTCCTACGCGAACTCCACCGACCAGCTCACCGCCACCGAATCCTTGATCGACTGAGCCGTCGGACACTTGCTCACATGAGTCTCCAAAGCCCGATCGACCTTGTCCTTCGGGGCCTCCGGGGGTAACCGCAGCGTGTAGTGCACATGGATCTTCGTCAGCAGAATGATCCGGTCCACGACCTCGTTCGTGCCTTCCGCAGTGCAGCTGATGGCATCATTGGCCATCGGGATCCCGCGCACCTCCAGTGCGCCATTGAGAGTCCCGAGTAGTCAAGCAGCGGCGGCAGCCACCAGGTAGTCGACGGGAAGCGGCAGGTCTGGCGCCGAATCGAGGCCATAATGTGCCTTGATGGGGCCATGGACTCCGAAGTCGAGAGTTGTGCCATCCTCGAGGGTACCCCGGCGCTGGAGGCCATCGACCTTCACTACGCTGGAGCGGGTGATATAGAGCGGATCACTCATGACGTTCTTCATCTCCTGAAGTCTCGGTGTCGGACGGTCCCTCCCCGTACTCGGCCCAGGGGTCAGCCGAGCGTTCATGTCCGGAGCACCGGATCACGGGTAACGGAGGATAGCGCCGGAAGTTAGAGTCGGTACTGGCCAGCTCACAAAGATAGAAGCGGGAGCCTCTTCGATTTCCGGTGAGCCGGTGATGCACGCAGTCGCCGCACAGCCCTGCGGGATGACCGCGCCCCTCGATGCGCGGGCTCAAGATCGAATCCCCACATACCCGACCTGACGGCCCGCGTCTCCGCCCCGGTGCGAGAATAGCGCGCTGTCCGAGCAACGTGTGCAGTGGGTCGAAACGCTCACTCTTTCGGCATCGACCCCAAGGGCGACAGCACGCTGGCCGAGAGCGGCGCGCAGGTCGATGGGCGTCGGACGATCCGGAGTCGACTGTCCGAGCGCCTCGAAGACTTCCGGCCCGACTTCATAACAGTCCCCGCAGATAGACGGGCCGAGATGGATATACACATCGGCCGTATCAGTACCGAACCTGGTGGCCATGGCTTCGATGCTACGTTCCAGCACTCCTTCGGCCGCCCCGCGCCACCCCGCATGCACCGCGGCCACGGCCCGCTGGGAAGCGTCCACGACGAACACAGGCACACAGTCCGCGATCGTCACGCCGAGCAGGACTCCCGGTTCCCGAGTCATGTGTCCGTCGCATGCGCCGACGATCGAGAGTCCGGTAGCGGTCCCACCATGCACCCGCACCTCCGAGCCATGCACCTGCCGGGAGTGCATGACGCACGTCGCACCGGTTGCCACCCGGAGCTCTTCCCAGTTGACGAGTACCTCCGCCTCGGCAGTCCCTCCGCTGAACAGTCCGAGATCGAAGGGACGGCCAGCCCCGCCGCGAGTTGTCGTCCCCTGTACGAGCCACGGGAACTCGTCGAGCCACCCCGGGTGCACGAGCGCGGGTGGGCGCGCGACGGGGATCTCCCGAATGCGGGCGAATGAGCGGGGCGGTAGGGAGTCAGTGGTCACGGACCGTGATGCTACCGACCGGGCCCGCGCAGACGCAAACACACCCCCGCGGAGGTGCCCGAACCCTCCTGTGGCCGGGGAAGATGCGATAGCTTACCCTCCCCGAGGACGCCATCTATTCTGCCAGGAGCCTGGGCAACCGGACCGTGAGCGACGACACCCTTTTCGATAGCCAAAACGCCGCCTTCGCACAGGCGATGTTCGAAGATTACGCCAGAAATCCGGAGGCGGTCTCGCCGGAGTGGCGGCGGCTCTTTGAGAACGGGGGGTCTCTCGTCATCTCCGAGGGGCTGCTGGTCCCGGATCAACTGAAGGTCACACGGACCACCGTTCCGCAGACGAGCCCCGTAGTAGCCCCGAAGCCGACGCCCGCGCCCGCGTCGGCGGCAGCCGCGCCCCCCGCACCCGCTGCACCTCGTGCGCCTGCGGCGCCCCCGCCCACCGGACCGTCGGCTCCGCAGCCCGAGCCGTTTCCTACCGCGGCCCCTGCCGCGGCCGGGGCTGGGACTGGGACGCCTCCTCCACGCGCATCGTCGGCACCGTCTCACCCTCTGCTCGACCTCCTTCCGGCTCTATCGAGAGCCAGGGCCCTCGTCCAGTCGTTCCGGGACCACGGTCACCAGCTCGCGCGGATCGATCCGCTCGGAAGCGATCCCCCGGGACATCCGCAGTTGTCACCGGCGTTCTACGGAACGTCGATGGAGGAGCTGAAACAGCTGCCAGCCTCGCTCATCCTCTTCGACGACGATGACGCAGGCGACCGGTCGGTGGCCGATGCGCTTACCGACCTCGGCAACATCTACGCGGGATCGATTGGATACGAATTCGAGCACCTGGACGACCACCTAAGGGTCGACTGGCTCTGGGATCGAGTAGAGGACGGCACACACCTCCCCGAACTCGAAGCGAGCGAGCGGCGTGCGCTGCTTCGGCGCATCAGCGAGACCGAAGGGCTCGAGCAGTTCCTCCATCGGACCTATCTGGGACAGAAGCGTTTCTCGATCGAGGGAAACGACATGCTGGTCCCCATGCTCGACCTCATCATCGAGGAAGCGGCCAGATCCGGAGGACGCGAGGTTGTACTCGGGATGGCGCACCGGGGTCGTCTGAACGTCCTGACCCACACGGTAGGTGTCTCGTACGGTGAACTCCTCGCCGAATTCGAGGGACCGTCTGTCAAAGGCGGACAACTCGACGTCGGTGGCACGGGGGACGTGAAGTACCACCATGGGGCCCGCGGCACCCGTATGGTGGATGGTGTCGAGGTCAGCATCACCCTCGCGCCCAATCCGAGCCACCTCGAGTTCGTGAATCCCGTCGTGATCGGCATGGCCCGCGCCAAACAATTCGGCGGTCCATCGAAGAGCTCGCAGCCGAACTATGCTTCCGTGGTACCGGTGATCATTCACGGCGACGCGGCGTTCGCTGCCGAAGGTGTCGTTGCCGAAACGCTCAACATGTCACGGCTCGCGGGATACCGCGTGGGCGGGACGATCCACGTGATCGTCAACAACCAGGTGGGCTTCACAACCGATCCCCGAGACGGCCGGTCGACACACTACTCGAGCGATCTCGCGAAGGGCTACGGGATTCCGATCGTGCACGTGAACGCGGACGACCCCGAGGCCTGCCTCGGTGCCGTTCGCCTAGCGATGTCCTTCCGAAGGGAATTCGAAGACGACTTCGTCATCGACCTAGTCGGGTATCGGCGGCATGGTCACAACGAAGGCGACGAACCGGCATACACCCAGCCGATGAAGTACGCCAAGATCGCGGCCCACCCGACGGTGCAGGAAATCTACTCCGACCGCTTGATCGCGGACGGTGCTGTGACGGACGATCACGTCGTGTCCATGCGCTCCGACATCATGCAGGCGCTGCGAGAAGTCCAGGATCGGGTTCGCGACTACGACCCCGTCGGGGACGATGTGCCCGACGTGGAACGAGAGGTGCCAGTAATGCCCGAGACGACGGGCGTGCCGCTCGGGACGCTCGAGATCATCAACAATGCCACCGTAGCGTTACCCGACGGCTATACGCCTCACCCCAAGCTGTGGCGCCAACTCGGGCGACGCGCGAGCGTGTTCTCACCCAACCGGGACATCGACTGGGGCCACGCGGAGACCTTCGCGTTCGGCAGTCTCCTTATGGAGGGCATTCCCGTTCGACTCACCGGGCAGGACGTGCAGCGCGGCACGTTCAGTCACCGGCACATGGTTCTGCACGACGCAGAGAACGGGCAGGAGTTTACGCCGCTGGCCCACGTCTCGGACGCCCGTTTGGAGATCTTCAACTCGCCGCTCACCGAGACGGCGGTCATCGGTTTCGAATACGGGTACTCGGTGGGGGCCGACACCGACGTCGTTCTCTGGGAGGCCCAGTTCGGCGACTTCGTGAACGTCGCCCAGGTAATGATCGATCAGTTCCTCTCGTCGGGACTGACCAAGTGGGGGCAGTACTCTCGGCTCACGCTGCTGCTGCCGCATGGCTACGAAGGACAAGGTCCGGAGCACTCGAGCGCGCGCTTGGAACGCTTCCTTCAGCTGTGTGCTGAAGACAACATGCGCGTTACCTACCCGACCACGCCCGCTCAGTATTTCCACATGCTCAGACGACAGGCGTTGAGACGACCCGAGCGCCCCCTCATCGTCATGACGCCGAAGAGTCTGCTCCGGCATCCCGCGGCTACTTCGACGATTGCCGAACTGACGGAAGGCGGATTCCAGCACGTACTGCCCGACCCAACGGTCGAAGATGTGTCCGAGATCACCCGCCTCGTGCTCTGCTCGGGTAAGGTGTACTACGACATCCAGGCCCATGAGCGCCGCGCGGCCGCGACGTCGGTTGCGGTCGGCCGACTCGAGCTTCTCTACCCCTTCCCGACCGCCGCCATAGAAGCGCTTCTGGGGAGTTACCCCAATCTGCGCGAGGTCGTCTGGGCTCAAGAGGAGCCCCGTAACATGGGCGGGTTGACCTTCGTCGGACCGCGGCTCCGCTCAGCGGTTCCACGCAAGGTCCCGCTCTCCTACGCCGCTCGACCCGAACGCGCGAGCCCAGCCGAGGGGAAGGCATCGAAGCACGCGGAGCAGCAGGAAGCGGTGGCTCTCGAAGCCCTGGGGCTCAAGCCGGAGCCCGCCGCCTAGGCTCGGCTTCTCATGCCCGAGTCGCCGCTACTCGCCGCAATCGTCCTGGCTGGTACGGCGACCCTGCTCGGAAGCTGGCAATGGTATAGAGCGAGTGGCCACGCGAGTCGGAATGACCGTGGATCTCTGACTTCGCGCAGGCGTCGGAGTCTGGTCGTGCTTCCCTTCGCCACGAAGGGGAGCGACGGGCACTTCGCAGAGGGCATCACGAGAGAGCTGATCGGCATCCTTTCCCGGACCGAGGGCATCGACGTCATCGCGCCGGAGTCGGCCCTCGCGTGCAGCGGCGACATGCCGGCTCCGGAAGTTGCCGACCGGTTGGGAGTCGACGTCGTGCTCCGTGGTAGCGCCGAACGATCAGGCGCCGACCTGCGCATCACTGCCGATCTCTCTGAAGTCGCGTCGGATTCGGCACTCTGGTCGACCGACCTCACCGCATCCATAGCCGACTTGTTCAGCATTCAGCTCGACATCGCTCGAGGCGTCGCACGGGCTCTGGGATCCACGCTCGTGGGAGACGAAGAAGAGCTGATCCATCGGGAGCCCACCTCGGATCTCGGTGCGTACGACGCGTACCTCAAGGGACGCCACGACATGGCGCTCCAGAGCGAGACCGGCCGCCGCTCCGCGATCTCGCACTTCGAGACTGCGATCGAACGTGACTCCCTGTTCGCTTCGGCATGGTCAGCCCTCGCCGAATGCTACTCGGTCGTACTGACCGACCACAGCTCGAGCGGGACGCTGGAGGCCGCGAGCGGCGCTCGGTCGGCGGCCACACGGGCGCTCGAACTCGACAGCCAGATGGTGGCCCCCCTCGTCTCGCTCGGCTACGTCGAGCTGGATGCCTGGAACTGGCCACGCGCAGAGGCACACTTCAGACGAGCGCTCGCGGCTGCCCCGAGTCACGCCGGCGCACACCGGGGCTACAGCAGGTATCTCCTGCACACAGGTGATTTCGCGGGTGCGATCGCCTCCGCCGAGCGAGCCTTCGCCCTTGACCCCCTCTCCGACGCTGTCATGAACGAATCGGGTGTCCCCTACGCGTACGCCGGGCGGGTACACGAGGCCCGTGAGCGAGCGCGACACGTCGTCGGCCGAGACCCGGAGAACATCACGGCGTACTTCAACCTGGGTTGCTACGCCACCGTGGCCGAAAAGCATGGCGAGGCCGTGACCTACTTCCGAGCCGCCGCGGAACTGTCCGCCCGCATGCCCTTCGTCACTGGATACCTTGGCATGGCCCTGGCGGGGTTCGGAGACTCGGACGAGGCCGAGGACATCGCGCACGACCTCGGGCGGAAGGCGCGGAGGGGCTCTCGCATTGCTACCTGCCTGGCAGCGCTGCTCATTCGGCTGGGGCGTCCCGACGAGGGGCTGACCTGGCTGGAGACGGCGCTCGAAAGCCGCGAACCCCTCTTGATCTCCGCCGACACACATTGGCTCCCGCTCCCTGAAGTGCGCGATCATCCGCGCTTCAAGGCCGTACTCGCTCGCCTCCCGCAGCCCTGCGCCGCGGGGCGCCGTCCCTGAAGGAGGGGTCGACCCATGCAATTGCCCTTCGAACTCGACCGTCCTCTCGTCTTCTTCGACCTCGAGACCACGGGTCTCGACCTGAAGAACGACCGCATCGTCGAACTCGCGTTCATCAAGATCACGCCGCTCGGTGATGTCCTGGAACGTGAGCGTCGATTCAATCCAGGCATGCCGATTCCGGCCGAGGCGACCGCGGTGCACGGTATCACGGATGCCGATGTGGCCGACGAGATGCCCTTCAGTCGCACGGCGAAGAGCCTCGCCGACGTCTTCGAGGGCTGCGACCTCGCGGGGTTCAATGTCCGGCGCTTCGACATTCCCCTGCTCGTGTGCGAGTTCGCCCGATGTGAGGTCGACTTCTCCCTCGAGGGGCGGCGAATCGTCGACATGCAGAACGTCTTTCACAAAGAAGAGCGGCGTGACCTCAGTGCGGCTGCCCGGTTCTACCTCGATCGGGAGCACGAGGAGGCACACACCGCCCTTGGCGATATTCGTACGTCAGCGGCGGTCCTCGGCGCACAGCTCGCTCGCTACCCGCACATCCCGCAGGACCTCGACGGGCTCCACGAATACTGCGAAGAGTACTCACCCACTCGCACCGAGGTCGATCGGTGGTTCAGCGCTGAGGCGGACGGGCGGGTCTTCAGAAGAGGCAAGCACAAGGGACGGTCACTCGCCGAGGTGGTGGCCGACACACCCGACTACCTGCGTTGGATGATCGGCGCGGATGACATGGATCAAGACGTAATCGTCGTCGTGCGCACCGCTCTCGGACTCACGGATATCGAAGCCACCGCAACAACGGACGGATCACAATGAGGCACCTCGTTCGGGCGGCCGCCGCCCTGATGACCGTCGGAATGGTCGCGTCATCCTTCGCGCCTGAAGCTCTTGACGCACAAGCGCCGATCACGACGGATGATATGCGATCTCTGTACCCGCGGATGATCGGCCCCGCGGTTACGGCGGGCCGGATTCATGACGTTGAGGCGTTGCCGCACGACCCCTCGACGATCTTCATCGGAGCGGCCTCCGGCGGTCTGTGGAAGACCACCAATCGAGGCCAAACGTGGAAGAACGTCTTCGCGGACATGCCGGTCAGCACGTTCGGAGACATCGCGATCTCCCGCTCGCACCCCAACGTTCTCTATGCAGGCACGGGTGAGCAGAATAACCGTCAGTCCTCGTCCTACGGGAACGGCGTGTACCGGTCCGACGACGGCGGGGACAGTTGGCGCCACGTCGGCTTGGAGGGGACTCGCCACACAGGCAAGGTCCAGATTCACCCTACCAACCCCGATATCGTCTTCGTGGGGGCGCTCGGCAACCTTTGGGCTCCCTCGCAGGAGCGAGGCGTCTACAAGACGACCGACGGAGGTCGGAGCTGGGCGAAGGTGCTCTTCGTCGACGAGCACACCGGAGTCGTCGACATGGCTATCGACCCGACGGACCCGAATACCGTATACGCTGCGATGTATCAACGTCTACGTCGCACATGGGGCTTCAACGGGGGAGGCCCGGGAAGCGGCATCTACAAGACAACGGACGGGGGACGGACATGGAACGAGCTGTCCGGCGGGATACCGGCCGGCGACAAGGGTAGGATCGGTATCGCGATTTCCGAATCGAACCCGCGCGTCCTGATGGCCCTCATCGAGCACGCGGATCGCGATCAGCAAGGCACGTACCGGAGTGAGGATGGCGGCCTCACCTGGGAACGCGTGAACGCAGCAAACGGCCGCCCGATGTACTACTCACACATCTTCATCGACCCGACGAACGAAGACCGCGTGTACACGCTCGCAACGGAATCCGCGGTGAGCGACGACGGTGGGCGATCGTTCCGGGGGATCGCGTTCTCGCCAACCTACGACGTCGCGATCCACGCGGATCACCACGCCCTCTGGGTCGATCCCACAGACCCGGAACACCTGTATCTCGGCGGAGATGCGGGGCTGAACGAAAGCTACGACGGAGGAGTCACCTTCCGTCGGATCAACAACCTCCCGCTGTCCCAATTCTACGCCATCGACGTGGATATGCGGGACCCCTACTGGGTCTACGGAGGCCTCCAGGACAACCACTCCTTCATGGGGCCATCCGAGACTCGACGCTGGGCCGGCATCATCAATGACGATTGGATGCAGACCGGCTTCAGCGACGGAACGTATTGGCAGGCCGATCCGAGTGACGCCCGCTACAGCTACGGGAGTTCGAGCGGCGGGAACTACTTCCGCCACGACACCCGGACGGGGGACCTTCACGACATCACACCGCGCCCACCTCTCGGCGAGAGCTATCGTTTCGATTGGCTGTCTCCGATGATGCTGTCGCGGCACGACCCTAGCGTCCTCTACGTGGCCGGCAACCGCCTATTCACGTCCCACGACCGAGGGAGTTCGTGGGCGTCCACCCAAGACCTGAGTCGTCAGGTCGATCGCGACCAACTCGAAATGATGGGCGTGCGGGGGAGCGATATCACGCTGTCCCGAAACGACGGCGCTACTTCCTTCGGAGAAGCGACGACGCTGGACGAGTCTCCACTCGACGCGGCGATCCTCTGGGTCGGCTTCGACGACGGAAACATTCAGGTGAGTCGCAACGGCGGCAGAGATTGGGTCGAGGTGTCGGGCAACGTGACCGGAATCGCCGACGGCACCTATGTGAGTCGACTTACGGCGTCCGCGGCTGCAAGAGGCACGGCCTACGCGACCTTCGACGCGCACCAAGACGGCGATTTCCGGCCCTATGTCTTCCGCACGAGGGACTTCGGTCAAACTTGGGTCGCACTGCACCGGACGCTCCCCGAAATGGGAGTGGTCAATGTGATTGTCGAGCACCCGGACGCCCACAACACACTCTTCCTGGGGACGGAGCATCACGCCTTCGCGACCACGGATGGGGGAGCGAACTGGGCACGCATTCCGAATCTGCCGACGACCCACTACGACGACATGGTCATTCACCCCCGAGAGAAGGATCTCGTGCTCGGCACCCATGGGCAGGGCATCTGGATTCTGGACGACACCCGAGCGATCGCGGAGTGGAGCGCCGCAACCGCGCCCGTGACGGTCTTCTCAGCTGCGGTCGCCACGATCCAGATCTACAGAAAGGACACGTCGTACCGGGGGCAGGATCAGTTCGCGGGAACGAACCCAGTCGATGGGGTCGAGATCACGTACAAGCTCGGCGCAGGGGATGGCGTAGCGACGCTCCGGGTCCACAACGCGGGAGGGTCGCTGGTTCGCGAGATGGCGGTGCCAGCGACGAGAGGCACACACCGGGTGAACTGGGACCTCCGTCATAGGATGTCGGACGGGGCCGAGCGCTGGCAGCGTTTCGTGGACCCGAACCTCGCGCGACCCATCGGCGATCGGGGACCGTGGGTGTCTCCCGGGACATACATCGTGACGGTCACGGCACGCGGGACAACAGCGTCGGCGCGCGTGGAAGTCCGGGGCGATCCGGACATGCCGATTACGCTCGCGATGTATGAGAGCCGTGAGCGATTCATGCTCGACGCGCTGGCCCTCACGGACGAGATCCAGGCCTTCAGCCGGGCGAACGGCTCGGCGGGTGGCGGTGGTCGTGGACGAGGCGGATTCGGTCGGGGAGGCGGAGGAATGCCGACGACCCCGCAAGCCAAATTGCAGGCCGCCGCGCGCGCCGTGCAGCAGGTGTACGGCTCCCTGAACGGAGGTGCGGTTCGCCCCGGGACGCTCTACCCTCCCACACAGACACAACGCGAGCAGGTACTCCTGGCGCGCCGGCTGTTCGAGGAGGCCCAACGAGAGATGGGTCGGTGATCACGCGGAGACTTCTGATCGCGGTGCTCGCCGCGACCGTATCGAGTGCTTGCGATGGGGCTCCCCGGTCCGGCGACAACGGTGCGGAAGCGCCAGTGGAAGAGGGCGTATTCGGCACGGCGCCCGCCGCGACGGGAGGCGTGCCGTCCGTCGTCACGCTGACTCCGCTGACGGCTCCGACGCCCTCAGGACACGCTGTGGATCCATCGCCCCTGATGGACCAGTTCGGTCTCGCGTTTTCCCCCCGGCGACTCGTCGTTCCGCTCGGCAGCACAACACGGTTCACGAACAGCGAGGGTTCTCTGGCGCACAACGTTCGCGTGCGCTTCGCCGACGACGGGTCCCAACTCTTCTCGGGAGACGCCAGCCCAGGCACAACCCTCGAAGTCGACTTCATGAAGGAGGGCGGCTACGACGTGCTGTGCGACATGCACCCCGGGATGACGGCTTTCATTTACGTGACCGCCGCACCATTCCACGTCTTCGCCGACGTCGACGGAGCGTTTCTGGTGACCGGAGTGCCGGAGGGTCAATACACGCTTGATGTGTGGAACGTGGACGCGGCGGCCCGGAGCAAGCAGAGTATAGTGGTCGGTCCGGGCGCCACAGAGATCGTGACCGGGCCTTCGCGCTGACCCTCGCGCACGGTATCGTGCTCGACCTAACCCCCTGAATCAACGGCCGACGATGCTCTTCTACGCCCACTCCGGATTGCGATATCTCGTCCTGCTCGCGGGAGTCGTCCTCGTTGCGCACTCGGCCTGGGGCATGGCCACGAAGCGTGCGTACGGCAAACAGGTGCGTGTCCTGTCCGCGATCTTCACGGGGCTCATTGACCTGACGGCACTCCTCGGCCTCGGGCACCTGTTCACGGGAGTCTTCTATCCGCAGCTCGGCGGCCACATCGTCATGATGGTCTTCGCTGCCGTGGTGGCTCACGTCATCCATCGGGTCATGAAACGCCGTCCCGCCGAGCAGCAAACGTATGCCCCTCACCTTATCGGGACATTGATCGTCCTCGGCCTGATCGCGACGGGCATCATGGCCATCGGCAGGCCGATCGTCGGCTGATGCCCGGGCTTCCACCGCTCCCGCTGCTACAGGCTCAGGCGGATGCAAACCGAACACACGGCCCCTCCGACCTCGGCCTGGTCATGGGCGGGGGGGGCGCGCGGGCAGCCTATCAAGTCGGGTTCCTTCGGCACCTAGCGAGCCGTTTCCCCGAGCTGCACTTGCCTTACATCACGGGCGTCTCGGCAGGCGCGATCAACGCCGCGCTTCTGGCATCGCATCACGGGACCTTTCTGCAGGCGGTCGGGGAGCTGTCGGAACTCTGGGGCAACCTCACCGTTCGTGACGTCTTTCGGGTCGATTCGCGCACGCTCGCAGTGAGCAGTATGCGTTGGCTCAAGAAACTCGGATCCGGAGGCATGGGAGGGGCACGTAGTGAGGTCCGCGGCCTCGTTGACACCCAGCCCCTGCACGCTTTTCTCACGGAGGCCCTCCACGCGGTCGACGGAGAGTTGACCGGGATCCGATACAACCTGGAACACGGCCGACTCCGGGCCCTCGCGATCAGTACCACCAGTTACTCGACGGGCGCCTCGATGACGTGGCTCCAGGGTACGGACGTCGAGGAGTGGGAGCGCCCGCACCGACTCACCCATTGCGCTACGATCACCGTTGATCATGTCATGGCATCGGCGGCGCTACCGCTGCTCTTCCCGGCTGTACAACTCGGGAACGCCTGGTACGGAGACGGCGGCATCCGTCTCACGGCACCGCTCTCGCCCGTTCTCCACCTCGGAGCTCGGAGAGTGCTGGCCATCTCAACCCGTTACGACAAGACGGCGGCAGAGGCCGAAGAGTCGACCATCTACGGCTACCCACCGCCGGCCCAGGTCGCGGGCGTCCTGCTCAACTCGATCTTTCTCGACCTGCTCGACAACGACGCACACCGCCTCGAACGACTGAACCGCCTGCTCGAGAGTCTTCCCGAAGAGGATCGTGTCGGGCTGAACCCTGTGAAATTGCTGGTCCTCCGACCGTCCCGGGACCTCGGCAAGCTCGCCTCGCAGTTCGAGGCTCAGTTGCCCGGAGCGTTCCGCTTTCTCACACGCGGTCTCGGCACACGAGAGACGAAGAGTCCCGATATTCTCAGTCTGGTCCTTTTTCAACCCGACTACCTTCGCACCCTCATGGAGATCGGAGAGGCGGATGCCATGGCACGGAGCGACGAGATCGCGGACTTTCTCCTTCTCGACCCTCCGTAACGATCCCGACGGTCCCGACGCCCTCGCGGTATTAGATTTGACGGCATACCCGGATCGATCTGGAAGCGAATGTTCAGCCGGATGGTGTCTCATGTCGGAAAAGAAAAAGCTCGCGACGGAGCTTGAAGCCCGCGAAGTCGCGGAACACGCTCGCGAGCAGGACTGGGAGAAGCACAGCTTCGCGCGTGCACTCTTCGAGGGTCGTCTCGACCTCGGCCTCGTGCACCCTCATCCTCGCCCCGATCCGGAAGAACAAGCCCGGGCGGCCGAGTTCATGGAGAAGCTGACCGCCTACGCTCGAGACCACATCGATGGCGACCAAATCGATCGTGACGGCTGGGTCCCCCAGGAGGTGCTGGACGGCCTCGCCGAGCTGGGAGCCTTCGGCATCAAGACGCCCCGCAAGTACGGTGGCCTCGAACTCTCTCAACTTTCGTACAACCGCGCGTTGGCCATCGTCGCCTCCCGCTGTGGCGCCACCGGTGCGTTCCTTTCCGCTCACCAGAGCATCGGAGTCCCCGGTCCGCTCCTCAAGTTCGGCACCGACGAACAGAAGGACCGATACCTGCCCCGGCTCGCGAAGGGCGCCCTGTCCGCCTTTGCGCTCACCGAGAAGGACGTGGGATCCGACCCGGCCAACATGGCCACGACGGCCGAGCTCTCTGACGACGGCTCCCACTGGATTCTGAACGGCGAGAAGCTGTGGACGACGAACGGTCCGCGCGCAGAAATCATCGTCGTCATGGCTCGCACGGCGGCGAGCAAGGGCTCGAGCCGCAAGCCGATCACTGCCTTCATCGTCGAGACGGCGTGGGAGGGAGTGGAGGTCCTAAACGAGTGCTCCTTCATGGGACTGAAGGGTCTCTCGAACGGAAGCCTCAGGTTCACCAATGTCAGGGTTCCGGCTGAGAACCTGTTGTGGGGTGAAGGAAAGGGGCTGAAGCTGGCTCTGGTGACCCTCAACACGGGTCGCCTTGCTCTCCCGGCGTTCTGCGCCGCGGCGGGCAAAGGATGTCTCGAGATGCTGCGCGACTGGGCGAACCAGCGCGTGCAGTGGGGGCGGCCGGTAGGTAAACACGATGCCATCGCTCAGATGCTCGGAAAGATGGCCGCCGACACCTACGCGATGGAGGCCCTGGTCGAACTGACTGCCGGTATGTCCGATTCCGGGAAGTTCGACATCCGCCTCGAGGCTGCAATCGCCAAACTCTGGGCGACGGAGACCGGATGGAGTCTGGTCAATGACGCGCTCCAAGTGCGGGGCGGGCGCGGCTATGAGACCCACGAATCGTTGCAGAAGCGGGGGGAGACGTCCTACCCCATCGAACGCTACGTCCGCGACATGCGCATCAATACGATCTTCGAAGGATCGTCGGAGATCATGCGCTTGTTCATCGCACGGGAAGCCGTCGACCGCCACCTGAGCATCGCCGGGGACCTCGTGAATCCGAAGGCGCCGGTGGGCGCCAAACTGAAGGCTCTCGTCCGGGCCGGCCTCTACTACGCGTGGTGGTACCCGACGCGCTTCCTGGGCTGGAGCGCGTGGCCCAGATACAGCGAATTCGGCGGCCTCGCGCGGCATGTCCGCTACGTCGAGCGGACGTCGCGCAAGCTGGCCCGCGCGACGTTCTACACCATGGTCCGATTCGGACCCGGCCTCGAGAGACGGCAGGCCGTGCTCGGGCGTATCGTAGACATCGGCGCCGACCTGCTGGTCATGACTGCGTGTATCGTACGCGCCCAGATGTTGTCCGAGCAGAACGGTGCGGACACTCGTGGAGCCGCGGCACTCGCCGACGCGTATTGCCGACAGGCCCGCCGGCGCATCTCGGGCCGTTTCCGGTCCGTGTTCCGAAACGACGATGCCGCGACCTACTCCGTCGCCATGCGCTTCCTGAAGGGGGAGTTCGACTGGCTCGAGGCGGGTGTCATCTCGCTGGAAGGGTATCGTCAGCAGCTGGAAGACAGCGAACCGCCCGTGACCCGTCCCGCTTCGACAAGGCGCGAGCCCGTCCCGGCGGGCTGATTGATGCTCCACCCTCGGGCCTTCAAGGTCACCGTCGTCTGGACATTGTTTCTGCTGTACGTCGGTAGTGTCGTTCATGCCACCGAGTCGAGCTTGGCCTGTCCCGACTGGCCGACTTGTTTCGGGACCATGGTACCGGAAATGACCGGAGGTGTGTTTTGGGAGCACCTCCATCGGCTCATCGCGGGTGGGCTTGTTCTCATGTTCATGCTCGCCACCTGGCTAGCACGAAAAGAGACGCAGCACCGACCCTGGATCTTGCGGGCGTGTGTAGCTGGACTGGTGCTGCTGGTGGTGCAGTCCGTGTTTGGTGGACTGACGGTGATCTACCAGTTGCCCGACATGGTTTCGACCACACACCTGAGCCTGGCCTTCGTCTTCCTGGCTCTCGCGACCGTGCTCGCGGCCGCGACCGCACAGCCCGCTGCATCCGGCGAGGACTTCGGCCCAGGCGTAGGTCGGAGACTCAGCATCCTCGCCGCGATCGGAGCGGGCGTGGTCTTCCTTCAGTCCGCGCTCGGCGCGCTCGTGCGCCACACCGAAGCCGGGATGGCGTGCCCGGATATTCCCCTTTGCCTGGGTCGGGTCGTACCTCCGCTCGTCAATCTTCAAATCACCGCCCACTTCACGCACCGGGTCCTGGCCATCATCACGTTGCTGCTCGTCCTGTACCTGGTCGGCTGGGCCTATCGCGCCGAGGTGCCCGCATCGCTTCGAAAGCGGCTCGCTGCGGCGGCATTCCTGGTCGTCGCACAGGTAGTGCTCGGAGTCGCGTCCGTACTGATGGTGCTCGCGGTCGCGCCAGTATCGCTCCACACGCTATTTGCGGCTGCGCTCCTCAGCGTCCTCGTCTGGATCGCGACCGTTTCGAGGCAGGAACGATGAATACCGCCGCGGTCGGTGATCTCCTCGCGGGCATCAACGCGACGCTGAACGCGACGAGCGCCGTCGCCCTTTGTGTCGGGTTCTACTTCATTCGCCGTAAGGTCATCGATCGCCACCGGCGGGCTATGCTGACCGCAGTCGGTGCGTCGGCGGTGTTTCTCGTTTTCTACGTGACGCGGGTCGCGCTCACCGGCACGCATGATTTCGCCGGCGAGGGCACCGCTCGGATCATCTACCTTAGCGTCCTGTTCTCGCACATGGTCCTCGCGGTTCTGGTCTTTCCGTTCGTGTTGCGGCTCCTGTACCTCGTGCGTCGCCAGCGATTCGACGAGCACAAGCGCTTGGCGCGCTTCGTCTTCCCGGTGTGGGCCTATGTGTCCATCACAGGGCTCGTCGTTTACATCCTCCTGTACCAGATCTACGGATACGCGTGAACCAGAAGCTCGTCGGCTATGCGGAGGCGGTAGCCGCGGCGTGTCTCTGGGGCTCGTCCGGGATCTTCGCGGTCCACCTCTTTCGACTTGGCGTCCCGCCGGCAAGCCTCGCGCTGCTCCGCCCGCTGGTCGGTGCGGTCCTGTTGCTCGCGATCCTCAGTGCTCGGAACGTCCGCGCGCTGGCGATCGACCGAAGTGGTCTGATTGTGCTGTTGCTCTGTGGTGGGGTCGCCGTGGGTATCTTTCAGATCGCCTACCAGATGTCGACCGACGCCGTCGGAGTTCCGTCGACCGTCGCCATGTTGTACGTCGCCCCCGCCGTTGTCGCCCTGGCATCCGGACCCCTGCTGGGTGAGTGGCCCGACCGTATGCGGATCGTCTTGTTGGTGATCACGCTGGCCGGCGTGTGGCTCTCGGTGCTCGGCGCCGACGACGTGGTCACGACCTTCGGTGCGACTGGACTGGCCTGGGGCCTTCTCGCGGGCGTCAGCTACGCCGCGTACACACTATTCGGTCGCTTCGCATCCCCGCGGTACGGCTCGATCCCCACGGTGGTCTACAGCACGGTGGGATCGTGTGTCTTTCTCGCCATCGTCGTTCCCGTGGGGAGCGGGCCTGTCGTGTGGCCCGCGTCCGGCCCGGCGTGGGCCCTGCTGATCATGTTCAGCGCCCTGACGATCGCCGTCGCTCACTTCCTCTTTTTCGACGCACTGTCCCGCATCGAGGCAAGCCGAGTGTCCATCGCTAGTGCCATCGAGCCCGTGGTGGCAGCGATTCTGGCGACGCTGCTCCTGGGGCAAGGTCTGTCGAGCCTGGGCTGGGCTGGGATAGGCCTCGTCGTGGTCGGCGTCGTCGGGGTCGGCCTACGCGCCTCGGACGGCTAGGGGGCTGTGGCAGGGCCAGCGTTTCCCTGCGTGTCTTGACGTCTCCCTAAGCCGAAAGGAACGACACCTCGACTTCTGCTCCACCATCGGGCACGTTGCGAAGCACGATTCGCCCTCCCATCTGCTCGATCACCTTCCGAACGTGGGGGAGCCCAAGCCCGAGGCCTTCGTCGGACGTGGAGTAGAACGGGTCGAACGCTCGAGCGAACGCTTCCTCGCTGAACCCCTTCCCACGGTCGCGCACCCGGATCGCCGCGCGTCCTCCGGAATCCTCGACCGTCAGGTCGATCGTCGTTCCCCCGCCGAATCGCCCGGCGTTGTGGAGGATCAGGTAGAGCGCATCCATGAGAGCCGTCGGGTTCACCACCGCCCGCACCATCCCTCCGCCGAGTAGCAGACGGACGCCGACCGCCTGATCCGCCGCGAACTCACGAGAGACGCCCTGGGCGAGCTTGGCCAGGTCCGTCCCCTCGCGCGTCTCATCCATCTCCGAAATGAAGAAGTCGAGATCTTCCAAAGCCCCCAACGCGTGTTCGATCCCGTCCTTCAGATCCGCGGGACTCGCCTGGTCACCGAGACCCGAGAGCGGACCACGCACCCGCGTACGAAGGAAGGTGCTTACACGCCCGACGGCCTCGTGCAGTGCGGCTTCCCGCTCGGCCTCGCGAGGAGCCCAGCCTTCCTCGAGCGCTGCCTTCAGCTCCCCCTCGGCGCTTCCGGGTAGGATATCCGGAAATCGGCCACGCTTCACGGCGTCGATGAGCGACCGGAAGCGCCCGTCAGCTTCACCGCGGCCCTCGCCGGCCCCGGCGCTTCGACCCGTCGACCGCCCGATCGAGAAGCCGATGACACCGAAGACGAGCGCGACAGCGATCGGGATGAGGTAATCCATGGGGGCACCGAAGGAGAATATTCGTAACTAGGGAGGGGAAAAGATCTTCGCACGGGCGCTCGGCAGGGGCAACACGGACGAGGGGTTCCTACGTGTTCAGGCTCCCAGCAGTTCGGCCAACATCTCCATGTGCCCCTTCGGGTCCACACTTCTCCAGACCCGTTGCACGACTCCCTCCTCATCGATGAGGAAGGTGCTTCTCGAAATCCCTCTTCGGGACTTGCCACCGACCATCCGGTCGGCCAGGACACCGTAGAGCTCCGCGACAGAACCGCCCACGTCGGCGAGAAGCGGGAAGTTGAGATCGAACTTCGAGCGGAACGCCCGATGCGACTCGACATCGTCTGCCGACACCCCGAGGATCACTGCGTCGACCCCCTCGAAGCGGGCCCGCGAGTCCCGAAAGTCGCAAGCCTGGATCGTACAGCCCGGCGTATCATCCTTCGGATAGAAGTACAAAACGACGCGACTCCCTCTCAGTCGCGAGAGTGTGACGGGCCCATCGTCGTCGGACTCCAGCGTGAAGTCCGGTGCAGTCATTCCTTCTTTCACCCCATCGGTCACGGCTCATTCTCCTCGGATTTTGGCACATTCACAACCGTGGCCGGGGCCTGGACGAGGGCTCCCTCCCATCGGCACAGGTCGTCGCCGCGTCCCTGACACAGCGTATGCGATACCCGCGCCGCACCTCCCAAGGTCTGCTCTAGCACCTCTTCTGCGAATCCGGACAACAGGTGACAGGCATCACCCCCAGGATCGCTCTCTATGAACAACAGTGTGCGGCCCTCGATCACAAAAGGGGCCCGGCCGAATCCCCCGACCTGCCTCCCGAAGAGCTTCTTCAGCCGTTTCCGCGCCGTCGCCCGAGCGACTCGAAACTGTAGCCCTCGCGGCAGGACCCGCACCCAACGGCCGGATCGGTTGCCGTTCGCCAAGAGACGACCAACCTGGTGGAAGACCTCGGCCCCATCCGGCCGCCGAATCACGAAGCGGAAGAGGCCCTGGATTTCCTCGTCCGTAATCCGCAGGCGCTTCCGCACATCGTCCTTGTAGGTCCGAATCTGCCGCTCGACGACATCACTCAGGCCGAACCGGCGCGGAATGGTCCGCGTGGTATCCTCCGCTTCGAGCGTCTCGACGGGAAGGTCCATATCCCTCATCACCTCCAGCAGTCGTAGTGCGACGACAGCCTGCACCCTGCGCGGGCCTGAGGTTGTGGAAGAGGGATCCGTCACCGGGCCTCGGCGGGTCGTGAGTAGGGAACCGAGTAATCTCCACGGCCTCGCCCTTGGGAGCAACGCGCAGATCCTTAGAATCACGAATTTCTAAAACGTACCAATATGAGAGTGACACCCCTTGATGGCCGTCGTATGTAGTGGTGTCGACTTCGGTCGACTATTGAGCGGGGGAGTGTGAGGGTCATCTCGGCGGTCCACCCTGGGGGGGCTGGTTCTTCGTACCGCCGAGACCCTTCGCCTCCCCCGTTTCTTGTTCCCTTCGGCGCTTTCCCTACCTTTCGCGCCATGAAGCGATACCCTGCGTTCGACCCGCCCGAATACGTGCAATGGTCCGCCGATCCCCAACTGGTCGAGGCCTTCGCGCAGACTCTCGAGCGGGACCCGGCTCGCGCCCGCGTCGTTGCCGACCTGACGCCCACGGATCTCCGCTCGATCTACCGGGACCTGCTCCGAACCCGCCTGCACGACATCGGCCTGAAACGCTGGGTGCGAACCGGCGTGATCTCAAAGGCCTGGCTCGGCACAGGCGAAGAAGCTGTCACCGTCGGCACGGTGCGCGCACTCGATCCGACATGCGACATCGTTTGTCCGATGATCCGCAACGCGGGCGCGCTGCACATGATGGGCATGCCGTTGGCCGACATGTTTCGCGGGTACCTGGCCACCTCCGACTCGCCTAGTGCCGGGCGAGATCTACACATCGGAGACCTCGAAGCCGGGATCATTCAGCCGATCAGTCATATGGGGACGAGCGTGACCGTCGTCGCAGGCGTCGCGTTGGCCTTCCGAAACCGAGGCGAAGCGCGAGTGGCCATGACCTGGGTCGGAGACGGCGCCATCAAGACCGCTGCGTGCCACGAGGGCATGAATCTGGCGGCGGTCCAGAACGTCCCGGCGATCTTCGTGATTCAGAACAACCGGGTCGCGCTCGGCACTCCTCTGGAGACCCACGGGGCCGGCGATCTGCATGCCTGGCCCGCGATGTACGGGATCGACTCCTGGGTATGTGACGGCAACAATGTTCTCGACGTCTACGCGGCCGCCCATCTTGCCGCCGAACGTTGCCGCTCGGGCCAGGGGCCTGCTGCCATCGTGGCCGACACCTTCCGGATGGGCGGGCACGCGACCCATGATGAGCGCGAGGCTCGCGAGACGTTTGCGGATGAATTGTTCGCCGCGTGGGGAAAGCGGGACCCAATCGGCCTCTTCGAGGCTTACCTAGGTACCCAGGGGGTGGGAGACGACGACCTGGCGATGGTCGAGGAGGAAGTGACGTTGGAAATGGACCGTGCGGCAAATGAGGCGCTCGAGTCGCGACATCTGATTCCTCCTCCGGAGCAGGCGCTCTACGAGGGCTTCTCCGAGGGAAACACGCTGGTGGGCCTCACCAATCGGCCCATCTAGTCCCTTCGGGGCGAACACAGCCCGAAGGCGAGCGCGAGTAAGGCGCAAATTGGTGCCTTGAACGCCTCGTGTTCTTCGAACATCTTAATGGGTCAAGCATTTTTGCCCCTGCGAAGGCAGGCGGCGCTAAGAGCCTGGACGTTTGATTTATGATCGACGCCAATCCGGAAAACGTGGCCCTGATGCTCGAGGATGAGCCTCTCGAGGATCTCACCGACGAGGAGCTGGTCACAGCGCACCTCGAGGGACGACCGGGTGCCTTTCAGCGCCTGTATGATCGCTACCGGGATCGCCTGATCCACTTCATCACCAGGAAGACGGGGGACGGCGACCGCGCTCAGGATCTCGTGCAGGAGGCGTTCATCCGGGTCACGCGACACCTTCACCGCTTCGACACGTCGAAGAAGTTCTCGACTTGGGTGTACACGATCGCGGGCAACCTGTCGAAGAACGAGCTGCGCAACCGCTCACGGAGTCCGGTCGTACTGTTTCAGCGCCTGACGGGGAACTGGGAGGACGATCATCGACCCATCCAGTTCGAGGACTTCTCCATGCGGCCGGACGATCTATACCGGAAGCGGTACCTCCGCCGCCTCGTCGAAGACACGGTGCAGACGCTCCCCGAACATCATCGGCTCGTTTTTCGCCTTCGCGAGTTGGAGGGCAAGAGTTACGAAGAGATCGCGGAGATCACGGGCGTGAACCTCGGTACGGTAAAGAGTCGCCTTCACCGAGCCCGCAACTCGTTCGCTCAGCGGATCGAGCCCTTCCTGAACTGAAGCATCGTCCCCACTCTGTGCGTAGAGTGAAGAGACGATCCACGGTCCGAGCCGGAACTGCCAGATGTTCGACGACCTTCGTGCCGCCTTCCGCGAGGCACTCGACAACTTCAACAAGGAGTTGAGTCGAGATCAGGTGCCCGAGACGGTCGACAAGCTGCTCGCGGGCATGAAGCGGGAGATCGTCGACGAGAAGGCACAGGTCGCGGGCCTGGAGGATCAGCTCGAGAAGACCCGAGCGCAGATCCAGCGCCTCGTGGACGAAACCGCCACTGCTCGGCGGCGCGAGGAAATGGCCCGCCGAATCGACGACCAGGAAACGGTCAAGCTGGCCGTTCAGTACGCCGTCAAGGCGGACGGGCATCGCGCCGTCTTGGAGAAGAAGGTGACCGCCCTCCAGGAGGAATGGGAGTTTCGTCAACGCACCGTCGATGAGATGTACGCACAGTTCGACCTGGCGCAGGAGAAGAGGGACTCGCTCACCGCGACGACCGGACGTTCAGGCGCGCGGGAGTCACTTTCTGCGGCGGACGACCTGTTCAGCGAACTCGACCGAATGGCGGACAAGATCGAAGGCAACAAGGCTCGCGGAGACGCGGCCGAAGCGTTCGATGCGTTGGATCTGGACGAACCCAGTGAGTTTCACGTCTCTATGGACGAGGAGCCGCCGCGGGAGGAGCTCGATGTCGACGCGGCGCTCGAGGAATTGAAGCGGCGCATGCGCGACGGATGAGGTAGCCGAGGACGCGCTATTCGTCCTCGCTCGGATCGGAGGCGTCCACAGCGTCTGCCAGATCCCTCAAGAAGAGCAGGCCGGCGCATTCTCCTGCCAGGAAGAGGATGTCTTCGCGTGCCCGTGCGCTGAGCGGGGTCGTGCGAGTAGAGCCCCCGTCCACGAGTAGCGTCCAGCTCCGACCAGCTCGTGCTCCGAGATACACGACGAGACCCCGTGCATCGAGATCGAGCAGAGATGGAGCTTCGTCCACTCCGAACCTCGGAACGTCATTCGGATCTACGTCTGTCCGCGCGGGCTCATGCGCCAGGTCGAGAGCGACGAAGGGCGTCAGATCCTCAACGCCGCCCGGTTCCCTCCAGAGAATGAGGCCGCGCTCCGCGCCCGCGAGGTAGATGATCCGCCAGAGCGGCAGAGCAAACCTCGACCGTTCACCATCAGCGCCCCAGAGGGCCATCGAGCCCCTCGGCAGGTCGCTCGCGGGCTCCCGCTTCAGGTACCGGGTGATGTCGATGATCTCATTACCCATGCCGGAATGAACTAGGCGCGGCCGGACCCGTCAAACTGGGGGAGCGGTCTGGCTCTACCCGAAGGGTTCGGATAACTTTTCCGAGCGATTTTTTCTCGCGCGCGAACGACTCGAGACTCTTGTATCAGATATGCAGAACTGGATCGGCATCGCCATCTGGATCGTCATGGGCGCCTCGATCGGGCTCTTGATGAAAGCCATCATCAGTCGCCCCGAGGAGCAGCCCGGGCATACGCAGATCATCGCGGTCCTGGGTGCCTTTGCGGCCGTGATCGGCGGCATGCTCGGCGTCGGCACCTTTCATCTCTACGAGCCCCTGGCCATCAGTGTCGGTGGGATGGCAGGCGCCGCGGTCTTCGCGACCTTCATGACATTCGTCTACCGTTGGGGTCTCCGCTCGCTCATCTAGCTGCCCGGCGTTAGGGAACGCACTTCCTCTCCCTGGGGGCAAACCGCATGTCTGACGTGCTGACGTTCATCGATGAGAACCTCGGTCGCTTTCGGGCCGAGCTCTACGACTTTCTGCGAATTCCGTCGATCAGCGCGAAGTCCGAACACGACGCGGACACCCGTGCAGCCGCAGAGTGGTTCTCGGAGCGCCTGCGAGAAGCGGGCCTCACCACGGAGACTCTGACCACTCCTGGCCACCCCATCGTCATCGGTGAATGGCAAGGCGCGGGTCCCGACGCGCCGACCGTCCTCATCTACGGTCACTACGACGTGCAGCCTCCTGAGCCACTAGAGCTGTGGACCTCTCCGCCCTTCGAACCAACCGAGCGCAATGGTCGCATCTATGCGCGCGGCTCGGCGGACGACAAGGGGCAGCTGTACATGCACGTGAAGGCACTCGAGGCGCATCTCGCGACCGGTAGCCAACTTCCGGTCAACGTTGTCGTGCTCGCGGAGGGAGAAGAGGAGGTCGGTTCACCCAACCTGGTGCCTTTCGTCGAGGCCAACCTCGAACGGCTCGCGTGTGATCTCGTGCTGATTTCGGACACGGGAATGTTCGCTGAAGGCCTCCCCTCGTTGCTGTTTTCGCTCCGCGGGCTCGCCTACTTCGAGATCCACGTGCACGGAGCACGGAGCGATCTGCACTCCGGGGAGTACGGCGGAGCTGTCAGGAATCCGGGGAATGCGCTCGCCCAGATCATCGCGTCGCTTCATGACTCCGACGGGCGCGTAGCTATCCCGGGCTTCTATGACGACGTCGTTGAGTGGGACGAGGAGACCCGCGCTCAGATCGCGGCTCTCCCGCACGTCGACGCCGACTTTGCGCGCGCGCTAGAGCTGGACGATCTCGCCGGCGAGTCTGGGTACGGCACGCTCGAGCGCCTCTGGATCCGGCCGACCTGCGACATCAACGGCATTCTTTGTGGCTACACGGGCGAGGGCGCCAAGACCGTCCTGCCGAACCACGCCCTGGCGAAAGTCAGCTTCCGCCTCGTTCCCGACCAGAACCCCGACCGTGTAAAGGGGCTCCTAGAGGCGCACCTCGCGGCGGTTGCTCCTACCGGCGTCACCGTCGAGATCCGAGAACTCCATGGTGGCCGCCCGTGGCGGGCGAGCGTTTCGGGACCGGCGTTCGAAGCCGCATCAGAGGCGCTGGAAGAGGCGTTCGGCACGAAGCCCGTTCCGATGGGTGGGGGAGGCTCGATCCCGATCGTCGTCGAGTTCGAGGAGAAGCTCGGGGCGACCGCCCTGCTCGTCGGCTTCTCGCTGCCCGGCTGCAATTTGCACGCCCCCGACGAGTGGCTGCCGATCGAGAACTACGAGAAGGGCATTTCTGCCCTGGCCCTTCTTTACGGGAAGCTCGGGTAACGCCTCAGACGACCGTCTTCACCATCGCGGCCGCCCTCAGGAGCGCGCGCGCCTTGTTGATCGTCTCGTCGTATTCCTTGCCGGGATCGGAGTCGGCCACGATGCCTGCCCCGGCTTGCACGAACGCCCAGCCCTTCGTGGCAACTACCGTGCGAATCGTGATCGCGGTGTCCATGCTGACGCCGCCGTAGTTGAAGTGGCCGACGGCCCCCGCGTACGCTCCTCTGCGGACCGGCTCGAGCTCCTCGATGATCTCCATGGCCCGAACCTTCGGCGCGCCGGAAACCGTGCCGGCAGGGAAGCATGCCCGGAAGACATCCATCGCGCCGAGACCCTCCCGCAAGCGGCCCTCGACCTGACTCACCATGTGCATGACGTGGGAGTAGCGCTCGATCTTCATGAGTTCCGTCACCACGACCGAGCCGTATTCTGCGATTCGCCCGACGTCATTTCGACCGAGGTCGACCAGCATGCGGTGCTCTGCCAGCTCCTTCTCGTCTGCCAAGAGATCTTCGGCGAGCGCCCGCTCTTCCTCAACGGTGCTTCCTCGCGGCCGTGTCCCGGCAATCGGCCGCACGGTCGCCTTGCCCTCCTCGACGCGCACCAGGACCTCCGGAGAACTCCCGATCAACGACACTCCATCCAACTCCAAGAAGAAGAGGTAGGGCGAAGGGTTCAGACTGCGCAGGGCACGGTAGAGCTCGAATGGGGTCGACCCGAGAGGAAACTCCAACCGCTGACTGAGCACAACCTGGAACGCGTCTCCGGCGCGTACGTACTCCCGGATGCGCTCTACGCCGGCCTCGAAGTCAGCGCGCGACATCGAACTTTCGAACGCCGGGTCCTCCTCCGGCTCCGGCGAAAGCGCGAGAGCGGCCGGCGGCGCTCCGTCCGCGAGCCTTCGAACGACCTCGGCGGTGGATTCGATCGCGCCGTCGTAGAGATGCCGCAACTCGGCGGGGGTCGCAGCCTCGTCGACCGGCACTGCCGCGATCGCCATCGCTCGCCCTTTCAGATTGTCGATCGCGAGCACGATGTCCGTGAATACGAACAGACCGTCCGGAACGTCGCTGTCGGACCGTGCTCGTTCGGGAAGCCGTTCGATATGACGAACGACGTCATATCCGAAGTACCCCACCGCACCACCCCAGAAACGAGGCAGCCCCGGCACCTCTGCCGGCACTCGAGCGCGGAGGCGATCGTCCAAATCGGTGAGCGGATCGTCGGTCGCCACCGCTTCCCATCCAGCGTCGGCGGACCAAAGGCTCACCTCGCCGTCTTGGAGCCTCCAGGCCCCCTTCGGGCGCGTTCCCAGGAAGGAGTAACGTGCCCACTGCTCTCCCCCGACGACCGACTCGAGGAGGAATCCGAACGGGGGTTCTGCTAGCTTCGCATACGCGGTAACCCCCGTATCCACATCGAAGAGAAACTCCCTCCAAACGGGCACGAGGCCCGCCCCCGCAGCGAGGGACGAAAAGTGTTCGAATGAAGGAAGGGTCTGCATGACGAAACAGCGTTCCGGAGCGAGGTGTTGAGCGAGGCAATGTCCCGAGGCCCGAGGGAGCAGTCAACGCCGGTACTCGCGGTCGATACCGGGGGGACGTTCACCGACCTGGTTCTCCTGCGCGATGGGCAGATCCGCACGCTGAAGGTGCCGTCCACGCCCGACGATCCGTCACAGGCGGTGCTCGACGGGATCCGTGAGATTCTCGGTGAGAGCCCCGACTTCGTGCTCCTTCACGGCTCGACGGTCGCGACGAACGCTCTCCTGGAGCGCCGCGGTGCGCGGGTCGTCCTCATCACCAATGAGGGCTTCGAGGATGTGATCGAGATCGGGCGCCAGGACCGCCCGCAGCTCTATGCACTGGTCGGCCACAGGCCTGCGCCACTGGTCCACCGGGACGATCGCCTCGGGGTCGGAGGCCGGCTCGGGCCCCGCGGGGAAGAGGTCGCCCCTTTGGATTCGGCCCAACTCGCCACACTTTCGGATCAGATCCGCGCACGGGGTGCCGACTCGGTCGCGGTTTCGTTGCTGCACTCATACACGAGGCCCGACCACGAGCAGGCTGTCGCCGCCGCCGTTGCCGACTGTGGGCTTCCGGTCTCCGTATCGAGCGTGCTCGTTCCTGAGTTCAGGGAATACGAACGGACATCCACGACGGTCGTGAACGCATATGTAGCCCCGGTCATGGATCGCTACCTCGGTCGCCTCGCACGCGAATCCGGGGCGCAGCGCGTTTCGATCATGGGATCCAACGGGGGTTCACTCCCAATCGATCGTGCACAGAGGGAGCCGGTCCACACCGTGCTTTCCGGCCCCGCCGGAGGGGTCGTCGGCGCGCTGACCTGGGCGAAACGTGCGGGCCATGAAGCGGTGATCTCCTTCGACATGGGGGGGACATCCACAGACGTCTCGCTGTGCCCAGGCCGCCCGCTTCGCACGCGCGAGTTCACGATCGGGGGGCAGCCGGTGGCGATCCCGGTCCTCGACATCCACACCGTCGGCGCCGGGGGAGGTTCGGTCGCCCGCGTCGACGCGGGGGGAGCCCTTCGAGTCGGACCCCAGAGCGCGGGAGCGCAGCCCGGCCCGATCTGCTACGGGAACGGTGGGTCGGATGTCACGGTCACCGACGCACACGTCTGGTTGGGCCGACTCCCCGCTGAGGCATTCCTCGGAGGGGGCCGTACGCTCGACCGGGACGCGGTACGAGAGCCGCTGTCCAGGATCGCAGAAGCTCTCGGTTCTGACCTCGAAGCCGCGGCTGAGGGCATTCTCGCCGTCGCGGACACAGCTATGGAGCGAGCGCTTCGTGTCATTTCCGTGGAACGAGGCTACGACCCCATCGACTTCGCCGTGGTGGCCTTCGGTGGCGCCGGCGGGCTGCATGTGGCCGAGCTCACGACCCGATTGGGCGCTCGAAAGGCGCTCGTGCCTCCCGATCCAGGGCTCCTGTCTGCGTACGGAATGCTCGCGTCGCCCGTCACGAGGGAACTCTCTCGGACCGTGTTGCTCGGCACTGATCATCCTGACGTTCAAGTGCGGCTGCGCGAGGTGCTCGACGCGCTGGAAAGCGGCGCCCGGAACGAAATGCAAGAGGAGGGCGCCGCACCGGAGGCGCTCACGGCGGAGCGCTGGATCGACGCCCGATATCGCGGCCAAAGCTTCGAACTCGGCGTCCCGGCGGAGGATTGGATCAAGGCGTTTCACCGAGCCCATCACGAACGATACGGCTACCAACGCCCGGAGACGCCCGTCGAGGCGGTGACCCTCCGTGTCGTGGTCACCGCGCCGTCGCTGGAGCTCAACGTCGAAGCCATCGAAGCGGCGACGAGCGCTCCCCTCACACGGAGCACACTCGTCGTATTCGGGGGGGAGGAGCTTCAGGCGAAGGCGGTCTGGCGGCGGGACCTCAGAGCCGGCCACGAACTCCCTGGCCCTCTCGTGGTCCAGGAGTACAGCGGTACGACTTGGGTCCCTCCTCGTTGGATCATGACGGTCGACGAGTGGGGATGTCTGCATCTCGCGCACCCAGCGTGAGCGTCACGTCGTTATCTTTCGGGCTTCGTTTTCAAGGGCCGCAGGGCCTGACATCACCAGGTAACGCATGACGATCGCAGATACCGGGCACGAATCCGAACGGATCGACTCGGGCACGGAAGCGAACGATCTCCGTCCGCCGTACAAGGCCGCCGCCATAGCGGGGGGCCTCGTATTCGGGCTGTACGTCCTCACACTCGCCCCGACCACGGCTTTCTGGGATACGAGCGAGTACATCGCCACGGGCCAGATCCTCGGCATCCCGCACCCCCCGGGCAATCCGCTCTTCGTTGTGCTCGCTCGGGCATGGTCCGTCCTGCTGGGTGTCTTCGGGATTCCCGTCGCAGTCCGCGTGAATCTCTTCAGCGCCGTCATGAGCGCCGGCGCGCACATGCTCTGGTTTCTGGTCGTCCACCACATTCTTCGGTTCTTCTCGAAGGACCGGGTCTTCCGACTCGTAGGTGCCTCGGCAGCCGTCCTGGTCAGCTCCACGGCCTACACGGTATGGAACCAGTCGAATGTGAACGAGAAGGTCTACACCGTCTCGCTGCTGACCATCGCCCTGCTGTCGTGGCTCGCGTTTCGGTGGCAGGAAAACCTCGGGAAGGGCAAGGACGACAACCTGCTGGTCTTGATGGTATTCGTGCTCGCACTAAGCGTGGGCAACCATCTCATGGCCTTCCTGGCCGCCCCGGCGATCGGGTTCTTCATCCTGTACGTTCACCCCCGCACGCTGCTCAATTGGCGGTTGTACATCGCGGGCGCCGCGGCTCTGATCCTCGGGCTCTCGATCCATCTGTTCTTGCCGATCCGGGCGGCACTCAGCCCCGTGATCAACGAGGCATCGCCGACGTGCCCCGACATCCCGTCCGCGATCGCAGCCGTCGTCACCTATGGCAAGTCAGGCTGCACCGCCCTCGCGGAGGCCCTGAATCGCACCCAATACTCGAAGCCCGATCTCATGGTGCGGCAGGCGCCGATATCGTCGCAGCTCGCGAACTATCTGCAGTATTTCGACTGGCAGTGGGCACGGTCACTCGATGGCGCCTCCACGGTCTTCGCTCGGTTACGGCTGCCGTTCACGATGCTCTTCACCGGCCTCGGCGTGTGGGGCGCGATCGAGCACGCTCGTCGGGACCGAGCGAGTTTCATCTATCTGGCGACCCTGTTCGGAACGCTCTCGCTGGCCCTCGTCTACTACCTGAACTTCAAGTACGGCTATTCGCTCCAGGCGCCAACGGCCGACCGTGCTCTGCACGAGGTCAGAGAGCGAGACTACTTCTTCATCGTGAGCTTCTCGGTCTGGGGGCTCTGGGCCGGGATGGGCATCGCCACCTTGTGGCGCGAGGCCGCCCTCGAAGCCCGTACCACGCTGCGCAAGGCGAGCCCCATCCTGGGCATCGCATTCCTCCCCTTGATCCTCAATTGGGGATGGGCCACCCGCTCTTACGACTATGCGGCGCGGGACTGGGCGCACAACCTCCTCATGAGTGTCGAGCCCTATTCGATCCTGTTCACGAACGGTGACAACGACACGTTCCCGCTCTGGTATCTGCAGGAAGTAGAGGGCATCCGGCGCGACGTGACCGTGATCGTCACGTCCTACCTGAACACGGATTGGTACACGCTGCAGCTGAAGGCTCTGACGGCTCCCTGCCCTGAGGGTGTCGATCCGTCCGAGGACTGGACTGTCATTCAGTGCCAGCGGCCGTACACCGCTGAGAATACCGGTGCCGCGTATGTCACGAGTGTCGATCAGGCGGGAACCAGAGTCCCGATCCTTCTCGAGGCGATCGCGGCGCCGACCAAGTCCATCATCCCACTGACGGACGAACAAATCGTGCAGGCCTCTCAAGCCTACGCCCCCGTCGATCAGACCGTGACCATTCAGATAGGGAACGTGGCCGCAACGATTGCGGGCGGCCAATACCTCGCGCCTTGGCAGCGATTCGCACTGACGCTGATGATCGAATCGATCGACGAGCGACCGATCTACTTCGCTTCGAGCGGTAACTCGGCGGTTTCTCTCGGCGTCCAGCCGTATCTCATCCGTCAGGGACTCGCGTTCCGGCTCAACAACGGCCCCCTGTCCGAGGACGAAGAAGGGGAGTTCACGCGCCTGGAATCATCACCCTATTCGCCCGTGACCGGTGCGTGGGTCGACGTGCCTAGGACCCAGCAACTCCTCGATGAGGTCTTTGTTCATCGTGAGGGCATGCCGGACAATTGGGGGCATTGGCCAGACGCGGCGACCATCGGGATTCCGAACTACTACGCGTGGGTCTACCTCTCCCTCGTGCAGTCGGCGCTCCAGAAGGGCGACACGGAGGCCCTTGATCGGTACCAAAGCAGGGCGGAGGCCTGGTCGACGCTGGGCACTTAGATGTCCACCACGATGCCTAGGCCATCGCGCTCCGACGCGGCCAACACCCGCGCTGCGACCGCGACGTCCTGCACCGCGTTACCGACCGACTTGAAGAACGTGATTTCGTCCTCCGACGTCCGGCCCACCGCACGACCCAAGACCACATCACCGATCTCCGCGACCATCACCGCCTCCGTGACCGCACCGTCCGCGATGGGTCCGACGATGTCGCCCGCCTCCTCGAGGATTGCGGCTCGCTGATCGACGATCACTCGCGCCCGCATCACGAGCGCTGTATCGACCTCCCGCATCGCGGGGGTGAACGACCCGACACCCGTGACGTGTGTACCTGGCTCAACCTTCGAGCCGTCGAACACCGGAGTCGAGCTGCTGGTCGCGGCGATGACGATGTCTGCGCCGATGAGCGCCGCGTCAGGATCATCGACGCGTCGAGCCGTGATCCCAGTCAACTCCGACACGAGTGCGTCTGCGCCGACACCCGTTCGTGATACGATCCGGACCTCGCGGATGGAGCGAACACACCGGACCGCCTCGAGTTGGGTCCTGGCTTGAACGCCTGCTCCGAAAAGGGCGACGGTCGAGGCATCCTCCCGCGCGAGAAGGTCGGCCGCGAGTCCACCGATCGCTCCCGTCCGCAACGCCGTTAGCCACGTGCCATCCATCAGAGCGATCGGCCGCCCGGTCACAGGGTCGAGCGCGATGACCACCGCGTGAATGACGGGAAGACCCAGGTCAGCGTTACCCGGGTTGACCGACACGATCTTGGCGCCTGCCGATGCCGACGCGGGGAGGTGAGCCGGCATGAAGAGGCTGACGCCGTGGTCGGTCTCGAGCGCGAGGCGAAGTGGTGCCGTCGCCGTGCCATCAGAGAGCGCCGCGAAAGCACCGCGCATCGCGTCGATCGCAGCTGGCATGTCGATCGCGGCCCGAACGTCGGCCGCCGAGAGGATCCGGATTTGCATGCAGGTCGGGTTCTGTGCAGAGTTGCGCGGAAGGGCGCATGAGCGCCGCTCACATCTTACCCCCAGAGCACACTTGTCCGCACTTCTTGGAACAGTCGTGGTAGTCGGCGCCGGTGTCTTCGGCGCCGCCACCGCGCTCGAGCTTCGGGAGCGCGGGTACGGCGTGACACTGATCGACCGCGGTCCCCTCCCGCACCCGGACGCGTCGTCCACGGACATCAGCAAGATGGTCCGCATGGACTATGGGTCGGACGTCTTCTATCACGAACTCGCCGAAGCGGCCCTCGACGGCTGGGATCGTTGGAACGCTGACTGGCCCGACAGGCTCTATCACGACGACCAGTTCCTCGTGATCACGAAGGGTCTCATGGAGCCAGGCGGCTTCGAGTACGAGAGCCATCGCGTCTTGCTCGAGCGCGGCTATGCTCCCGAGCGTATCGGCGGTGCGGAGCTATCTCGTAGATGCCCGGCCTGGAACGGCGATCGCTACCCGGACGGTTACTTGAGTCCAAGAGGCGGATGGGCGGAGAGTGGCGCCGTGGTCGCTCGACTCCTACGACTCTGCCAGGAGGCCGGCGTCCACTTGGCGACCGCGACGTTCGAGGCGATCGCCGCGACCGGATCACGCGTTCGAGGGGTCCGATCAACCACGGGCGAGACGCTTCCAGCCGACCACGTGATCGTCTGCGCCGGTGCATGGACTCCTGCAGTGATCCCCTGGCTTCGTGGGACGCTCAAAGCTGTTGCGCAGCCGGTCCTTCACTTCGGCGTCGAACGGCCGAACGACTTCCGAGGGAGGAGGTTTCCTCCGTTCGCCGCCGACATCTCAGGCAGCGGCTGGTACGGCTTTCCGGCTACCGATGATGGCCGAGTGAAACTCGGTCATCACGGGAACGGAAGAGAAGTCCATCCCGATCACCCGGGCGAAGTCGACCCACGGCACGTCGAACTCGCCCGAGACTTCTTGGCGGAGTCGCTCCCTCCACTCGCCGGCGCACCGGTCGTCGGAACGCGCGTCTGCATGTACTGTGACAGCATCGATGGTGACTTGTTGATCGCCCGAGATCCCGACCGAGATGGGCTCGTGATCGCCGCGGGTGGGAGTGGTCACGCATTCAAGTTCGCGCCGGTTATCGGTGGTATCGTAGCCGATGTCGCGGAGGGGAAGGCGAACCGATGGAGTGATCGGTTTGCGTGGAGAACCTCTGGGTCACCCAGAACCGAAGAAGCACGATTCCATTCACCGACAGGAACCGAACGATGAAAAAGATCTCGACGACCAACAGTCCGACGCCAGCGGGACACTACAGTCAAGCCGTCGTCTACGGTGGGGTGGTCTATGTCGCGGGTCAGCTCGGCAGCGACCCGAAGAACCCGGGCGGAGATCCCGGTGACGCCGGGCAGCAGACACGACAGGCGCTTGCCAATGTCGCGGCGATCCTCGAAGCGGCCGGATCACGATTGGATTGTGTAATCCAGATGATGATCTACGTCACGGACATCGACATGTGGGGCGAGGTCAATGAGGCGTACGCCGAGGTCATGGGATCGCACAAGCCTGCCCGCGCGATCGTGCCCGTGAAGAACTTCAAGGACCGGTATGTAATCGAGGTGGTCGCGATCGCAGCGCTGGCGTAGAGCAGCCGGTCGCCTCAGACTCTCAGGCGGGGAAGTGTCATGTTGTCGAGAAAGAGCCGATCCCGACCCGACAGCGACTTCACTCCGTCGATATCGACGAGCCCGAGCAGTCGGACCACCTCTTCCTGATTCAGCGGATGCAACCTGGGGAGGGTGATCCCACCCCAACGCTCGCGGTCCTCCTGGTTCCGGACTCCGGAGGAGGAGTAGTGCGAGTTCGGTCCCTCGACACGACGGTTCGCAGCAATACGGAGCCGCCGCCAGCGACGATACCACAGCCGCATCGCAACGCCCCCCATCATCATCACGACAACAGCAGGAAGCAGGATATTGATCATTTCAGAACTCGGATCCCGACCTACCGGAGCAGCCCCCCGGCCGCCTCCGTACACATATCTGATACGACGGAATTTGGGGGTGAAAGGTTGCAGAAACCAAGTCCCCCGAATTCCGCGCGAGGCGGACGCGGTCGACCCAGCGGGGGATACCCGCTAAGGGCCCTTGATCTTCGCGGCCGTACTCCCGACAGGCGATTTGAGCGCTAGTCGGCCGGGGCCCGCCGGCGCTGGTCGGAGAACGGGCCCTGCGAGGGAGCCCTCCTCGCTCACCTCGAGTACGTAGTCGAACAGTTCCGGGCGCGCGTCCACGGCGTCCCCGCGGCTGAACAGGACGACTCTGGGGATCTCGCGAAGAAGGCTCTTGGCGAGCACGAGCGTGCGAATCCGCGCCTCCTCGTCGAGGCGATCGAAGGGTTGCTCGAGTGGCAGGCTCGCCACGATCCGACCCTTGGCCCCGATGAGCGAGGCAGCCGCGAGCCGGATCGCGATCCTCCCCGCCGCCAGATCCTCCTCGGCGAGGGGCAGCAAGACGCCTTCGCTCCCCTGCAGATGCGCGACTCCTCCGTCCCACGTCATGGCAAGTATACGTCCCCCGGAGATCCGCGAGACGAACCGTGAGGCCCGGTCCAGCAGGACGTCGGTAGCTCGGGTGAGGCGTGCCGCCCGAACCCGCGTCAGCGCCGAGATCACGTCCCCTTCCGGTCCTTCGCGAGGAGGATCCGTCGTCGCCCGGGAGCCATCGAGCTCTTGAAGTCGCGCCCGCAGCAACTCGAGACGCTCCGACCCGGCCTCGAGGGCGGCATGAAGTCTGAACGAGGTTCGTTCGAGTTCTTGCAGGTGTACCGGCTTGGGCTCCAGCTGCTCCCAACGGCTCCGCCACCAACCACCGTCCTGTACGACGGACTCCCACTCGTCCCGCAGTTCGGTCAGCACTTCCTGGTAATGGCTGTCGAGCACGCGACCACACGTCGGACAGGGAGCCTCCGGCCCGGAGGCCTCCATCGTTCGAATTCGGCCACGCACCTCTCGGGCGCGGTCCCGGTACGCGTAGAGCGTCGTCTCGGCGTCCTGCCGCTCCCGATGCCAGTCCATCGTGGCCACCTCCAGATCGCCATCGACCTCGGTCACATCGGCTCGACTGGACAGCAACTCTCGCTCAGCGGTGCGGAATTCGGCGGCGACCTGCTCGGGATCGACTCGCACTGCCCCGCGCCGTGGGGGCGCCGGGGGGGGGCTCGCCGGCTCGACCGATGGGGCGTGCGCCCCGAGAGCCTCCAGGGCTGCATCGACGAGCCCCAGCCCACGGCTTTCGGCGACCGCGTCGATCGCCCTACGCAAAGCGCCGTCGAGAGTCTCCGAGTCCGCACCGGCCCACCAGCGTGCGATCGCACCGTCGGGGCCCGTCCTACCGGCCTCCAGGTAGAGGTCCGCAACGGCCCGGCGGGCCCTCCCACCTCCACCCAGCACCGCGGTCAGGCCCATCGGGATCGAAGTGCTCACGCGCCCCAGCCCAGGGAGCACACCGTCGAGAGCCTCGACGACACCGTGGGCCTCGTCTTCCGTGCCGCGGTCCGGAATGAGCCCTTGAACAATTCGCTCGGTATCCGCACTGCCGGTCCCGCTGCGCCCGAGTTCGGCCAGGACGGATTCGCGCATCAGGCGCGGAGCATCGACAGGCGACCAGGCTTCGGCCGGAATTCGAAGGTCTCTACCCGCCTCGACCGCGATATGAAGCGCCTCGCTCCGGAGCGTTCGCAGGGGGTCACCCTGCAATGCGAGCAGATCGGCCGGAGCGGCACCTTGCAAGCGCAGTCGCACGATCTTGTCCGCGATACCGCCCGGGACTTCTCCGGTAACTTCGCGGACCCGACGTCGGAGCCGATCCGGGTCGCCGTGGCCGACCTTCACCGGAGCTAGTGCGACGACGGGACGCCCCGGGATCGCGTGGAAGCTCACCCTCCCGCTCTCGAGTTCGATGGTCAGGAAGCCCTTCTCGTCTGCCGCTTCATCCCATGGATCGAGCGCGACCCGTTCGAGAGACCCGGGATACCTGACTCGATCCGAGAGCTTCGTTCGGCGATGCTCGCCCCCGAGTGCGATGTAGTCCCATTCGCTTGGATCGACGAGGATCCCGCCTTCGCCACCCCGGGGCGCCTCCGCATGCAGCGCCAGGATATTCCATCGCATCCGCGGGTCGGGATCGGGCAAAGCCGGTGGATGACGCGTGACGGCCCGGTACGGGACTAGAGAGGCGTGGAGGCTCAGGCGTTCGATGAGAATGGACCGCGTGAGTCCCGTCGCCGCCTCCACGTTCGGGAAGGTGTCGAGCACCGCCAACGCACCCGGATCACCTGGTCGGCGCGGAGTATCGCGCGGACCCGCGACCATGAGCACAGGAGTGTGCGGCAACGCCACCCGCAGCGCCTCCAGCCCCCGAGCCAGTGCTACGACCGCGCTCGCCGGAGGGTCCGGACGGTCGAAGACGTCCCCCGCGATGATCACAACATCGGGTCGTAGACGTACCACCTCCTGGCTGGCCCTGTCGAACGCTGCGGCGACATCGCGCTCGCGCATGTCGGTCCCCCGTTCGACACGCCCGTAGGCCCGAAACCCGAGGTGAAGGTCGGAGAGGTGCGCGACGATCACAGACTCGCTCCCGCCGGCGACGCATGGAAGCCGTCGAGCAGGGCCGGCCACTCCGGGGCGGTCCCCTTCTTCGTCAGGACTACGACTTCGTCACCGGAGCGATTGGACTCTCTGCGTACTTCGAGGTACGCCCAACCATCCGCTACCTCTGGCATTCCAGGCTCAGGAGCCGCAGGGCCCCAGGCCAGGGTCCCGCCGGCCGAGACCAAGTCCAGAAGTCTTCCGCGGGTGGTTCGCGACAACCCACCCACGACGCCACCGATCGGTGCCAGGGCAGCCGTATCGATCACGACCAGATCGTACGGTGACGCGAGTCGCTCCACGAGATCGTCGAGGTGCCCCACCGTAACCCAGAGACGCTCCCCCCGTGCGATCGCCAACTCGGTCTCGAAGTACTCGCGGCCCAATTCCACCACAGCGCCGGTCCGGTCCAAGACGTCGACGTTCCCGAGGGGATGTTCGCGGAGCACGGTCCGAGCCGCAGACGAGGCTCCACCGCCGATCAGGAGCACACGCCAGGCGACCTCCGGACCGGGCATCGAGGCACGAATCAGGCTCACGTCCCACGGCACCGGTGCCACCCCTCGGTCGAGTGAGATCGTGCGTCTGATATGATCGCCCTCTCGCAGCACTCGAAGTGCCAGGTTCGCGATGGGCAGCCGTCGATCTTCGACGCTCACGTCTCCACCACGGACCGCGCGATGGCCACGAACGTCGATCTGCATCCGTGCGCCGAGGACCGAGCCGAAAACCATGCCCCCGAGCGAAAGCATGACGAGACACCCGAGAAGCAGCGAAGCCGGCATCGGCGCACGGGGAAGGACGAGACCGGTAAAGATGAAGCCGAGGGCGGCGCCGGCCGCTGCGGAGGCTCCCGGGCCGCGGAGACGCCCACCTGGATCGCTGCTCGACGCTACAGCGATGCCGCCCAGTACGGCTCCCGCGGCGAGCAGGGGGAGTCCCGCCAGAATCGTGAGCCCGATCCCCTGAGCGATGCGCCCCTCGCTCACTTGGGGGAGAAAGGTCCAGGCCGTGCCGTACAAGGCGGCCGCGAGGAAGGCCAGCAGACAGAGCAGCCATCGCCGCCTCAAGCGATCTACCAGGTCGGCGCCCGGCGTGGGGGCGCTCCAGAGGCCTGCGGCCAACGCGGCACCCTCTACAGCGAGGATCACGGTGAGGGACCGTACAAAACCTGGACCGGTGTACAGCAGAACCGCGACGGCCACCTCCGCGACGATCGCCGCCGAGGCGCCGACCAGCAAAGAAGGCAGCCACCCGAAGCGGGGAACTCGGGAACTCATTCCTCGACCGAACTCATGCCGCCCCGATGAAAGAGTAGGGCTGCCCGATCGTTCACGGCACACCGCTCCACCCGCCCCACGAGTATCGAGTGATCACCCCCGCTCAGCACTTCGGTGGTCGAGCATTCGAGCCACGCGAGGCTGCCCCGAAGGATCGGATCACCGGACTGAGCCGGCCGCCATTCGACCTCGTCGAAGCGCCCCTCAGAGGGCTCGCGCGCGAACCGTATGGCGATCGCCTCCTGGTCGGCTGAGAGGACGTTGATGGTGAAGCTGGCAGCGGAAGTCAGGCGATCGTGCCAGGTCGATCGGCGGCCGACGCACACGAGCACCAGAGGCGGATCGAGCGAGACCGACGTGAAGGAATTCACGGTCAGCCCGAACGGCGAGCCTCCCGCATCGAGACCGGCGACGACTGTCACGCCGGTCGGGTAGACCCTCATCACCTCTCGGAGCGAGGGGGTCTCCGAATGATCGTCCATGTCAGCTTGCTCACCGAGGGGGCGACGCTAGCTTACGAACCCCGGGATCCGCCGACGGACTCGGAGTGCGTACCGACCCAAGGGCTTGATGCGAAAGCACTTACTAGCGATCGCGGTGATCTTAACCGTGGCCACGGGCTGCGACAACGTGGCTTGGGGCGGAATCGATGTCGAATTGAAGCCCCCGCCGCCCTCCTCCCGGACGGCCGTTGACGCCGACGAGCCGGCTGGGGTCGTCGGGCCGGTCAATGTCGCCGGGCCAATCCTCCTCGCCGGCACGAGAACCGGTGCCCGTGCCGACTTCGTGATCGTGGGCGAGGTTCATCCAGGAGTGCTTCGCGAGTTTCCACACCCGGCCTTCCCCGATGACACGACCCGACTCGAAGAGGTCACGGCTCCGGGCTCCGAGTGGATCCTCTTCTCCGAGGGCGTGCGCGTAGGACGGATGGTCGCCGATGCCGTGCGCCCGGCAGAAGGGTTTTGTGGTGCTCGCACCGTGCTGTCGGGCTTCGTCGAGTTGGTACCGACCGCCTCCGGAGCCGAACGACTGCTGGCGCTGCCGGCCGAATCGTCCGCTCAGCATCCATACGGGAACTACGCCGCAATCGCTCACGACTACGACCAGCGCGTGGCGACACTCGCGGTTGCCAATCGAGCGATCCCTGCAAACGGAGCCGCCTGGCCGCCGCTCGGGGTCCTCGACGCGAGGGATCACATCCAGGCGTTCCAACTCATAGGCAGCCAGGGTCGATCGGTCGCTGCAACTTTCCTTCATCAGGACGAACTGACGGTGGCATCTCCGCGGCAGGGTGCCTATTCCCTGTTCTTGATGAGCCAACAGGTCGGCGCGTCGTACGAAGAAGGGTACGTCTGGTACCGCTCGGTGGAATCCGAAGGAAAGGGAGCTCCGCGCTACTTCGACCACCTGGATTGGGACGGGAACGGATCGGACGACATCCTGCTCGATGTATTCGGGCCGAACCGGCGCTGGTTCGCAGTCCTGAGTCAGCGTGACGGTTCTTGGGCGCGCACGTTTGAGGATCCGTGCGGCTCTGGCTCCGCGACGGGAGGCTGATGTCCGGGCGCATGTCGCCCCTCGTCCTCGCCACACTCCTGGGGTGCCTGGTGGGAGTCGGGTGCCAGAAGGAGAGTCGGTCCGACGGAACATCATCGGGTGAGGCGGGCGTGCTCGACGCGGCCGGCATCGCGCATGTGTTCGCGACCCCGGCCCTCCGAATCGTTTCGCTCGTTCCCTCTGCCACGATGACTCTCTACGCGATCGGCGCCGCAGACCACGTAGTCGGTCGCACCGACTTCGACCACCAGGCGTGGGTCGCGGACCTTCCATCCGTAGGCGGCGGGCTAGAGCCGAACCTCGAGGCGATCGTCGCACTGTCACCCGATCTCGTCATTCGATTCGGAGGTGCCCAAGATCCTCGAACCGCGACTCGACTCGACGCCCTCGGTATTCGACACGTCGCGGTTCGACCCGATCACATCGAAGACATTTACTCCACCGCAGCGCTCCTCGGTCAGGCGACGGGACGGTCTGCCGCAGCGGACTCGCTGACTGCATGGATCCAGGCCGGACTCGCTGAGATCGAACGAGGCGTACAGGATTGGCCGCGCCTCCGGGTTGCTTATGTGCTCGGCGGGTCACCTCCCTGGGTCGCGGGACCCGACAGCTATGTGGCGGAAGTGATCTCCCTGCTCGGTGGAGACAATACCTTCGCCGATCTGGGCGAGCTGTATGCGGCGGTGAGCCCGGAAGAGTTTCGGGTTCGGGCGATCGACGTCGTGCTCGTCTCCGCGCACGGTGACTTCGACGCATCCCTCGCACCGGATGCCCGCGTTGTGGTTATCGGAGGCGGCCTCGAGATTCCGGGCCCGGGTCTTGTCACCGCCGCTCGCGAGATCGCAGGCCTGATGCACGGACGGCCGCTCCGGTGACGCGCTGGAGTCTCGGCTTCCTGTTGTTGGCGGCCCTCGCGTTCTCGGTCGTCTTCGGCGTTCGCTTCGGCTCGGTACCACTGTCGTTCATCGAGGTTGCTGGGGCATTGACCGGTGGGGGGACGGACATTGCACGCGATATCGTGGTCGGACTTCGCCTGCCGCGAACGCTGCTCGGCGTGCTGGTCGGAGGGGGTCTCGCGATGGCAGGCGCGACCTTCCAAGCGCTGCTCCGGAACCCGCTCGCCGAACCCTACATTCTGGGTGTTTCGGGCGGCGCATCCGTCGGAGCCGTACTGGTGCTCGCGTTCGGATGGGCTTCCGCCGGCTCCTGGGCCCTGCCCCTGGCAGCGTTCATCGGGGCGCTGGTCGCGATCGTGCTCGTCTTTCGCGTGGCGACGGCCTCAGGACGCCCGATGGACGTCCGTGTGCTTCTGCTGGCGGGCGTAGTCGTCGCCGCATTCTTCTCGGCCTGCATCGCGCTCATCCTGTCGATATCCTCAGCGCGCACCGTTCAGAGCGCGGTACTCTGGATTATGGGCAGCCTAGCTGGAGCGAACTGGCGGAGCGTGGTCGTCACGGCTGCCTATACGCTCCCAGCCTGTGTCGCGCTCATGGCGCTCGCGCGGCCACTCAATCTGATGGCGGTCGGAGAGGATACGGCGCTCTACCTCGGGGCCGATGTTGAACGTGTGAAACGGCGCGCACTCCTCATCGCTGCGCTTATCACGGCCTCCGGCGTGGCTGTGGCCGGCGTCATCGGCTTCGTCGGTCTCGTCGTCCCACACGGTATTCGAATGATCGTGGGCTCCGATCATCGCGCCCTTCTACCGCTCTCCTTTCTGGCCGGCGCCACCTTCCTCACGCTCGCCGATCTCGTTGCACGAGTTGTCCTCGCCCCCGCGGAGATTCCGATCGGCGTCATCACCGCTTTCGTTGGGGTGCCCTTTTTTCTCTTGCTGCTGCGGCGCAGCCTGTACGCCGGATGAACGTCGCTACCGATCATCTCGTGGTCCGTTACGCGGGGCAGGCGACGCCCGCGCTCGACGGCGTCACAATGGAGGTGCCCACCGGATCGCTCTACGCGATCCTCGGGCCCAATGGGTCGGGCAAGTCCACGCTGATGCGAGCACTACTCGGCGTCGCACCAGCCGAATCCGGCCATGCGATGCTGGACGGACGAGCCACCGCTACATGGAGCCGTGAGGACCTGGCCCGTTCGGTCGGCGCCGTGGGACAGGCCGAGTCCATCGCGTTCCCGATCACCGTCCGTGAACTCGTGGGTATGGGTCGATACCCTCACCTGTCTCCGCTGGCGGCCGAGGGAGACCGGGATCGGACCGCCGTCGCGGCGGCCCTGGCCGCATGCGACCTGCTCGAGTTGGCTCGCCGCGACGTCACGACATTGTCGGGAGGTGAATTTCAGCGGGCCCGGATCGCACGGGCGCTGGCTCAGGAGCCGCGGGCGCTCGTGCTCGACGAGCCGACCAACAGCCTCGACGTACGTCATCAGATGGCGATCCTCGAGCTCCTACGTGAGTCGGCCGATCGTGGCATGACCGTCGTCTTGATCACGCACAGCCTCGACCTCGCCGCACAGTTCGCTGACCACATGCTGCTGCTCTCCGAGGGGAGGGTAGCTGCGGAGGGCACGCCGGCGGACGTGCTTAGCGAACGCATCCTGACGGATGTGTACCGGTGGCCCATCTCGGTACACCGAGATGCGAGCACCGGGGTGCATACGATTACGCCGCTTCGATCGGGTTCCTCCGCTACCTAGTAAGAGTCCGCAACGAGGAAGGGCCTACCGCTGTGCCGCCTCCTTGGCCTCCGCATGGAGTGACTCGTAGCTCGCATACCGTGTCTGGTGAACCCGGCCGGCTTCGAGCGCGGTCTGAACGCTGCAGTCAGGCTCGTGCAGATGGCTGCACGCCCGAAATCGACAATCGACGGCCAGCTCCGCGAACTCTGGGAAGCAGCCGGCAATCATGTCGGGTGGCACATCCCACAGCCCGACATCGCCAAATCCCGGCGTGTCCGCGACCACTCCGCCACATTCCAGCGAAAGGAGACGAGAGCCGACCGTGGTGTGCCGGCCCGTGCCCGTCTTCTTGGACAACTCACCCGTCTTCAGCGCCAACTCGGGCGCGATCGCGTTCAGCAACGAGGACTTTCCCACACCCGAAGGGCCGATGAAGGCAGACGAGCCCGAACAGATCTCCTGTCGTAACGCCGCCAGACCCGTCGAATCCTTCGTGCTGGTCGTGACCACTCGGTAGCCGATCCCTTCGTAGATGGCGGCGAGGCGACCCGCAGCCTCGACCGCACCCTCGAGGTCAGCCTTGTTCAGTACGAGAATCGGGTGCATACCACTCGACTCGACGAGCACAAGAATCCGATCGATGAGTTGCGTCGTGGCGTCGGGTGCTCGTAACGCAACCACGGCGAAGACTCGGTCGAGGTTGGCTGCAAGGATCTTCGCATCCCGGCGGCCCCTACCACGCCTCACCAATTCGGTGGCTCGGGCCTCGACCGATTCGATCGTCCGGGATTCACCCGAATCCGAAACTGTGACCCGATCACCGATAACGACTCGGTTGCCCGTCCGTTGCTCCTGCTTCAGTCGACCCCTAAGGGTAGCCTCCACGCGGAAGCCATCTTCGAGGACCACCGAATACACGCCGCCGGTACCCTCATGAACGATGCCCGACTGGACGCCGTCCATCAGCGTGTCCGCGCCATCAACGAAAAACCCCCTGCCGAGACTCGCGCCTCAACAGGGGGTTTTCGTATTCGGTCGTACGGGCTATCCGGCGGATGCCCCTACCGTCATGCGGCAAAGGACTCCAGCGCATTGCCCTTCTCACCCTCCCGAAGACGCCGAAGCGCACGATCTCGTAGCTGCCGGATACGCTCGCGGGTCACTCCGAGCATGTTGCCGATCTCTTCGAGTGTGTGCTCCCGTTCACCCTCGAGCCCGAAGTAGAGTCGCAGGACCTTCGCGTCACGGGCCTCGAGCGTCGACAACGCGGCCGTGATGGTTTCGATCAACAAACGACTCTCGACCTCGATTTCGGGCTCGGCAGCTTCTTCGGTGATGAAACGCTCGACCAGCTGTGAGTCCTCTGAATCACCGATTGGTGCGTCGAGACGGATCTCGGCAGCGTTCAGCGTCTGAAGGGACTCGACGAGTTCCGGCGTAAGGAAGGTCGCCTCGGCCACCTCCCCGGTGGTCGGCTCACGTCCCTTCTCCTGCTTGAGGCGCTCCTTCTCACGAAAGATTCGCGCAAGATCGCTCGCACGGTTGAGCGGAACGCGCACCGCGCGTCCGTGGTTGGCGAGGGAGGCGAGAATGGCCTGACGAATCCACCAGACTGCATAACTGATGAACTTCACACCCTGCTCCGGATCGAATTTCCGGGCAGCCGTGACCAAGCCGACGTTCCCCTCTTGGATCAGGTCCGTGAGAGACACGCCTCGGTTCTGGTATTTTTTCGCAACGCTGATGACGAAGCGCAGGTTCGCTCGGGCAAGTTCCTGAATAGCCTCCTGGTCGCCTTTCTGGGCTCGGGCGCCGAGCTCTTTCTCACGTTCTGGCGTGATGAGCTCGTGGCGACTCACGTCGCGGAGGTATTGATCGAGAGCGCTCTGCTCTTCGACACTCGCATCGAAACCCGAAAGGAGGTTACCCTTCCCCCTGCGTTTCCGACGCTTCGTGGTCGTAGCAGCGGCCATCGCTATCTATTCTCCTTCGTGGCCTCCTCTTCCATCCGGACATCCGGTCGGAGCGAGGCGGCTTACAGTGCTAGGAAAGACGTGAAATCCTGAGCCATTTATCATGTCGGCTCGGCATTCCTCTGTCAAGATGGCGCGAAAAGGAACATCGAGTCGATTCGCTCCTCAATCCCGACGCCATTTGGTAACCCCCATATGGGGCCCAGTTCCTCTCGCCGCCAGTACCGCGCTCGGCCTGCTGCAAGTTGCCGGTGAACGCCGGACGTCCCTACCTTCCGTGCCTCACACTCCTCTAGGAACCTGATGCCCTTGAGCCCTCGCACGTGCCGAACTCGCCTTCCGTAGCCGGTCTATCCGACATCGGCAGAAATCGCAAGAGGAACGAGGACTCACTTTCGCTCCTGCCCGCTCTTGCCGTGGCCGTGGTCGCCGACGGGATGGGGGGGCACCCGGGAGGGGACGTCGCCAGCCGAATCGCGGCGGAGACGGCCGCGCGGCTCCTCGGGGCCGCTCGAGAAGACGGGGTACGAGGTGAGGAGAGCCTGGCCCACCTTCGGAGCGTCATGACCCAGTCGGTACTCGAGGCACATGCGACGATTCGAGCCCAGGGGTTGGACGAACCGGAGTTGGAGGGGATGGGCACCACGCTCACGGCAATGGTCGTAGACCCGGATACGGACGGCTACGTCCTGGGTCATGTCGGTGACTCGCGCGCCTACCTCTTCCGCGCAGGAAAGCTGACGCAACTCACCCGAGACGACACTTGGGTGCAGGAGCGTGTGGAGAAGGGCGACATCCCGGCCGAGGCAGCCAGGAAGCACCCCTTCGGCCATCTCCTGACGCAGTGTCTGGGACTCGAGGATGCACCCGTTCCCCAGGTCCTCGACGGCCGCGTGGAGATCGGCGACATGTATCTCCTTTGTACGGATGGCCTGGTCGGCATGCTGGAAGACTTCGAGATGGAGCGGATCCTCTCCCTGGGTGCGTCCGCCAACGGATCCTCGGGGGCCTCCGACTGGGGCGCCCCGATCAAGGCTCTCATCGATGCCGCCAACGCGGCCGGTGGACACGACAACATCACCGCCGCCCTCGTGAGGATCGAAGCGCGCGACTGAGTACCGAGCTCTGCGCGACTAGGGGTCGAGCATCGACCGCCTGCCGGCTCTGCTACACCGCCTCCACCCGCCGTGTGATTCTCTGGAGCACCTGTTCGGCCGACACTTCTCGTCGCTCAAACGTGAAGACTCGCAGGACTCGTGCCGTGGTATAGAGTTCCTGGGAGACCTTCGGCAGGTCGAGTACGCCCTGGACGCCTTCCAAGTCGAGCCTCTGTATCGTCCCGTCCCTCCGTTCAACGAGGAGGTCCAGCTGGAACATCGCCGGCTTGACCGGGAAGTCGATCACGACCTCGCCGGATTCGAGCCCGAGTTCTGCCGCGAGATCGTCCTCGACCGCTCGTTTCCAGGGCGAGTCACCGACCGCCCAGTCCTCGACCTGACGGCCGGAGAGATCGGCTGCGGTGAGCTCCAGGGCACGTTTGGGGAGACGCCGATGTCGGAGCGCCGGTAGCCACCTCGTGGCAATCCGTTCAGCGATCTCGCCGTCATCTTCCAGAACCCTCCGACCGATCTCGTACAGGAGTTCCTCGTCGGTCGGCCCGATCAGTTCTTCGGGATCGATGAGCCCTGCGCGGACCGACTCCTCCACGATTCTCTTGTAGAGCGCGGTTGCGGCGCGCACGGCGTGGTGCCAGTAGACGTTGCGGAACATCTGGTACTTCGCGAAGAGCAGCGACTCTAGCGCGGCCACGGCCTTCTCATGAACGCCGACCTCATACCGACCGCTGGCCGGGTCCTGAAGCAGCTGGAGGCCCTGAAGAAGGCGCGAGACGTCTACTTCTCCGTAGGGGACTCCACAGAAGCGAGCGTCCCGACGCAGATACTCCATCTTGTCGAGGTCCAGGCTTCCGCTCACCAGGCCGCGTAATGGCATCTCGCCCTCGCCTCGGATCAACTCGTGAATCCGATCGGGCGCGGTGAGCCCGAGAGGAGCGAGGGCATCGCGGAGCGCCGGAGAGGAGAAGAAGCGCCGGCTGACCTCCTCGTGGTGCGCGGGAAGACGCTCCGTCTCGAGCTCTTCGAGCGCATGCGAATAGGCGAAGTGACCGATGTCGTGAAGGAGCGCCGCGTAGGGGATCAACTCCTCGCCCTCCCACGCGTCCGGGGGCACGCCACCGCGCTCGCGGAGATGTCGAAGCGCTGTTTTCGTCAGGTGATAAACCCCGAGCGCGTGGTCGAACCGGGTATGTGTTGCCCCCGGGTACACCAGGTGAGCCAGACCCAGCTGGCGGATGTAGCGTAGGCGTTGGAATTCGGCGGTATCGACGATCCGCACGGCCGTCGGATCCAGTCGAATGGTATCCCACAGCGGATCACGGATGAGTTTTTCCGAACCGGAAGTCGTCATGGGTGAAGCCTACTTCGTTTGACGCGCGGAGCAAAATAGAGGAACGGGCCGTTCTTGGCGATGGCAAGTCCACCTCATATCTTCCCGAACAAACAACGAAAGCGCCAGCCCCGACAAGCCCAGTGCACGCCAACCCCACACTCCGCGAACACATCCGGGCCCAGGCCGAGAATCGGCCAGGCGTCTACCAGATGTTCGGGGCGGGGGACGAACTCCTCTATGTGGGAAAGTCGGTCCACGTTCGCACACGGGTGCTGTCCTACTTTCGTGCGGAACCGGGTGAGAAGGCGTGGGAGCTTATTCGAGCGACCCAACGGATCGACTTCGAATACATCCCCAATGAGTTCTACGCGTTGATACGCGAGATGAAACTCATCCAGCAGTGGCAGCCTCGCTTCAACGTTCAGCACAAACGAAAGCGCATCTACGCATTCGTGAAGGTAACCAGCGAACCGGCCGCGCGCGTGCTTCCCGTGACCCGGATCGCGGATGACCGCGCCACGTACTACGGCCCGTTCCCCAGAGTTCGTGCCGTCGCGAACACGGTGCGAGAACTCGCCACCGCGCTCGGCCTACGGGACTGCCCGGCGACGACGCCCGTGTTCTTCGATGATCAACTGGAAATGTTCGCGGGAGGCAGGGTGCCCCACTGTATCCGCGCCGATCTGAAGAACTGCCTGGCTCCCTGCTGCGGTCGCCCGACCGAGCATGCCTACCGAAAGGCAGTCGATCTCGCCCATCGATTCCTCGAAGGTCGAGCCGAGGTCCCGCTCGCGACCCTTGAAGTGCAAATGAACGAGGCTTCTACTCGCATGGACTTCGAGTACGCGGCGTTACTGCGCGACCGACTCGGGAGGCTTCGCAACTTTGCAGACGAACTGGTGGCATTCCGAGGCGCGGTCGAGGACCTGACGTTCGTATACCGCGTCCCGGGCTTCGGAGGCGACGATCGGCTCTATCTGATCCGGCACGGACGCATCCGAAAGCAGTTGGCCCATCCGAAAGGACGGCGCGCTCGAGAGGGCGTGGCCCGCGCGATCGACCACGTCTATGGCGATTTGGACACCGGCCCCGCCGGCTTGTCCCCGCAAGAGGCCGCGGAAATCATGCTCGTCGCGCGATGGTTCCGGCTGCATCCGAAGGAGCGTCGTCGGACACTGACTCCCAAGAAGTGGCTAGCGGAAAAGCTCCCAGCCTGAGCGAGTCGGCTGCCGAGCGACCCGACGACGCCTACCGTATCGGTCGCAGGTCGATCCGGCGCGCGGTGACTTCTTCGACCCGGTCGCGAGAGTAGAAGACCGGATGGAACTCGTCGTTCGCCCAACGTTCGAACAGGTTGCGATAGAAGGGAGATCGAACGTCACCGCTCTGCCCCGGCGTATTCATCCCAACCGCGCGGTCCCAGTCAGAGGTGTCGACAATGATCCGGAACGAGGCCCCCGACGTCTGGTTAGCTCCGTTGCCCGTCTGGTTCACCGTGGAACCGTACCCACCGCGAGCCTGCGGGCCGACCTCGAACAATGCGCGCGTCTCCGCGTTCACTGCGGTGCCCAATGGATGACGGAGGTACGCGTGGTGATAGCCCGGACGGCCGAGCTCCCAGCCTGACGGGTCGGGTCCGAATCGCTGGCTGAGCGACGCGACCGTAGTCTCCAGAGCGCCGACCAACATGTGATCGCGAGCAGCCAGCGGATCGGATCCGAAGCTCCCGGGAGGGATGACCAGCGCCTCGATGACCTTCTGGAGGGAGAGGCCGAGGTCGACACCGTCCGGCACGAGCGCGTCACGGACCACTCGACGCAACTCCGCCTCCCACGTTACGTAGATGCCCGCTTCGACCGAGCGCTTGTCGAGTACGTGATCCCAGTCGAGTAATCGAAGGCGCGCCTCCTCTGCTTCACCACTGGCCGACAGATCGTCGAGCAGTGGAACGAGCTGACGCGCCGGCAGCGACAACTCGTCGGTCTGCAGACGCATCATGTCCGCCATCGAGAATTGTCGGCCTCCGCCAAGAACCTCCGCGATCCTCGCCCACCGATACGGATCCGACCAACTGAAGCCGATCGCGTCCATGTACGGGTAGTCCCGCGGAATCAGGTCGTTGTTCGCAGTCGCGAAGTAGCCCTCCGGCGGGTTCACCGTATTCGGTTTCGCGGTAATCGGGAGATAACCGTCCCACTCATAACGCCCATCTCCAGGCACCGGGACGAGCCCGCTCCAGTTCCTGCGTACCGGCGCGATCCCCACCGCCTGCCAACCGATGGTCCCTTTCCGGTCGGCCCATATCATGTTCTCGCCAGGAATGTTGGAGTAGTTGGAGGCCTCCCGGAAGTCTTCCCAGGTCTCGGACTGGTCCATCCGAAGCGATGCGAGATATGGGGCCCCACCTACTTCCATCCAGGCCGCACGCACCGCGTACGCGAGATTCCGGTCACGGTCCTCGAAGACAACCGGCCCGTGCCTCGTGTACTTCAGTTCTGCCGTGTGAGGTCGGGCTCCTTTCACCGGGATCTCCTCAGTGAGGACCGTCATCGACTCCCACGCACCTCGGTAACGGTACTGGTTCGGCTGAGACGGGTTGGTCTCGTACACGTACAGATCTTCACCGTCCGTGGCGAACACGGTCAGGCCCCACGCCCCGAACTCGTTGTGGCCGATGGACACGCCCGGGAGGCTGGGCTCACCCCCTCCGATCACGTTCCAACCTGGACCCACCAGGTGCACCCAGTACCGGAGCGACGGCGCACCCTGAGCGCGGTGCGGGTCGTTGGCCATGATGGGATATCCGCTCTCAGATCTGGATCCGCTCACGACCCAGTTGTTCGAGCCGACGTCCTGGGCTTCGTCGTACGCGACCGTCCGACCGGCATCGGCCGCGCTCCGCTCCAGGGCAGCGAACGCCTCCTGATCCGCACGCCGGCCCGGGACGATATCCTCCGGCAGAAATCGGACGCTGGCTCGAAAGGCGTCGTACAAGCCGAGGATGTCCTCGGATAACGCTGCGCCGTCCAGCGCGGGATCCAGTTCCAGGAGCGGATCCCCGGGCCCAAAGCTGGACAGTGCCTTCACCGGCTCCGACCCGATCTGGGCTACGAGCCTGCCGGTGCTCAACTCGGCGCCGATGTTTCCGAGCAATCCTTGATGGCGCGAAATGACGACGTCGGGCGTCCACAGGCCGGGGGTGATCCCGAGCAACTCGAACTCGAGCGTCAGGAGGGAGGGGTCGCGCGCGGTCTGGCCGATGTAGGCGTTGATACCATCGACGTACGCGTTGACGATGCCCACGCCGTTGTCGTGATAGTGGTTCAACTCCTGGTCGAGATCTCGACGAAACTTGAAGAGCCGGGTCCCGATGTCTCGCTCGAGTTCGCGGGCACCGAGAATCTCTGAAACGGTGCCGGTGGCCTGCCGTCGCCAAAGCTCGAGCTGGAAGAGGCGATCGCGGGCCGCGTTCCAACCCTGAGCGAAGAACAGATCGTGCTCCGTCTGTGCATAGATGTGGCTGATGCCCCAGCGATCTACCAGAATCTCGACCGCCTGATCGAGGCCATCGATGTCGAGTCGTTCAGACTGCTGGGCACTAGCCGCGAGCGGCAGGAGCGCGAGGGCGGCTGCTGCGCCAAAGACGACCTGCTTGGATCCGATCGGCAGTCTCCCGATCATGCCTCGTACACCGTCCTGCCACCCACGACAGTGCGTACGATTTCGATTTCCTTGATGCGGTCCGGGTCGACCTCGTACGGACTCTCGGCAAGTACCACGAAGTCACCCAGCTTCCCGGCGCTGATCGATCCCTTGTCGTTCTCTTCGAACGACGCGTGGGCCCCGTGCAACGTGCAGATCTTGAGCGCTTGATCGAGGGTGACTCTTTGACTCGGACCCCACACGCGACCCGCGAAGTCCTTGCGGGTCACCATCGACTGCAGCGCCATCAGGGGCTCGTAGGGCCCGGGACCATGGTCCGACGCCGGTGCGACCATGATGTCGTAGTCGAGGAACGACTTGTGGGCGAACATCCATTCCATCTTTTCCTCTCCGTACTCGATCCACTTCTCGCCGTGGTAGTGCGCGTACGTGTAAAAGGGCGCCGGAATAACGCCCCCGTCGGCGATGCGACGAAGCAACGACGGATTCACGAGGGAGCAGTGTTCGATGCGATGGCGAGCATCAGGGCGGGGCCACTCGCGCTGCACTCGCTCGTAGGCGTTCAGCACCATATCGATGGTGACGTCGCCATTGGCGTGGATCGCGACCTGCCACCCGGCACGATGCGCCTCTTCGACCGACTCGTGGATCTGCTCCTGGGTCATGGTCAGAATCCCGAAGTCGTCCGGCCGACCCGCGTACGGCGTGCTCATCGCCATCGTTCTCTCGGACGCCGAGCCGTCGGCGGCGAACTTGACCGGGCCCACCCGGAGCCACTCGTCCCCAAACCCCGTGCGCACACCGCCGGCGTTCAACGCGGGAAACGAACCGCCACGAGCCATGAGGGACATCCGCAGGCTCAGATCTCCGGATTCGCGCGCGTCCTGGAACGCGGTAAACGCGGTCGAATCCGTCCCCGCCTGATGAACCGACGTGAGGCCGGCTGCGTTCATGCTTCGGCAGATCACCGCGACACCCTGAGCGCGATCCTCACGGGTCGACTCATTGGGCACGTCGAACGCGCCTCTCGCCCGCTCCGCAACCTTGCCGGTCAGCTCGCCGCCTTCGCGGTAGAAGTGTCCGCCGAACGGATCGGGGGTGTTTACCGTCACGCCGGCGATCTCGAACGCTCGCGAGTTGTACACGCCCGTGTGGCCCCCTCGGTGTCCGACAACGATGGGGTGCTCGGTGCTCACCGCATCCAGGTCGAGGCGATTCACGGGTCGACCCTCTTCCTGTTTGGTGTCGTCGTACATGAAGCCGACGATCCACTCGCCCGGCGGCGTCAACGCGGCGCGCTCCCGCAGCGCGGCCTGGATTCGCGAGATGCTGCCCAGATTCGTATCCACGTTCTTCAGTTCGTTGAGCCCAGCACCCGACGGATGGGAGTGTGCGTCGATGAAGCCTGGCACCACCGTCGCTCCGGCTGCGTCGAACACCTGCGTATTCGTGGAGGCCAAGTTGCGAATGTCACTGGTGGAACCCACGGCCACGAAGCGCCCGCTCTTGATCGCGAAGGCTTCGGCGGTCGGCTGGGCGTCGTCCTGTGTCAGCACGCTCGCGTTTACCACGACAACGTCCGGGGTTACGGACAAGCCACCGGCGGACGATGGCGCGCACCCCGCGACCACCCCCGCAGTCGCGACAGTTCCGAGTCCGAGGAAGTCCCTTCGATTGATCTCACTCATGACCTGATCTCCGCGTGGCATGACCCGACCGGACAAACGTGCGGACTGATCCTACGCACGGGTGCCGGCCGTGGCCAGCGCCGATCAGTCGTCGGTCGGACGATCCTCGGACAGGACGTCGAGCAGGATCGCACCGACCGCCTCGGCCTCCGCCGCCGTGATCACGAGCGGGGGCAGAAGTCGGAGTACGGTTCGACCGGCAGTCAGCGCGAGCACACCCCGCTCCTGCAACGCACTGACATAAGGCCGAGCCGGCACCTTGAGTTGGATTCCGATCATCAGCCCGATTTGACGGACTTCCCGGACTACGGGGAGTCCGCCGTCCTGGATCGGCCGGCACATCCGAGCGCCTAAGCCATCCACCTCTGCCATCACCCCGCTGTCCAACAAGACGTCGAGCGTCGCCCGGCCCACGGCACAGGCGATCGGATTGCCCCCGAACGTCGACCCGTGCTCACCGACGCCGAGCCCGATTCCCGAGCGAACCACGGTAGCGCCCAGCGGCAATCCACCTGCAATGCTCTTGGCGAGACACAGAACGTCGGGGATCACGCCCGAATGCTCGAAAGCGAACAGATGTCCCGTGCGACCAAAGCCCGTTTGCACCTCGTCGAAGACTAGGAGTGCACCGTGGGCGTCGCAGGCCGCGCGCGCTGCCCTCAAGAAGTCGGGGTCCGCGGCGTGGACGCCCCCCTCCCCTTGCACGGGCTCGAGTACGACGGCCGCGACCGAGGCGTCCACCACTCCCGCCAGCGCCTCGGGCTTGTTGAACGGAATCCGCCTCACCTCACCGAGGAGTGGGCCGAAGGGATCCCTGTAGCGCGCTTCGGCGGTAATCGACAGAGCGCCCAGGGTACGGCCGTGGAAGCCCCGCATCGCCGCGACGAAGTCGGAGCGACCCGTATGGGCGCGCGCGATCTTGAGCGCCGCCTCGATCGCCTCGGTGCCGGAGTTGGAAAGAAAGGTCCGGTCGAGCTCCGGGGGCAGCGCCTCGTGGAGCCTCTCCAGGAGCCTCGTGCGCGGAGGGCTCCCGTAGGAGCCCGGGACGAACCAGATGCGGCTGGCCTGATCCACGAGAGCGGCCTCGAGCGCAGGGTGCCGATGCCCGAGCGCCAAGGCGCCATGCCCCCCGACGCAGTCGATGTACTCCCGCCCTTCGTCATCTCGGACCCGACATCCGCTACCCGATACGAGCGTGATGCCTCGCTTGCCATAGACATCGAGTTCGTGCCTTGCCTGTCGTGACAGCCAACCCCCGGCATCCTCCGACGTCGCCGGGACTGGATCCGGGGGTGATCCCCCGTCCACGGCCCCACGAGTGATCAGCGTCCCGGCCCCACCCAGGGCGTCGGTGACCGGCCGCGCGCCACGCCCGTCACTGATGCGGACGCGCGGACCCGGTGTCGCAGCGCGGTCGAACAAGGAGCGGAGCGCACGGATCTTTCTTCGCATGCGCCCATCGACCCGCTCTTCCCACTCGGCGAGATCCGCAACTTCGACCGTACGCACCAACGTCGACGGGTCGTCACGGGAGACAAGAAGGCCGACCTCCTCGATGAGGGACACGACGTCCGTAGCCGCGAGTTCAGCTGACAGGAGTGCGAGCACCTCGTCGTTCTCCGTATTGAGCGCCGCGCCGTCCTCTCCCACGATAGGAACCGTGAGGACGGGCACGTAGCCGTCCGCCAGGAGTCCTCGGAGGAGCGTCCCATTGATCGACTTCGGCTTTCCGGACTGATCGCGGAGCAGGACCTTTCGGTCCCCCCGCTTTACGCGGATGCCCTGGTTCTGCTCTCCGCGAACCAGGCCGCCGTCCAAGCCCGTAAGGCCGATCGCATCTACGCCCTGCTTACGCAGGGCCTCGACGATGCGCTTGTTCCGGATGCCCGCGTAGGCTGCCAGCAAGACATCGATCGCGTCGTCATCGGTCAGAACACTCGAGTAGCCCGACACCGACTCCACGACCTGCGACGGCCGTCCCAGATCCGTCGCCATTCGGTCGCGCAGCCTGTTCGCGCCATGAAGTACGACCAACGGTCGCTTCTGTCTCGACAAGTCGACCGCGACAACGTCGATATCGAAGTCGCCACCGCCCAGCTTCACGATCAGCATGCCATCTCCACCAGTGCCCGGGTCGTGAGGTTGGGGAGCGAGTCCCACTCCGGGCACACATCCACCGTGGCAATGACCTCGGAAGAGATGAGCGTCGTGCGGGCCGACCCAGGGATCGATGCGGTGTGCAGCGTGAAGTACTCGGGATCTTCCGAGTACCGCGTATTCACGAAGATGGAGCGACCGTCACTCACGAGGACGTTCAGAGCCCGTACGTAGTCCGTGCGCGTCGCGATCAGCTGATCGAGCCGGGATAGGGCGGCCAGTACATCCCCGTCCGCGGCTCGGGTGAAGCGATCGAGGAGATGGAATAGGCGCGCCGCCCCCGTCTCGCCAGGCACCGAGAGCCGGACCTCGCGGAGTTCCCCGTTGAAGGCGAACGCGAGGGCGCCGCCGAGAAAGGGCATGTTGTTCTCGACCACGATGCCTTCGTTACGAAACGCACTCCGCGCATGGACCAGAGCGAGCGACGTCGCCGGCACCTCGATCGTATCCTCCCAGATCGGGCGGATCGAACGGTATCGCTCCCAGCCATCGCCGGTCCACCAAGACACGCCCCAGCCGTGGCCCTGAAACTCCTTGCTCGCGCGACAACTCACGGCGAAGGCCTCGAGCCAGGGGACTACATCGACGGGCTGTGCGGCCTGGATGCCAAGGAGGCGACACATGTTCGGTCAGATGGGGTGAAGGCCAGGGAAGCCAAGCCCCGTCCGTTCGTCCCACCCCATCATGATGTTCATGGCCTGAATCGCCTGCCCTGCGGAGCCGCGAACCAGATTGTCGATCGCCGACACGACGACCAGTCGCTCCGACGCGGCGTCCAGTTCGAAGCCGATGTCACAGAAGTTGGTCCCTGCCAGCAGCTTCGGCTCTGGAAGGCGGTAGGGGCCACTCCGCTCCGAGACGAGTCGGACGAAGGGCTCGTCGGCGTACCGACTGCGTAGAATTTTCCAGATGTCTTTTTCGGTTAGCCGTTCCGACAGAAAGACGTGCGACAGCGCGGCGGCACCACGCACCATGTCGATCGCCGAGACGCTTAGATGTACTCGCGCGGCCCCGGAACGTCCCAACACCGCTTCGATTTCGGCCGTGTGGCGATGACCGGTCGCTTTGTAGGGTCGCACGACGCCGCTACGGACCGGGTGGTGTGAGCCTTCGTTGGACTGCGCCCCGGCCTCGCTGGAACCGACCTTCACATCGATGACGGTCCGATCCCGATGCACGACATCAGCCTCGTAGAGCGGCAGCAGAGCGAGAATCGAAACGGTGGCGTTGCACCCCCCGGTTGAGACCCTGGTCGATGTCCTGATCTCCTCACGGTTCACCTCAGCCAGACCGTACGTGAACGTCGGCAAGAGGTCGGGGCGCTTATGCGGCCCGTAGTGCTGCGAGTAGATCTCCGGATCATCGAGGCGGAAGTCCGCGCTCATATCGATGAATCGCTCGGCGCGCGATGACAGACTGTCCCACTGACTCGACGCCTCGCCATGCGGGAGAGCAAGAAAGAGCAGGTCGCACCCCGTCACCTCGTCGGGATCACAAAAACGAAGGTCAGTCGCGCCGCGAAGGTTCGGGTGCGCACGGGTCACCGGTTTGCCGGCGAGGCTCCGAGAAGAGATCGCCGATACGGTGACTTCGGGATGCGCGAGCAGAAGACGGAGTAGCTCGCCGCCGCCGTAGCCCGATCCTCCGAGTATGGAAGCTCGGATCATCGAGCCACAGCTGCCCGCTGTGCGAACTGCTCCAACACGAAGTCCGCAACGAAGCCGGGAATGTCGACACCCGTGGTAGCGACCGAATTTCGAAACTCCATCGTCCCGTTGACCTCGTTTACGAGATACCCTTCGTCCGTTTCGAAGACGTCGACCGCGACCGCGCCGCTGCCCACCGCAGCCGCCGCGGCTTCCGAGACCCGCTTGAGCTCCGGATCGAGCGTGAGACCGGTCGCCTTCCCGCCGAGAGCCGTATTGGTCTTCCAGCCCGCCGAGGTCCGTGCGATGGCAGCAATGCAGCGATCGTGCACGACGAACGAGCGAATATCCCGCCCTCCGGTGGGTACGAAGCGTTGGAGGTACGTCACCGAGTGAGGGGCACCGCCGAGCGCCTCCTTGTGATCGAGCGCGAGATCCAAGGCGTCCGCATCGTTCACCTTTCCGATCAGCCGTCCCCAGGAACCGATCACGGGCTTCACGACGAGGGGATACCCAACACCCTCCGCGGCCAGGGCCCCACTCTCCTGCGAGAAGGCGATCGACGCGCTCAGGGTCGGCACTCCGGCACCCAAGAGCGCGAGCGTCGTGAGCACCTTGTCTCCGCACGTCTCGAGCACTCGGCTCGCATTCACGGGCTGGGCGCCCAGGCTTTCGAGCCAGTGGGCGATCGCGACGTTTCGCCAATGCCCCTTGGAGCGCAAAAGGACGGCGTCCACGCGGGGGAATCCCGCGGGCCACGAGGAGAGGTCCCCGTGAATGGTCCGGTCATCGATGACGTGCAGTTCGACGTTCCGCGCCGCGAACGCCTCGGCCAACATGCGCTCTTCCGCCCGGACGCCGGTGCACACCATCCCCACGGCCGGCGAGCCGGGAGTGTTCATCGCAGAGCTACTCTCCCCAGTCCTCGGCCGACATCGGGGCCTCGCGCACTTCGATAGCCGGGGTGAGCTGCGTTACCTCGAGCTCCGAACCGCATTCGTCACAGTCGAGGAGCTCCCCCATCATCGCGTCACCCGGTACACCGACCATTCCTGCGCACACCGGACACTCGGTCGCGACGGCAACACTCATCTTCCTGACTCCTGACAAAGTTGTGTTGTGAAGCGGGGAGTATCGGGCGGTTGGCGGAAGGCGCGAAGGAATTCGGTAAAAAACGGTATTGCTAACAGTTTTTGTTTGTTTTATAACAACCCATGATCAAAGTAGCCGATGCGGTCCGTGACGTCGTGGACAACGACCCCGCACTGAAGACGGGGCTCGCCCAGGACCTTCTCAACCTGACGAAGGTCGCTCGGCACATTCATTCCACCGTCGAAGCCAGAACCCAAAAGAGCGTCCAACTCGGGGCGATCACGATGGCCCTCTCACGACTGCGCTCGGATCTTCCGTCCTTCGAGGCGGCTTCGAAGCTCCGCCTTGCGGACCGGATCACGGTGCAACGGGGCCTCGTCGTACTCACCTTCCCCAACACGGACCGGGTGCATACAGGACTACTGAAGCTCCAGGAGAAGATCCGTGGCGCGCGCCGGTACCTCACCATCACAGAAGGCATCCGCGAGATTACACTGATCATCGAGCAGGCCATGCTCGACAGTGTGGCCGAGTCCGTGGGCGAACGCCCGGCGCGGGTGGCGCGCAACATCGCCAGTCTCTCGGTGTCGCTGACCGAGGCGAATCTCTCCGAGCCAGGGGTGCTCTATCGGCTGCTGCAGCCGCTCGCCCTCCAGGGGGTCGCGCTCGCCGAGGTCGCCTCGACGACGAAGGAGTTCCACGTCTATCTCGCCGAACGAGACGTGATGCTGGCCCTGGATTCGCTCTACGGCGCGTTCCGTTGAGGTTTTAGCCCCCGAGTGCCGCGATTCGCGCCTGAGCCTCCCTCTTCAGCTCACGCCCGGAACAACGGCCCCACCGACTCGTGCACCGCCTCGAACTCCGCGACTGCCTCCGCGTTCGGCCGGGTCAGCAGGCTGACCGAGACGCACGCTGCGAGTCCGACAAAGAAGCCCGGGATCATCTCGTAGAGATCGTAGAATCCGGTCTTGAACAGTTCGACCCACAGAACCGTCACCGCAAAGCCGACGATCATTCCGGCGATAGCCCCTTCACGGGTTGTCCGTTTCCAGAAGAGCGAACATAGGACCACGGGCGTGAACGCGCAGGCGATGCCCGACCACGCGAACAGGACGAAGTCGAAGATCAGGCGTACCTCGAGTAGCGCGACGGCGAGCCCGACGAGTCCGATGACGACGGTCACCCCTTTTCCGAGCATCGACAGCGACCGCTCCGACCAGGTGGATCCCATGGCCTGCTGGACCACGTCCCGCACCACGACGGAGGAGGCCAGAATGAGCAGAGAATCAACGGTCGACATGATCGCCGCGAGCACGACTACGAGGAACATGCCAGTGAAGAACGCGGGGAAGAGCGATGCGCTCATTTGAGGCAGAATCGTCTCCGGATCGAGCAGGCCAGGGTAGAGCGTCCTCCCTGCCATGCCCGCGAATACCGCACCGACATCGAAGCCGATCACGCATAGGACCGCCCACAGCCCACCGTCGACAATCTGTTTCTGGTCGCGCGCGGCCATGAAGCGCGTCAGGAGCTGAGGCGAGCCCAGGAAGGCCAACCCGATGGCGACCGATCCGGCGGCGCTCGCGATGCCCGCAGGCCCGAGCCCGAAGGACCCCATCGGATCCAGGAGCGCCGGGTCCTGAGCGCCGAGGGCGGAGATCATTTCGCCCCAACCACCGGCCGCCACGATGCCCACGATCGGTAGGATGATCAGACACGCCAGCATCAGGACACCCTGCACGAAGTCGGAGTATGCGACCGCCTTGAAGCCGCCGACCGTGGTGTAGAAGAGGACGATGCCGAGGCCGATCCACACGCCCTGCGTGTAGCCGGTGCCCAAGAAAGAGTCGAAGGCCTTCCCCGAGGCCGTCAGCTGAGCCGCCGTGTACGCCATCACCATGCTGAGAATGATGATCGCGGATATCCAGCGGAAGATGTGACTCGTGTCGCGGAACCGTTCCGTCAGATAGTCCGGTACCGTGATGGAGTCGTACCGATCGGTGTACTCCTTGAACGGACGCGCGACCCAAATCCACGCGCACGCCACACCGAGTACCTCGCCCATGATGATCCAGAAGGCGTGGACTCCGATCATGTACCCCATGCCGGTGAGGCCGAGCAGCAGCCAGGCACTCTCACCAGTGGCGTTGGAGCTGAAGGCAATGACCCAGGACGGGAGTTTCTTCCCGGCCACGTAGTAGCCCCGGAGGTCGCCCGACTCCTTTCTGCCCCAAAATCCGATCGCCAGCAGAACGATCAGATAACCGACGAGGACACCGATGATGGTCAGCGACGTCATGGCGCGTCCGCGCGGCCGTCGATGGCGCTACCGCGTCCTGGCCCACCGCGGGCCCTTCGTTGGGCACGCCAGAAGAGAAGCTCCAGACTCAACCCCAACCCGACTGCGACGATCAACAGCAGCCAGGAGTCTACGGGCAGGCCGAAGACCATGGGCTAGGCACCCACCTGGTCGATCGCTCGGCCCAGCTTCTCGATGCCCTCGGCCATCTCTGCTTCGGTGATGAGCAAGGAGGGGCCCAGGCGGATGACCGTACCGTTCAGCCCCCCCTGCCCGATGAGGACCCCTTCCGCTCGCGAGGCCTCCATGAGAGCGGCCGTGCGCTCGGCGTCGGGCTCCTTCGTGATCGGGTCTTTGACGATCTCGATGGCCTGCATGAGTCCCATCCCTCGGACGTCGCCGATCCAGGAAGGGTGTCGTTGCTGCATCTCCTCCAACGCCGCGCGCAATTGGTCGCCGCGATCCTGAGCGTTCGTCGGCGCGTCGTGATCTCGCATCTCGTCCTGGGTCGCGCACAGAGCAGCCATGGAGACGGGATTGCCTCCGAACGTCGAGATCGTCTTTCCCTTCCAGCCGTGGGCGATCTCGTCGGTCGTGATCGTGGCCCCGACCGGAGCACCATTCGCGATGCCCTTCGCCATGACCATGATGTCGGGCACTACGTCCCAGTGCTGAATGCCGAACCAGTGTGTACCCGTGCGAGCGAAACCGGCCTGCACCTCGTCGACGATGAAGAGGCCGCCGTAGTGTCGAATGACCTCGGCCGCTTTCTGGAAGTACCCGGGCGGCGGTACGACATAGCCGGCGACGCCCTGGATGGTCTCCGCAATGAACGCCGCGGGCCGGCCGTTCGTCGTAGTCTTGATGACCTCTTCGAGGTCGTCCACGAACTTGTCGACGCACGTCTCGTCGCACGGCTGCTTGAAGGGGCACCGGTAGGGATTCGGTCCCTTGGCGTGTTTGATGCCCGCGACCGGCGTTGCCAGAGGCCGCCATCCCGAGTGGGCCGTCACACTCGTCGCCATGAAGGAGCGTCCGTGGTAACCGACGCGCAGACCGATGATCTCGCTCCGGCCCGTTGCCAGACACGCCATCATGAGTGCCGTCTCGATCGCCTCGGTGCCTGAATTGCTGAAGAAGGTACGCTTCAACGCCCCCGGCGAGATGTCGGCGATCTTGCGGGCTGCTTCGACCTGGATCTCGGTCGCATAGAGCGTCGAGACGTGACCCAGTTTGTTCATCTGCTTGGTCGTCGCCTGGATGACCTTCGGATTACAGTGCCCAACCGACGTCGTCAGGATGCCGCTGAAGAGGTCCAGGAATTCGTGTCCCTCTGGGTCACGCACCCGGACGCCAAGCCCTTCGGACAGGACCAAGGGCTCCTTGTAGAGATGCAGGATCGACGGGAGCAGGTACTCCCTCTGCCCGTGGACCGTCTCCGCACTGGTTACCGTCTTTGCCAGACCGTCTGTCATGTGCTTACCATCGAGAGATGACGACCCTTTGGTCGGTGAAGAATGACACTCCGTCTTTCCCTTGTGCCTTCAGGTCGCCGAAGAACGACTGCTTCGAGCCACCGAACGGGAAGAAGGCCATCGGCGCCGCGACTCCAATGTTGACGCCGATCATGCTGATGCCGGCCTGGTAACGAAACTCTCGCGCCGCCTTCCCGCTGGTCGTGAAGATCGAGCAAGCGTTCCCATAGCGACTGCCATGCATCATCCGGATCGCACCGTCCACATCGTCGGCGCGATTGATGGTCGCGACGGGTCCGAAAATCTCCTCGGTGCCGATCGAAATGTCGGGGGCGACATCCTCGAAGATCGTCGGGCCTACCCAATAGCCTCCGTCGAAACCAGCCACCTTGGGACCACGGCCGTCGAGGCTGAGCTTCGCGCCGTCCGCGACACCCTGGGTGATATACGCGTTCACACGATCCCGATGCTCGGCCGAGATCACGGGGCCCATGTCGGTATCGGCCGCGAGCCCGTCCCCGAGTCGGATGGACGCCGCCGAGTCGAGCATGCGTTCGCGGATCGCTCCGTGGGCATCGCCGACCCCGACGATCACGCTCCCTGCGAGACACCGTTGGCCCGATGACCCGAAGATCGACGCGTGACACGCCTCGTGGGCCAAGTCCATGTCCGCGTCGGGCAGTACGATCATGTGGTTCTTGGCGCCGCCGAGCGATTGAACCCTCTTCCCGGATGCAGCGGCGCGCCGATAGACGATCTCCGCCACGCGACTCGAACCCACGAACGATATCCCGACGACGTCGGGATGATCGCACAGGGACTCGACGGTTTCCTGCCCGCCGTGAACCACGTTGAGAACCCCGGCCGGAAGTCCGGCTTCCTCCGCGAGGTCGATGATTCGCTGGTGCGTAAGCGGATCCTGCTCGCTCGGCTTGAGCACGACGGTATTTCCCGTCGCAACCGCGTAAGGCCAGAACCAGAGCGGAATCATCACGGGAAAGTTGTATGGTGTGATGATTCCGAAGACGCCCAGCGGCTGACGCCAAGAAGCGCTGTCGATGCCCGGGGCGATCTCCTCGAGCGTGTCGCCCATCATCAACGTGGGGATGCCGCACGCGTGCTCGACGTTCTCGATGCCTCGCTGAACTTCACCTCGCGTCTCAGCGACGACCTTACCGTGCTCCGTGGTGAGCTGACGCGCCAACTCCTCTTTGTGTTCTTCCAGAAGTGCCTTCAATCGGAAGAGCACCCGAGCGCGCTGCGGAGCCGGCGTGGACCGCCACGCCGGGTAGGCTGCGCGGGCCGCCTGGACCGCCGCGTCGACATCGCGACTGGTGGAAAGTGGCACTCGCCCAATCTCGGCGCCTGTGGCCGGATTGGTAACCGATAGCGTCTCGGTGGCTGACGAATCGCGCCACCCTCCTCCCACGTAATTGCGGATCTTCATGCTCATGGGCGCGGCCTACATTCGCTCGCTGCCGCGTGATGCGCGCTGCGCCGGCGTGCAGGTCGGCCACTGCGCGGGACCGCCGCCCTGTCCGGTCACGATGGTCCGCCGGGTCCGATCCACGAAGTCAGGATCTTCCGAGGCCAGGTAGACGAGCGAAGCCGTGAGCACCGCGTTGTTCTTCAAGTCGTCGAAGACGAGCTTGTCGAACGTGTCGCGGTGCGTGTGCCAGGTGTGCGAGCTGTAGTCCCACGACAGCGCGCTGAGACTGAATCCGGGCGCACCATGGCATACGAAGGAGGCATAGTCCGAGCCGCCTCCGCCGGGGTTCCCGGGCAGTTCGAGATCGACGTGGCGAGATACCTCCGTGGGGACCAGCGACAGCCACTTCGCCAGCGATCCCCCCGCACCGGTCAGCCCCTGGGCCGAGATGCGTTCGACCCTCCCTGTGCCGTTGTCCTGATTCCAGAGCGCCTGCAGCCCACGTACCACTTCGGGGTGATCCTCCGTATACGCCCGCGAGCCGTTGAGCCCCTGCTCCTCACCGCTCCATAGGCCGATCAGGATGGTGCGCTTCGGATTCGGATAGACCTCCTTGATGATCCGCATCGTCTCGAGCATGAGGACCGAGCCGGAGCCGTTGTCGGTCGCGCCCGAGCCGCTCTCCCACGAATCGAAGTGTGCCGACAGCATCACGTACTGGTCCGGCCAGGTCGTGCCCGGGATCTCCCCGATCACGTTGAAGACCGGCACCTCACCGCGGTTCTCCGCCTCAGCGGTGAGTCGGACGATCGGGTTCTGGCCGTTGGCGGCCAGCCGGTGGACCAGCGAGTAGTCCTCACAACCCAACTCGAAGGTCGGCGTCTCGCGATTGTAGGCGTTGAAGACGCGGGTCGTCCCATAGGAACCGGGCCAATCCGATGTGATCACACCGGCCGCGCCGGCGGCCTCGAGCTGTGAATGGACATCCCGCCGACGGTTGTCTCTCGACACCATCGCCAGACTCCTCTCCCACCTCTGCTCGGCCATCGCTCTCGCAACCGCCATCCGCTCGGGCGAACCCTCCATGCCGAATTCGATCCACTGCTCATCCGCGCGGCACGTCGGCTCGGGGAAGGAGATCATCACCCACTTGCCGCGAACGGTCCCCAAGAAGGCCGTCCAATCCGCCGGAGTGTTGATCTCCGGCAGGTAGGTGACCGCACCTTCTACCGGTCGCCCCGCCGTTCCTGGGCTCCACGCGAGTATACGCCCTTCGAGGGATCGCACTCGCGGTGACACGAGATCCACGTGGCTCACCCCGCGATTCCAACCCTCCCACGTTCCGTACTGCTCCAGGCGGGCCTCGATGCCCCAGCCACGGAGTGTCTTGGCCGCCCAATCCTGGGCACGTTCCATACCCGGCGAGGCCGTCAGGCGGGGTCCGATCGAATCGAGTAACGCTTGGGCGAGGGACTCGAAATGGGAGTTGTTCATGCCCTCTTCCCAGATCCGCGACAGGACCGGGTCGGCGGTGGCCAGCTGCTGCGCATCGGCTACGCTGGGCGCCACCGCAAGGACCGGAACGACCAACACCGCTGTCAGCAGCGTACAAAAGTGTCTACGCATGTGCCCCTCTTTCCTTCGCATCACCGTGAGCGTTTCAGGCCAGCCAACTTCGTGACCCGATCGAATTCTTCCTTCTTGACCGCCTGCACCGAGAGCCGACCGTAACGCACCAACTCCATATCGGCGAGGGCCGGATCTGCCTTGATGTCGGGAAGTCCCAGCGGCTGAGCCGTCTGCGAGACATACTCGATGTCCACCATGAACCAGCGCGGCTTATCCGGATCGGACTTCGCGTCGAAATAGTCGCTCTTTCGGTCCAACGCGAGAGCGTCGGGGTACGCCTCTCGGCATACCCTCGCGATGCCGACGACCCCGGGGGGCTTGGCGTTCGAGTGATAGTAGAGCACTTCGTCGCCGACCTTCATGGCCATCATGTTGTTGCGGGCCCTGTAGTTGCGGACGCCCTCCCATGAGGTCGACCCGTCTCGCTCCAGATCCTCGATGGAATACACGTCGGGCTCGGACTTCATCAGCCAGTACTGCTTCGCCATGTCGTCTCCTTCTTCTGGATCAGCCCGGAGTCAGGCCGTCTCGGCTGCTCCGATGTCCACCTCGATATTGCGCCACTTCTCGCGTCGAAAGACGATCACGCTCAGCGTGGCTCGAGTCAGATGTCCGAGCACGATCGCCATCCAGATGTGCCGCGGTTCGAGCGTCGAGAACGTCTGTATTCCGAAGCACATGCCGAGCGGAATCACGATCTGCGAGACGATCGAAATATACATGGGGCTCTTGGTGTCACCGGTGCCCTGCAGCCCACCCGTATAAGCGAGCGCCACCGTGATGAACAGCCCCGAGACCGCGAGATATCTCAGCAACTCGACTGCCAACCCGACGACCACCGGCTCGTCCATCCCGAAGATCCCGAGTAGCTGATTGGGAAAGATGAAGAACATGAGGCCGATGGACGCCGCAAGCGACAGCCCGATACCCGCCGCAACGTTCACGGATTGGGCGGTCCGGTCCGGTTGCCCGGCCCCGAGGTTCTGCCCCGCGACCGCCGCGGTCGCGCCCATGATTCCGACCGACGTCCATGTGACGAACGAAAAGAGCTGAGTGTAGCTCACGACGTAGGCGGCCTGCGCCTGCGCGCTGGTGGCGAGCGAGCCGACGAAGGCGAGCAGAAGAACACCGCCCACGTTCATCGCCACGCCCTGGATTCCGGTCGGTAGCCCGAACTTGAACAGCTGCCGAATGATCGTCCAGTCAGGGGCCCATTCCATGCGCCTATGAAAGACGACCACCCACGTTCCGCCGAACAGCTTGAACAGGGAGTAGATCGCGATCGTTGCTCCGGCGATGACGGTTCCCATCGCGGCCCCCGCGGTACCGAACGCGGGGATGGGCCCTAGACCGCGAATGAAGACGACGTTGAGCACGATGTTCAGGATCGTGAGCGCGATCCCGAGCCGGAGTGGTGTCTTCGCATCACCGGCCGAGCGCAACGCACCACCCAGCATGAAGAACACGAGCATGCCGAACGAGAAGACAAACATGATCCTCAGGTAGGGCAGCGCCTCGGTTTGGACTGCCTCGGTCGCATTGACGAGGTCGAGGAGAATCGGCGAGAGCAGATAGCCGATCGGGGCCAGGACGAACACCACCAACATGATCGAGGTCAGGAACGCCTGGTAGACCGTCCGGTTCACCTTGTCGGGCTCATTCGCACCCGTAAAGCGGGCGACGAGCACGCCCATCCCGGTAAAGAGTGAGCTGATGAAGACGATGACGACGAGAAAGATCTGCCACGATACGCCTATGGCGGCGTTGCCGGTGTAGCCGACGTAGTTGCCCACCATGGCGTGGTCGACGATCCCCTGCATCCCGCCGATGATGTTCTGCAACATCGTCGGCCAGGCGAGTTTCCAGACCGCACCCCGGATGGGCCCTTCGACGATGGAGCGGTCGAAGGCTTTCCCTTTCTTGGGCGCTACCAAACGAGGTGGAACCGATTCTGGCGACGGAAGACCCAGTGTCGTTCTCCATCCTCGTCGAGGTAAGCCTCTTCCTCCTGTCGGCAGGAGGCCGCCTTGCCGCCCCACTCCGGAATGGGAGTCGTGGCCTGCAGCTCGATCGAGTGCCAGACGTTCGGCAACATGATCGCCTCACCTCGGATCGGCACGCCCTCTTGTGCATCCCATCTCCCAATGAGAGGACCTGAACCGTGTCCGTGATCTCCGATGGGGTGTGTATAGACCGTGCCGTTGATTCCCTCAGCCTTCATCTGTGCCAGGGTGTTGGCGAGCACGGCGTTTCCCGTCAGGCCCGGCTCCATGTGCGAGAGCAGGATGTCCTGCAGGCGGTTCGAGTTGGCGAGGCACTGTTTCAGACCGGCCGGAACCTCGGTTTCGCCCTCCTTCATGACATACCCGAGATGTTGGGTATCCGTGTGAAGATTCTGCGCCACCACGCCGAAGTCGGTCCACAGCAGGTCCCCGCGCTCGATGACCGTGGCGCCCTCCCCGCCTCCAGAACCGGCCCGCTGGACGTCGACTGAGGTCTGAAACCAGGTGGTATAGCCCAGGTCCTGCAGCTTCTGACGCAGCCACCACACGACATCGTCGGTGGTCGTCACGCCCGGGGTAATGACCGAGTTGGAGAACGCCTCGGAGATCATGGCGTGAACACTCTCTTCGATCTTCCGATAGCGTGGCATCATCTCGGGGATCCGGAGCGACACGTAGTTCATCGCCAGCCGCGGTTCCCGTCGGACTCGACTCGAGTACTTGTCGCCGAGCGCCTCCAAGAGGGCCTCCGCCTCACCCGCGTGCAGACCGTCCGAAAAAGCCCACTCCGGATCGATGTTGAGCACGATGTTGCCGGGATCCCGATCTTCGACGAGCTCACGCAACAGATTCCACTGTTCGTTGCCGACCAGCTCACCGGTTGGCTGCGTCGGGGCAGGGCGCGTCGAACGGAACGCTTCGAAGACGCCTCCCTGACTCGTGCCGCCTAGTGCAAGTCGTTCGAGCGTCCCGTCGTCTTGGCGGGTGATCACGTAGATCGAGCGCCGACGAGCAGCGAACGTCGTCGGAGAGGTAATCGACCAGAAGACCGGATCCTCCGCGTACTCGCGCATGGAGAGGATCCACATGTCGGCTCCGTACTCCTGCATCAACGCAGGCAGGACGCGCTCGAGGCGCGTCTCGAGCCACGCCTGTTGCTCGACCGCCTGCTCCCGTAGGGTGGGCAGCGGATGGTAGCGGGCCGGTGCCGCGTCGGGGACGGCCGCCGGGGCCTGAGCCGTGAGTGCCAGGGGAGCCGCGAGGACGGCAAGCGTGACAGGTACGATCGCGTTCCACTTCATGGAAATCGGTCCGGGCATCGGGTTGCGATTGGGCGAGCGAACGAAGCTAACGGGTCGCCCGCCGGACCGGGATCAGCCTCCGACCACGATCCAGGCACTGATCGTGATCCAGATGACGCCGATCACGCTCAGCATGATCCACTCGAGGACATTGGCTTCCTGCTTGCCAGCCTCCCCATGGAACCAAGCCATGATCGTGGCCGCAGCGACACCGCAGGCCGCGAACGGAAGGCTCAGTTCCCAGAATATCGGACCCAGCGATCCCATTTCGACGAGCAGACCGATCAGTTGGATGAAGCCCAGCGCCGCGGCGCCGGCCACCAGCACGATCTGCGGCACGCGTCTCTTGATCAGCTGCTTCAGGTCCGCCAGGTCTTCGACGCTGCCACTCGTGACCACCGCGCTGACCGGGATATCGCCACCGAGAACCCTCGCGGCGTCGGCGGCTCTTGGCCGATAGTTGGGCTCACGATTCAGGCAGCGCTTCAGCAGATCGGCGACGTCCGCTTCGACATCCGGACGTATGGCCTGCAGATCCTTCGGCGTTGCGCTGAGGTGCGCCGTGATCCACTGGGTGTTCGTCTTGGCGTCGTAGGGACCCTGCCCCGTATAGAGTTCATACCCCAGGACGCCGATCGCGTACATGTCTGCGAGTTCGGTGAGATCCTGGTCGAGAAGCTGCTCGGGACTGAGGTACCGCGGGTCCCCGACCATCTGGCCGGTCTTGGTCAGCCGGGTCGCTTCCTCGCCACCTGTGGCGAGGAGGGCTGCGATGCCGAAGTCGGTGAGGTGCGCGGAGCTGCTCTCTTCGTCCCACAGGATGTTGGCCGGACGGATGTCCCGGTGCACAATGCCCTGGGCGTGAGCCGCGGCGAGGGCCGAAGTCACGTTCTTCAGGACCTGCCTCGCAAGGTCCCTCGGGAGCCTTCCCTCCGCCTGGAGCCGCTCTTCCATGGTACGGCCCTTCACGAAGCGCATCACGAGATAGGGAGTCTCATCCGGCAAACGGCCGAACCGAAAAACCTGGACAACGTTCGGGTGCGACAGCGACGCCGCCGCCTTGGCCTCGCGTTCGAAGCGACGCCGGGCCGTCTCGTCGTTTGCGCGACCCGGGAGCAGAACCTTGATCGCAACGAGCCGACCGAGCGCCTTCTCTTTGGCGAGATACACCGACGCCATCGAGCCTTTCCCGAGCTTTCTGACGATCTCGAAGTCGTGGCCGAGCGCGTCCCGCAGCGCATCCATGGCTTGCTGGTCGGCTATGTCCGCGTTCGAGACCGCGGCGGCAGGGGCGTTTTCGCTGTTCATCGCGTGGCCACGTTAGGTGAGGGAAGGTGCTCCGACAAGCTCCACGGCCGAAAAGGGGGGGCGCTCGATCCTTCCGGCACCCATCCTCTTGCGTAGATCCGTCCCACTGTTTTACTGTATCGGTTAACTGGTACACTAGTACACAGATCACGGGATCAGAGGGGGAAACTGGTGGAAACGAGCAAGGAGCGGCTGTTGGCGGCAGGCGGGGCCCAGGTGCTCGCCCAGGCTCTCACTGCCTGGGCACTCATCGCCCACTTCCTTACCTCCTCGGACGTGTCGGTCTGGGTGGTGGCTTCACTCGGGGTGTCGTTCCTCGTTCCCTTCCGCCACGACGGCAGTCTTCGCGACCGGGCCGCAAGTAACTTCGGCGCCGGGCTGTTGGTGGCGGGAATCCTGTGGTGGGACGTCCTCGCAGGCGGGCTGTCGGGCCTGCTCGGGGGCTCCTTCGGATTCGGGATCGAGACCGTGTTCATGTTGACGGCGACGGTCCTCTTCTCGGTTGCGGGTGCCCTGTTCTGGCTCATGCGAGACGAGTCGGCCGGCGGCGGCGGCTGGGCCTAGGATGTTCGAAGAAATCGACCCACGCAGTCCGACGCCGCTGTACGCTCAGATCGCCGCGCGCGTCCGAGTGGCGATCGCTGCCGGCGATCTGTCGACGGGACAATCACTTCCGTCGGTGCGCACGCTCGCGAGGGATCTCCGTGTCAATCCGGCGACGGTCGTCCAAGCGTATCGTGACCTGGCGGCCGACGGCTTCGTCGAACTGCGGCACGGGCAGGGCACATTTGTTCAGGAGGTTTCCGCCTTCTTGAAGGATGAGGAACGGGCGACACGCGCCCAACAGATGGTGCGCAAGCTCCTCGAAGACGGTGCGCGGCTGGGGGTCGGGGCCGAGGAGCTTTCGCGAGCCTTCAACGCAGAAGTAGGAGCCGAGATCAGTGAATAACGTCATCGAGCTCTCGAACGTCGGATGGAAGGCGGGGAAGTCCTTCGAGTTGAAGGATGTCTCGCTTCGTGTTCCGACAGGATCCATCTACGGATTCCTCGGCCCGAACGGGTCCGGGAAGACCACCACGATTCGGGCCTTCATGGGCATGCTGAAGACCGATCGAGGACAGATCTCCGTGTTTGGCCGCCCCGTGCCCCGGGACATCAAGTCGATCCTGGCTCGAATCGGCTACGTGCCGGAACGGCCGCACGTGTATCCGGGCCTCACGGTGGGAGAACAGGTCAAGGTCCACTCCTCGTTCTACAAACTGTGGGACCGGGGATGGTGCGACGAGCTCATGGAGCGCCTCCAGCTCGATCCGCAGCGCAAGATCTCGCGGATGTCGAAGGGGGAGACCGGCAAATTGCTCCTGCTGCTCGCGCTGTCCCAGCGGCCCGACCTCCTGGTATTGGACGAGCCGACCGACGGACTCGATCGCCGGCCCGGCCCCACCCTTCCCCGCTCGGCGAGCAGCGGCAGTATGCTCGTTGTCAGTCTGCTTGTCGGCATCGCCTACCTGCGCACCCGCCAGCGGGTGGTGACCTGAGCGGCTTGCTGCCCGGCAATCACGATCGACCCTGAGAAACGACGGGGCCGGCGCCATCTCGGCGCCGGCCCCGTCCAATTCCTCTAGCGAGGACCCGCTGCTCGCACCTCGTCGCCCACCTGGTCCGCAAAACGCTCGAAGTTGGTCTTGAACATCTGAGACAGCTTCCCCGAGGCGGCATCGTACGCGGCGCTGTCAGCCCACGTGTCACGCGGGCGTAGCACCTCGGGCGGAACGCCCGGTACCGCCGTCGGAACGTCGATCCCGAAGACCGGATCAGCGACGAACTCGGTCTTGTCGAGTTCCCCAGCGAGTGCCGCATTCACCATCGCTCGGGTATGGCGGAGTTTCATACGAGTCCCGACTCCGTACCCCCCCCCACTCCAGCCTGTGTTGACGAGCCAGACCTGTGCCCCGTGCTCGCGCAGGCGATCCCCGAGCATCTCGGCATAGACGCCGGGATGTCTCGGGAGGAAGGGTGCACCGAAGCAGGCGCTGAACGTCGCGGACGGCTCGGTCACTCCCCGCTCGGTCCCAGCCACCTTCGCCGTGTAACCCGACAGGAAGTGGTACATCGCTTGTTCGGGCGTGAGACGCGAGATCGGAGGCAATACACCGAACGCGTCTGCGGTCAGGAAGACGACGTTGCGAGGATGTCCGGCCCGGCTCGGTAGCACGGCGTTCGGGATGTAGTGGATCGGATACGAGGCCCGAGTATTCTCGGTGATCGAGGCGTCGTCGAAGTCGATCTCTCGGGTCTTCTCGTCGAGAACCACGTTCTCCAAGATGGTTCCGAACATCTGGGTCGCCCTGTAGATCTCGGGCTCGCCCTCGGGTGACAGCCGAATCGTCTTCGCGTAGCAGCCACCCTCGAAGTTGAACACACCCTCTTCGCTCCAGCCGTGCTCATCGTCGCCGATGAGGCCACGCGAAGCGTCCGCGGACAGCGTCGTCTTGCCGGTTCCGGACAATCCGAAGAAGAGCGCCACGTCACCGTCAGGTCCGACATTGGCGGAGCAATGCATCGGGAACACGCCGTCAGCCGGCAGCAAGTGGTTGAGCACCGAGAAGATCGACTTCTTGATCTCACCTGCGTACCGCGATCCGACCACGAGAACCTCACGACGCGTGAAGTTCACCATGATCGCGGTCTCCGAGCGACAACCGTGCCGACCCGGGTCGGCCTTGAGATTCGGAGCGTGGAGAACCGTGAACTGCGGCTCGAAGCTGTCGAGCTCGGAGGCGCCGAGGCGGAGGAACATGTTGTACGCGAAGAGCGCGTGCCACGCGCTGTCCGTCACGACGCGAACGTTGATCCCGTGCTTCGCGTCCTCCCCCGCCCGGGCGTCCTGCACGAAGAGGTCACGGCCGTTGAGATACTTCACGAGATCCGCACGGAGCGCGTCAAAGTGTTCTGTCGACACCGGCACGTTGACCTTGCCCCAGTCGACCGGCTCTTCCGAGTGCTCGTCGCGAACTACGAACCGATCGTTGGGTGAGCGACCCGTCGTGGGTGAGGTGACGGCCGCGATGGCACCCATGTGGACCAACTCGCCGTCGCCCTGCGCAAACGCCGCTTCATAGAGCCGAGCCGGAGACAGATTCCGGCGAACGCGGCCCGTGGGCTTCAGGCCGTGGCGGCCCAGGTCGTACGTATCTTCGTTCGTCGCCACCACTTCAGCCCCTCCGGACTCGATGTCTTAAATGAAAAGCTCCCCGTCGCGGGTGCGTCCGGGGGCTGACATCAAATGTGTTCACTTCGCGCTTGCCAGTCCACCGACGCGACGGTCGCGAGGTTGAGAACGTCCTGAAGTCCGCAGCCCCGCTGAAGGATGTGCACCGGCTTGGCCATCCCCAGGAGAACCGGCCCGATCAGGTCCGCGCCGCCGAGCATGTGCAGCAGTTTGTATGAGGCATTCGCGGCGGAAAGTCTCGAAAACACGAGGACATTGGCCGGGCCTTTCAGGCGGGAGAACGGATAGATATTGGCCAACTTGACCGCATCGACCGCGGTATCGGCCTGCATCTCCCCGTCGATCTCGAGTTCGGGGTCCATGGTCCTCACCATCTCGACCGCCGAAGCGACCCTCCTCGACTCGTCGTGGATGGCCGACCCGAAGTTCGAGAAGGTCACCATCGCGATCCGGGGCGTGATCCCCAGTTCTCGCACGAATTCGGCGGTCTGGACGGCGATCTCCGCCAGAGCCCTCGCATCGGGCTCGATGTTGACCGTGGTGTCGGAGAAGAAGAGCAACTCCCGATTCGGGAACGCGAGCATGTACAGTCCGGCGACCCGTCCGTTTCCGCCCGACTTGGGACCGATGACCTGCAGGCAGGGTCGCAACACCTCGGCGTAGTTCGCCTCGATGCCGGAGACTAGGGCATCGACCTCTCCGTGCTCGAGCATGCTCGCCGCGAAGTAAATCGGCTTGAAGAGATTCCACTGCGCCTCGGACAGCGTGAGTCCCCGCCGGCCCCTTCTCTCGAAAAGAATGTCCGCGAACTCCTCCCTCTTCGCCTCCATCTCGGCCCCGTAGATGATTTCAACACCGTCGAGCGGCACGCCCAGTTTCTTCGCCTTCTCCGCAATCCGCGAAGGTCGACCGAGTAACACCGGACGGCAGATGCCGTCTTCGACCATTTGGGATGCCGCACGGATCACGATGTCGTTATGACCCTCCGGGAACGCAACGCGCGCCAATTTTCTGCGGGCGCGCGCGGTCATCCAACGCATCACCTCACGGCCCGGGCCGAGGCTGGCCCTCAGGCGGTCGCGATACTCGTCGAGGTCGACGGTCTCGCGCGCGACGCCCGAGTCCATTGCCGCCTTCGCGACCGCGGGCGAGACGTGAAAGAGAACTCGATGGTCGAACGGTTTCGGAATCAGGTAGTCACGCCCAAAGCTGATTTCCGATCCTTCGTACGCGCCGCGCACGGTGTCGGGTACCTCTTCACGAGCCAATTCGGCGAGTGCGTGTGTCGCAGCCATCATCATCTCGGAATTGATGCTGCGTGCACGCACGTCGAGTGCACCACGGAAGATGAAGGGGAAGCCGAGCACGTTGTTCACCTGGTTCGGATAGTCCGAACGTCCGGTGGCCATGATCGCGTCGTCCCGGATGGCCGCGACCTCCTCCGGCAGGATCTCCGGGTCCGGATTGGCAAGCGCGAATATGATCGGATTCGCGGCCATCGACTTCACCATCTCGGGGGTCACCAGACCCTTGACCGACAGTCCCACGAAGACGTCCGCGTCGACGAATGCATCGGCGAGCGTGCGCCTGTCCGTCTTCACTGCGAACGGCTCCTTATACTCGTTCATCCCCTCCGTGCGCCCCTCGTAGAGGACCCCCTTCGAATCGACGATGAGGATGTTGTTGAGGGGCACGCCCAGGCGGCCAAAGTGTTCCGCCGTCGAGAGGGCCGAGGCCCCCGCCCCACTGAACAGCACCTTCACTTCGTCGATCTTCTTGCCAGTAACCTCGAGCGCATTGATGAGCGCGGCCCCGGCGATGATCGCCGTGCCGTGCTGGTCGTCATGAAAGACCGGAATGTCGAGCCGTTCCTTGAGCGTCCTCTCGATGACGAAGCACTCGGGAGCCGAAATGTCCTCGAGATTGATCCCCCCGACGGTCGGTTCGAGGAGTTCACAGAACCGGATGACGTCTTCGGCCTTTTCCGATGCCACTTCGAGATCGAAGACATCGATGCCCGCGAAACTCTTGAAGAGGACGCCTTTGCCCTCCATGACCGGCTTCGCGGCCAACGGGCCGATGTTTCCCAATCCCAACACCGCCGTGCCGTTCGACACGACGGCAACGAGATTTCCGCGCGCGGTGTACTTGAAGACATCAAGGGGGTTCTTGTGGATCTCCAGGCACGGCTCGGCAACACCGGGTGAGTAGGCGAGGCTCAGGTCCCGCGCCGTAGCGACGGACTTGGTAGGCACGACCTCGATCTTTCCGGGGCGCCCTTCCGAGTGATAGTCGAGGGCTTCCTGACGTCGCTTATCCATATGAGAGATCGTTCTCCGGTGGTGATTCTGAGGGACGATGATCCTGTCGATGCAGATCACGCGTGTCAAACCGCTTCAGGGACCGGGGCGCACACGAACGGGTAGCAATCCCGTCGAAGAAAATCCTCCTTCCGTGGCCGGCCGAATTGCCTCAAAGAACCCGCCGGGCTGTGATCACAGGCATCGGACCGTTGACCGCGGCGGGAATCGGTGTCGAGGCGCTCCGGACGGGACTCCGGGCTGGCAGATCCCCGATCCAAACCGTCACACACTTCGACCCGGAACCGTTTCGGAGCCGGATGGCGGCCGAGATCCACGACTTCGAGCCGACTCGATTCATGGATGAGAAGAAGGCCCGACGAACGGACCGCTTCGTTCAGTTCGCCCTGGCCGCGACTCGTCTCGCGCTCGACGATGCCGCCCTCCAGTCTCACGATCTGGATCCGAGTCGAACCGCGGTGCAGCTGGGATCCGCCATGGGTGGAATCGCCCACGCGGAGGTCCAACTTCGCGGCTTTTTGGAACGAGGCGCTCGTGCTCTGGACCCCAGATTGGCGACCACGACCTTCGCGGGCGCGGCCAGTTGCCAGATCGCCATCGAGTTCGGGATCTCCGGGCCCAATTCCACGAACGCGATGAGCTGTGCTGCGGGGACGATGGCGATCGCGGAGGCCGCTCGCCTGATCCGAGAAGGAGTGGTCGACGTGGCCCTCGCCGGTGGTGTGGACGCCCCGCTCGCTCCGGTCTGTTATGGAGCCTTCGCGGCGCTACGCGCGATGAGCACTCGAAACGACGCGCCCCACGAAGCGTGCAGACCGTTCGATGCGCACCGGGACGGGTTCGTGATGGGTGAAGGGGCCTGCGTTCTCGTGATCGAGGAGGCGGCTCACGCCGAAGCTCGCGGCGCCCGGATCTACGCGGACATCCTCGGCTACGGCACGAACAACGACGCGTTCCACATGGCCGCTCCCAGGCCCGACGGTTCCGGAGCGACCGATGCGATTCACGCCGCCCTCGCGACGGCGGGCCTCAGCGTGATCGATGTCGATCACGTGAATGCCCACGGATCGTCCACTGCACTCAACGATCGGGCCGAGTCGCTGGCGCTGCGGACCGCCCTGGGCTCCCACGCAGACTCCGTCAGCGTCACTGGCACCAAGCCCTATCACGGACACGCTCTCGGGGCGTCCGGAGCCATCGAGGTCGCCATTACCGGCCTGTCCATCCTCGATCAATGGGTCCCACCCGTCCTGAACCTGCTCGAGCCGGGTGAAGGGTGCGACCTCGACTACGTGACGGGGACGGGTCGAGACGGTAGGATCGACGTGGCCCTCTCGAATTCGTTCGGATTCGGAGGCATCAACGCTGTGCTCCTCCTGACCGCTCCAGCCTCCTGACCTGATCGTGTTCGGCGTCCCCCTGGAGGTATTGGCCCTCCTGCCGCTTTCGCTCGCGGCAGGTGTCGACCTCTACCTGACCCTCCTCTTCATTGGAGCCGCTCCGACCACGGGGCTGTGGGCTTCGCCTCTACCGGGCGCGCTCGGCGACCTCGACTCACCCGAAGTACTGATCATGGTCGGTACGTTCTACATCCTGGAGTTCGCGGCCGAACGCTTCCCGCCTGCCGCGCTCGCCTGGAACGCCTTCCACGCCATCATCCGGCCGGTATCGGGAGCGCTCCTCGCACTTCTCCTCCTGGACGGGCAGCCGTTACCGCTGCTGATCGGCGGGTCTTTGCTGGGCGGCGCTCTGGCGTCACTCGCCCACGGCTTCCGAGCGGGAGGTGAGGTCGTACGGTGGTTGGGAAACGTGAGGACGCCGTCGGTCTTGCTCGTTTCACTCGCCGAGGACGTTCTCGTCGTGGGAATGGTCGCTCTCACACTCGACGCGCCGGCGTGGGCCTTCTTCGTGGCGCTCCTCGCCATCGTGGCCGTCGGGCGCACCGCACCGTCGTTCGTGCGTGCGTTCGGCTTCGCGATACGCCTCGCGATCGGACGGGTATTCCAGACGTTACGGCAGCGGAAGTGGCCGGGGCCAGACGAGCTGCCGGAGTGGGTCCGAGCATCGCTCGAGGATGATGATGTGTTCGCCCCAGGTGGTGCGCTCCGCGGAAGCCCCGCCGGTGCCTACCGCCTGCAGGGCGCGCCCCATTTCTCCACCGGTTGGATCGTCGTCCGTGGCGGCACACCTGTCTTCGTCTTCCGCCGGAAGGGGGGCGCCGCCCTCATCGACCTAGGCGCGCTCGCGGCCACCGGCATACGCGAAGGCGACTTCTTTCGAAGAGTCGACCTGCTAGGTCCAACAGCGGGGACGTGTGTCTTCTTCGGGCTGAACGGGCCGAGCGCGGAGAGCCTCAAGGCCGAATTTCTCTTCGCGTGAGCCGCGCCGGCCGGTGCCGGAAAAAAAACCTTTGACCCTGGAAACACGCTTTTATACCTTCCTTTTCACCCTAAAGCATTTTCTGCTGGCCGCCCCGACCCCCTCCAAACCCAATCCCCAGGCGGATTGTCGGGTGTCGTCCCATCGAGCCAGCGCGCCTTCGACCCGCAGCCGAGGCATGGAAAAAACGGATGTTTTCTTCCTCTCGTGGCCTGGATTCATTTGACCAGTACCTGCAGGACGTAGAGAAGTACCCCCTCATCCAAGACCCCCAGGAGGAGCGGGAGCTCGCCCGGAGAGCACGCGTCGGCGACAAGGAAGCTGCCGAACGGCTCGTGACGGCGAACCTCCGTTTCGTCATTTCGTATGTAAAGAAATACCAGGGACGGGGACTTGGACTCGCCGAACTCGTGTGCATCGGCAATGAGGGCCTTCTCAAAGCGGTGAAAAAGTTCGATCCCGACAAGGGCGTGAAGTTCATCTCGTACGCCGTGTGGTGGATTCGACAAACCGTCCTGCAGGCACTCGCGGAACAGACTCGGTCTGTCCGCATCCCGCTCAATCAGAACTCGAACCTCTCTCGGCTCGCGCGGACGAACACTCAACTCACGCAGACACTCGGACGGTCTCCGACCGATCAAGAGATCGCGAACGAGATGGAGGAGCCGGTCGACACCATCCGCGCTCTTCGTCGAGTGGCGGCGTCCGAGTTGAGCCTGGATGCTCCCATCGACCGCGGTGATCGCGACAGCTCGAGCTTCGGCGAACGCTTCGCAGGCTTCGCGGCTGCCGACATCGAGGAGGACGTGGAGTCCATCGCTCGCCGGGACTTCCTGGAGTCGATGTTCGACAGCTACCTGACCGAGCGGGAGAGGAAGATCCTCTACCTCTACTATGGGCTCGACGATGGCGAGGAGCGCACGCTCGAGGAGATCGGATCACTCCTGGGCGTCACACGCGAGCGGATTCGCCAGATCAGGAACCGCGCATTCGATAAGCTGCGCGAAAGTCCGCATGGCGAGTCGCTGTCGGGATTCTGGAACGCCCACTAGCCGTTCGGGCGCTCGGTAGCCATCCATACCGGAGAGGGCTCCGTCCTACGGGACGGGGCCCTCGTTCCGCCTTCGGCCGGCGAGCGCTTCCGACGCTGGTGATCTTCCTGGCGTCGACGGCAGCGCCAAGCGACGGCCAAGCTCAGGCGCCCGCCCAGAGGTGGAACGACGCGAGGGTCACGGAGCTGCTCCAACGAGCCCGCGCGGTCCGTCAGTCCGTTGCGGTCGATCCCGACCTCCAGTCGTACCAGGCTGAGGCCAGGGGCTATGTGTATTTCTTCGTTGATCGGCCGCAGCAGAGCGAGCCTGTCCTGGTGAAGGCCGACCAAGTCGCCCTCGACGTCTTCTGGCGCGCGCCCAACGACACGAAGCAGCACATCGTGGGCCTCAGAGACGAGAAGGTCCTTCCGACCCGAATTCGTTACCACCTCGACCACCTGACAGTCGTGATGGATGACTTCGGGGACTTCATCCGACTCGGAGACGGGGACGAAGTGGGACAGGTGCTCCACCCGGTTGGGCCGGGCTCGGAAGGCACCTACGACTTCCAGCTCGTCGACTCGCTCACGCTGACCTACGCGGAGGGCCGCGAGGAGGTGAGGGTCTATGAGGTCCAGGTCCGGCCCAAGGATTTCGACCGTCCGGGCTTCCTGGGGACCGTTTATCTGGACCGCGACCGCGCGGCCATCGTACGCATGAACTTCTCCTTCACGCCGGCCTCGTACGTCGACCCTCACCTCGACTACATCCGCATCTCCCTGAACAACTCTCTCTGGATGGATCGCTACTGGCTTCCCTACCGCCAGGAGACAGAGATCCGGAGGGAGATGCCGATGCTCGACTTCATGTCGGGGAGCGTCATCCGAGGCCAGTTCGACATCCGCCGCTACGACTTCAACGTCGACCTGGCGAACTCGCTCTTCGCCGGTCCTCCGGTCGGTGCCGTATCCGTCCGGGAGAGGGAGGCCTTTCCGTTCGAGAGAGGCATCTTTGACGATCTGGAAGAGCGAGGAGGCCTCGCCCCGTCCCCGACGATGGACGAGGTGCGAGCCCAGGTGCGCGAGGTCATCGAAGACGAGGTCTTGAGTGGCCTCGCGCCCGTTCGCCTGCACCTCGCAGGCCTCTCCGATGTGGCCCGTTACAATCGAGCCGAGGGGCTCTTCCTCGGCGGTGGCGTGACGCTCCGGCCGCGGGGTGACCTCCTCACACGGACCACTGCGGGCTATTCCCTCGGCCGCGGCCGAGGCTCCGGAGCCATCTCAGTGACCGGAGAAGGCAGCGGTGTGGCGCCGACGCTCGACGCGTATTGGGACCTCATGGGGGATATCGGGGGCCATCCCGGAGCGACCCGGATGGAGAACACGATCAGTTCGTTGTCGGGTTCGAAGGACTATCTCGACCCGTATTTCCGACGCGGCGCCTCGCTGACCCTTTCTGCGCAGCCGTCGGGACGCATCGCGTTCGGGCTCCGCTGGGAGAATCACCTCAGCGCGCGCGATGTGGTTTCCGATAGCCCCGACACCGAGTTCCGACCGGTGCGTTCGGTGCACGACGGATCCCTGGGTGCCGTCGACCTATCCGCCCGACTCGAGTTGCCCGCCGAGGGGCAGGCTCGGCTCTTCGCTACAGGCGGCAGACTCGGCGATCGCAACTTCGTCTCACTGCTGGCCGACACCGAATGGTCGCTCGCCCACCCGGACGGCGCATGGACCGGTCACGTAGGTGTGACGGCGGGAGTCACCAACCCCGGTGCCCCAGCCCAGACCTTCTTTCTTATCGGAGGTCGACACACGCTGCCCGGGCACGACTACCGAACCTTCGTGGGAAACGCGTACTGGCTCGTTCGCGCGGAGACGACCGTGCCGATCTATCCCCCCTACGTCGGTGTTCGGGCCTTCACCGCCGTCGGCGCGACCTATCTGGGAGATACGTCCCTTCCCTCGGGCTGGGGCACGCCATCGTCGTCCGGCGTTCGCGGAAGCGTCGGACTCGGCCTTTCGATCGGATGGGACTCCATGCGGATCGACGTCGGCCGAGGGATTTCGGGTGGCGGCTGGGAGGGAGTCTTCTCCGTCGCGCCTCAGTTCCGGAGTTGGATGTAGGCCTCGGAGGGATCGCCTGAGCGAGCCGCCCGGGGGCTGATGGGCCCCCGGGCGCTCACACTACGCGGCCTCTTCCAACTCTTCTTCGACGGAAGCGCCCTTGGAGTTCAGGAGCACGACCTCTCGAATGATGATCTCCGCGGTCGGGATCACGACGCCATCGCGCTCGTAGGAGTCGTATTCCAGGCGGCCCTCGACGTAGACGCGATCGCCCGAGCGGATGTAGTCCTCGGCGAACTGAGCCTGGCGGTTCCAGAGTGTCAGGCGGTGCCAGTCCGTGCGCTCTTCCTCATCGGAAGTGGTCCGGCGGTTCGTTGCCAAGGAAAAGTGAGCGACCTTGGTGCCGCTCTTGGTCTGCTGCATGTCGGGATCTCGCCCGACATTCCCGATCAAGGTGATCTTGTTCACGGACCGGCTCATGGTACCCTCCAATCTGAGTGCGATCGACCCGCGTTCTGGACTCGGGTCAGGGGAAGAACGATGTCCTGGACAACGGGGCGCGCGGATGGCGCGACGGGACCGAATGGTGTGAGCTAGCTCTTACACTCGTACCAGGTCTTCCCCACACCCCAGTCGGCGACCAGCGGTACATCGAGCGTCATTGCGCCTTCCATGCGCGCAACCACGATGTCGCGCACGGCATCGACCTCTGCGCCGGGCACCTCGATCAATAGCTCATCGTGGACCTGCAAAAGAAGGACGGCCTTGGTACCTGCCGCGTCCAGCGCGGCTCCCACGTCGATCATCGCCTTCTTCATCATGTCGGCCGCGGTCCCCTGAATGGGCGTGTTTTGGGCAACACGTTCGCCGAACTGCCGCGTATTCCAATTCCCGGCCTTGAGCTCCGGGACGTAACGGCGTCGCCCCATCAACGTCTCGACATACCCCTGCGCACGCGCCATCTCGACCTGTGCGTCGAGATAGTCACGAACGCCCTGGAAACGTTCGAAGTAGGTGCTGATGAACTGCTTGGCCTCTTCCCGCGAGATTCCGAGTTGGCGCGCGAGGGAGAACGGGCCCTGACCATACAGGGTGGCGAAGTTCACCGTCTTCGCCTGCCCCCGCTGCTCCGCCGTGACCTGGTCGACCGGCACGTCGAAGATGACTGCCGCCGTCTGGCGGTGGACGTCGATCCCCTGCGTGAATGCGGTCACGAACGCCTCGTCGCCGGAGAAGTGGGCGAGTACGCGTAGCTCGATCTGAGAGTAGTCCACGGCAAGGAAGACGTGGCCCGGCGCGGCGACGAACCCTCGCCGGATCTCGCGGCCGAGGTCGGTCCGGATCGGGATGTTCTGCAGATTGGGGTCACTGGATGAAAGGCGCCCCGTCGCGGCCACCGTCTGGTTGAAGCTCGTGTGGATCCGGCCGGTCCGCGGGTTCACCAGTTGAGGCAACGCATCGACGTACGTCGAGCGCAGCTTCTCCATCTCCCGGTATTCCATCATCAGCCGCGGTACTTCGTGGCCCATCTCCGCGAGCTCCTCGAGGACCGAAGCGTCCGTGGACGGGCCCGTCTTGGTCTTCTTGAGCACCGGCAGATCCAGCTTCTCGAAGAGAATCTGCCGTAGCTGCTGGGTCGAGTTCAGGTTGAAGTCCGTGCCCGCGACCTTGAAGATCTCCTCCTCGATGAGATCGAGTTCACGCTTGAGTTTCGAGCGCATCGACCGAAAGAAGCCCTCGTCGATGGTGATGCCGGCTCGCTCCATCCCCAGGAGCACAGGAACGAGCGGCATCTCCAGGTCGGCGAAGAGGTCGCCGAGCGACGCCTCGTCCAGTTGACCATCGAGGTGCTCCGCGAGGCGCCCCGACAGATCGGCCATCTCACACAGGTAGTCCCGCGCACGCCCGACCGGAGCCTCGGCGAACGCGATCTTCGTGCGGCCGCTTCCCACCACGTCCGACACGTCCGCGGCTTTGTGGGTGAACACGTCCAAGGACAAGATCTGGAGGTCGTGCCCCCGCCTACCCGGATCGAGTACGTAGCTCGCGATCATCGTGTCGAACGTCAGCCCCACGAGTTCGACTCCCGCAATCGATAGCACCAACGCCGAGCGCTTCAGGTCATGCCCGACCTTCGCCACCTCAGCATCCTCGAGAACCGCTTTCAGAGCGGACATCTTCCGGTGCATCAACACGGGAAGGTTCCGGACCTCCTCCGAACCCTCGCCCTCGAAGGTCAACTCGAAAGGCTCCTGGTGGCCGAACGGGAGATACCACGCCGTTCCGGGATCCACCGACAGCGCGAGGCCGACGAGATCTCCTCGCAGCGCATCCGGTGCGGAGGACTCGACGGCGATGGCCACCCGGCCGGCCGCTCGTATCGCCTGCACGACCTCCGCGACCCCTTCGAGCGTATCGACGGTGCGGTACTCCGTGGCAACAGCCGCCGCCTCCGTATCGCCTGTGCCGAGTGGGCTCCCGCCCGCCGCCTGAGCGGCCGCGGCGAACTGGTCTGCGAGCCGCCGGAACTCCAGCACCATGAAGACGTCGCGAAGCGCCTCGTTGTCCGGCTGTTGGACACGAAGGGCCTCCAGGTCGAGACGGACGTCGAGATCGGTCATGATCGTCACGAGCCGCTTCGACAGTCGTACCTGATCGGCATTCTCCATGATCGACTTCGCCGCCCGGGCCGGCTTGAGATCCGCCGCGTGTGCGATCAATTCCTCGATGGTCGCATGTTGCTGAAGGAGCTGCACGGCGGTCTTGGGCCCGACGCCGCGCGCACCCGGCACGTTATCCGACGAGTCACCCACCAGCGCCAGATAGTCCGCGACCTGGGCCGGCCCCACCCCGAACTTCTCGTGAGCGTTCTCTTCGGTCACCCACTCGGCCGCGACCCCCGTCGAGCCACCGCGGCCCGGGTTCATGAGATGGATGCCGGGCCCCACGAGCTGATAGAAGTCCTTGTCCCCCGAGACGATCACGGCGTCGAGCCCCGCGTCGCGGGCCTGAATCGCCAGCGTCCCGATCACGTCATCGGCCTCGTACCCGTCCAGTTCGACGACCGGGTCGTTGAAGCCCTCGACGATGGTACGGATCCGCCCGAGGCTGGCCCTCAGGTCATCCGGCATCTTCTCCCGGGTCGCCTTGTACCCGGGGTAGATCTCGTCCCTGAACGAATCCCCGGCGTCGAAGACCACCGCCAGATAGTCGGGCTCGAACTGCTCCCGGATGTCGAGTAGGAACCGCGTGAAGCCGAACGGAGCCGAGGTGTTCTCTCCGGCCGAGTTCGTGAGCGGGCGACTGATGAACGCGAAGTACGACCGATAGATCAGTGCGTACGCGTCGATCAGGAAGATCCGTGGCTTCGTCTTCGGTGGGATCTGCAACGGCGAAGCGGTCCTGAGAATCGGGTAAGCGGCGTTCGAGGCCGGAAGATAGAGGTGGAGCCGGCACCGCGCGAAGAGGAGCGACCGGATCGCCCAGGAAACAACAAAGGGGCTCCGTGATCGTAGGATCACGGGGCCCCTCGGGACCTTCCGAAGAAAAGGTCAGGCTCGCATCACGTGCGCCGCCTGACGGACCTTTTCGGAGTCGCGGAGCTCGAACTGGACTTCTTCACCCTCAGCGAGCGTGCGAAAACCCTCTGCTTCGATCGCGGAGAAGTGAACGAAGACGTCCTCACCGTCGGGCCACTGAATGAACCCGTACCCCTTCGAGTCGTTGAACCATTTTACGGTCCCTTTCATGAGCTGCCTCCGACCTCTGGGTCAATCCGCGCCACGCAACACGTAGCATGAATCAATTTTGGAGGGCAAATCCGGCCCCGCGCAAGCGCGGGGACCGGACCGTCAGCTTTTTAGCGGATCTCTCGGGCAACCTGCTGCCAGCGACCCGCCCGCTCGTCCTCCGGGGAGACTACTGACTGGAGTGAGCTACTTAGTCCTGGCCGTAGAGCGCGCGGTACAGTCCGAGATTGCGCCGCACACTCTTCACATAGCCCCGCGTCTCGTCGAACGGAATCCGCTCCGTGAACCGAAGCTGATCGGAGACCTCCGAGAAACGGCGCCACCGGGTCGCTCGCGTCGGGCCCGCGTTGTACGCCGAGAGCACCAGAGGCAGGTCGTCGTCGTAGCGACGGCTCATATCAACGAAGAAGGCCGCGCCCAGGTGGAGATTCACCTCCGGCTTGGTGAGCGACTGGTCCGTGAAGCCTGCGGGTCCGTGCGTGCGTGCCAATTGAGCGCCCGTAGGCGGCATGACCTGCATGAGACCGATCGCCCCCGCGCTACTTACGATATCGGCCTTGAACGCCGACTCCTGCCGGATGATCGCCGCCATCATGAACGGGTCGATGCCCCACTCCTTCGCTTCGCGCCGCACGAGCTCACGGTAGGGGAACGGATAGATGATCCGGAGCAGCTCCTGGTCCCAGGACCCCTCCGACTCGAGGAGTGCCCAGCCGATGTTGATACCGTCGATCGTCCGGCCGCGTTCGATGAGACCATCGGCGAGGCGAAGCAGAGGTCCACGGGCGCCGTCCGCTTGCTGACGAAGCCGACTGATCTCCGACGCCGCCCCTGGCTCGAGGCCCGCTTCGGTCAGAACGTCGAGTCGGGCGAGGCCCTCCGTGAGCCAGCCCGGTTCCGCGGGCGCCGCGCCCGCTGGAGCGCCGACCGCGAAGGGGACGTCGAGGAGGTCTGCAGCCATCACCGCGTAGTACTCCACAGGCTGCGTGAGCACGTGGTTGAGATGACGCTCGCCCACCGTCGCGTGGCCGAGTTCCATGCGCGTCCGGCCCGCCCAGTACGCCGCTTCCTGCCAGCGCCGTCCGGTCGGGAAGTCCTCGAGGTACTGTTCAAACACTTCCGCAGCGGCGTCGAGATTCCCACGCCGAAGGTGGATCTGCCCGGATCGCATCCTGGCCTGACCGGCGCGCGCGTGGCTCGGCACATGTTCGACGAGGAAGCCATAGTGATCGAGCGCCTGCGACAGCGATCCGCCGGCCTCCGCGTTGCTCCCCTGGCTCCAGGCGACCTCCGCTGCCTCGTTGCTCGTCGGGTATTCCTCGAGCAGCCAACGGCGCAGCGTGGTGACTTGAGCGGTCATGCCCTGCCGACCGCGAAGTTGCGCCCACACCTCCAGATTCCGAGCACCGATGCGCTCACTCTGGGTGCTCTCGCGAATCGAACGGAACTCCTCGATGGCCTCTTCCCGCCTCGAGGCCACCGTCCCCATCAAACGCGCGCGCTCCAGGCGACTAGCCTCTGGGAGTTCAACGCCGTCGCTCTGAAGCGAAAGGGCCCGGTCATATCCGCGAAGCGCACGCGCGCCATCCCCGGCACGGTCCAGAATTTGTGCCAGCTCGAGGGTGCGCGCGAAATCGTGACCGCCGAGGTCCATCAACGAAGCCGCCGCCATGACACGAGCGGCTCCTGTTGCGGCTTCGATCCCCTCGAGGAGCAAAGCCCGACCCTCCGAAGAGTCACCCGCTGCCACTCGGAGCCGACCCACTTCGACGGTCGCCTCCGCGCGCCGGGAGCCGTCACTCGCGTCACGCAACGACCGGAAGGTCCTCTCGGCCGATACCGGGTCACCCGCCTGGAGAATGGCGTCGGCCTCGGCCCTCCACACCACAACCAGCGCAGCCGGCTCGATCACGTGCGCCGAAAGCGCTTGCACGCCCGCTGCATCGCCGCCCTCAGCCGCCGCCAGCGTCAGCTCCACGGCCGCCCAGCTTCGAGCGACGGGCAGCGTATGCAACTCGTTCAGTGCGGACAGGGCCACCTGGGTGTCCCCCGCAGACCAGGCCGTCCGCGCACGACGCACCAAAGCGGTCGGACGGCGTGAGTCGTCGGAGGCGATATGGTCGACGAAGTCGCCGTAGACCTTGGAAGCATCCGCCCAACGCTGCGCATCTTCCAGCGCCCGCCCGAGCAGGTACTGACCGACCCCGTCACTCGCATCGGCCAGCCAGGGCGCACCCTCGAGTAGCTCTCGCACGGCAGGCCAGTGTTCCCATCCCGCCTCGGCCCGAGCGAGGACGAGGACGTCAGCCGGCCCACCCTCAGCCGCACCCTCGGCTCGGAGCATTCGAGTCGCGTGCCAATACCGACCGACCGACAGCTCGTCGAGCGCCGAGTCCGATACGGTCGCGGGCCCCCCAAGGAGCGGCGTACGATCGACGGCCGAAGAGGTTCCGAGGAGGCCGAATAGCGCCAAAAACGTGAGAAAAGTGCGCACAGTCATGCGGAAGAGTAAACAGATGACGGCGAAAAAGCCCGTACTCTCGGTGTCGCTCTTCCGCCTGTCGGGTTCCGCAAAACGAAAAGAGGCCACCCCCTCGGGGGTGGCCTCTCCACGATCATAGGCTGTGCGTCAGCGTCAGCCGGCGCGGCCCGTCTCGATGGCGTGGAGCGTGTCGACCATCTTCTGCGCCGACTCCTCCATGTCGATGACCAGGCCGTCGATCTTCGCCACGAAATAGTTGTGACCGACCGACACCGGAATCGCGATAATAAGGCCCGCAGCCGTCGTCAGCAGCGCGACCTTAATACCACCGGCAACCAGAGTCGCCTCGACTTCACCCGCCTGCTCGATCGACTGGAAGGCCAGGATCATTCCCCAGACCGTCCCGAGGAAGCCGAGCAGCGGAGCGATGTTGGTGAGCGTCGCCAGAACGACGAGGCCCTTCTCCAACTTGCTCATCTCGATGAGGCCCTGATTCTCGATCGCTTTCATGACGCGATCGGTGCCCTCTTCATGTCGCTCGAGGCCGGCGTAGAGGATGTTTGCCGCCGGGGAATCCGTGTCACGCGTCAGTTCGAGCGCCTCACGGATACGATTCTGCGTCAGGAGCTCGTCGACGTCCTTCAGAATCCGCTTCGTCTGCAGAGACTTGCTCGTGAGCGAAATGAACTTGATGACGATCACGATCACGCCGAGAATCAGGCAGAGCGCGAGGGGATACCGCATTCCCCCCATCCCGATCCAGTTGGTGGAGGCCTGCTCTTGCCACGTGAGCTGAGGAGCATCCAAGCCCGGGATCTGAAGCAGAGCGGCGTACAAGTGAATCAAGAGAAACCTCCAGCAGATGTTCGTCGTGTTTCGCGACAGAGCCCTCCCACCGTACTCCGGGGAAGGGCGGATTTACTAAGAGGGACGCAACATGGCGGAGCCCCTAAAGGGTGTCAACCCCTACTTTCGGCCCCAAAAAGTCTGATGATGACACGCTGCAAAATGCCCCTCGTGCGAGGACTCCATGGTAGGTAATACGCTCTCGCACGTCTCATCTTTCAAGAGGTGCGGGCAACGTGGATGGAAGGGGCACCCCGACGGAGGATCGCTTGGACTCGGCACGTCGCCCTCGAGAACGATCCGCTCCCGAGACTCGCGTCCGACCGGGTCCGGCCTGGGCACCGCGGACAGCAGCGCGCGCGTATACGGGTGCTGTGGCTCACGATACAGCCGGTCGGCCTCGGCGACCTCCACGATCTTCCCCAGGTACATCACTGCGACTCTGTCGCTCACGTGTTCGACGAGCGCGAGGTCGTGCGCAATGAACAGATACGTCAGTCCGAGTTCTTGCTGAAGATCTTCGAGGAGATTCACGACCTGCGCCTGGACAGAGACGTCGAGAGCGCTGACCGGCTCGTCGAGAACCAGAAATTCCGGCTCGACAGAGAGGGCCCGCGCGATCCCCAATCGTTGCCGTTGGCCGCCGCTGAACTCGTGCGGATAACGGTCGATGTGCTCAGCCCGGAGGCCCACACGTTCCAGGAGTTCTACCGCTCGATCCCGTCGATTCGGACCCCCGAGACCGTGCACCTTGAGCGCCTCCTCGAGCATTGCTCCCACCGACATACGCGGGTTCAAGGAGCCGTACGGGTCCTGGAACACGAACTGAATGCGACGCCGGAGTGCCCGAAGCCCTTCACGGTCGAGTGCGCGCACGTCCTGTCCGTCGAAGTGGACCTCGCCGGCGGTCGGCTCGAGGAGTCGCATCACCGCGCGCCCCGTCGTCGACTTGCCACACCCGGACTCCCCCACGAGTCCCAGCGTTTCCCCGCGCCACAGGTCGAAGCTCACGCCATCGACCGCCTTCACCTGGCCGGCGACGCGGCTGAACGTCCCGCGTCGGATCGGGAAGTACTTCTTGAGGTCTCGCACGCTGAGGAGGGGCTTCGCGGTTCGATCGATCATGGCCGACTCCGCCAGCAGCGTGCGCTTCGGTCGGCACCGTCGAGCGCCACGAGATCCTGCGCCACCTCACACCCATCCCCTGCCTGCGCACACCGTTCCTGGAAGCGGCAACCCGCGGGCCAGTGAGTCGGAGTCGGCACGGTTCCGGGAATCGATGTGAGCCGCTGTCCCGGGTTATCGATGGATGGCAGCGAGTCGAGAAGCCCGCGTGTGTAAGGATGCTTCGGATCGGCGAAGATCTCGTACACCGTGCCGGTCTCGACCACCTGGCCGGCGTACATGACGACGACGCGATCGCATACCTCGGCGACGACGCCCAGGTCGTGCGTAATCAGCAAGACCGCCATGCCGTGTCGGCCTCGAAGGTCCGCCAGGAGTTCGAGAATCTGCGCCTGGATCGTGACATCCAAGGCCGTCGTAGGTTCGTCGGCGATCAGGAGTTTCGGCTCACACGAGAGCGCCATCGCGATCATCACACGCTGGCGCATCCCGCCCGACAGCTGATGCGGATACTCGTCGACTCGGCGATCCGGATCCGGGATGCCGACCTCGGCGAGGAGCCGAATCGCCTCGGCGCGCGCCTGCTTCTTGTTCATGCCCCGGTGAAGTCTCAGGACCTCGGCGATCTGGTTGCCGACCGAATACACCGGATTCAACGAACTCATCGGCTCCTGGAAGATCATCGAGATCTCGTTCCCTCGAAGTGCTCGCATCTTATTCGCCTCGAGCCCGATGAGCTCTTCGCCGCCAAACCGGATCGAACTCCCTTCCTCGATCCTGGCCGGCGGCTGCGGGAGCAGTCCCAGAATGGACAGCGACGTCACCGTCTTCCCGCACCCGGACTCGCCCACGATGCCGAGCGTCTCACCGAGTCGAACCTCGAAGGAAACACCGTCCACTGCCTTCGCGACGCCCTGATCCGTGTAGAACCAGGTGCGCAGATCGCGGACGGACAGGATCGGAGCGCTCACGTTCGCAACCTCGGGTCGAGCGCATCTCTCAGGCCGTCGCCGACGAGGTTGAACGACAGCACCGTGAAGACAATGGCGAGACCCGGGAAGGTCGAGAGCCACCATGCGGTCAGGAGCGTATTGCGCCCGGCCGCCACCATCGTGCCCCACGATGCCGTCGGTGGCTGCACTCCGAGTCCCAGGAAGGAGAGGCCGGCCTCCAGGACGATCGTGTTTCCCATGCCCAACGTGGCCGCCACGATGACCGGGGCCAGTGCGTTTGGAATCAGGTGGCGCAAAATGATGCGCCGTTTCGGATACCCGAGCGCCTCGGCCGCCTGCACGAACTCCCGTTCTCTCAGGCTCAGCACCTCACCCCGCACGATTCGAGCGGTCCCCGGCCACAGCGTGAGGCCGAGCACCGCGATAATCAGAAAGATCGACGGCTGAAAGATCGCGATGATCGTGATCAGCAGTACCAGACGCGGGAACGAGATGACCATATCGACGAAGCGCATGATAGCACCGTCGACGAATCCGCCGAGGAATCCGGCGATCGCCCCAACCAGCGTACCGATCGTGACGCTGATGCTCACCGCGACGAATCCGATGGTCAAGGAGATCCGCGCCCCATACAGCAGGCGGGACAGGACGTCCCGCGCGAACTGGTCCGTTCCGAGCGGGTGCGCCGCGGACATGCCGATGAGCCGGTTCGTGAGCAGGTCATACTGGGCGTTCGGATCGTGGGGTGCGATCAGCGGTGTGACCAGTGCGATCAGGTAGAGCCCGACGATGACGATCAGACCGGCGACGGCAGTTCGATTTTTGGAAAACGCGCGCACCGCCAGATCCCACTGACTGACACCTACGACTTTCGGCCCTCGCTCGAGGCCGGCGTCGCGCCACGACCAGATCCCGCTCGTCGAAAGCGCGACCAGGACCGTCCAGACCGCCAGCTTTTCATCCCAGGCACCCCCGAAGAAGGCGGGGATGCGATCGAGCTTTGTGATGACGATCCACCACATTCCGATCCATGTCAGAAGCGCCGTGGTACCCACGCCCCATCGACCGGACAGCAGTTGTGGTAGCCCGGGGAGAGCCGCCGCGAGTACCCGCCCGCCACGCATCTCACTCATAACGAATCCGGGGGTCGACGACCGCGTAGAGTACATCCGCGACGAGATTCGCCGTGACCACCATGAGCGCGAAGAAGAACGTCCCCGCCATCACGACCGGATAGTCGCGCTGGAAAATCGCATCGAAAAGCGTCCGACCCATTCCCGGCCAGGCGAAGATCATCTCGATGAAGACCGTGCCGCTGAACAGGACGGGAATGTAGAGACCTACGAGGGTGATGATCGGGATCAAGGCGTTTCGCAGCGCGTGCTTGAAGACGACGACGCGCTCGGGGAGTCCCTTCGCGTGAGCCGTCCGGACGAAGTCCTGACGAACGACCTCGAGCATGCTGGCGCGCATGTAGCGGGCGATGCCGGCCGTGAGCACGAGGGAGAGCGACAGCGTCGGCAGGACCAGGTGCATGACGCGATCCTGAATCCGACCCGCAAAGCTGAGAAACTCGTGATCGACGCCCGTCATGCCCGAAGCCGGGAACCAGATCGGCCAATCCCAGACGTTCCGCGCATACAGGCTCAGCGACAGGATCAGCATCAGTGCGAGCCAGAACGACGGCATCGAGTAGAAGAACAGGAGCACGACGCTCATGGTCGAGTCCATCAGCGAATACTGGCGCACCGCCTGGATCGTCCCGAGCACGATCCCCGTTACGAACGCGATCACGAGGGCGAACGCCGACAAGATCAGCGTATTCGGCAACACGCCCTTGATCACCTCGAGCACCGGGCGGGAGTGCGAGAACGAGTAGCCGAAGTCGCCCGTCAGCATCGCGCCCAACCACTTCACGTATCGGATATAGACGGGCTGGTCGAGCCCGAAGTTCGCCCGCATCTGCTCGACCACTTCCTGGTTCATGCCAGGCGAAAGCAGCAGCAGCGTCGGGTCACCCGGCGCAAGGTTCACCAGAAAAAAGATGATCGTCGCAATCCCCAGCACGAGCGGGACGGAGCCCGCCAGGCGCCACAGGATGTATTTCGTCACGTCAGCGTGACGCCGGATCCAGGTACCATTCGCGGATGTTCAGCCAATCGCCCCTCGTGTCCATCACGACGCCCTTCAAGCGCACGTTCACGCCGTCGAGCCGGTCCGGGAAGTAGAAGAAGGTGTACGGCTGCTCTGCGATGACCAACTGCTGGTATTCCCGCCACAGGGTGATCGCCTCGTCGCGATCCGTCGTCGAATTCAGCCGCTCGAGCAGGCGGTCGATCTCAGGATTCGATGTGCCGGACCACGCATAAGGCTGATCGATCCGCGCCGAGTGGAAGAGGTCCATGTCGTCCAGCTTGTACTCGACCACCCAGCCCATCACGACCCCGTCGAAGTCTCGAAGATCAGGGGTGTTGATCTGTTGGAGAAGCGTCGCCCACTCGACCACTTGAGGCCGAGCGTCGATGCCGATGTCGACCAGCTGCGCTTGCATAATCTCCGCGACGTCCTGCCGTGACTGGTTGCCGTTGTTGTACTTGACCGAAAACGAGAGCGGAAGCCCGTCCGCATTCTCGCGGATTCCATCTCCGTCGCGGTCCGACCAGCCCGCGGTTTCGAGAAGCGCGCGAGCGGCTGTCGGGTCATAGGTGACCGACCCGCTCAGCTCCTCGTCGAACGCCCAGTGGAACGGCGGCACACCCGAGTTCGCCACCGTCCCGTATCCCTGGAGAAGGGCCTGGACGATTCTCCCTCGATCGGTGCCCATCGTGATCGCCATGCGTACGCGCGGGTCCGCGAGTTGAGGCCGCCGAGCGTTCCATCCCACGAAGACGTACTGCCGGTACGGATACCGCATGAGCGTGGTCCTCGGGTCATCGACAATCCGCTGGGCCTGGTCCGGAGCCGGAGCGACGTAGACATCGATGTTCTCGGTCAGAAGCTCCGTCAGGAGCGTCGTCTGCTCGGGGATGATCCGATACACGTAGCGGTCGAGGTAGGGACGGCCGCCGAGACCCGCAGGAAACGCTGGGTTCGCCTGGAACACCCATCGATCCTGAGCGCTGTGCGAGACGAAGACGAACGGCCCGTTCCCCACCGGGCACTGCGTGCCGTACGGATGTTGCTTGAGTTGCTCCGGAGGCACATCGCCCAGGAGGTGCTCCGGCAGGATCGCCAGCGTGCGGAATGGGTCGAGGAATTCAGCATGGGGACGTAGGTGGATGCGAACCGTGAAGTCGTCGATCACCTCGACGCCCTCCGCCCCCTTCACGTAGTGATCCCAAAACGCAGAATTGGGAAATGCCGTAAGCGGGTTCGTGACCGTCACATAGGTGAAGGCGACATCGTGCGCGTCCGTCTGCTCCCCATCGTGCCAGCGAACATCACGTCGGAGGTGGAACGTGATCGACGTGTTGTCGTCCGAGATGTCCCAGGATTCCGCGAGATAGGGGCGCGGCACCGCGTTCTCATCGTAGTCGAGCAACGTCATGAGATTCACGAACTGCTGGTGCTGCGTCGACGTAGCGTCGGAGGAGACCGCTGCGTTCATGCCGTCGGCAAGCTCACCGATCGACCCGACCACGGCCGTGCCTCCATAGCGTGGGTCATCCGGCACCGGATTTTCGGCACGGGCCCGAGCCATGAACGCATCGACCGCAGGAAGCACCGCCTGGCAAAACGGCTCGTTCGAAACGACCGCCCCGTCCCCACCCCCGCAACCCGCGAGCACGAAGACGACCGTAGATACGAAGAGCTTCTTCATCGAGCTTCCCCCTTGAGATCTTGGCGACTCTATCGTCGCCATGTCCATGAGTCCTGCGTGTACCGCTCCGACTCCAACCGGTCCGCCTCCGCGACTTCGAGGCCATCGTACCCGGCCTGAGACCAATCGCCTCGGAACGAAGCCTCCATCTGTCCCGCAACCGCCTCGATCACATCAGTCGCTCTGACTACGTCCACCAGGGACGAGAGTGTCGCAGGAGATGGATGATCGTGTTCCGAGCCGCACAATTCGCCCAGAATCGACTGATCACCCGCCAGCATGATCGATCCGTGCTGAAGCAGCGCACCGCCGATCCGAGCCTGTGCGCTCCCGACGAGCTTGTTTCCATCAGCCACCACCTCACCCCCTGCCGGACTCTGAAAGCACGGGCCCGCGTCAAGCGCCGTCGGGCCGGCATCCTCAGCCAGAGCCACGGATGCACCGAGTGACGCGAGCGCCGCAGCCAACGCCTCGTTGATGCTCCGGTAGGCAGCCCGGGCGCCTCCCAGCGCGCGAATCGGAGCCACGACCGAGTACGTGACCTCCCGATCGTGCAGCACCGCACGGCCGCCCGTCGGGCGCCTCACGTAGTCGACACCGAGCGCTTCCGCCCGCGGGATCGAGTACAGACCGGCTGTCGGTTCATTCCGCCCGAACGATACCGTGGGTCGCTCCCAGGCGTAGAGCCGGAGGACGCCTTCGTCGCCCTGCAGACACGTCGCGAGGGCATGATCCAGTGCCATATTCCGCGCGCCCGCGGCCGCCGGATCGCGGATCACACGCCAGGCGAGCGCCCTCGTGTGCGACGCGTGACGATGGCGGTTGGAGGAGGCGATCGCGATCAACTCAAAACTCGTACGTCGCGCCCGGCGCCATCACCTCGACGTGCGCCCGTGCCCCGACCGCCGCCTTGAACGCGCCAGCGTCCTGCTCGATCGGAGGCCAGGTGTTGTAATGACAGGGCACCACCACCTTCGGCGCGATGAAGTCCACCGCCGTCACCGCGTCCTCCGGTCCCATCGTGTACCGGTCGCCGATCGGAAGGATTGCGAGGTCCACCTTACCCTTCAGCAGCTGCATGTCCGTCAGCAGCGCCGTGTCCCCCGCGTGATGGAATCGCTGCCCACTCGTGAAGTTGATCAGAAAGCCCGCCGGTGTCGTCGTCACCGACTCCGCGCCCGGCAGCTGCACACCCCCGGTGTGGAGTGCCGCCGTCATCTTCACGTAGCCGAACGGGTAGGTGACTCCGCCCCCGATGTTCTGGGCGCTACCCGGGATTCCCAATCCCTCCAGGAAGCTCACGATCTCGAAGGCGGCGATCACCGTCGCGCCCGTCCTCTTCGCCAGCGGCACCACATCCGCGATGTGATCGAAATGCCCGTGGGTGAGGAGGATGAAGTCCGCCTCGATCGCATCGAGCGACCCCACGAAGAGCGGGTTGTCCGTGAAAAACGGATCAATCACCAGATTCGTCCCGTCGTCCGTCACGATCGAGAACGTCGAGTGTCCATGATAGGTGAGCTTCGCCATGCCGCTTCTCCTGAGATTCTCGTCGAGTCGTGCCCGCCGCAGGGGAAGGAATCACTCGAAAGCGGAAGGTAGGCAAGCGCCTCTTACCCGGCTCTTATCTGGGGAGTCGCCCTCCGCTGTTGCAGAAGTCGGGGGCCGCCCCGACCATGGAGCATGCTGCCAGCGAGCCCCAAGCCATACCGCCTGAAATTGTTGGGGGCGCCCGACCTCAGAGGACCCGACGGCGAGCAGGTCCGGTCCCTCGTATCGCAGCCCAAGCGGCTCTGCCTGCTCGCCTACCTCGCCATGGCCTCCGAGCCCGTCTCCCGCTCGACGCTCGTAGCGCTGTTCTGGCCCGAGAGTGATGAAGAGCGGGCCCGCAACGCGCTGAGTCAGGCCGTGCACTATCTGCGTCGGTCGCTGACCAAAGGGGCCGTGGATAGTGTGGATGGGGATCGGCTTTGGGTGCCTAGGGAGGTGGTGTGGTGCGATGCGCGGGAGTTGTTGGCGCGTGAGGGGGCGGTAGGTGAGGGCCTAGCTCCTGGCTCGGGCGGTGGCTTCATGGACGGGTGGAATGCGGATGACTCTCAGGCGTTGCAGGAGTGGCTGGATGGGGTGCGGCGGGGGGTGGAAGGGGTGTTGGGCGAGCGGGGCGCGTCGGTCGGCTCTGGGAGTGCGGATGGGGGCGCCGCGGCCGATGGAGGGCACCTTGGGCTTGGGGACAGCCGCGAGCGTACGAGGGTGTACAGAAAACTGTGTAAATGGCCATGGTGTAGGATTCTCAAAAGGAGAGACCCATGGCAGCAGAAGATCAGGAGTTTAGCGAGAAGGAACTGAACGCGATCTTGGATCGACTGATTCAGGGGAAGGGACCAGAGGAGATTATGGGTCCAGGCGGGGTGGTGAAGGATTTGACGCGGCGTCTTGTGGAGCGCGTGCTCGAAGGCGAGATGACGGCGCACCTGGGCTACGAGAAGCACGCCCAAGAGGGACGTGACGGCGGCAACTCGCGCAACGGCAAGACGGGCAAGCGGGTCAAGACCGACACGTCGGATATGGATCTCGAGGTCCCGCGAGATCGGGACGGCAGCTTCGAGCCGGTGATGGTGGCGAAGGGCCAGCGGCGGCTGCCTGGCTTCGATGAGAAGGTGATCGCCCTGTACGCCCGGGGGATGACGACGCGGGAGATCCAGGGGCACCTGTTGGAGCTGTACCAGGTCGAGATCTCGCCGACGCTGATCTCTGCGGTGACCGACGCGGTGCTGGAAGACGTGCGGGCGTGGCAGGCTCGTCCGCTCGATGCCGTCTACCCCATCGTGTACCTCGACT
>JAQBXY010000059.1 GCA_027623325.1 Gemmatimonadota bacterium
CGGGACCCCCGAGCGACCTCGTAGCCGATCGTTCACGTTGGCGTCTTCCCGATAGCGGAGGAGGCGCGATGATCGGATGGGAGACGCGAGTGTTGCTTAGACATTATCTGGAGCAGGGCCAGACGAAGACGGCGGTAGCCGAGCAGCTCGGCGTGAGTCGGCGCACGGTCCACTACTGGATCGAGACAGGGCAGTTGGACCGGGACGTGAGCGAGGAGACGGTGAGGTACGGACCTCGCGCTCCGGTTCCGACGAAGCTGGATGCGTACAAGGGCATCATCGGTGAGCGTCTGGCGGAGTATCCGGAGCTCACAGCGGTACGGCTCTTCGCCGAGATCAAGGCAGCGGGCTACGGGGGCGGCTACACGCAGGTGAAGGCGTACGTGCGAAGGGTTCGACCCCGGCCACCTGAGGAGCCGGTCGTTCGGTTCGAGACGGCACCGGGCCATCAGGGTCAGGTCGACTTCGCGGACTTCCGGCTGCCGTGGGGCAAGCGCTATGCGCTTCTTGTGGTCTTGGGCTACTCGCGCCAGCTGTGGCTGCGGTTCTTTACTCGCAAGACGATGGCTCATGTGTTCGAGGGCCTCGAGTCTGCGTTCGCCTCGTTCGGCGGTGTGCCGTCGGAGTTGCTGTTCGATCAGATGAAGGCGGTCATCACCCAGGACGAACGCGATGCGGGTGGGCGGGTCACGGAGAACGCCGAGTTCCTACGCTTCGCGCATCACTGGGACTTCCGGGTCCGGGCGTGTCGGCCTTATCGCGCGAAGACGAAGGGCAAGGTCGAGCGACCGGTGAGCTACGTGCGTTCCAGCTTCTTCTATGGTCGCACGTTCACGTCGGACTCCGACCTCAACGCCCAGGCCCAGCACTGGCTCGATACGGTCGCCAACGTGCGCATCCACGGCACGCTCAAGGAGCGACCTGTCGATCGCTTCGAGCGTGAGCTGGGCGACCTGAAGCCGCTCGCGCTACGTCCGTACCGCTCCTATGTGCTCTCGCCGAAGCCGAAAAAGCAGCGGACGCAGACGATCGTGCCTCTCATCGAAGTCGAGCGTCGAGCGCTCGAGACGTATGCCCAACTCGCTGGAGGTGTGCGATGAAGACCGCCGCGCGGTCGCGTCGTGACCGGATCCGAGGCCAGCTCGCCGATCTCAAGATGCCGGGTGCACTCGAGTCGCTCGACGACGTGCTCACGGGCGTCGACGGCGGAGGCGTCACCGCATCGGAAGCCATCGAGCAGCTCCTCGGCTCTCAGATCGCGCTGCGCAACAACCGCAGACTCCAGGCTGCGATGCGCTCAAGCCGACTGCCGGCCATCAAGACACTTGCCGACTTCGACTTCAGCTTCCAGCCCTCGATCAAGCGCGAGCAGATCGACTCCCTCCACGAACTCGGCTTCCTGGAGCGCAAGGAGAACGTCGTCTTCCTCGGCCCGCCCGGCGTCGGCAAGACCCATCTCGCGATCAGCCTCGCCATCGAAGCTGCACAGAGCGGACGCAGGGTCTACTACGGCACGCTCGCCGACCTCATCACCTCGCTCGAAGAGGCCAAGGCCGCGGGTAAGTTCATGCACCGCCTCAAGACCCTGACCTATCCGTCGCTCCTCGTCGTCGACGAGATCGGCTATCTGCCCGTCAGCCAGACCGGCGCCATGCTCTTCTTCCAGCTGATCAACCGGCGCTACGAGCGCGCAGCCACCGTACTGACGTCCAATAAGGGCTTCGAGGAGTGGGGCCACATCTTCGGTGACGAAGTCATGGCTGCCGCCCTCATCGATCGGCTCCTGCACCACTGTCACATCGTCAACGTCCGCGGCAACAGTTACCGGATGCGGCATCACACCGAGCTCTCTAAAACCCTACACGCTGCTCCTGCGGAGCAGCGCTCTCGACTCCAGCGCCCTAGTGTACTGTTACAAAAGTCTCTAGCCCTTAGAGAGAAAGGCGTGTATCTTGTTGTACATGGGCAATTCAACGAAGAAGTTGCGCTTGCGACGGGGTGACCGGAAAGTCCTGGAGTCGTGGCTTCGATCTCGGACGCTCCCCCAGCGGCAGGTCGAGAGAGCGAGGATCCTCTTGGGTGCAGCGGGAGGGGAGTCGAGCCGGAGCCTGGCGCAGTCGGTGGGCGTGGCGCGCGACACCGCCCGGCTCTGGATGCGTCGCTACGAAGCAGAAGGCCTGAAGGGAATTGAACAGGATCGGCCGCGAGCAGGCCGGCCACGCAAGCTCACCCCCGCCGTCGAGGCGGACATCGTTGAGCAGACGGTCAACGAGAATCCTCCCCCCGAGGTATCGACCCACTGGACGAGTCGGCTGCTGGCTGAGGCCATGGGCCTCAATCACGTCGATATCTGGAGGACGTGGAAGAAGTACGGATTGAAGCCCCACCAGATCCGGCGTTTCAAGCTCTCACGGGATCCTCGCCTGATCGAGAAGATCCACGATGTGGTGGGTGTCTACCTCAATCCCCCTGACAATGCAGTGGTCTTCTCCTTCGACGAGAAGAGCCAGATCCAGGCCCTGGACCGTACCCAGCCCGGCCTACCGCTCAAGAAGGGCCGTGCCGGCACGATGACGCACGACTACAAGCGACACGGCACCACCACTCTATTCGCTGCTCTCGAGGTCGCCACCGGGCATGTGATCCACGACTGCATGCCCCGACACCGTCATCAGGAGTTCCTGAAGTTCATCAAGTCCGTCGAACGCACGGTTGAGCCCGGACTCGATATCCATGTCATCCTCGACAACTACGCCACGCATAAACACGAGAAGGTGCGTCGCTGGCTCGAACGCCATCCCCGTGTCCACTTCCACTTCGTTCCCACCGGCGGCTCCTGGCTGAATCTCGTGGAACGTTTCTTTGGTGAGCTCGACGACCGCCAACTTCGCCGCCTCGCCGTCACCAGTGTCGGCGAACTCGTGGACGTCATCAACGCATATATCCGCAACCGCAACAAAGACCCCACACCCTTTGCCTGGACCAAGTCCGCCAAAGAGATCATCAAGAAGATCGAACGTGGGCTAAGGACTTTAGAGGCGGTACACTAGGGCAAAAAGAGCAAAGGAGAAAACGACGACCTGAGAGGCTCGTCACCTCCGTCGGGTGTAACATT
>JAQBXY010000016.1 GCA_027623325.1 Gemmatimonadota bacterium
CACCGCGTTCGAAGAACTCTCGCTGTCGGTCGACGATGAAGCTCATGGTCTTGAGCATCGTTTGACGCCTCTGCTCGATGGCCTGAACCATCCAGTTGGCCGCGTTGAGCTTGTTGGCGATGAACTCCTTGTTCTGGCCGGTAAAGTGCTTCTTGTCTTTCGCGACATCCTTATACGACTGAGAGATGCGCAGGCGCGGCAGGCTCGTGTCGTTTACGAACACCATGTATTCGCCGTCGATCTTCTCGACGATCAGGTCCGGAATCACATAACGTTCCGGCTCGACGGAATACTTGAGTCCGGGCTTCGGGTCGAGATGACTGATCGAATCCGCGGCGTCCTGCACTTCCTTGGGCGAGAGATCCAGCGTCTTCCCGATGTCCACCCAGCGGTGATTGATCAGCTCGTCGAAGTGATTCTCGACGATCTTGTAGGCATCGGTTTCGTGCTCGCCGCGTAGCCGGAGTTGGATGAGGATGGACTCCTGGACAGTGCGCGCCCCTACGCCGGGTGGGTCGAAGTTCTGGATGACGAGCAGCATCCGCTCCGCTTCCTCGGGCTGGTAGTCGCGGAACACCTCCTCGATATCCGCCAGCTCCTGCGCGCGCTCCACATCGTTCGCAATCTCTCCTGCCCGTTCGATGACCGTTGGCCGTACCTCGTTGAGCCAATCGTTCACCCCCGTAACCACCTCTTCCGTTGTGCAGGCGAGCATCCCGGAGTCGTCGATGTTTCCGATCAGTTCTTCCCCGAGACGGATCTCACGTTGGGAGATGGACAGGTGGCGGAGTTGATCGTGAAGGTGATCGTGGAGGTCCTGCGCTTCGACCGGGGTCGGTTCGAAATAGTCGCGGTGCTCGTACTGTTGGCGCCGCCCTCCGACGTCGAAACCGTCGAGGAGGATCTCCTCCCAATCGACCTCGTCATCGCCCATCGGCTCATCCGTCGTGTCCGACTTGAGCTCGACCTCGTTCAGTACTTCCGCTTCGGTCGTTTCCAGGAACGGGTTCTCCGCGAGCTCCTGTTGCACATGCTGCTCCAGGTCGAGGAGGGGCATGTAGAGCAACTCCATCGCCTGATACAGGCGAGGGTTGATCCGCATCTCCTGCCGGAGCTGCGTGCTCTGGTAGAGCTTCGTGCTGAACTGACTCATCGTTCCTCGGTTGCGAGCCCGGACCTACCGCGTCCGCGACCCGGAGAGCCCACGCCTACCCCTCAAGGGCGGGCGTACCGCTCCCTCATACGGGCGGTCAGCGCCGGTCCGAGGTAAATCTCGGCAGCCTCGTCGTTCCAGACGAGTTCTGAGACGGTGCCACTCACCCTGATCTTACCCTCATACATGATGTATGCCCGGTCCACGATCTCCAACGTTTGCTCCACGTTATGATCGGAGATGATCACGCCGATTCCGCGGCTCTTCAGGCCTCGCACGATCTCCTGGATATCGTGGACGGCAATCGGGTCGATGCCCGCGAAGGGCTCGTCGAGCAGCATGAACTTGGGTCGTTGCACGAGCGCCCGCGTGATCTCGAGACGGCGTCGCTCACCCCCCGAGAGGGAGAACGCCTTGTTCTTCCGCAGCGCCCGGAGTCCGAGTTCCGCCAACAGTTCTTCGAGGCGCTGCTTCTCGTCGGCCTTGGAGAGTCCGAGCGTCTCGAGGATCGCCAGCACGTTGTCTTCGACGGAGAGCTTGCGGAATACCGATGGCTCCTGGGCCAGATAGCCCATTCCCTGGCGCGCACGTCGGTACATCGACGTCTTGGTGATATCGGCTCCGTCCAGGTGGACCGAACCCGCGTTCGGTGGTATCAGGCCCACCATCATGTAAAACGTCGTGGTCTTGCCCGCACCGTTGGGTCCCAACAGGCCCACGATTTCCCCTTGTCGCACCGCGATGTCGACGCTGTCTGCGACCCTGCGATTGCGATAGATCTTCGTCAGGCCCGAGGCCCAGAGTCGGCTCTCTCCGAAGTTCGGGTCGGGGGAGGTGTCCGGTGCGTGTTCGAGCTCTACGGGCGTATCCACGGCTCTTCCTCTCGGGGAGTGTCGTGCTCCGGGGTCGATTCACGACGATTCGGGTCGTTCGATGGTATCGAGGCGGGTTCGATCACATTCGTGGTATCACGTACGACGGTGTCGGGGACGGCTGGCTTGCGAAGGGGCTCGAGGTGCACCCCACGGGTTTGTCCCACCACCTGCATCGTGCGGACCTCACCCTCGCCCATCTCGATCGAGATCTCGTTGCCCACCACGTAGTGGACCGCCGGAGGGTCGGTCCCGGGGCGAGCCGCGGTGTCGGACGCCGCCAGGCGGTACAGGCTCCGGGCTCGGACGCGAGCGACGATACGATCCACCTCGAGGTCGCCTGAGTCGGCATCGGGAGCTCGGAATGAGACCACTACGGTGTCACCTTCGAGCCAGTCCGTCGTGGCGACAGCGGGCATGGACGGGGTATTCAGTGAGTCACCGGAGGTCGAGACGCTCCGTGCCGATCCGGCCGCGAAGACACGCTGCACCGCGTTGTCACGGGACGTCACTTCGAGGGAATCGGCGGTGAGGACGAAGTCCTGAACGATCGCTCTTGGCCGTGCAGCCTCGGTGCTGTCGGTCACGGGTCCTGGGCCCCCTCTCGAGCCGGGAATCGCCACCAGGCGCTCGAGGTTGTTGTCTCGAAGGAAGACGAAGATCTGGGCCGCGGTGAGTAAGAGATCGTCCCCGGTGAGGCGTGCCTCGCGCACCGCATGGATCTCATTCGACTCCGCCTGAGCCTTCATCGTGATGGTCCGCCCCTCGAGCAGATATCCCGTCCCTTCGACACGAGCCGAGCCCTCGAGCAAGAGGTCCCCCGAGCCTTGATCGAAATCCGCCGAATCTGCGAAGGCGCGGAGTGAGTCGCGTACGATCTCGACGTCGCCCGCCGAGGTGAACGCGGAGGCACCGCGGAGGAAGATGCGATCGCCGACAACCGTGTACGGCTCCGGCGGAGCGCGGAGGGGGACTCGGGCGTCGAGCGGCGCGGCACTGTCGAGCGGTGCGGCCGGCGCTGCGAGCACGGCCCGTGGCCGCAACAAGTCGGAGCCGATGACCACCGTCATCGTCTCTTCGGCTCGGAAGTCGGTTCGCCGCAGGTATACGAGATCCCCATTCTCGATGGAGGATCCCTGCTGTTCATCTCGGATCGACATGTGACCCTGAGCCTGGAGCCGTCCCTGGTCCGAGAAATAGCGTGCCTCGTCGGCCCGAAGCTCGCGAGTCGCATCGAGATAGCGGACGCGGCCGATGAGGTACGTCATCCCGAGCGCTGCGTAGGCAACCGCCGAATCGGCCCAGATCTGCACTCCGTCATCACACAAGAAATGCGGATTGCTGACATAGGTTACGACGCCGCTGGGGAGAGACTCGCGAAAGAAGTCGTCGTTGCCGTCGTTCCCGAAGACGCAGCCGTCCTGGGCAGCCGCACCCCCGGGCATTATTCCGACGCACACCCCGACAACCGCGAAGGCCCACCTCGCGCGACGGAACGTAGGCGGCGGCATGGCGACCAATCAGAAGACCCGACGGGCGCCGCCCCGGATGTCCGTGATCCGAATATTCTCGAACGACATGTCGGACTGGAACGACGTGCCCGAGGTGACCGAGCCATCGGACAGTGTGCGCACGGTGGCGGAGTCGCTCCAGATGCGATCCTGATCCGGGTCGTAATGGATCTCCTGGCTCTCGATCGTGCTGGAGTCCGAGTGGATGTAGAGGACGACATCACCGCGGGCGATCATCCTGTCACTCGCCTGACTCCATTCCCCGTACGTCCCAGTGACCGTGGCCCGCTCCCGACCGACTTCATCATAGAAGACGATCTCCATCCTACGCAGATCGGCCTTGGCGGAGTCGGCGTACATGAAGGCGGTGTCTGCTGCGACGCGCCCTTCGCGGATCCCCCTGGACGTCAGGAAACTCACCATTCCGAAAATGACGTTGTCGGCCTCCATCAGCTGCGTGGCCGAGTTGGCGAGCGGAGTGTTGATGCTACGCTCGCAACCTGCCACGGCAGCCAGGAGCAGCGCCGCACCAAGGGCAATGGCGGCGGGCGTCCGGGAACTTCGGCAAGTCGTCATATCCATGGGTCCGTTTCCATCCAAGCGAACTGATCGGCGCGCTCCACTCCTACTCTCTTGGGTCGGTCTGGGTTCACCCGGGTGTGCAGTTCGAGGGCGCACGCTCAGCTCCGCTCCTGCACGTAGCGTTCGATTACGTCGTCGAGGACACCGCGTGCGGCCAGTAGCGCGTCGCAGAACTCACGTGCGGCACCGTGTCCACCCAGCTTTGTTGCCTGCCAGTCCGCGATGGCCACTACGGGGGCTGTGGCGTTGCCAACGGCCGCCTTGAGGCCCACCCGGCGCATGACGGCCAAGTCCGGGATGTCGTCGCCGATCATGGCCACCTCATCCCAGGCGATCTGCTTTCGTTCGAGAAGTGCCTCGACGACCTTGAGCTTGTGGGCGTCGGGCTCCTGATGGCACTCCACGATGCCGAGTTCGCGAGCCCGAACGGACGTTGCTTCCGAGACTCGACCCGAGACGATCGCGACGTCCAGGCCGCCCCAGACGAGCATCTTCATTCCGACCCCGTCTTGAATATCGAAGCGTTTCAGTTCGGCGGTCTCTCCACTTCCCGTCGCCCCGATATATACACCGGCGTCGGTCAGCACGCCGTCCACATCGAAGATGACGAGCTTGATACGAGCTGCGATCTCAGGATTGATGGGGTCGGACGAACGTGTCATGGTAGCGGGCCCTCCGAGGGCCGCAGTGCGGGCGGGAAAGCGAGAGCGTCACGAATCGCTAGGACGTCCCGGACGAGTGCCCCGAGGTCCTTAAGCGCCAACATTGTGAGCCCGTCCGACGGGGCGGTGGCGGGCCTTGGGTGCGTTTCCAGATAGAGGCCGTCGCAGCCCGCCGCCACGGCAGCGCGGACCAATGCCGGGATATGCTGAGGGTCTCCTCCGCTCGATCCCCGGTCCGCGCCCGCCCGCTGTACCGAATGAGTACCGTCGAACAGGACGGGCGCGTCAGTGGCGGCCCGGGTTCGTTCGAACGAGCGCATATCCACAACCAAATCCCCATACCCGAGCATCGTACCGCGCTCGGTGACCGCGACCTGCGGCGCACCCGCCACCCGCAGCTTGTCGACCGCCGCCGCCATCTCCTCGGGGGCCATCCACTGCCCCTTCTTGATGTTGACCGGTTTCCCCGTTTCTCCCGCGGCGGCGAGCAGATCGGTCTGCCGACAGAGAAACGCTGGGATCTGAAGCACGTCGGCGACGGATGCGGCCGGAGCCGCCTGCGCCGGTTCATGGATGTCCGTAAGGATTGGGAGGCCCGTCTCGGCGGCGACCCTGGCGAGCAGATGGAGTCCCGCCTCCATCCCCGGCCCCCGGGGAGACTCGAGCCGCGCTCGATTGGCCTTGTCGAACGAGCCCTTGAAGACCACGCGCAGACCGGTTTCAGACGCCAACGTGGCGAGCGCGCGCGCGATTTCGAGGTTCAGGTCGTGGCCTTCGAGCGCGCACGGCCCCGCGACGAGCAGGAATCGATCGAACACGTCGTCTCGCCTATGCGGCTTCAGACTCCGGCCGGCAGCTCGGCAGTGACGCTTCCACCCCGCTCGGCGTGCCGGGCCGCGGCCTGCATGAACGACGCGAACAGAGGATGCGGCCGGGTCGGCCTGCTCTTGAGTTCTGGATGGAATTGGCCGGCCACGAACCAGGGGTGCTCCGTGATCTCGATCATCTCCACCAATCCCCCGTCCGGTGAAGTCCCGCTAATCGTCATACCGTTCGAAGTCAGCAGGTCCCGATACTCATTGTTGACCTCGAACCGGTGCCGATGCCGCTCCGAGATTTCTGCTTCACCGTAGATCTCTCGAGACCGACTTCCTTCGACGAGCGCGCAGGGGTAGGCCCCAAGGCGCATCGTGCCGCCCTTGGTCGTTACCTGAAGCTGTGAGTCCAGCAGGCAGATCACGGGATCGGACGAGTCTTCCGCGAACTCCGAAGAGTGCGACTCCTCCAGGCCACAGACATTGCGCGCAAATTCGATGACGGCGCACTGAAGTCCGAGGCAGATACCGAAGAACGGCAGCTCGTTTTCACGTGCCCAGCGGATCGCGGACAGCATCCCCTCAACCCCTCGAGGGCCGAAGCCCCCCGGGATGAGGAGGCCGTCGAAGTCGGCGAGGCGATCGACCCCCGAATCGCGGGAGAACGTCTCGGAAAGCAGCCACTCGATGTGCACCTTCACGTCGTTGGCGATCCCTCCGTGGATCAGCGCCTCTTGGACCGACTTGTACGAATCGACCAGCTCCGTGTATTTGCCAACGACCGCGATGCGAGCCTCCCCGGAGGCTGGGTGCTGGACCCGCCGGACCATATCGGTCCAACCGGTCAGGTCTGGCTCCGGCATATCGACGAGCCCGAGCCGTCCGAGGATGACGTCGTCGAGCTTCTGACGCTTGAAGCTGAGGGGCACCTCGTAAATCGTCGACAGGTCGGGCGACTCGATGACGGCGTCGACGTCCACGTTGGTGAAGAGGGCGATCTTACGCTTGATCTCTTTGGAGAGCGGCTGTTCCGCCCTGCAGATGATCACCTGGGGCTGAATTCCGATCTCCATGAGTTCACGGACCGAGTGCTGGGTCGGCTTGGTCTTGAGCTCACCGGCAGCCGCGAGATACGGTACGAGTGTGAGATGCACGAACATCGTGTTCTCCCGGCCGACGTCGCCTCGAAACTGCCGAATCGCTTCGAGGAACGGCAGGGATTCGATGTCACCGACGGTGCCCCCGATTTCGGTGATGACGACGTCGTTGCCCGGCGCGAGCCGGCTGATCGCTGCCTTGATCTCGTCGGTAATATGTGGAATAACCTGAACCGTCGACCCGAGGTAGTCGCCCCTGCGCTCCTTGGTAATGACGTTCAGGTAGATGCGTCCGGTCGTGATGTTGTTCGCCTGAGAGAGCGATTCATCGATGAATCGCTCGTAGTGGCCCAGGTCCAGATCCGTCTCCGCCCCGTCGTCCGTGACGAACACTTCGCCGTGCTGGTACGGTGACAGGGTGCCCGGGTCGACATTGATATAGGGATCGAACTTCTGGAGCGTGACGCGGAGCCCGCGCTCCTTGAGCAGCCGGCCAATGGAGGCGGCCGCGATCCCTTTTCCCAAGGAAGACACGACGCCGCCTGTGACGAAGATGTATTTCGTGGGACGGCTCTGTTTCTCGGTCATGGATTCGTCATGCGAAGGTGGTGGCTCGCTGTTCATTCAATCGCTGTTCACTCAAACGCTGTTCCATTCGTATCACGTCGGCCGGAGTATCGACCCCCGGGTCGGCCGCGCCAACGATGGCGACGCCAATACGAAGACCCGCCTCGAGCGGCCGCAGCTGTTCGAGCAGCTCGAGTCGCTCCAGTGGAGAGGGTGCGTGGGCGACCCAGTCACGCAGAGCGTCTCGAGTATAGGCATAGATGCCGATATGGCGCAGGAAGGGCTCCCTCTCCAGTTCATCGGCTGACGGCTTGAAGTCGCGCTTATAGGGAATCGCCGCCCGCGAGAAGTAGAGCGCGCGGCCATTCGCCGCTCGCGCCACCTTCACAACAGACGGGTCCTTCCGTGCTTGATCCACCAGGAGCGGCGTCGCACACGTGCCGACCTGCCACCCGCCCCTTCGAACGAGGTCGATGGCGCTGCGGAGATGAGACTCGTTGAGGAGCGGTTCGTCGCCTTGGACGTTTGCGATGTAGTCGAAAGCCCGGTATTCGGGCCTCTCGGCGACCTCGGCAACCCGATCCGTCCCGGATATGTGATCGGGTGAAGTCATCTCAACCGGAGCGCCCAGTCCACGACACACTGCGGCCACTTCTTCGGAATCCGTGGCGACCACCGCGTGATCGAGCACGGACATGGCCGCCACACGTCGCCATACCCATTCGATCAAGGGCCTACCGAGAAGGAGGTAGAGTGGTTTGTTGGGGAGCCGAGCTGAGGCGAGCCGGGCCGGCACGATGCCGAGAACCTGGCCGCTCAAGCGGCTTTTCCGGGGCCGGCGAGGCGGGACGCAAATGCAAAATTCACGCCAAGAAAGCTACCGGAACGCAGGGGCTAGGGTCAACCGGCACCGGAGTTCAGATCTGCGAGCCGAGGAAGTTCCCGAGGAGCCGGATCCCGTGCTCGCTGAAGAGGGATTCCGGGTGAAACTGGACGCCCCACAGCGGGAGGTTCCGGTGACGCATCGCCTGGATTTCACCCTCGTCATCGGGGTCGGCGCTGAAGGCGATCGGCTCGAGAACGGTGGGGAGAACAGCCTCCTCGGTGACGAGCGAATGGTATCGGGCGACTGCGAAGGTCGTCGGTATCCCTTCGAAGAGTGAATCCCCCGTATGGCGAATCGGTCCGGTCTTGCCATGCATGATCCGCCGGGCCCTCACGGTACGTCCCCCGAACGCCTCACCGAGGCTCTGGTGACCCAGGCAGACCCCGAGCATGGGGATCCCCTGCCCCCCCAGGACGCGGAACGCATCGATGCTCACGCCGGCCTCGCTGGGGGTGCAAGGACCGGGCGATACCACGACTCTCGTCGGACCCATGGTGACCAACTCTTCTATCGAATGCTGGTCGTTTCGCACCACGACAGGGTCCGCCCCGAGCGATCCGAGGTGTTGTACGAGGTTGAACGTGAACGAGTCGTAGTTGTCGATGACGAGAAGCATCCGGCAATCTAGGTATTGTCGCCGTCGCACGAAGGCCACGGCTCATGATGGAAACGGGGACCCGGTACGTACGCTGACGGGTAGGCCCAGTTCCCAGGGATCACCGGGACTCAGGAGGTTGTTCGTGTACACGCGCTGCCTCGTCTGTGCCACGCCCTTTGAGGCGAACGAGGAGCTACAGCATCTGCCGCACGGTCGAAGGCTCGCCTTCGATCCGAAACGCGGCAGACTGTGGGCCGTGTGCCGCACCTGCCGCAGTTGGTCGCTGACCCCCATCGAGGATCGTTGGGAAGCGCTCGAGGAGCTGGAGAAGCTCGCCACCGATCGAGCCAAACTCCTCTCGCAGACAGAGAATATATCGCTCCTGCGGGCGGGTCAGCTCGAGGTCGTGCGGGTCGGGAAAGCCGAACGCACCGAGGAGGCTTGGTGGCGCTACGGTCGAGAACTGACGTCTCGGAAGAGGAGTTGGGACAAACTCGGCGTTGCGGGGACTCTGGCGGCGGGTGCGGTCGTGGCCGGTGGCTGGGCGACGGGTGGGATGACGATGCTCGGGGTGTGGCTCGTCATGGGGCACGGCAGCGAGACGGTACGGGACGGAGCGAGGTGGCTCCGCTTCGGTAGCTCCGCGTGGCGTGGGGAGGGACGGTGCACGAAGTGTGATCATCTCTTCCGGTCGATCCCCTTCCGGGAACGCGGAGCCCTCGGACTCTTCCCCACGGAAGAGACAGGCAAGATCGAACTGGTGGCGCGCTGTCCGAAGTGTGGCGAATACCGCGATGCGGGGCTCCATCTTCGAGGCCAGGACGCCGAGCGCACCTTGAGGCGGGTTCTCGCCTACCATCACTTCGCCGGCGCCTCTGAACAGCGCGTGGTCGCGGCGTCTCGGCTGATTCAGGAGGCGGGCTCCCCTCGGGACCTCACTCGAATCGTCATCAAGGATGGTCGGCGCCTGGGTGACCTACAGCGAACCGGGGGCATCGCCTTGGAGATCGCGGCCAACGAGGCGTCCGAACAGCACCTGCTCGAGATGGAACTCGCGGGTCTCGAAGCACACTGGCGCCGTGAGGAAGAACTGGCCTCGATCATCGACGGAGAACTGACCCCATTGCCGTTTCTGGAACAGATGCGGCGCTTGGTGCCGGGAGCCGGCGGCTGACAGAGGTCCACCCATAGCACTCATTGGTGCCGTCGAGGCTTGCACAGATCTTTCGCGGAGGGCCGAGAGAGCGTACACTCGGTCCATGCTCGGTCAGCCTCTGACGTACGCCTGCACATGTCGACGCCTCCGTTTCGTACGGGGGCGCGGCAACGCATTGAGTACGGGGGTGGACTTCAGGTAACACGAAGTTCTCGAACACAGATCCAGCCCGAACTTTCGAAGCGGCCGCGACTCCCCGGAGTTGTGGCCGCTTCTTCGTTCAACCCTCCCGCCGTCCCGGATCATGTCCTCACATCCCTCCTCAGCGTCAGCCTCACCGTTCCGCCTCGCTCTTCTAGGCGTACTTCTCATGGCGTGCACGGGCGAATGGCCCGCCCCGATTGAAGTCGACCTGGCTCAACTCACCACGGATCACGATGAGTGGCGAGAGTGGCGTCGCTCCCGACTCGTGACGCCGCCTGGGGGAGCCGTCCTGTGGGTCGGCCTTCACGATCTGGGAGAGGGGCGGACCGCGTTCGGGTCCGATCCCACGCTTCCCATCGTCCTCTCGGCCCTCGACTCGCCGCCCCACGCGGGCACGCTACTTCGGAACGGATCGGGCATCGTCCTCGAACCCGCGGAGGGTTCCCCGCTGCGTCGCGACGACGGTTCGCCCATCGTGGAGGCGATCGCCCTCGGAAACGACCGGGAGGGTGAATTTGTCCAGTTCGCGATCGGTTCGCTCGGAATGCGGATCCATGCCGAGCGGGGGTCCGATCGACTTTGGCTCCGGGTATGGGACGAGGACCTACCGAACCGCGAGTCGTTTCGCCTACCGGCGTTCTATCCGGTTGATGCGGCGTGGATCCTGCCGGCGCGGTTCGACGCGTACGAAGAGGTGAAGGTCATGTCGGTCCCCGACGTTACCGGCGGCTTCATCGACTACCAGGCCCGCGGAGAACTCGTGTTCCGGAAGGACGGCAAGGAACAGAGGCTGATCGCCACAGCCGGAGAAACCAGTTCGGCCTTCTTCGTCATGATGTGGGACTCAACGGCTGTCACGGAGACCTATCAGGGGGGCCGCTATCTGAGCGTCCCCTTTCCGGACGAGAGCGGCTGGACCTCGATCGATTTCAATAGGACCTACAACGCGCCCTGTGTGTTTACGGCCTTCTCCGTGTGCGGGCTACCGCCGAGGGACAACTGGCTCGACATGGCGGTGACCGCGGGGGAAAAACGCCCCGACAAGCCGGCTACCCTGATCGAGCTCCGCGGGGAGAGAGCCGTCGACCGTTAGGCGGCCGCGCTCAAACCACTGGCGCGTTGCCCATGCACCTGTTGAACTTCCAGCCTAGGAACGCGGCCCAACCTGACTGCGCTCTTCCCTCTGGAGGTCACCGTGGACACAGCCTCGACGAGTAACTCAGCCACCCTGGCCGTCGCACCACCGACACCGGAGCAGATCGCGGACGATTTGTCCCGGCTGGACTCCGTCGAGGCTGGACGAACGCTCGGCACGCTTGACGATGAGTTGGTGATCGAGGTGCTTCGCCGAATGAATCCGGCCATGGTCGCGGATATCATCCCTGAGATGGGTGATGAACAGCGTCGTCGCCTGGTCGCGACGGGACCGCAGGCGGTGACGCGGCAGTGGGCGCTCAACATGGCCTACCCGGAGGATTCGATCGGGCGGCTGATGGAGCCGCCGACGGCCGTCTTCCGGCCGGACCAGACGGTGGCTGAGGTGACGGCCCGAGTCAGGCTGCTCGTGACGAAGATCTTCATCACGTACTGCTTCGTCACCGACGAAGAGGGGCGTCTGATCGGGATCGTCACGATGCGGGACCTTTTGGTCTCGGACCCCGAAGCAGTTATCGGCGACGTGATGCTGAAGGACCCCTTTTCACTTAGTGCGGACGCAGAGTTGAAGGACGCCATGAAGCTCGTGGTGCGCAGACACTTTCCTGTGTACCCGGTCTGCGAGGATGGTGGCCTGCTGGTTGGGTTGGTCCGCGGCCAGGCGATGTTCGAGGAACACACGTTCGAGGTTACGGCTCAGCCTGGACAGATGGTCGGTGTCGACAAGGAAGAGCGGTTGACGACGCCGGTGCGCCGGAGTCTGAAGCTCCGCCATCCTTGGCTCCAGCTGAACCTTCTGACCGCGTTCGTGGCTGCGGCGGTCGTCGCCGTGTTTCAAGACACACTCGACCAGATGGTCATCCTCGCGCTGTTCCTCCCGGTGCTTGCCGGCCAGTCCGGAAACACCGGATGCCAGGCGCTCGCGGTAACACTGCGCGGGCTGACGCTGGGAGAAGTAAAGGACGGGGACGAGAAGGCCCTCGTGGCCAAGGAGGCACAGCTCGGACTGGCCAACGGCGCTTTGGTTGGCGTCACTGCCGGTTTAGGCATGTATCTGGTCGCCACCGCACAGGGTCAGCCTGCTGCCCTCACGCTGGCGGCGATCGTGTTCGTGGCCATGATCGGAAGCTGCGTGATCAGCGGGCTCGCTGGGGCGTTCATTCCTCTGACTCTTCGCCGTGTGGGCGCGGATCCGGCGACGGCGTCGAGCATCTTTTTGACCACGGCGACCGATGTGGCGAGCATGGGGCTGTTCCTCGGGCTCGCGACCATGGCGCTGACCTAAGCTCGACAGGCGTTCTTCCTTAGTCGGACCCGCTCGGCTCTAGTAGTCCACCGGTCGTAGGTAGAATTCTCCGATCGCGCTCGAGGACAGGACCGCGACCGTGGGCAACTCTCGCTTCCAATGCGTGGAATTCAGCCGACGCCAGACGACGTCGACGTCCGCCGGGTCGAATCCCATGCGGCTGAGCTCCTCGACCCGAAAGCCACGCACGAGACAGTGCAGAATCGGGTCTGCGTCGTGGTATGAGATTCCGAGTTCGTCCTCGTCGTTCACGCCTTTGACGAGATCGGCCGTCGCCGGCTTGTCCACGATCGCGTCGGGGACGCCAAGGTGCCGGGCCAAGGCCCACACCTGTGTCTTGAAGAGGTCGCCGAGGGGGTTGATGGGTGGCGAGTCGTCGGCGTGCCAAGTGAAGTATCCGAGAAGTCGCTCGCTCTTGTTCCCGGTGCCGAGCGGGAGCGCATGAAGCTTCGCCGACTGGTCGAAGAGTATCACGGCACGAAGCCGCGCCATCAGGTTGCCTTTTCTCAGGGGCGAGATCTCGGGTTCGTACCGGTCGACGTAGTCGTCGATGGGGCCCGAAATCTCCAAAGTGTGAACGTGAGCCCCCGAGGCTTGGAGCACGAGCGCCGCGTGTTCCAGACTCTCTGCACTCGAGGTGCGGTACGGAAGCCGAAAGCCGTGGACGTTCTCGGGCCCCAGCGCCCTGCACGCGAGGAAGAGGGATACAGCGGAATCGACTCCTCCGGATACACCGATCACGACCTTCTCGAAGGCCCGCCGCCGCCGCACCTCCTCCCGAATGAACTCGACAAGGGTTTGTTCGACGAGAGCCAGGTCGAGGTCCATGAGCGCGGGATCGCGATGAGCCCCATCATCCCCCGGGGCGTCGCCTCGACCGGCGAATACCGGACTGACTTCATGGGCGGAGCCGCCATTCGGACCGCCGCCGGCCGCACGTCCCTCGCGGGCCAGCTTCAGGGACCGCTCCAGATGAGGGAGCATCTGTTCCAGATCCGAGAGAAGTGGCGTGGCGGCTCGGGTTCGGTCGATGGATACGGCGTCCAACGAAGCGATCGTCACTGCCTCCTCAAGAAGCGGTCCCCGGGCGAGAATCTTCCCGGCGGGATCCACCGCGATGGAACCTCCCGGGAAGAGTTTGCCGCCCTCGGACCCGGCGAGTTGCGCGACCACCACAAAAACGCCGTGTTCGTTCGCTATGGCGGGTGCGAGCCGGTCCCACCGCTCGAGGTTGAGCGGGCGCCCTCCCTCTGAAGGGGTGAAGTCGCGCGCGGGAGATGCGCTCACGACCAGGATCAACTCGGCACCACCCACAGCGAGAACGGTCGCGGGCAGCGAATGCCACGCTTCCTCACAGATCAGCATGCCCATTCGGCCGAAGCGAGTGTCGAACGCGCGCACATCGGTGCCCGGCTCAACGAAACGAGACTCATCGAAGACGCCGTATGTGGGCAGGAACATCTTCCGGTGGACGTGCCGCACGACCCAGGCGCCCTCGACGGGTTCCAAGTACGCTGCGCTGTTGTAAAGGCGTCTCCGCCAGCGCTCATAGAAGCCAACGCAGACGTCGGGGACACCTTCCGGCGGGTCCCCCAGAGCCTCGATCAGTTGTTCCACGGTGAGCGCGGCTTCCGACACCCCACCTTCGAGGAAATAGCCGGACAGGCTCGCCTCGGGAAAGACGATGACGTCCGTGTCCGAGACGGATCGTTCTACGAAGCCCTTGATGCGGTCGATGTTGCCCCGCACGTCACCCTTCGAGGGCTTGAATTGAACGAGTGCCACTCGCAGCGGAGCCCTCGCCGGATCTTGATTCATGGACCGCACCGTCGTATCGGTCTAGTGTGTCCTACGAACTCGATTGTCGTAGCACTCCACGGAAACATATCCTTTCCTGAACGGCGATGCAGGCTGGTGCGATGCTGCTCGACGTCCCGCTGCGCGGAACGAGCGTGTCTTCGCAGGGGTTACATGGCTGACCTCCTTCCATCGACGCACAAGGGCGCCGCATGACAAAGAGTTCCATAGCAATCGTGGCCGCGTCGTTCGTACTGTTCGCGCCTGGCCTTCGGGCCCAGACCATGACGGGGGCGACTCCCCCGCCACCCGAGGTGGACGTGCTGGCGAGTGCGGTCAGCGCGATCTCACGGATGCATATGGATGCCTTCAGCGATTCCACGCTGTGGGAGGCCGCGATCGACGGGCTCATCGGTGCATTGAACGATCCTTACGCCGAGCTCTTCACCCCTGTAGAGGCGGAGGCGTGGGAGGAGGACACCACCGGGAATTACTCCGGTATCGGTCTGCAGATCACGCTCCTGAACGATGAGATCACCGTTACCGCAGTGTTCCGGGGATTCCCCGCGAACGAGCATGGGATCTCGGTCGGTGACGTCATCGTTGGTGTGAACCAACACGACGCGTCCGAATGGGGAACCGGCATGGCGGCCGACTCGATCCGTGGGCCCGTCGGGACCGATGTCTTGGTGAAGATCAAGCGCGTGGGGTACGAGCAGCCGATCGGCTTCGAGATCACGCGAGCCGAAGTCCATGTGCCAGCCGTGAACTATGGGGTGCTCGAGAGCGACATCGGGTATGTCATCATGGACCGTGTGGCCCGGAACGCTGCACGCGAGATGAGCGACGCGCTGGGCGAACTTGGAAGCCGAAAGGGTCTGATTCTCGACCTCCGTCGAAATCCAGGCGGGTTCCTCGACGAGTCGCTCATGCTGGCGGACCTCTTCCTGAAACCCGGCTCGACACTCGCGAGCACGGTGCAAAGGACTCCGGGAGGAAGCGCGGAAGCACCGGAAGTCGACTCTTTCCAAGATCGCTGGCCGCAACTCGTGCCCAATCTGCCGATCGTGATCTTGGTCGACGAGTTCACCGCCTCCGGCGCCGAGATCCTCGCGGGGGCCCTCCAGGACTACGATCGAGCGATCATCCTTGGGCAACGCACCTTCGGAAAGGGTGTGGTGCAGACGGTCATGAATCTCCCGTACGGTCGCCGGCTGCGCTTCACGACAGGCTCGTGGATGACGCCACTCGGGCGCTCGCTTCAGCGCGCCCGCGACCGGCAGATGATGCCCTTTCCCGAAGACGTGGACACACTGCCGACGATCACGACCGCACAGGGTCGGGCGCTGGTCAACGGCGGAGGGATCTTCCCCGATCTCGTGATTCGCGACGACACGCTTCGGACTGCGGAGCAGGACTTTCTCCGGGTGGCTACCGAGGCCGAGTTCCCGCTCGGACTTCGCATTGCCGAGTTCGGCTTTGAAGTTGCGGCGGTGCGACGTGAGGCCGGTGCCGCCGCGAGTGTCACCGCGAGCGAATTCGACAACTTCGTCACCGACCTCGTGGCCGAGGGCCTGAACGCCGAATGGGTCGTGGATCCTGTCGTTCGTGACTACCTGTTGTGGAGAGGCAAGATGGCCGTCGCACAACGGATGAACGACATTGGCGCGGAGGCGGACTTCCGGACCGAGCGGGACCCCGTACTGACTGAGGCGATCCGGCTGCTACAAGCTGCGTCGTCGCAAGCCGATCTGTTTCAGGCCGTCGATTCGAGACCGACTCCTGCGCGAGGCCCGACCGGGGGCTGAATCAAGACATCAGCTTCGAGGGTGATACTTGCGATGTATGTTGCGCAGATAGGCCCGATCGAGGTGCGTATAGATCTGGGTCGTTGAGATGTCTGCATGACCCAATAGTTCCTGTACTGCTGCGAGGTCCGCGCCGCCTTCCACGAGATGCGTCGCGAAGGTATGCCGCAGTGTGTGCGGGGACACGTCCCGATCGATTCCGCACCGTTTCGCCGCGTCGCGTACGATGGCCCAGATCGACTCTCGCCGAATCGGGCGGCCGCGCGCGTTGAGGAACGTTCTGCCGCGTCCCCGGCCACGGTCGAGGGCGGGCCTCACGTCTCGGAGGTAGCGGCCGAGAGCCCGGAGTGCCGGCCCTCCGATGGGTACGAGTCGCTCCTTCGCACCCTTGCCGAAGACGACGGCGAATCCGTCCTCGAGGTCGAGAGACGAGAGGGGGAGTTCCACGAGTTCGGAGACCCGCACGCCGGTCGCGTACAGAAACTCGAGGATCGCCCGGTCTCGCCAGTACGTCGGATGATCCGCATCCGGCGCGATCAAGAGGCGATCCACCTCGTCCCGTGTGAGGAACTCGGGAAGCCGGCGATCGACCCTGGGAGTGTCGAGCCGATCCGTCGGGTCGTCAGCGATCACGCCCTCGGCCAGTAGGAAGCCGAAGTAGGTCCGGAGGGCGGATTGGGCGCGACGGATCGACGTCGCGGCGAGACCGGATTCCTTGAGGTCGAAGACCCACGCCCGCAGTGCCGCGACGGTGACTGCGGCCGGGTCGACGATGCCCTGCTCCGTCATGACCGCTACCCAGCGCCGGAGGTCACGTCGGTACGCCGACACCGTTCGCACCGAGAGTCCGCGTTCGAAGGTGAGGTAGTCGTGGAACTGCTCCATCCGGAACGCTCGAGGTTCACTCATCGTGATCGTGCCTCGTTCGGTACCACCACCTCACGACGAGTAGCCCCACGAGGCCAGCGACGACGCCCACAGTCGTATTGAGTCGATCCACGATGGACCCCAGCCGATCGAGATTACGGCCGGCAAGAAGCCCGATTTGTACGAGGCCACCGTACCACAGGGCCGAAGCCGTTGCGATCGGGAGGGCAACGCGCGACCAAGGCTGGTGCGTGGCTCCCGCAAACACGGGTACGACGGCTCGAACTCCGGGAAGGAAGCGCGACAAGAAGATCGCCGACGTGCCCCAGCGCTCGTAGAAGATGCCCATCCGGCGCATCTGGTGTGGACGCACCAGGTGCCGTCCCAGGCCACGCTCAAAGAATGCGGGGCCGTGATTATGGCTCAGCCTGAACACGAGGAGCGCTCCCCCGACGTTGGAGAGCCAGGTAGCGAGAAATACCCAGCGAGCGCTCAATTCGCCTGCGCCGGCGAGGAAGCCTCCCAGCGCGACGAACGTATCGGCGGGTATCGCGGGAAAGACATTCTCGACCCCCGCCCCGATACCAAGGACAAGGTACAGAGCGGCCTCGGGGAGGCGGTTCATCCACATGATGAATTCAGCCACCTCGGCTCGTCGCTCCTATCGCGTCACAGGGGAGAGCGTGTCGACCCTGACTCGATGAGAGCCACCGCATGGACGGCGAGGCCTTCTCCTCGGCCGATCCACCCCATCCGCTCATTCGTTTTACCCTTGATGGAGACCTGCGCGATCGTCAGGCTCATCGCCCCGGCGAGGCGCTCGCGCATGGCCTCGACATGGGGCCCGATCTTGGGCGTCTCGCAGACGACCGTGATGTCGACGTTGACGACCTCGAAGTCGCGATTGGAGAGGATAGCAGCGGCCTGCCGGAGGAGCTCGATCGAGTCGGCCCCCTTCCACTTCGCATCCGTCGGCGGGAAGTGACTACCGACGTTGCCCGCGGCGGCGGCGCCAAGAAGAGCATCGATGAGGGCGTGGGCGACGGCGTCGCCGTCCGAGTGTCCCGAGAGGCCCGCGTGACCCGGGATCAAGACGCCGCCGAGCACTAACTCGCGCTCCGCGTCGAAGCGGTGCGAGTCGTATCCGGTGCCGATGCGCATGGATCTGCCCTACTGGGGCGGTCTCAGTCCCACGCGCTCAGCGCGAGGCACACGTTGTGTCCTCCGAAACCGAACGAGTTGCTCAGTGCGATTCCGACGGGGCGTTCCATCATGCCACCATGGGCGTATTCCAAATCACATGCCGGGTCGGCCGTCGAGAAATTGATCGTCGGCGGAATTTTTCCCGTTCGACAAACCATGAGCGACACGATCGTCTCGAGCGCACCAGCCGCTCCCAGAAGGTGCCCGGTCATCGACTTCGTCGACCCGACGACGATCTCCCTGGCGCGATCACCCAGAACGGCCTTGATCGCTTCAGTCTCGACCGCGTCGGCCATGGTGGAGGTTCCGTGCGCATTCACGTAGTCGACGTCCGAGACTTCGATCCCGGCATACCTCATCGCCATACGCATCGCCTGTTGCGCCCCCAGGCCACTCGGCGGTGGCGCGGTGATATGATGCGCATCAGCGCTCAGCCCGTAACCGACGAGCTCGCCGAGGATCGTAGCGCCACGGCCCTCCGCGTGCTCGAGCGACTCCAAGACCACGGCAGCGCCACCTTCTCCCATGACGAACCCGTCGCGGTCTGCGGAGAACGGGCGACTTGCCCCTTTTGGGTCATCGTTGCGCGTCGACATGGCCTTCATCGCCGAAAAGCCGGCGAACGTCATCGGAGTAATCGTCGCTTCGGCCCCGCCGGCGATCATGAGGTCTGCGTCCCCATGCCGGATGTGACGCGCGGCATCGCCGATGGCATGTGCCGACGACGAACACGCCGATACGGTCGCGTAGTTGGGTCCCTGAAAGCCCCATCGGATCGAGATGAGGCCGGCTGAAATGTCGGGAATGAACATCGGAATGAAGAAGGGACTCACACGGCTCGGTCCCTTCTCGATCAATTTCCGATGCTGCTCCTCGAACGTCGCGATTCCGCCGATCCCCGTCCCGAAAATTACGCCGCACCGCTCCGGGTCCAACCCCGCGGGGGCACCGGCGAGGCCGGCGGAGGCGAGTGCCTGGGCCGAAGACGCCACCGCAAACTGAGAGACCCGGTCGTGTCGCTTTACGTCACGCTTATCCAGGTAGTCGAGCGGATCGAAGTCTCGGACTTCACAGCCGATTCTGCAGGGGAAGTCGTCGGCATCGAAGGACGTGATCGGCCCCCCACCACTTTTTCCCGCGAGGAGGTTGGTCCACGCAGTGTCCACATCGTTGCCGACGGGGGAGACCACACCCATGCCGGTAATCACAACGCGGGTTCGTGTACCGGCGTCGTTGGCCATGGGCATGGAGCGACGCTTTACCTCAGTCCGGTGTGTTTTCTTTCATGTACTTGATTGCGTCCCCGACGGTCCGCATCTGCTCTGCATCCTCGTCGGGGATGTCGATGCCGAATTCCTCTTCGAACGCCATGACCAGCTCGACCGTGTCGAGTGAGTCCGCGCCGAGATCCTCCACGAACGACGCGTCGTCGGTCACCTTTTCGGCTTCGACGCCCAGTTCGTTGATGATGATCTCACGGACCCTCGCCTCGGTGGGCTCACTCATTGTCCTCTCCCTTGCTTGAAAAAACACGACCGTTTTACGGACTCAATAAGAAAACGGCGGTTCGTGCGAGACTACATGACCATCCCGCCGTCGACCGCCAATACCTGGCCGGTAATGTAGCGTGCCCCTGGGCCTACGAGAAACCGTGCGGCGCCCGCAATGTCCTGCGGTTCCCCGAGCGTTCCAAGGGGGATCTGGCTACGGAGAGTCTCGACCTGAGCTTCGGTCAGTTCACCCGTCATATCCGTGCGGATAAAGCCGGGCGCAATGGCGTTGCACCGGACTCCACGGCTAGCCAATTCTTTGGCCACACTCTTGGTCAGCCCGAGGAGACCCGCCTTCGAGGCTGCATAGTTCACCTGGCCGGCGTTTCCGGTAAGGCCCACGACCGAGCTGATGTTGAGGATCGCACCCTCGCGGCGTTTCATCATGCCGCGTGTTACGGCCCTGGTGAAGTTGAAGGCGCCCTTGAGGTTAGCAGCGATGACCTCATCGAATTCCTCATCCTTCATTCGGACCAGGATATTGTCGCGCGTGATCCCGGCATTGTTCACGAGAATCCCGACGTCGCCTATGTCGCTCTCGATACGGGACAGCGTCGCCGCGACGGCAGAGGCGTCGGCTACGTCGCACGCGAAGCCGGCGTGGCCGGATCCAGGAAGCTGGGCCGCCGCCGCCTCGGCACCCTGAGCCTGGCGAGAGACTACTGCGATCCGCGCTCCCGCCTCGGCTAGAGCCACGGCGATCGCCTGGCCAATGCCACGGGAGCCGCCCGTCACGATCGCGACCTTCCCCTCCAGTTCGGTCATGATGTCACCTCCAGCGATTCGAGGTCGGCCGGTTCACCCAGCGCCGTACTCGGGAAGCCCTTGGCGTTGCGTCGATTGAGCGTGCTGAGCACCCTGCCCGGCCCCAGCTCCAAGAAACGATCCGCCCCCGCTTCGATCATCGTCGAGATCGAGGCGCTCCATCGAACCGGCGACGTCAGCTGCCGTACGAGCAGCTCGCGAGCTACATCGCCCTTCGTCACGGGATCGGCGGTGGCATTCGAAATGACCGGGTAGTCGGGGTCCCGGAAATCGACACTCTCTAGGTGCGCCCGCAGCCCCTCCGCGGCGGGTGCCATTAACGGCGAGTGAAAGGCACCAGAGACGGTCAACCGTACGACTTTTTTGGCACCCGCCTCGTGGGCGAGTCGCATGGCATGCTCGATACCGACGAGGTCCCCGCTCACCACGACCTGCCCTGCGGAGTTGAAGTTGGCGGGGACACAGACGCCGTCCTGGACGCGCGCGCAGAGTTCCTCCACGACCTCATCCTCGAGCCCAAGGATCGCCGCCATGGTTCCGGCGCGCTCACGGCCCGTCTCGAACATCAGTTCGCCCCTTATACGAACCGCCCCGAGCGCGTCCTCGAAGGACAGTGTGCCCGCCGCGACGTGCGCGCTGAACTCCCCCAGGGAATGGCCCGCCGCGAACGAGGCGGGGCCGATACGACTTCGCACCGTCCGGAGAACGGCTACCGAGTGAGTGAGCAAGGCCGGCTGAGCATTCTTCGTGGCGGTGAGATCGTCCTCTGGCCCCTCCCTCATGAGCCGAGAGAGCGAGAAGCCCAGGACCTCGTCCGCGACTCGGAGGACTTCCGCCGCCACAGGTTCCACCTCCGCGAGGGCGGTGGCCATCCCCACGTGTTGGGATCCCTGGCCGGGGAAGATCAGTGCAAGTGGCATGGAGTTGGGGTTCGAACTACATGCGGAGCGTCATTGCGCCCCAGGTGAGTCCCGCCCCGAAGGCGGCGGTAAGGACCTTCGAACCGGGACCGATTCGACCCTGCTCCAGGGCCTCGTCGAACGCGATGGGTACCGACGCGGAGCTCATGTTGCCGTATCGGTCGACATTTACATAAACCTTTTCCATCGGTATGCCCGCGTACTTCGCCGTCGCCTCGATGATCCGGATGTTTGCTTGATGCGGCACCAGGAGGTCGATGTCGTCGGAGGTCAGCCCCGCCTTCTGGAGCGCTAGATCACATGCTTCGGCCATGTTGCGCACGGCGTTCTTGAAGATCTCGCGGCCCTGCATCTTCATGAGATGCCTGCCTTCATCGAGCACACCCTGGCTGAGCGGATCGATGGTCCCGCCCCCCGGCCTGTAAAGCAGATTCGCGAGTCTTCCGTCCGACCGCAGGTGTGTGGAGAGTATGCCTCTACCCGACCCGTTGGACCTGCGCACCACCGCGGCACCCGCCCCGTCGCCGAAGAGCACGGCGGTGGTTCGGTCGTCCCAGTCGATGATGGTGCTCATCTTCTCGGCGGAGATGACGAGCGCGATTTCGCCCCGTCCGGCCGCGAGATAGCCCTCGGCCATGCTGAGGCCATAGAGGAAGCCGCTACAGGCGGCCATGATGTCGAAGGCGACGGCGTTGTCGCATCCGAGTAGTGCCTGGGTGTCGCAGGCCGTGGATGGAAGCCACCGATCAGGGGTCGCCGTGGACAAGATCACGATGTCGACCTCACCCGGCTGGACACCCGCCCTTTCCATGGCCTGGCGGGCCGCGCTCGCACCCATTTCCGCGGCCGTCAGCCCGTCAGGGGCGATTCGGCGTTCGCTGATTCCGGTGCGCGTCCGGATCCACTCGTCGGACGTGTCCATGGTCTTCGCCAGGTCGTCGTTGGTTACGACGTTGTCCGGCAAGAATCGCCCCGTGGCGGCGATCTCGACGATGGGGGTCGGATTCTTCATGACTGCAGATCCTCGGCGCTGTGTTTCACGAACTCGGAACCCACCGCACGTGCCGCGACGGCGAGTGCGTTGCGAATCGCCTTGGGCGGGGACGCTCCGTGACAGATGATCGAAATACCTCCTAGGCCGAGTAGAGGGGCTCCCCCGTACTCGGCATAGTCCAGCACACGAAAGACGTGTTCCAGGTCCACCTTGCGGTCTTCGACGGCATCGAGCTCGTGTCGTAGGAGTCCAATGATGTACCCCGCCACCGACTCGTAGAACTTGAGGAGCACGTTTCCGATGAAGCCGTCACACACGATGACATCACAGTCGCCCGTGACGATGTCGCGCCCCTCGACGTTGCCCACGAAGTTGATCCCTGGCTCAACGCTCAGTAGATCGTACGCTGCGATGGTGAGTTCGTCACCTTTTCCGGGCTCCTCACCGATGTTCAGGAGCCCAATGCGGGGGTTCTCTCTCCCCATGGCATCTCGTGCATAGACGCTGCCGAGGTGTGCGAATTGAACGAGATGGTGAGGTTTGCAGCCGATGTTGGCCCCGGCGTCGAGCAGAAGGCACAACTCCCCGGCTGTCGGGAGCATCGTACCGACGGGGGGGCGATCGACCCCAGGAAGTGGGCGCAGGGTAAAGAGCGACGACGCCATGACCGCCCCCGTCGAGCCGGCGCTCACGAATGCATCGACATCCCCTTCCTTGTGCATTCGAAGTCCGACCACGATCGAGGAGTCGGGCTTGCGTCGAATCACGGATGCGGGCGGGTCAGCCGACGTCACGCGGTCCGGAGCGTGACGGATGTGCAGGCCCTTTGGGATGACCGGGTGATTCGCCAGCTCAGCCCGAATGAGTGCCTCGTCGCCGACCAATACGATCTCAAGATCTCCCCCCAGCTCCTGGAGGGCCTGGATCGCGCCCGCGACCTCCGAGCGGGGGGCCTCATTGGTCCCCATCGCGTCGAGTGCTATGCGCAAAGCAACATCCCGTGTCTCCGGCTCAGCCGTGCTCGCCCCAAGCGCTCGGTCCGCTCGAAGAGATGGGCGCTCCGAGGGCTGAAGCTCAGTCTACGTCGATGGGGAGGACGAGTTGGTCCCGGTAATGCCCGCAGCTTGGGCAGACGCGGTGCGGCATCTTGGGGTCTCCACACTTCGAACAGCTGTTGACGGTGACGTCTTCAGCCTTGATGTGGGTGCGACGCTTACGCTGGCGCTGTTTGGAGGTACGCTTCTTGGGAACGGCCATCGATTCACTCGTCCTTTAGGTTCCGGAGCGTCGCCCACCGCGGGTCGGTCTCATCGTCCACACAGTCGCACTCGCCCTCGTTCAGGTTCGTGCCACAGGTGGAACAGAGACCCCGACAGCCCGGATCGCAAACCACATATGGATTCATCGCGAGGACCACTTCCTCGCGCACTGCACTGCCCAGGTCCAGCACTGCACTTCTCGGCTCGAACGTGTAGCCACCCACGTCTTCGTCGTCGGGGTCCACATCCGAAACGAACACCAACACCAGAGAACTCCTGAACGGCGTGTTGAGCGGCTTCAGGCATCGCTTGCATTCCTGGCGTAACTCCCCCGTCACACTCCCGCGCACGACAATCTCGCCCGTGCCAGCGTTGGTCGCCTGTAGATCGATCTCGATGTCACCGGTCCACGGGAGATCGGTACCGGTCCACAGATCATCCGTCGGGGACAGTCGAGCCGCGACGATCGCCGACCCTTCACGCCCCAACTGCCCAAGGTCAACTCTGAGCATAGTCGTAAAAGCTAGTAACTAAGCGAAGATTGTCTAGAGGAGCCCTTAGAGACGAAGTCGTTCGTGGGCGGAGAAGAAGAAGCCGATCTCGATCGCCGCATTCTCGTCGGAATCCGAAGCGTGAATGGCATTTCTGCCCTTGGACTCTGCAAACAGCTTTCGGACCGTGCCATCGGCCGCCTCGGCCGGATCGGTGGCGCCGATTGTATCCCGCAGCTTCGCCACGGCTCCGTCGGCCTCGAGCACCATGGGCATTACCGGCCCAGACGTCATGAATTCGACCAACTCAGCGTAGAAGGGGCGCCCCTCGTGGACCGCGTAAAAGGCCCCTGCTTGTTTAGCATCCATCGTGGTGAGGCGAAGAGCGCGAACCTTGAAGCCCGCGTGCTCGAGATGGGCAAGGATGGCGCCCGCCTTGCCCGCGCCCACGGCGTCGGGCTTGATGATGGCCAGTGTATGACTCATGAATCGTCTTTCGTTTCGTCGTTAGTAGGGAGCCACGCAGCGTGCAGCGCGCTCAGAATGCGATCTCGCGTTATCAAGCCGATCAACTCACCGTCGCGCACCACCGGGAGTTGCTCGACCTTCCTATTCACCATCATGCGGGCCGCTTCGGCCAACTCCTGTGACTCCGAGACGCATAGAACCGCCCTGGTCATGACGTCGCGTGCGGTCAGCGGTCCCCCCCTGACCTCACCTTCCGCCTCTTCCGACACCTCACCGCGCAGCAATTGCGACAGCGCGTCTCCCGTCGTGATGATTCCGAGCACTTCATATCCAGGCCCGACCACCGGCACGGCTCGCACTGCACGCCGGACCATCAGATCGACGACCTCCGCGAGCGGTGTTTCCGGATACACGCGGTACTTCACCGTTTCGAGCGCATCCTCAACAAGGAGCCGCTTCTGGGGTCCAGCTGTCACGTCGACCTCCCTGGCTGCCCACCGTCCCGTAGCGCGGGTGCGGGGGAGCGTGAGCCCCGGCGTTATGCCAGGGCCTCTTGAATCAGGCCCACGATGTCGGCCGGTCGCTTCGCGACCGGGATGCCGTTCTCCTCGAACGCCTTGATCTTGTCTTCGGCCGTTCCTGCCGAGCCGCTGATGATGGCACCCGCGTGCCCCATACGTCGTCCGGGCGGTGCGGTCCGTCCCGCGATGAAACCGACGACGGGCTTGCGAACGTGTTCGCGGACGTATTCAGCCGCTTCCTGCTCGTCCGTACCGCCGATCTCGCCGATCATCACGATGGCGGCCGTGTCGCCGTCCTGATTAAAGGCCTCGAGACAGTCGATAAAATTCGTCCCGATGAGCGGGTCGCCGCCGATTCCGACACACGTCGTCTGGCCGAGGCCGACACTGGTGAGTTGGAAGACGGCCTCGTACGTGAGGGTACCGGAGCGAGACACAACGCCCACAGGACCCTCCATGACGATCTGGGCCGGAAGAATCCCGACCTTGGACTTGCCGGGAGAAATCAGGCCGGGACAGTTCGGACCGAGAATGCGGACGCCCCGGTCGCGTGCGAACGCGTGGGCGCGCGCCATGTCTAGAACGGGCACTCCCTCCGTGATGGCCACGACGAGGCTCACTCCGGAATCTGCCGCCTCGAGAATCGCGTTAGCCGCGAAGGCCGGAGGTACGTAGATGACTGACGTGTTCGCCCCGGTTTGGGCGACCGCTTCGTCCATCGAGTTGAAGATCGGCGCCGACTTGCCGTCCGGGCCCTCGAAGGTCTGGCCGCCCTTCCCTGGCGTGACGCCGGCAACGACCTGCGTGCCGTACTCCATCATCTGGTAGGTGTGGAAGCTGCCGTCGCGGCCGGTAATGCCCTGGACGACGAGTCGGGTGTCGGAATCGATGAAGATTGCCATTCGGTTTCGTGCCCTATGCCTTGGCGAGCTGCACGGCTTTCTCGACCACCGCGTCCATCGACGTGTAGGCCGAGAAGCCCGCTTCTTTGAGGATCTCCAGCGCCAGATCTTCGTTCGTTCCGGTCAGGCGGATGACGATCGGCGGCTTGATGTCAATGCGTCGGGTGGCTTCGACGATGCCGTTCGCGACGTCATCGCAACGTGTGATGCCTCCAAAAATATTGAAGAGGATGGACTTCACATTCGGATCCGAAGTGATGATCTCCAGGGCCGCGACCACCTTGTCGGGATTCGATGAACCACCGATGTCGAGGAAGTTCGCCGGCGCCCCGCCGTAGTATTTCACGAGGTCCATGGTTGCCATGGCGAGGCCGGCTCCGTTGACACAGCAGCCGACGTTTCCATCGAGCTTCACATAAGAAAGGCCCGCGTCCCGAGCCTTGGTCTCCGAAGGCGGCTCCGAGGAGGAGTCACGCATGGAGGCGACCTCGGGACGGCGGAACAATTCGCTGTCATCGATGCTCATCTTGGCGTCGATCGCCTTCACTTCTCCCGAGGGAGTCGTGATGAGCGGGTTGATCTCGGCCATGGAAGCGCCCGATTCCACGAACGAATCGTAGAGCTGGGCGATGACCTTGCTGGCCTGTTTGATGAGGCCCGGGTCGTCGTAAAGGAAGTTCGCGAGCCAGAACGCCTGGTGCGGAAGAAGGCCGTATCGCGGGTCGACCGTGAGTTTGCGGATCGCATCCGGATTGGAGTGAGACACTTCCTCGATGTCGACACCACCCGCCGCTGAAACCATGAAGGTTGCCGCCTGGTTCTTCCGATCTACCAGCACGCCGACGTACGCTTCGGTGGCAATGTCTTCGGCGGGTGTAACGAGCACCTTCTGGACCGTCAGGCCGTTGATTTCCATCCCGAGGATGTTGAAGGCATGCTCGCGCGCCTCCGCGGCAGTCTTCGCCAGCTTCACGCCGCCCGCCTTGCCGCGCCCCCCGGAGTGGACCTGGGCCTTCACCACGACCATGCCGCCGTACTTGGAAGCTATGGCTTCGGCTTCGTCCGCGGTCGTGGCGATCTCGCCCGGCGGTACGGGAATGCCCGCTGCGCGGAACCGCTCTTTCGCCTGATACTCGTGGATGTCCATGCGATTCGGGCTAGAGGTTCGAACGTGAGGGTCCGGCGGGTGAGACACCTGACGGACAGCAGAAAAAACTACCAGAGGCCGCAGGGTGGATCAACGTCACATGCCTGTGCCGCCGGGTCCCGCGAGACCCGGCGCGGGGTCCGCTCTATTTATACCACGGGCTGCTCGTCACTAGCCCCCGGACTGGAGTCTCTCGAGGAGGGCTCGCAACTGGTCCAGCGCTTCACCAAAGCCTTGCCAGTCCCCCAGCCTCGCCCGGGACTCTGCCTCCCCGAGTAGCTCGAGGGCAGCGGCGGGCCACGCGGTCTCCTCGGCCCCGCCCTCTACTCTCGGTTGCCCTCCCACGGCGGCCGGCGGGACCTGGCTTGCAGCGCCCGGACTCGCGAGACCGGCCAACTGTGCAATGGCGTCGACGAGGTGTTCGGTCATCACGACCCGCCGGCCATCGCTCACGACGAATCTGCGGAGTTCGGGGATGGCGTCCTCTTCAGCCGCGAGGAAGACCGGCTCCAGATATAGGAGGCGGCTTCCGACGGGCACTAAGTGCAGGTGACCCGTCCACACCTCGCTCCCGCCCGTCCGCCAAAGCGAGAACTGCTGAGAGATCAACGGATCTTGCTCGACCAGCGCCTCGATCTGGCGTGGCCCCGGAACCTGAGCGGCCACCGGAACGTCGATCAGAATCGTCTCAGGCACTCCCGCGTCGTCGGTTCGGGCTACGAGGATCGCTGTGAGGTTCTGTCGGCCCGCCGGGACGAAAACGGTCGTCAGTTGGAAGCGGGCGTCGGCCTCGTCGGGGAGCCGGTACAACCCGTACTCTGCACGGTACGGAACCGGACTCGTATTGTTGGCCAACTCCTCCGGCTCGTCCCAGACGTCCTGCTGCCCGTGGAAGGCCGGGGCTGTTTCCTGGTGGTACTGGAGGAGCACCCGCCCCTGCAGTTCGAGTAGCGAACGAGAGTATCTCAGGTGTTGCCGGAGCCCGCTCGGCATCTCTCCCATCGGTTGAAGGAGGCCCGGGTACGCACTTTGGAAAGCGTCGGCAAGCGGATCGTCGACGGGCACCCGATAGAAGTCGATTTCCCCGGTTACGGCGTCGACCGTGACTTTTACGCTGTTGCGGAGATACGTAACGGATCGTCGGATCGAGCCGAAGGTCTGGACCTCAGCCAAGGGAAACGCCAGAGTGCCCGTGAATCCTTCGAGAATCCAGACGACGCGGCCATCGTGAACGACCGGATAGGGCTCCTCGGGGAATCGCAGGAATGGCGCGATGGCCAGGGCTCGCTCGATGACCCGTCGTCGGTGAATGAAGCGGCTCTCCTCGTTCACCTCGGCCGAGAAGATCAGATTGCCGGCCCGGAAGTGCAGCGCGAGGAGGGCGGTCCGCAGGAACGAAGTGAGTCGAATCCCTTCCGGGTAATCGACGCCGGCCAGCCCTGGGGTCTGGTCGGGAGCCAAATACTGCCCCGCTCCGGGCGTGATGACCGCGTAGTCTTGCTGCCGTCGGGTGCCGAAGTAGATCTCGGGGCGTTCGAGTCGGAGCGCAGGGACATCGAAAGACTCCGGAGGTACTTCAGGTGGAATCCCTCGTATGAGCAGTTGCGGACGGCCCTCGGGCGACCGCGTGGTCGCGAGGCTCGCGACGGCCCCCACACCTGCGATGTAGCGCTCGCGCAGGTGCAAGTTCTGCCAGTTGGGGTCCTGAATACCGCGAGGGTCGACCTGCCGCACCGATATCGCAACGGGGGTCACACCGCTTGGGGTCGGATACCGATCGATCGAGACGGCGTCGAAGTCGTAGTAGGGAAAGAGCGCCTCGAGCTCGCGATATGCCGTCAGTAGCGGACCTGCTCCCCAGACCGGGAGTCCCGCGAACTGACGCCCCGCATCGGCCCAATCGATGCCCTGGTCGGCGACATAGTTGAAGCCTCGGCGCTCAAGGCGATCGAGTCCAAAGGCCAGCCGGGTGAACTCTAGACTGTACTCGATGTACGGGGTCTCCCGTTCCAGTTCGTTCGGCTCGACACGAAAACTCTGGATAACGCGGGGATAGAGATTTCCGATGAGGATGGAGCCGAGCATGACGACCATGAACGATGCGATGATCGGTGACGGGCGATTCTTCCAGGCGCCGAATAGAGTGGCTCCGGCCGCGCCGAGGCAGATCACGGCCAGAGTCTGCAAGGCCGGAAGTCGGGCCTCTGCATCCGCGAATCCGAAGATCCCCTGAACCGCCGAATTGCCGTTGAGAAGCAATTCGAAGCGCCCGAGCCAGAGTCGGGCTGCGAGGAGCACAAAGAAGACTGCGAGGATGGCCCCCAAGTGGATTCGGGTCAGATCCTGGGCGTGCAAACGACCCTTGATCCACGACAGCGCGCCGGTCGCAGCGTAGCCTGCGGTGGCGAGGGTGAAGACGAGGAACGCGACGACCAGCGCGTAGGTCAGTCCTCCCCCGAGGACTGGGTACCAGAAGACGTAGAAGCCGAGGTCACGCCCGAGGATCGGATCGGTGATGCCCCAGGCCCCGGCCTCCGTCGCCAACAAGAGCGCCCTACCAATGCCCGCTGGGACTGCCGCGCCGAACCAAAGGCCGAGCAAGATGGCCACGGTAAGAATCCCCATGGTCACGTATTGGCGAGGGATCTGTTCCGAGATCTCGAGGTTGCCGAAGCGACGGCGGATCTGGATTCCGCCCAACGTCGTCGCCGCCACTTTGAGGTTCAGAAATACCAGGAGTCCGACCAACATTCCCGCGATCCCTCGAACGCCCCACTCCCACAGGATGCGCGTCCAAAAGATGGACAGGTATCCGGTTTGCGACTGCCAAAGGATCTCGACGTAGGCAGACGTCAGCGCCCGTCCGATCGCCGAGACGAGGGCGATCACGACGAAGATGGTGATGAGCAGGCGCCCGCCTCGGAGCGCGTTCAAGAAATCGCCTGACGCGGGTTTCATGAGCGAGGCACGCGGGCTCCCGTGATCACGGGAGTGACACCCCGTGGGTCGCGAGCCAGGATGCCACTAATTCACGAATCTCGTCGAGCCGTTCCGCCGTGCGCGCTTCAAACCGGGCGACGATGACCGGCTGAGTGTTCGAGGTTCTCAGGAGGGCCCAGCCGTCGCCGAACTGCACGCGTGCTCCGTCGACGTCGATCACGTCATGGCTCTCCTTGAAGTGAACCACCGCCTTGTCGACGATATCCCACTTCTGTTCCTCCGTGACATCGATTCGGATCTCGGCGGTCGAGAAATAGGTCGGAAAATCGGCGACCTGCTCGGAAAGCGTGCGTGGGGAATGACTCAACAGCGCGATCAGCCGACAGGCGTCGTAGAGCGCATCATCGAAGCCAAAGTAGTCGTCGGCAATCATGATGTGCCCCGAGAGTTCACCCGCCAGGAGCGCTCCGGTCTCCTTCATTTTCACCTTCTGCAGAGAGTGTCCCGTCTTCCACATGATGGGCTCCCCCCCTGCGGCGGCGAACACTTCCGGCAGCGCTTGGCTGCACTTCACGTCGAAGACGAGCTTCTGGCCCGGGCCGCACTTCTTCAAGAGGTCGAGACCGAAGATCAGCAGGAGAAGGTCGCCTCGCACGATGGCGCCGTTCTCGTCCACCGCTCCGATACGATCGGCGTCGCCGTCGAATGCCACGCCGAGATCGTGTTTGTCCTGACGGACAGCGCGGATCAGATCTTCCAGGTTCTTGTCCACCGTCGGGTCAGGATGGTGGTTCGGAAAGGTCCCATCGGAGTCGCAGAAGAGCGGGGTCACCTCGACGCCCATCGCCTCGAGGAGCTGGACGGCGACGAGCGCCCCGCTGCCGTTCCCGCAATCGACGGCGACCTTCATCGGTCGGCCGAGTTCGAAGCGGCCCGCCACGTCGGTCACATATCGGTCGAGCACCTCCGTGGACTCGAGCCCGCCGGCCCCGGTCGTCAGGTCGCCGCTTGCGATCCGTTGGTAGAGGCCCTGGATGGCGTCGCCGTACAGCGCGGCCCGGCCGCACGTCATCTTGATACCGTTCCATTCCGGCGGGTTGTGCGACCCCGTGATTTGTACGGCCGCATCCGTCCCGAACGTGACCTCGGACCAATAGAGAACGGGCGTCGGGACCGTGCCAACAGCGAGAACATCCGCTCCCGCTGCGCGCAGACCCTTGATGAGCCCCGCCGCGAGGTCCGGTGAGGACAGTCGATTGTCATACCCGACGGCCACCTTCGGCCGTTCGAGCCCGGACTCGGCTCTCACGTGGGAGGCGAAGGCTCGTCCCACCGCCTCCGTTACCTCCGCGTCGAGGTCTTCACCGACGATGCCACGGATGTCGTACTGCCGAAAGATGTGCGACTTCATGGGTCTCGTCGGTTGGATGCGGGTTACTGGCCGAGGCCCAGCAGACCTCCGCCTACGGCTCCGAGCCCCTGAACACTGTCCCGAGCGAAGTCGATCGCCGCGCCGGGTGCGAAGCCCAAATAGAGGACGACGCACACCGAGGCGATCAAGGCGATACGCATGGGGAACGGTGTAATGACCAGGGTATGCTGGCCCTCTGTGACTTGGTCTTTCATCCACATGAACCACGCCAGCCGCAGATAGTACCAATACGAGGCGATGGTCGTGAGGACCAGGATCACCGACAGATACCAGAGCTGAGCGTCGGCCGCGCCCTGCAGCACGTAGATCTTCGCCATGAAGCCACCCGTACCCGGGAAGCCGGCGAGGGACAACAGGAAGATCGTGAGGACCACGCCCAAGAACGGTCGGGCCCAGCCGAAGCCCGCGTAGTCCTCCACCTGCAGTCTCTCTTCAGCCTGATGCGCCGCACCGATGACGATCGCGAACGCCCCGATGTTCATGACCGTGTAGATCAGCAGATAGAAGAGCATGCCGGCTGCGGCCGTCTCGTTCGCCGCGGTAAGTGCCACCAACAAATAGCCTGCGTGGGCGATGCTCGAGTATGCGAGCATTCGCTTGACGTTCGATTGCACGAGCGCCATCAGGTTCGCCGACACCATCGTGATCGCTGCGAGCCACCACAGAACCGGATACCACGTCTCGTACGAGGCGTCGAAGGCGACCAAGAAGACGCGTAGGAACGCTACGAACGCTGCCGCCTTCACTCCGGCGGACATGAAGGCGGTGACCGGAGCGGGTGCGCCTTCGTAGACGTCGGGCGTCCACATGTGGAACGGAACTGCCGAGACCTTGAATCCGAACCCGATGATCAAGAACGTGATCGCCAACGTCGTGAGCGTGCCGGACGCGGCGCCCGATGCGATCCGCTCCCCGATCACCGAGACGTTCGTGCTCCCGGTCGCCCCGTAGGTCAAGGCTATTCCGTACAGAAAGAAGCCGGTCGCGAATGCGCCCAAAAGGAAGTACTTGAGACCTGCCTCGGCCGACTTACGCTCTCGCCGATTGAAAGCCGTCAGCGCATAGACGGCGATCGACATCACCTCGAGGCCGAGGAAGATGACGATCAGATCGCGCCCGCCCGCCATGAACATCATGCCTGCGGTGGCGAAGAGCATCAGGGCGTAGAACTCTCCGGCCTGGAGCCGTTGCCGGTACACGTAGGCGAACGAGATGAGGATCGAGAGTGCCGCCGCAATAAGGAAGATCCAGTTGGCGAAGAGACGGAAGCCGTCGACTGCAATCATCGAGGTCCGCCCAACCTCCGTCACCCCGTAAAGCCACCCGTTGGCTAGAGCGGAAAGCAGCACGCCCACGAGTGCCAGCCACCCGAGGTCGGCGCCTCCACTCAAGGTGGGATCGCCACCCTCCTCGGCTCCGCCCTTCTTGTGCTTGCCCGACACACCCGCGATCAGCACGACCATTCCCCAGGCGCAGAGGATGATCTCGGGAAGGAGGGCCCACCAGAAGTGGAGCTGCCGACTGAAGTCTAGTTCCATGAGTGCGTATCCGGCCTATTCATCGCCGTCGGTGACTTGGATGCCATCATCCTCGACATCCGGGCCTGCGTCTGGTGTGGGGTCGAAGGACGCCTGAGCATCGGCCGCCCCGGCGGCTTCGACACGCTCGATCACGGCCCGCACGCTCGGTTCCATGCGCTCGAGCAGGGGCGTCGGGTGCCACCCGATCAGGATCATGAGTGCGCACAGCGGGGCCAGGATCACCATCTCACGCGAGGACAGATCTTTGATCTGCCGGTTCTCGTCCGTCTCCAACTTGTTGAAGAAGACGGTTTGAACCATGGGGAGCATGTAATACGCCGCGAAGATTACGCCGAGGGTCGCAATGAACGCGATCGTCGGGTGTGACTCGAAGGTTCCGAGCAGCGCGAGAAACTCGCCCACGAAACCACTCGTGCCAGGAAGGCCGATCGAGGCGAGCGCCGTGATGACGAATGCGGTGGCGAACCAGGGGGCGACGCGCGCAATGCCTCCGAATTCAGCGATCGTTCGCGTGTGCCGGCGCTCGTACAGCATGCCGAGCAGAAGGAAGAGTGCCCCGGTGCTGATGCCGTGAGAGATCATCACGATCAGCCCGCCCTGAATACCGTTCACATTGAGCGCGAAGATGCCGAGCACCACGAAGCCCATGTGGGCGACTGATGTGTATGCGACCAGCTTCTTCGCGTCAGGTTGGACGGCGGCAACCCAGGCCGTGTAGAGAATGCCGATGACACCAAGCACAAGCATGGTGGTGACCACGGTCGGGTGTTGAGCCGCGACCGGGAAGAGCGGCAGAAGGAAACGCAGGAACCCGTACGTCCCCATCTTGAGGAGCACTGCCGCCAGAATCACCGACCCGGGCGTGGGCGCCTCGACGTGTGCGTCCGGTAGCCACGTGTGCAGAGGGAACAGCGGCACCTTCACACTGAACGCGAGCGCGAAGGCTGTGAAGAGCCAGAGCTGTTCGGTACCGGAAAGCGGCACCTGGAGCAGGTCCGCATAGGCGAAGGTCGGTAAGCCTAGTACCAGCTTCGCCTTGGCGAAGAGGTACAAGATGCCGACGAGCATGAGGAGCGAGCCGAACGCCGTGTACAGGAAGAACTTGATCGCCGCGTAGATCCGGCGCTCGCCTCCCCAGATGCCGACGATGAAGTACATCGGCACCAACGTCAGCTCGAAGAAGACGTAGAAGAGGAATACGTCGGTGGCCACGAACACCCCGATCACCGCAGCCTCGAGGAGGAGCATCAGAGCGTAGAACGCTCGCTCGCGCTTCTGGATGTAGTTGAACGAGCCGAGGATCGCCAACGAAGTGGTGAAAGTCGTCAGCATCACCATGAACAGGCTGATACCGTCGATGCCGAGCGAGTAGCTGACCCCCCACGCCTCGATCCAGGGGGTGGTACTCACCATCTGCATGTCGGCTCGCGTGGGATCGAACGCCCACCACAGTCCGAGGCTCAGAACGAAGACGCCGATCGACCACCAAAATGCGAGGATCTTTGCCTGGGCCTCATCGGCCCACAGCACGAGTCCGACGCCTAGAACCGGCAGCCAGATGAGCGCGTGCAAGGCCCATCCAGAGTATCCCAGGGACTCGAGTAATGCGGTCATGATGGGCGCCCCTTAGAAGAGTGAGGCGCCGAGGATGACCAACACCCCGACGGTGAGGATGAACGCGTAGGTGTTCACGGATCCGGTTTGGAACATGGAGATGCCCCAGCCAATGCCCTTCGACACCAGGCCGACCGCGTTGACGGTGCCGTCGATGATGCGGGCATCTACAACTCTCCAGCAGAATCGAGAGGCCTCGATGATCGGCTGGACAATGAAGCGGTCGTAGATCTCGTCCACGTAGTACTTGTTGTACAGCAGCGCCGAGATGCCCGTCAGTTCGGTGGTATCCTCGGCCACCGACACGATCTTCTGTCTGCCCACGGTGCGTATGGTCAACAAGACGACGACACCAGCCGCCACGGTCGACAGGACCGCCCACAGCACCTCACCGCCCCCGAACGGAGCGGAGTGCGACAGTTCACCCAGGTTGACCTCCTGGATGTGGTGTGCCTGAGCCGTCAGAGGCTCGAGCCAGTGATGGAGCCACTCGCTCATGGGAAAGGCGCCCATGCCACCGAGGAACGAGTTCTGAATCGCCTCGGGGACGTTGATCCAGCCGCCGAACGCGGACAGTGCGGCGAGGACGGCGAGCGGAATCCACATTGTGGCCGGAGCCTCGTGCAGTTGCTTCGCCTCCGCCTCTCCGGTCCGATTGGTGCCATGAAACGTCATGACCATCATGCGGGTCATGTAGAACGCGGTCAGCATGGCTGCGGCGAGCGCGATGATCCAGTAGATGGTGTACAGCGTCGGAAACGGTGCGCCCGCCGCGCCGCCGAACGCTGCCGTCTGCCAAATGATCTCGTCCTTCGAGAAGAAGCCCGCGAACGGCCAAATACCGGCGATCGCGAGTGTGGCGACCCACATCGTGGCCCACGTGATCGGCATGTAGGCCTTCAGGCCGCCCATGTTGCGCATGTCCTGTGCGTCTTCATGGCGGTGGGTGCTGTGATACGCATGGTGCATCGCGTGAATCACCGCGCCCGACCCTAGGAAGAGCAGCGCCTTGAAGAAGGCGTGGGTCATGAGGTGGAAGACCCCGGCAGCATAGGCGCCGACCCCGACCCCGACGAACATGTATCCGAGTTGGGATACCGTGGAGTACGCCAGCACCTTCTTGATGTCGTTCTGCTTCAAGGCGATCGTCGCCGCGAACAGCGCCGTCAGGGCGCCGACACCGGCAACCGTCGCACTCGCCACAGGCGAAAGTGCGAACAGAACCGATGAGCGCGCGACCAGGTAGACGCCTGCGGTGACCATCGTTGCGGCGTGGATCAGTGCCGAAACGGGCGTCGGACCCGCCATCGCGTCGGGCAACCACACGTAGAGCGGCATTTGAGCGCTCTTGCCGACCGCGCCCAGGAAGAAGAAGAGCGTGATCGCGGTCACGAGCGCGCCCCCATACGCGAGCGTCTCGGCCTCCGCGAACACAGGGACGAAATCGACGGTATGGAACGCCTTGTAGAGCAGGAACATGGCGATGAGGAATCCGACATCGCCGATACGGTTGACGATGAACGCCTTCTTGCCTGCGTCGGCCTTCTCCCGATCGGCGAACCAGAAACCGATGAGGAGATACGAGCAGAGTCCGACGCCCTCCCACCCCACGAACATCAGCGCGTAGCTCGAACCCATCACCAGCACGAGCATGAAGAACACGAAGAGGTTCAGATAAGCGAAGTACCGCGGGTACCCTGGGTCCTCCTTCATGTAGCCCACGCTGAAGACGTGGATGAGGAAGCCCACGCCGGTGATGATCATCATCATGATCATCGAGAGCTGGTCGAGCTGAAGTGCTGCGTCGACCGTGAAGGTTCCGGTCGCCATCCAGGTCCAGTAGTGCACCACTACCGGGGCTTCCAGGTGGACGCCCAGCATCCGCCCGAAGTTCACCAGCGTGATCAGGAAGGCGCCTGCCATGACGCCGGGCCCGATCCACGTCGGCAGCGTGTGGGTCGACGGGCGCGAATCCGGACCACCGAGGTTGAACTCGCCACCCGCCCGGACCGCATCGGCGGAAGCGCGTCCGTGCCGAAGCGCGAGGATTCCGTTCGCGAGGAAGCCGAGCAGAGGAAGAAGGACGACCAGGCCGGGAAGGAACGGCTCGAAGTGAGCTCCCTCCGCGGCGGCCTGCCCCCCGCCCTGGGTCAACGCGATCAGGGAAGCGAACACGCCGCTTACCATTTCAGGAGGTTGAAGCTATCCACGTTGACCGTCTCGTAGTGGCGGAAGATCGAGATGATGATGGCAAGGCCGACCGCGGCTTCGGCAGCCGCGACGGTCATGACAAAGAAGACGAAGATCTGTCCATCGATTCCCCACATACGGGAGAACGCCACGAAACTCAGGTTCACGGCGTTCAGCTGTAGCTCGACGCAGAGAAACATGATGATGGCGTTGCGACGGACGAGAAAACCGAAGGTCCCGATCACGAAGAGGATCGCACTGAGTACCAGCGCTTCGGTGATCATCACACCTCCTTCTTCGCGAGAACGAGTGCGCCAACGATCGCGACCAGGAGCAGGATGCCCGTGATCTCGAAGGGGACGACGTACGTCGTGTAGAGCGGTTGGGCGATCGCCCCGATCGCACCGTGCTCTGCGATCGCGGCGTCGATCGCGACCCCGCCGGCGGTGATGTCGGAGGACCCGGCCGCGCCCAGTCGCTGGGCCAGGAGTCCGGAGATCGCACCGACAATCGCGAAGGAAAGCACAGCGAATGCCCCGCCCTTCAGGTCCCGCTGGTAATCGTGCCCGAGGTTTAGGAGCATGATCACGAAGAGGAAGAGCACCATGATGGCGCCCGCGTACACGATGATCTGGATGGCCGCGAGGAAGTGGGCCTCCAACAGGACGAAGGTGGCCGCCATCGCGGCCAAGGTCGTGACCATGAAGAGAAGACTGCCAACCGGGCTCTTCGCCATGACGACCCCGATCGCACCACCGATCGCGAGCCCAGCGAACAGATAGAAGAGAATCGTTACCACTACTCTGAACTCGGGTCCGAGGGGTCCCACAGGAGCGTCGATGGATGGTCCTGCTCCATGAGCCGGTCCAGGTCATAGACGAATCGGTCACGGGTGTATTCGGCGTTCTCGAAGTGGCGGCCGACGTGGATGGCCTCGACCGGGCAGACCTCCTGACACATTCCGCAGAAGATGCAGCGGAATTCGTCGATCTCGTACACGATCGGGTAACGATTGCCTTGATCGTCCTCGCCACCGACCAGCCGGATGCAATTCGCCGGACACACGGTCGGACACAGGCCACATGCGACGCACTTGGGACGCCCGTCTGCGTGCGTCTCCATGACATGGGTCCCACGCCACCGTGGGCTCAGGTCGGTCTGCTCCTCCGGGTACTGCTGCGTGACCTTGACCGGGTTGATCATGTGCTTGAAGGTCAGCGCCATGCCGCTCAGCGCCGCCCGGAGATAAGAAGTCGTCTCCGGTGCGGGTCGGTGCATGACTTTGACGGATATGGCCATTGCTTGGTCCTAGTCTCCGGCGGGCGCAGGGTCGGCCCCGGCGAGGGCCTGAGGAATCGTCTTGATCTCGACCTTCTGGCTGCGCTGGGCTGCGGCACCCGTGATGGTTCGCCCGCGGTCCATGAAGAACACGAAGGCGAAGGTCGACACTCCGCTGATGGCCGTGAGTGCGAGCCCGTACCCGAAGCCCCACCGCACGCCGATCTCGTCGAGAACCAGAATCGAACCCCCGATCAGCATGATGTACGCAAGTGCCGTGGGCAGAAGCACCTTCCAGCCCAGTGCCATGACCTGGTCATAGCGGAAACGTGGCAGCGTCCAACGGATCCAGATGAAGAGAAGCAGGAAAAATCCCGTCTTTCCAGCGAATCCCATGAACGTGAGCAGCGTCTTCCATACAGCGGGCTGGGCGAGGATCACGCTTCCATCGGCGGCGAAGCCTCCGATGAGTTGACCCTGATACCAGAAGGCGTTGTCCCACGTACCCGGCAGGTCCCATCCACCCAAGAAGATCGTCGCCATGAGTGCGGACGCGGTGACCATGTGCCCGAATTCTCCGATCATGAACGCCGAGAACTTCATGGCGGAGTATTCAGTGTGGTATCCCGTCACCAGCTCGGACTCCGCCTCGGCCATGTCGAAGGGCAAGCGGTTCGTCTCGGCGAACGCCGAGATTACGAAGAGGATGAATGCCAACGAAAGTGGGAACGCGTACCACATTCCCAGCTGCTGCTGCTGCCAGACCATCTCCGTCAGTGTCACGTTGCCCGTCAGCATGAGCACCGCGATGAGCGAGAGTCCCAATGCGACCTCGTAGCTGACCATCTGCGCAGAAGCCCGGAGTCCGCCCAGGAAGGCGTACTTGTTATTGGACGCCCACCCGCCCAGCACCACGCCGTACACCGCCAATGAACTGAACGCCAGCACGTACAGAATCCCGATCGGTACGTCGGCGATGATCATGTCCACGACGCCCACGGGTGTCGGCAGCGGCGCCGCGATCGGGATCACCGCGAAGGTGACGAGCGACGGGATCAACACCAGGATCGGTGCGAGTACGAAGAAGAAACGAGACGCCGTGGCGGGCAGCGTTTCTTCCTTCAGAATGTTCTTGATGCCGTCCGCGATCGGCTGCAGGAGCCCGAACGGGCCGACGCGATTCGGACCGCGGCGGTCCTGAATAAAGGCGGACACGCGGCGCTCCGCGAGCGTCGCATACGCGACCACGATAATCACCATGGTGAAAATCGTGAGGTTCTTCAGGGCCATCGCGATGAGCGCCCATCCGCCTGAGATCGGTTGCAGTTCCATCGCCTCAGTCCCCCGTCAGGGAAACGGACTCATTGACCACGGCGCCCCGGGTACCGATGTCGTCGTAGGTGATTCCGCCGAAGGCCGAGACGGCGCCACTCAGAGAGCTGAAGGCGTCGGTCGCCTTTCTGGGGCCTGAGCGCTCGGTCAGTTCCCCGACAAGTGCTCCCAACACGAGCCAAGCCGGCCGGGCCATGCCAGGCGGTTGAAGTGCGGGCCAGAACCGTTGCACCCTGCCCTCGTGGTTGGTGAAGGTGCCCTCGTGCTCCGCATGGGTCGTCACGGGCAGCACGAGGTGGGCGTTCCGAGCGGCGGGGGAGTCGTGCGTTCCCAAGTAGATGTAGAGACTGGCTTTCGACCCAAAATCAGGGGTTTGATCGACTAGTGCGTCGCCGAGTACGATGAGGATACCGTCGTGCTCCGCGACCTTGTCGAGTCCGCCAAAGCCATCGTCGTTCCCCACTCGCTTGAATCCGATGAGTTCGGCCCCGTTCCGATTCGGCGCCAGATCGCGTCGTCGCACCAAAGTCGGGAACCCCTTGAGAGGCACTTCTGCTTCAGCGCGACTCGAACGGAACGTGGTCTCCCCGCCCCCGAGTGCGCCGACCAACTGGGCGAGAGCCCCCAAGTCCTCGTTCGACGAGAAGGGGGATGCCACAGCCTTCACCGGCTGGTTCCCGAGTTCGCCTGCCCGGGCGAGGATCGAGGAGAGTGAGGACTTCCAATCCACGGCGCGGCTACCGGAGTCCTCGCGGACGAGGGGGGCTTCGATGCGGTCGCCGTGGTTCATCCACTCGTAGTTGTGGCGCCCGTGATCGCACATCCACCACGCGTTCACGTCGAGGTTCTCGCGGGGTTTGATCCGTTGAACGAGGTTGTCCCTCGTGTGCAGATCGATGTTGCATCCCTGGGAACAACTCGTGCACACGGACGGGGTGTGCTCGAGATCCCACGCACGGGCTTTGTGCAGGAAGTCCTTCGACACCAAGGCACCGACCGGACAGATATCGACGATGTTGCCGTGCCAGTTCGTCCCGTCGAGACCTTCGTCGAAGAAGGTGTCGATGATCGAGCGATCACCCCGCTCGACGACGGTGAGTCGGTGGTCCTGTTCGACTTCACTCATGAAGCGGACGCAGCGCGTGCACATGACGCAGCGGTCCCCATAGAAGAGCACATCGCCGCCAAAGTCATCCCGACCGAAGACCCTCTTCGGTTCTCGTCCGCGGCCCTGTTCCCTCCCCTCGTCGTGGACATAATCCTGAAGATTGCATTCACCCGACATGTCACAGATCGGACAGTCCAGCGGGTGATTGACGAGGTAGAACTCGAGCACACCCTGACGGTTCTTCCTCGCCTTCTCCGACTGGGTGTGCACGGTCTGTCCTTCCATGACCGTGGTCACACAGCCCGGCATCGGTTTGGGGGCCCCCTCGACGTCCACGAGACAGAGGCGGCACATCGCCGGGGAGGACATTCCGGGGTGGTAGCAGTAGTGCGGGACCTCGGCACCGATCGTCTTCGCGGCCTCGAGGATCGTCGTACCCCGGGGTACGGCCACATCGTGACCGTCAATCGTGAGCTTGATCAACTCAGCCATACCTCAAGCCGCTCCTACGCGTTCGCCGCGACGAATGAGCGCCAGGTACTCGTCCCTGAATTTCTCGATCGACGACTGCACGGGGGCAGCGACGGAGTCGGACAGTACACAAATCGTCGTCCCGACCATTTGCTGGGTCATTTCCATGAGGGTGTCGAGATCGCCTTCGGTGCCTCGCCCGTCCTCGATGCGGCGCAGGATCTGCGCGGTCCAGGATGAGCCCTCCCGGCACGGCGTACACTGGCCACAGGACTCGTGTGCATAGAAATCGACCATGCGTCGAACCTGCTTCACGATGTCGGCATGTTCGTCCATGACGATGACAGAGGCACACCCGAGCATCGTGCCGACCTCGACGCACCCTTCGTAGTCGAGGTTGCAACGACCGGCTTCCTCCGCGGTGATGATCGGCACGGAGGATCCGCCGGGAATGACCGCCTTGAGCGCGTTTCCGTCCCGGACTCCACCGCATACTTCGTCGATGAGCTTCATGAGCGGAAAGCCGAGGGGCAGCTCGTAGTTTCCGGGCTTGTTCACATGGCCGCTGACACAGAAGAGTTTCGTTCCCGGGCTCTTCTCGGTGCCGTACTGACGGTACCACGCCCCCCCGTTCTGGATGATGTGCGGGATGATCGACAGCGTTTCGACGTTGTTGATCGTCGACGGCATGCCGAAGGCTCCGACGGCCGCCGGAAACGGAGGTTTCACGCGCGGCTGGCCGCGGCGGCCCTCCAACGAGTTCATGAGGCCCGTCTCTTCCCCACAGATATACGCCCCGGCACCCTGGTGGACGGTGACATCTATGTCATTGCCAGAGCCTAAGATATCCTTGCCGATATAACCTTTTGCGTAAGCATCTTCTACGGCGCGGGCCAAGACCTGATTGGTCTCGAAGAACTCACCCCGGCAATAGATGTAGACGTGCTGAGCCTGGATGGCGAAGGCCCCGATCAAGCAGCCCTCGATGAGCTGATGCGGATCCCATCGCATGAGCTCACGGTCCTTGAACGTTCCGGGCTCGGACTCGTCCGCGTTGCATAAGAGGTAGTGTGGTTTGCCGGTGTCCTTCGGCATGAACGACCACTTCAAACCCGTCGGGAACCCTGCTCCACCTCTCCCGCGGAGGCCCGAGGCCTTCACGGTCTCGATGACCTCGGCGCTACCGCTATCGAAACCCTTCTTGAGCGCCGAGTATCCGCCGCGCTCGACATAGGTGTCGAGGTGGCGCTGCTTGGGGTCGCCGAAGTACTTGCTGAGGATCCGGACCTCGTGTTCCGATACGTAGGGATAGGCCATGACTACTCCCCCTGCGCCTTGAGGTGTTCGCAGATCTTGGGCACCTCGGTCGGGGTCACGTTCTCGAAGTAGCGTGAGTTGATCTGTACGCAGGTCGGGAAGCCACACGCCGCGAGACACTCCGCTTCGATCACGGTGAAATTGCCATCTTCGGACGTTTCTCCGATTTCCGTGTCGGTGTATCGCAGGAAGGCGGCGACGACCTCATCGGCTCCGGCCAGATTGCAGGAAATATTGGTGCAAACCTGTACCAGATGCCTGCCGACGGGCCGCTTGTTATACATGGTGTAGAACGTCGCGACGCCCCGGACGTAGGCGGGCGAAAGGTCGAGCAGTTCAGCCACCCGATCCATCGCCTCCGGGCTGACATGCCCGCGGATCTCCTGAGCTAGTCCGAGCGCCGGCAATAGCGCGGCCTGCTTCGTCGGATACCGCGTCAGGATCTTGTCGAAGCGCTCGCCATACTCCCCCTCGAATAGCTTTGCGTCGGGGTGTTTGTCGGCGTGCATGTAGGGGAGAGTCCCCGCGCCGGAGGCGTGGCCCCCGTGCTTCGGACGTACGCCGACGAAGTCGTCACCCCGAACCTGCTCTTCGGTGAGGTCGAATTCGCCGGTGTTTCCGGCCCAACCCGGGTTCTTGAACGGGATATCGCTCATCGGTCGATTTCCCCGAGGACGATGTCCAGGCTCGCGTTGATCATGATCAGGTCGGAGACGAGGTGTCCTTCGGCGAGTTTCGGAATGACCGACAGATTGACGAACGAGGGAGGCCGGACGCGCCAACGGACCGGCTTCGTGTCACCCTCCTCGGCGACGACGTACATGCCGAGCTCCCCCTTCGACGCTTCGATCGCCATGTAGCAGTCACCTTCGGGTGCCGGAATTCCTTCGGTGATCAACTTGAAATGGTGGATCATGCTCTCCATGTCGGACATCGCGTCGGTCTTGGACGGGAGAGAAATGCGGGTGTCGGAGACGTTGATCGGTCCACCGGGGAGGCGAGCCATTGCTTGCCGGAGGAGGCTCACGGACTGCTCCATTTCCTCCATGCGGCAGAGGTAGCGGTCGTAGCAGTCGCCGTGCTCGCCCACCGGGACCTCGAAGTCGTACGTCTCGTAGTCGTAGTACGGGCGGTCCTTACGGACATCGTAGTCCACGCCGGCCGCCCGGAGGTTGGGGCCTGTAAAGCCATAATTGATCGCGTCGGCCGCGCCGATCACGCCAACCCCTTGGGTCCGACCGATATGGATCTGATTCGCCGTCAGGAGGTGATGGATCTCGCCGAGCGTCTTCGGGAAGGTGTCGAGGAAGGCGAGGAGACTATCGAGCCATCCCTCCGGAAGATCCGCCATCATGCCCCCGACGCGTGTGGCGGAGGTCGTGATCCGGGCTCCGGTAAGCGATTCGTGGAGCTTATAGATCCGCTCTCGTTCCTGGAACGCATACAGAAACGGCGTGAAGGCCCCGACGTCGATGGCGGTGGTCCCGAGCCACAGGAGGTGACCGAAGATCCGGTCCAGCTCCATGAGCATCACACGAACCACTTTGCAGCGCTCGGTCACCTCGATTCCCATCAACTTCTCGACCGACATGACATAAGCGCAGTTGTAGATGAGCGGCGCGAGGTAGTCCATACGATCGGTGAGCGGAACGATCTGATTCCAGGTCCGATACTCGCCCAGCTTCTCGAAGGAGGAGTGCAAGTACCCGATATGCGGCACCACCTTCTTGACCGTCTCACCGTCGAGTTCGCAGACCAGGCGCAGCACTCCGTGGGTCGCCGGATGCTGGGGACCGATGTTGATGAGCATGTGCTCCGTGCCGAACTCGGGCTCCGGAATGTCGAAGGGTGCGATCGGGCTTCGCGCGCCTCGCCCCTCTGCACCCATTTCGCGGCTCTGACCGACCGATAGTTCCACAGTGCGAGTCGCCATCAGCTGTCTTCCTTCCCGGACCCGTCGGCGAGCATCGCTGCCTGTGCGGGCGCGACCTCCTGAGGCATCCCGTGCGTGAGGTCTTCGGCGAGGTAGAACCGCTCCACGTCCTGCGCCAGAGCTCGCCGGGTTTGCTCGGCCCGCGAGAACCGGCCCCGGAGCGGGAAGTCCTTTCGCAGGGGGTGGCCTTCTGCATAATCGTCGGGCATCAGGATGCGCCGGAGATCGGGATGGCCCCGGAACGAGATCCCGAACATGTCGAAGACCTCACGTTCGACCCAGTTGGCCGACTTCCAGAGATCACAAACGGAATCGATCTCGAGGCCGTCGAGCGGTAGCGTACACCGAATCCGAAGCTCCCGCTTGTGGGTCGTGGAGAACATTTGATACACGACCTCGAGCGGGCGGCCGCTGCCGTAGTCCACCGCCGTAACGTCCGACATCATGTCGTACGCGTGGGCCGGATCGTTCTTGAGCCACGTGAGCACTTCGTGGCTCCGAGCGGCGTCGATCCAGACCACGAACTGATCACCCGCGGCGATCCGGTGGCGATGCACGGCGCTCCCGAACGTCGCCAAGAGCGCCGCAACGGAAGCGTGTTGGTTCGGGTCGCCCGACGAGCCCGTGGCGGACGCGGGGGGAGCCTCAGAGGAGATGGGCCCCTCATCGACCGCATCCAGACCGCTCTTTGTCTTGTCGGCCATATTCAGCTTAGGAGGTCGTCGGTCGCGGTGGCGTCGGCGAGAGCGCCGGCCCCCGTCGAGAGCTGCTCTTGCTGCGTCGAGTTTCCGAACGGTCCCGTCAGCCCGACGACCTCAGCCTCATTGGCTCGCGGTCGCCCCACGAGCGCCGCGTCTTCCGCCCGATGCTCGAAGTGCTTCGAGAGGCTTTCCTCGCGGATCTTCTCCTGGATCATCATCAGGCCGTAGATCAGCCCCTCGGGACGGGGCGGACACCCCGGGATGTACACGTCTACAGGAATGATCGTGTCGATGCCCTGGACCATGGAGTACACGTCGAAGACACCGCCCGAGCTCGCGCAGGCCCCCATCGAAATGCACCATTTGGGCTGGGGCATCTGATCCCAGATGCGGCGCAGCACAGGAGCGAGCTTGTAGGGGACCCGACCGGCGCAGATCAAGACATCGGCCTGTCGAGGGCTGAACGACATCCGCTCCATGCCGAAGCGAGCGAGATCGTAGTTCGAGGCTGCCGATGCCATCATCTCGATCGCGCAGCAGGCCGTTCCGAACGGCATCGGCCACAGTGAGTTGAGGCGTCCCCAGTTGATCAGCGCATCAACCTTGCTCGTCAGAAACGTGGGGCTACCGGCTCCGAACATCCCACCGGTCGTCTTCGAATCGCCTCCACCGGGAAGCATGTCGCCTAGTCCCATTCCAGACCTCCTTTCTTCCATTCGTAGACCAATCCGATCGCAAGAACGGTCACGAAGAGGCTCATGGCCAGGAAAGCACTCCACCCGAGCTCACGCATCTGAACCGCCCACGGAATCAGGAAGATCGTCTCCAAATCGAAGACGATGAAGCTGATTGCCACCATGTAGAACTTGATGGAGAAGCGGGCGCGGGTCGTTCCGAGCGGGGTGATCCCCGACTCGTAGGGCATCAGCTTCTGAGGGGTGTCACGGCGGGGGTTCAGAATGTGGGAGGTTACCACCATACCGAGGGCGTTCAGGATCGAGACGCCGAAGAGTATGAGAAGGGGGAGATACGCTCCCGACATGGGGGTCGCTTGGGTTTGTGAAATTGTTCACGAGCGTGGCAGACCGGCGAAAAAGGTACCCGGGGCGCCGCAGAAGTGTCAACCGGACGAAACGAGGTTTTTCGCTGAGATTTGCCGGTTTGACCGGCCTTTGTGCGTGCTTCTATCTTGGGCGGCCCGCGTCCCTTCCCGATTCGTCGAAAAGGGGCCGGGGCCAGCCCCCGATCACGAACTGGAGAACCCGAGTCGATGCCCGTCAAGAGCGACAAATGGATCCGCCGGATGTGCGAGGACCATCGCATGATCGAGCCGTGGGAGCGCGGTCAGGTGCGTGATGGGAAGATCTCCTACGGGCTCTCGTCGTATGGCTACGACATCCGGGTATCCACCGAATTCAAGGTCTTCACGAACGTCTACAGTTCGATCGTCGATCCTAAGAACTTCGACGACCGTTCGTTCGTCGACATGGTCGGACCGGAGTGCATCATTCCGCCCAATTCGTTCGCTCTGGCGCGTACCGAGGAGTACTTCAGGATTCCTCGCGACGTGCTCGTGATCTGTGTGGGAAAGTCGACGTACGCCCGCTGTGGGCTGATCGTGAACGTCACTCCACTCGAACCGACGTGGGAGGGGTTCTTGACCTTGGAGATCTCGAACACGACTCCGCTCCCGGCCAAGGTCTACGGGGGTGAGGGTATTGCCCAGCTCCTGTTCTTCGAGGGAGATGAGGAGCCCGAGGTGGCCTACGCCGACCGAAAGGGCAAGTACATGAATCAGGTTGGAGTGACGTTACCCAAGATGTAGGGGCGGTTCTCGCTTGCGGTAAGCTGCCCCGGATGGTCTCGTAGGAATGGGCGTGACGGCCCACTGACTCAAACGAGTTCTCCCCATGCGCGCGTTCATGATCCGGATCCCCGCCTGTCTCGTCATGCTTCTAGCGGGCCTGAGCCTTCTCTGGCCGACCGACCTTTCGGGTCAAGATCGATCGGAGCTCTCCCAACAGCGATTGGTCGACCTCTTCTCGTCTCTTTCTCCCAGTCAACGTGTCCAGATCGTGACGCCGGTCGCCTTCCTCGACGAGGCCGGGTACCTGAGCGTGAGCCAGGACTCGGTCGAAGTCTCCTGGCAGGGTGCCACAGTACCGGTGAGCCTCGACCACATCCGGGTCGTCTCGGTGCAGAGTGGACACGCCCTCCAGGGAACGTTGTGGGGCGCGGGTACTGGGCTTCTGGTCGGGAGTGTCGCGGGGATGCTCATCGGGTCGTTTTCGTGCACCACGGTCCAAGGGTGCAACGACGCCGAGCGGCGCGGCCTCATCCGCCTGGGGGGAGCGCTCGGACTCACGGGCGGTGCCCTGGGCTTCTTCTTCGGGCGACGTTCCCTTTACTGGAAGCCTGTATTCCCCTGAGCCCCGGCGTATCGGAATGGCGTTCGACGAAGGGTTGGCCGAGCGGGTCCGAGAGGGCCTGAGCCGTAGGTCGGACCTGTCGGAGCGGAAGATGTTCGGGGGACTCTGTTTCATGTTGGGTGGCAACATGTGTTGTGGCGTCGTAGGAGAGGAGCTCATGCTTCGGGTGGGTCCCGACGCCTACGAGTCGACCCTGGCGCTTGAGCACGCGCGTGAGATGGACTTCACAGGGCGCTCGCTTCGGGGAATGGTCTACGTCGCCACCGATGGCCTGTCCGAAGACTCCCAGCTGGACGAGTGGCTACGATTGGCGGTGGACTTCGCGGCCAGTTTGCCCGCCAAATAGCGGTGATCGAGGATCGAGCTGTTCCGCGTGGGCCGTCCATGGCCCTCGACGCACGAGCGGTAACCAAGACGTACGGAGCCGTGACCGCGCTCAATGGCATCTCGCTGCAGGTCGCTCAGGGCTCGTGCGTGGCTCTCGTTGGCGAGAGCGGCTCCGGCAAGACCACGCTCCTTCGGACCTTCAACGCGATGGTGGCACCCGACACGGGCGCGATCTCAGTCGCTGGACAAGACGTCCGCCGGTCGAACCCGGTCGAGTTGCGACGGTCCGTCGGGTACGTTCAGCAGGAGGGGGGACTCCTGCCCCACTGGACGGTCTTGCAGAACGTGGCCCTCGTTCCGTGGCTTCGGGGAGTGGCGGACGCGGACGAACGCGCCCGAAAGGCCCTCGACCTTATGGAGCTTCCGGCCGCCGACTTTGGAGCACGTTGGCCGCGGGAGCTCTCCGGTGGACAGAGACAGCGGGCAGCGCTCGCGCGTGCGCTGGCCGGGGGGCCAGAAGTGCTCTTGCTCGATGAACCGTTCGGCGCTCTCGATGCGATCACCAGAGTCGACGTACGCAGGAGGTTCTCCGCGCTACGCCGCACGCTGGGCTGGACCGTATTGTTGGTGACCCATGATCTCCGGGAGGCCTTCGAGCTGGCGGACGAGATCGCCGTCATGCGGTCGGGTACCATCGAGCACATTGGTCCCCCATCGGCGCTCCTGTCCGGTGCGTCTACCCCCTACGTGAGGGAGCTGGTCGAGAAGGCGGGGGTCTCGTGACCACCCGTCGACTCAGCAGGGCGATTTCGGTCGCCGGCTTGGTGGCCGCAGGAGTAGCCGGGAGCGTCGTCGTGGCTTCACCGCTCTCGGCGCAATCGGACCGCGAGCGGGCGGTGATCGTCGCGAGCAAGCCTTTCGCGGAGTCGTTCATCCTCGGCGAACTGTTCGCCCAGATCCTCGAGGCCCGCGGTTTCACCGTTGATCGCCGGCCGGGGCTCGGGGCGACCGAGATCGCTTTCGAGGCCCTGCGGCGGGACGCGATCGACGTCTATCCGGAATACACGGGGACGGGTCTGCTCGCGATCCTTGAGGAGACCCCACCGACGTCGAGCGCGGTGGCGTATGAGCGGGTGGCCTCCGTGTTCCGTGAGCGTTGGGGGGTGCGCTGGCTTCCGCCGCTCGGCTTCGAGAACAGCTATGCGATCGCGGTGCGACCCGAGACGGCGGATTCCCTCGGCCTTCGGACTCTCTCGGACCTGGCGCGGGTGGGCCGCTCGCTCGTAGCCGGGTTCACGCCCGACTTCATTGGCCGGGCGGACGGATTGCCTGGCCTCCGAGTCGCGTATGGCTTCGATCCCACCGACGTCCGCTCACTCCTCCAAGCCGTGAAATATCAGGCTTTGGCCGAGCGAGAGGTCGACGTGATCGACGGCTATGGGACCGACGGTCTGATCGCCCGCTTCGGCTTCACGGTGCTCGACGATGACCGAGGGTTCTTTCCCCCGTATGATGCAGCCGCACTCGTCAGCCGGAGGCTCGCCGCGGAACAGCCTGCCGCGCTCGCGGCGCTTGCCGAACTCTCGGGTAGAATCGACCAGGGGCTGATGCGTGAGTTGAATCGCCGGGTCGAGGTCGACGGTGAGGAGATCCGTCGTGTCGCCGCCGACGCTCTGGCGGGAATGGGGCTGGTCGCCGACTCGCCGACAGGTGCGCGCTCGGAGGTGCCCTCGGATGGGGCGCTGGTCGCGTACTTGTGGGCCCACCGCTCCGAGACCTTGATGCAAACAAGACGGCATCTCCTTCTCGTCGCCGTATCGTTGCTGGCGGGCCTTTGTGTGGCGGTGCCTCTGGGTCTGGCGCTCGAAAGGACGCGGACCGTCGCGGAAGGAGTCATTCGCGCGGTTGGCATCCTTCAGACCGTACCGAGCATCGCCCTCCTCGCCTTCATGATCCCCCTTCTCGGGATCGGTGTCCTACCGGCCGTCACCGCGCTGTTCCTCTACTCACTCTTCCCGATGGTCCGGAACACCTATTCCGGAGTGCGCGACGCCGATGCCTCAGCGGTCGACTCGGCCCGGGCCTTGGGAATGACCGAGACGCAGCTGCTTCGGTACGTGCGACTTCCCCTCGCCGCTCCCGTCATCATGGCCGGAGTCCGAACTGCCGCGGTCATCAACGTCGGAACCGCGACGCTCGCCGCGTTCATCGGTGCCGGTGGCCTCGGCGACCCCATCGTGGCAGGTCTCGCGCTGTCGGACACACGGATGATCTTGTCGGGAGCGATTCCGGCGGCCCTACTCGCATTGATCGTGGATGGAGCGTTGGGTTGGGCCGAGGGGCGGGTCACACCGAAGGGTGTGGGGTGACGCGTTCGTGTTCCACCAGGCGCGCGAAGTCCGACCCCGCCGGCTCCTGGAACGCACGGAGCCCGAACTCCGGCAAGATCGCCATCAGGTGATCGAAGATGTCGCCCTGCAGGGATTCATACGTGGCCCAGGCCGTGTCGTTCGAGAAGCAGTAGATCTCGATGGGGACACCCTGCGCAGAGGGCGCGAGCTGCCGCACCAGTAGCGTCATCTCATCGTGGATCAGAGGGTTGGTTTTGAGGTAGTTGAACACATAGGCCCGGAACGTGCCGACGTTGGTGAGGCGACGTACATCGGGAATCGTCGTATCGCCATCCGTGGCCTTCGCCTTGGCGTAGGATTCGAGCTCCCTACGCTTGGTGGTCATGTACTCGAAGAGTAGCTCGTGGCGTGTGAGTTGCTCGATCTCCGCCTCCGTGAGAAAGCGGATCGTCGCCATGTCGAGATTGAGCGCGCGCTTGATGCGGCGTCCCCCCGACTCGCTCATCCCGCGCCAATTCTTGAATGAATCGCTGATGAACTTGTGGGTGGGGATCGTCGTGATCGTCTTGTCCCAGTTCTGGATCTTCACCGTGTGGAGCGCGATGTCGATGATGTCGCCATCGGCGTTGGCTTGGGGCATCTCCACCCAATCCCCGATCCGGATCATGTCATTGGACAGGATCTGCATGCTTGCGACGAGCGAGAGGATCGTGTCGCGAAAGATCAACATCAGCACGGCGGTCAGCGCACCGAGGCCCGACAGGAAGACGATGGGCGATCGTTGCGCCAGGATCGAAACGATGATGACCCCCGCAGCGACGTAAAGGACCAACCCGACCGTCTGCAGATAGCCCTTGATGGGTCGACTGTTCGCGTCGCTGTATGAATCGGTGTAGATGCCGTTGATCGCCTGAAGCAGCGCGTTTGCCGCCACCGCTCCGCTCAACACGATGACTGTGAGAGACAGCCTCTGGGTGAGCAGCGCGAGAACCGCGAGCGAGCTTTCTCCGGCACCAAGGTCGGCTTGGGAGAGTCCCAGCGCCGGCCGGATCCCGTAGTACAGGATCACCGCGGGGACCGCGTTCGCCAGCCTCGCCAAGACCTTGTGCTCGATGATCCGATCGTCCCAGGTCGCCGTCGTACGGGCCGCCAGGCGGCGGAGCACATCCCGCAGCATGCGGACGGTAAATCGGTATCCGATCACTGCGCTCAGGAGCAGGACGACGACGAGTCCTGACAACGAGAGAGCACCCTCGGGAAGCGACTGCATGAGCTACCCGCCCTGTCTGCCGGGGCCGTACAGGACGTGCCCTGGACGTGCCCCCGTGTGAATGCCCTGATCGATCACCACGACGCCGTTGACGAGGACATAGTCGATACCGTCGGAAAAGAGCACGGGATCGTCGTAGGTCGCATGGTCCTGAACGCGGTCGAGATCGAAGATCGTGATATCGGCCCACGCACCCTCGCGAATCACCCCGCGCCGTTCGAGGCGCATTCTCGTCGCGGGCCAGGAGGTCATCTTTCGGATCGCCTCCTCCAGCCGGAGTGTCCCGGTGTCCCGCACGTAATGCGCCAGGACGCGAGTGAACGTTCCGTAACTTCGCGGGTGCGGCAGGCCGAGCGCATCGACGACACCCGGGGTTACCGCGGCCCCTGCATCACTCCCAATACTGGTCCACGGTAGTTGGAGAGCCCATTGGACGTCTTCCTCGCTCATCATGTGGTAAATCGCCATGACCCGACCCTCGCCCTGCGCGACAAGATCCCACGCTGCGTCGGCGGGTGACTTACCCCATTCCGAGCCGATGGCCGTCAGGTTCTTCCCTTCGAAACGGGCGTTCTCCGGATTGCGTGCGTTGACCAAGACGACGCCGCTCCACCCGCCTGCGGCCTCGACGATGTTCCACCAACCCTCGTAACCTGACTCGATCTGCTCCTTGAGTTGAGTACGAACCTCGGGTCGGGCGATGCGTGCCCGGACGGAGTCCATCCCGCCGTCGAACACCCAACTGGGAATCGTCGCTTCGAGGCCCGTCCCTCCCGCCGTATAGGGGTAGAGATCGGCAGCGACGTCGACGCCCCTGGCCCGTGCCGCTTCGATCTCGACCGCCGCTTCCTGGACGACCCGGCCCCACCCGGGTTGGAACGCTCCCTTTAGATGGAAGATCTCGACCGGCATCCCCGCACGCTCTCCGATCTCGATCGCTTCGCGGACGGCACCGACGAGCCCCTCGCCCTCGTCGCGGATATGGCTCGCGTAGATGCCGCCGTATTCGGCGGCCGCTCGAGCGACCTCCACCAATTCGTCCGTCGAAGCGAAGGAGCCGGGCGGGTAGATCAACGCCGTGGTCATGCCCATGACACCTTGGCGCATGGCCGCTGCCATGATGTCTCGCATTCGCGCGAGTTCATCGGCCGTTGGTGCACGGGCCGAGCTGCCGAGCACCGCGACACGAGCCTGCCGTTCGGAAAAGTAGGTCCCGAAATTCATGGAGATGCCCTGCTCTTCCAGCTGCCGGAAATACGCGTCGATCCCATCGACCTCGACGGGAGTACCTCCTTCACCGCCGATCGCGGAGGTGACGCCCATACGCAGCTTGTTTTCGGCCAAGCCGTTGAGGCGGAGCACCGAGCCGGACTGATCCATCATGTCGATGAAACCTGGCGATACGTAGCGCCCTGAGGCGTCGATCTCCCGCCGCCCACTCCCGGTGATTCGACCAATCTTGACGATACGGCCCGAGCGGATCGCCACGTCGGCTGCGATCCAGGGATTCCCGGCACCATCCAGCACACGACCGTCCCGAATGACGACATCGTACTCGAGCGGAGTCGTTTGCGCGGCGCATGGCACGGCGGCCAATGCCATCAGGAGTAGCGGAAGTGTGCGGGGGGCCATCTCTGATCCTCGGCGGGTAAGGGACAGGCGACGATCAACGCCGCACGGCCCGGGGTCAACCCATCGGGCCCCGGAGGGGAGACACCCGGTTGCCGTTCTGGCCCCGAGCCGTGTATTGTCGCGCCATGACTCATACCTCTGTGTTTCGCCGCTATCTCCTCCCTGGATTCCTCTTCCAGTCGGTCGTCATCGCCGGTGGATATGGCACGGGGCGCGAGCTCGTCGAGTTCTTCCTCACCCAGGGGCCGCTCGGCGGCCTGCTGGGGATCCTCGTCACGACGCTGATCTTCAGCGCGGTGTCGATGGCGACGTTCGAACTGGCTCGGTTGTGGCAGGCCTTCAACTACCGCCACTTCTTCCAGAAGCTTCTCGGGCGGGGGTGGTGGCTATTCGAGGTGTGCTACGTGGGGCTTCTGCTCATCGTGCTGGCTGTTGTCGCCGCCGCGTCGGGTGAAATCGTGCGCGACACCTTCGGACTCAACTATTGGATCGGGGTCGCCGCCGTCATGATCTCGGTAGGCGCACTCGTGTTCGGGGGAAATGAGACCATCGAGCGGTTCTTCACCGCATGGTCCTTCGTTCTCTACTCCCTCTATATCGTCTTCTTCGTCTGGTGCTTCCAGCGGCTCGGCGGCGATATCTCCGCGAATCTCTTCGCGGAACCCGCCGGCTCAGGATGGGCCTGGGCCGGGCTCCGTTACGCGGGCTACAACCTCGCGGTCATCCCTCCTGTCCTCGCGGCCATGCGGCTGCACACGACGCGAAAGGAGACGTTCATCGCCGGCGCGCTGACCGGACCGATCGCGATGATCCCTGGACTGCTCTTCTTCCTGCCCATGGTCGGCCTCTGGCCGGTGATCCTCGATGCGCCCGTACCCTCGACCGTTCTTCTCGAGATGCTGGGCTCGCGGGCGTTTCAGATCGCCTTCCAACTCGTGCTCTTCGGAACGCTGATTGAGACGGGTGCCGGTCTGATTCATGCCTTCAATGAACGCATCTTGGGATTGAGGGTCGACAGCGGTGCCACGCTGGAGCCTTGGGTTCGGCCAACGATCGCGGTTGTTCTCCTCGGTTTGGGAACCGCGATCAGCAGCTTCGGGCTGGTCGGCCTGATCGCTCGGGGCTACGGCACGCTGACGATCGGCTTCATCCTCGTGTACGTCATCCCGGTTCTAACGATCGGGGTGTGGAGGATCAAGAAGAGCGCAGGTTAGTCGCCCGAGCTCAGGAACGCATCAGGCGCGCCGTCGGGCGGGCCCGCTCCGACCCACCGATCGACGACCACGGATGCCGTCACCTGGCCCAGTAAATTGACGGTCGTGCGGAACATGTCGGGTATTCGGTCGATGCCAAGCAGGATCGATAGCCCGGACAGCGGGATGCCAACCGCATCGAGCGCCGGCGCGAGGGTGACGACACCCGACGATGGAACGGGTGCGACGGTCAAAGACACCAGGAACGTTGCCAGGATCGCGCCACCGAGCGCCGCGGCCGGAATCGGAACGCCGTAGAGATGAGCGAGGAAGATCACCGCTGCGCCCTGAAATAGCGCCGAGCCCGAACGGTACATCGACGCCCCTAGGGGGAGCACGAGGTCCGCTACGGCCTCGGACACGCCCAGCTTGTGCTTCGCCTCCTCCAAGGTGACGGGCAGTGCGGCCGCGGTGCTGGTGGTCGAAAAGGCGATCGACGCAGCGCCGAACGTTCCGGCGAGAAAACGCATCGGTGCGATTCCGCCTACGAACCCGAGAAGGGGCAGATACACCACCGCGAGGTAGATCCCCAAGCCGGCGATAACGCTGATCACGAAGACCGCGAGACTCTGAAGGAGGCCCCATCCCAGTTGGGCCGTCACCGGCGCGGCGAGCCCAAAGACTCCGAGCGGGGCGGTCCAGAGGATCCACCAGACGAGCTTGATCAACGCATCGCCGATGGCATCGGCGAGGCCGAGGAGCCGAAGCCGCGGCTCGTCTTCCAGCGTGCCGGCCGCGGCGGCCAAGAGTGCGGTGAAGACGATCAGGGGAAGGAGTGCTCCGCTACTCGCGGCGGCAAATGGGTTGCTCGGGATGAGGTTGACGAGGAAGTCGATCATTCCGGGGAGCGCCACAGCATCGCGCGTCGCGGCCTCCGGTGGGATGAGATCGGGTGCGAAGAGCAGCCCCACCTTCATCGACGCCATCCCGATCAGGATCGCCGGGATCACCGAAATCCAGAAGAACGCCAGCGTCGTGCCGGCCAGCTTCCCCAGCCTTCTCGGATCGCCGAGGTTCGCCACGCCGCTGAAGACAACCGCCATGACGAGCGGAATGACCACCATCCGGATCGCGTTCATAAACGCAATACCGAGCGGGGCGGAGGCAAGCGCTATGGCCAAGAAGAAGTCGGAGCCCGCGGCGGCGAGCAGGCCGGTCCCGAGCCCGAGAATGAGTCCGGCCGCAATGGCGATGTGGAGCATGGGGGCCTCTGGGGCTGTTGGGGGCGCGGGCTAGTTAGGCGGACCGACGGACTGCTGCAATCGAGGGCCTGTCGAAAGCCTACGAATACACGCGATGCCCGCCGCCGGCCCGAAGGCGAGAAGGAGGAACGCCCACCGCCAATCGACGATGTCGACCATCACCGGGAGCGCCTGGATGGTGACCATGGTCAACAGGAATCCAAGAGAGGTTTGGAGCATGAGCGCCGTCCCCACCGAGTCGGGAGGGGCCACCTCCGTGACCATGGCGCTGAACTGCGCGGAGTCGGCCACAACGAAGAAGCCCCACGTCCACGTCAGCAGCGCGATGAGGTAGAACGGGGCACCGAGAGAAAAGCCGACTAGCACGCAACACGCCCCGCTCACGGCCATCGCCAGATTGACCACGCGGGGGCGCCCGATGCGGTCGGCCGCGATCCCGCCCCACACGCAGCCCAACCCTCCCATTGCGATGGTGCCGAAGGCGACGAGATCCACCGTGAGGGGCGACACACGCCCCACTGCGGCCACCGCCAAGAAGGTCGGCACCCACGTCCACATGGCGTACAACTCCCACATATGCCCGAGGTACCCGCCTGTCGCCAACATCGTCTCGCGATGACGAAGTATTCGTCCCAGCCGACTCCACTCGAAGGCCCGCTTCGGAAAAGGAAACGGGCCGTCTTGGTAGGACGTTCCGATCAAGAGGGCCGCGAAGAGCCCGCAGGCCGATGCGCCTCCGATGACCGTGGCGAGACTCGTCCCACCCACCGCCTTGAGCAGATAGGGCAGAGCTTTCCCGACCGTCAGTGCGCCCACTACCGTCCCGATGGCCATGCCCCGTGCGGACCGGAACCAGGTCGAGACCATCTTCATTCCCGGTGGGTAGACGCCCGCCAGGAAGACACCCGTCAGGCCGCGTGCAACAAGTGCTGTCGCGTAGCCAGGTACGAAGAGCAACGCCGCGTTCGCGACTGCGGCCAGCGCCGCAGAAGTCGCAAACAGCCAGCGGGCCGGCACGACGTCCGCGAGGTTGAGCACGGCCGCCAGCGCGGTTCCCACGACGAACCCGAGTTGTACCGCCGTCGTCAGCCAGCCGACCTGGCCGCTCGTCAGCCCCCAGCGGTCCTGGAAGTCCCCGCCCACAGCTGTCGCGGTCATCCAGGCGGAGAGCGACAGCAGCATCGCCGCGGACAGCAGCGCGAGCATGCGCCACCTGCGCGGGTCTTCGTCGACCGCGACCGGGTGGAGCGAGCCGGAACTCATCTCCCCGGCTCCCCGGCTATCCGACGAGCTGCTTCGCGACGAACCAGAGGTTCGCGGGACGTTCCGCCAGGCGGCGCATATACCAGGGGAACCACGCCGCACCGTAGCTAACCAACACACGCACCGTGTGTCCTGTGCGGGCGAGGCGTTCCTGCTCGGCGCGTTGGATGCCGAAGAGCATGGCGAACTCGTAGCGATCCTTCGCGAGGCCGAGTTCATAGGCGATGCGGTTCGTCTCGCCGATGACCTTCGGATCATGGGTGCCCAAGACGGGGCGACCTTCGCCTCCATTCAGGCGAGCCCGAAGAAGTGTCTGGGTGAGCTTCACGAAGTTCCGATCGACGTCGGCCTTCTTGGGAAAGGCCACACCCTCGGATTCGTTGTAGGCACCCTTCACGAGCCGAATGGCGGGATCGAGGGGAAGCAGGGACTCGAGATCGTCGGCCGTGCGGAACAAGTAGGACTGAAGGCAGAGCCCCACGTTTGGGTGATCCCGCTTCACTCCTCGAAAGAGATCCAACGTCCTGTCGACGTAACCCGAACCCTCCATGTCCACCCAGACCAGCGTGGACGTCGAGGACGCGAGCTGCGTGAGTCGACTTCGAGCCTCCTCGAGGCCGAAGTCGAGGCCGAGCTGAGTCGGCTTGACCGAGATCTCTGTGTCGAGTCCTCGAGCCTCGATCTCTTTCAACGCGCCCCGGTAGTGACTCACCACCCCGTCGGCCTCGTCGAGCGAACGGAGGTTCTCACCGAGTAGCGTCGTGGTCGTGGCGATGCCCAGCTGGCCGAGCGCGCCAGCCTCTACCAGGGCGTCGCCCAATTCCTCCCCGGGCATGAAACGCTTCGTGGCCTTCTTGACGAAGCGGTAACGAGGGAGCTTTTCGGCGAGCAGCGGATTCGTCGAAGCCCAGAGGAGCGTGTTACGAAGCATCGGCTGTGTTTCGGGTCAGGATTGAACGAAGCGGTACATGAGCCGGATCAGCCGGTAGGCCTGGTCCGCGTCCTCAGCAGTATACGCGACCGTAAAGCCATCGACCTTCGACATGCCCGGAATGGACATCAAGATGTCAACATGGGTCGTCGAAGCGAAGCGCATTCGTATGCGTACGGGACTCCCTAGGTAAAAAGGCTCGAATCCACCCCGCGCGAGCCGGTCGAGCGCCCGGTCTACACCTTCCGCGAGGAGTTCATGTACACGCTCAGGATGAATCAATCGCGCCGACTCGGGGGTCTCCGCGGTCTTGGTCGTGATGGTCACCGCGCCCAGCTGAGTCCCGAGCTCGTGAGCCGCGGCCGAATCACCTGCCGCGAGTATCACGGGTACCCCGTGACTGCCCGCGAAGGCCGCGTTCATGCCCCCCTCCCCCACCTCGACGTCGTTGAGCCAGAGCCCCTTCACCGAACCGGTGCCCGTGTGGGCTAGGAAGCCGTCCGGATCCCCCGCCTTCGCGTGATATCCCAGGAACAAGACCGCGTCGAACGACCCGTCGAGCCCCTGCACCATGCCGAGAGGCTTGATCGCGCCCTGGATATACGTCACCCGTGGATCGAGATCGGTGTGGTGGAGGTTCTGATGATCGCCGTGCGAATCGTTGATCAGCACGTCGGCATCCGGAAGCCTCTCGAGGATCGCATCGACGACCACATTGACTTCGGCGGTCACCAGCTCCCGGCCAAGTGAGTAGTCCTTCCCTGTACTCGTCGTCATTGCGCCCGTGCCGATGCCGCCGATGCCCTCCATGTCGACGGATATGAAGAATCTCAGGGGACGCTCCTGCGCGAGCGCGGGTTGGGTCGTCAGGCTGAGGACGGCCACCACTGTCAACCAACGGCTCCGTGAAATCATCGGTCGGGTCCTTCTCCGAAAGGTGTGTAACCGGCCGCCCGGAGGGCCGCGCGGTACTCCGATACCTCACCCGCCATGAGCGCCGATACGGCGCCGGTGATCTCGGCTGCCGCACGCTCCGCCTGACGGATCATGGCGCGGGTGTTCTGCGAAGGCGGGCCGTTGGCAACGGGCTAGCAAGAAGCGCGACAAGGGTCGCGAGACGACCGAGCCTCATCGAAGACTCCTGGTTGGGCGAAGGTCTGTTTCGTGATGGAAGGGGGTGAGCTTAGGTCCGGGGCTGGATGGGGGCCAGCACTACACGTGGAGTGGACCGCCCACTCGACCTCCGGACCTGTTGCCCTCGCGTCGTCACCCAGACATTGTGGCGCTCGCTCGCCTCCCACCCGACGACGGAAGTCCATGACGAACAGGGCCGATCGTACCGCGCTGCGCACCCACTCCTTCACCGAGTCCGTGATTCGAGAAATGACTCGGGTCGCTCGGCAGCACGACGCTGTGAACCTCGCGCAAGGCTTCCCGGACTTCCCTGCTCCGGAGCTTCTCAAGGATGCCGCGTGCGCGGCCATTCAGAACGACGTGAATCAATACGCGATCACGTGGGGAGCACCGAATCTCCGTAACGCCCTCTCGCGGAAGTACGGCGAGCACTACGGAATGGAGGTCGACCCCGAACGCGAACTCACAGTGACGTGCGGAGGGACCGAAGCGATGGCCGCGGTCATGCTCGCCATCGTCAACCCAGGGGACGAAGTGATCGTGATGGAGCCCTTCTACGAGAACTACGGGCCCGACGCCGTTCTCTGCCAGGCGAAGCCTATCTTCCTGACGCTCGTCGCTCCGGACTACCGTCTCGATAAGGCGGCGCTCGAGGCCGCGGTGACCCCCAAGACCCGAGCGATCGTGATCAACACTCCGAACAACCCCACGGGTCGGGTGTTCGATCGCGCCGAGCTGCAGGCCATCGCCGATGTCTGCATTGAACACGACATCATCGCAATCACCGATGAGATCTACGAGCACATCTACTACGAGGGGGAGCACATTCCGCTCGCCACCTTCGATGGGATGCGCGACCGCACGATCACGGTCTCCGGCCTGTCGAAGACCTTCAGCGTCACGGGTTGGCGGGTCGGAACCATTGTGGCCCCCGCAGATCTCAGCCATGCCATCCGGAAGGTTCACGACTTCTTGACGGTCGGCGCCCCCGCGCCCCTGCAAGAGGCCTGTGCCGTGGGCTTGAACCAGCTCGGACCCGAGTACTACAGCGACATGGTGGCCGGATACAAGGAGCGTGGGGCCGTGCTCGTCGCCGCGCTGCAGGAGGCGGGATTCAAATGCCAGCACCCGCAAGGTGCGTACTACGTTCTCGCCGACTTCAGCGACCTAAGTGACGAGGATTCGATGACCTTCGGACGACGACTGGCCGCAGAGGGCGGCGTCGCCCCCGTGCCTGGAGCCAGCTTCTTCAGTGTGCCGGAGCGTGGGCATTCCCTTGTTCGCTTCGTCTTTTGCAAACGCCTCGAGACTTTGCGCGAGGCGGGGGAACGCCTCCGCGCGTTCGCGGCTCGCGGCTGATGCTCGAGTGACCGTAGAAACATCCGCACCCGATCCGGACGACGGCGACACCTTCGAAACCGAAGGGCACGCAGTCCTGTTCGGATTCCCGCCCTCTACGGTGGAGCTCCGCATCATTCGACGGAGCCGTGGATGGAGGGTGGGTGGTGCTGCCCGCACCTTCGGGATTTCCGTCGTTCTTGCTCCGGTCGTCGCGCTCCTGCCGCCCCACGCGATCTGGCCCATCGGTGCACTCATTACCGGAGCCGTACTCTCACGCCGCCGACTCAAGGAACGCTTCACGCTCGTGAGTCTGGAAGGTGCTTGTCCGAAGTGCGCGAAACCGCTGGAGGTGCGGCGTGGTCGGCTCCTCTTCCCCCATCCGCTCCCCTGCGAGGGGTGCCACCATCAGGGTTCCCTTAGGCTCGCCGAGGATACGCTGGCGGCCATCACGGCCGACTAGCATCGAGCCCTACTCGGGAGCCTCCCTGAGCACCGGAAGAGGGGGCCGGCGTAGGAGGTCCCGGGATCCGATCAACCCCACGACTACCGTGAGCGAGACGACCACGAGCCAGATCATCGAAACGGCACCCAGTCGCAGCGTATAGTCCATTTCGAAGACCTGAGGCACCACGATCGCGGACGCTGCGATCGCGAGGACCAGGCCACTCGCGGTCGCTATGGAGCCGAGCGCCAGATACTCCGAGAACAGGACCGTCAAAATCTGTGAACGTCTCGCCCCGAGCGTCTTGAGTAGGGCGCCCTCACGGAGCCGCTGCATGCGCGACGTCGCGATCGCACCGATGAGAACGATGATGCCCGCGAGCGCGCTGAATGCGCCGAGGAAGGCCACGGCCTGACGCACTCGCGACAGCACCGCATCGATCGCTTCCTGTACGCGCGAGAAGTCGAGCGCCGAGACGTTGGGGAACGCCCCCACCAGACTCCGTTGAACTCGAGCGCGCTCCTCTGCGTCCTCGACACGGGCGACCATGACGATGTTCTGAGGCGCTGTCTCGAGCACTCCCGGTTCGAAGATCGCAAAGAAGTTGGGCTCGAGACGATTCCAATCCACTGTGCGCAGACTCTGCACAATGGTTCCGATCTCGACCCCAGTGACGGTCCACACGATGGTGTCCCCCACGTCGACGCGCAGGCTACCGGCGACACCCTCTTCGAGGGAGATGCCCGACCATTCCCGGCGTCCGACGTTCGACCCGCCCTCCGTGTTCTGGTCGCCGTCCCACCAGCGACCGGCTACCACACGCTCCCCGCCACCGAGTCTCTCGCGGTATGTGCTCCGATACTCGCGGCGGAGTGCCCAACTCTCGGGTCGCGCGTCCCGGTCCGAGTTCGCGCGTAGGTCGTCCGGGGTTCGTCCGTTGATCGACGCGATGCGCGCGGTCACGATCGGGGTGACGTCGGCGTCTGCGCGGGTGGCTTCCGGAAGAAGCGCCCGCACACCCTCGATCTGATCGGTCTGGATGTCGAAGAAGAGCAGATTGGGCTGTCCGGACCCGAAGGAGAGCGTGAGATCCTCCCGGATGTTGGCCTCCACCTGGACGATCGTCCCGATGACGAAGGCTCCAAATCCGAGCGCGAGCGTCACCGAGATCGTCTGGTTGTGGGGCCGGAAGAGGTTGGATACACCTTGTCGGACCGGATAGGACGCTCCGGTCGGGAAGTACCGCCGTGTGAGTCCCATGAGGGCTCGCCCTACGACGGTGATCAACCCAGCGGCGACGGCGAGCGCTACCGCGAAGCCGAGGCCTAGTTCGGGCTCGGGCGCTTCCAACGCGCACAACAAGAGTACGCTGGCCGCGAGAAGCCCATAGGCGGTGATGCGCAGCGGATCGAACCGCTTGCGCGGTGCCTCGAAGTCCTGCCTCAGCGCCGCTAACGGAGGTACGTCGCGCACCTCCAGCAGCGGAATGAGGGCGAACACGACCGCGACCCATAGACCGATCCCGAGTCCGGCGGCTGCGGAGCCGAGTGAGAAGCGCGTCGTGACATCGACCGGTAGGATGCCCGCGAGCGCCCAGGGCATGACCTTCTGCAGCCCGACACCCACGATGACACCGGCACCGGCTCCGAAAAGACCCAGCCACGCCGCCTGCAGAAGATACGCGAGAAACGCCGTGCCCTGTCCCGCACCGATGCAGCGCAGCACGGCGATGCCTGGTCTCTTCTCGCGGATGTACACGTGAATCGCGCTCGCGACTCCTACCCCGCCCAACAGGAGGGCCGCCAGGCCGACGAGAGCCAGGAAGCGACCGAGGAAGCGGACTCCGTTCGCGAGGCTCTGAGCCTGTTCCTCGGCCAGCCGGTACCCGACGCGGGCCTCGCTGAAGACGTCACCATAACGGTCCCTTATCGCACGCCGGTCGGCGACCTCGGGGAGTTTTAAGAACACTTCGTATCGGGCCAGGCTCCCGAACCCGAGAAGCTCGGATCGATCGAGGGTCGCCTGCGAGACGTGTACCCGTGGACCGATGGCGGTCTGGAACGCAACGTCGGTGGGCAGGTCGTCGACCGTCGCAGCGATCTCCAATCGGGTGAGACCGATCACGAGCGTGTCCCCCACTTCGACCCCGAATTGGGTCAACACGGCCGGGTCGACGAGGACTCGGCCGTCCTCGAGGTGTGCCCCCCATCGACCCGCGGGACTGGTCGTCACCACTCCGTAGAATGGGTACCCGGGGTCGAGTGCCCGCACCTGTAGAAGGCGGACCGTACCGGTCGTGGGCGCCAGTACCATCGTCGATGCCGTCGTGACGCGCGCCGCCGGCACCCCTGCCGCCTCGAGGGAGTCGATAACTCCCGTGATTTCCTCGCCGAACGGCTTGTCGTCCGACAGCCGGGCGTTGGCGCCCATGAGCACATCAGCTTCTTCTTGGACGGACCGGGCGAAGTCGTCACGGAACGAATGGATCGAGACGAGCGCGGCCACGCCAAGCGTGATCGATACCATGTATACGCCGACACGCCGAAAGCCGTGGCGACTCTCGCGAAGGGCGAGTCGAAACGCGAAACCGATGCGCAGAGGTGCGTTCACGTTCCCACAGCGATCGGGCGTGCGGAATCGCGCCCTGGGCGGTCCGAGGCGATGCGCCCCTCGGCGAGGCTCACGATGCGGTCGGCTCGTTCCGCCAGCGCGAGGTCGTGCGTTACCAGAACGAGTGTCGTCCGGGCTTCCTGGTTCAACTCCTCCAACATTTCGACGATCGACGCCCCGGTGTCCCGGTCGAGGTTGCCGGTGGGTTCATCGGCGAAGAGGATCTTCGGCCGGTTCGCGAACGCACGAGCCAGCGCCACACGCTGCTGCTCGCCGCCGGACAGCTGGGCCGGATAGTGATCGAAGCGCGCGCCGAGCCCCACGCGAGCCAACAGGCCCTCAGCGTGCTCACGGGCGCCAACTTGTTTACCCTTGAGCTCAATGGGCACCAGTACGTTCTCCAGCGCCGTGAGGGTGGGGAGTAGATGAAAGGTCTGGAAGACGAACCCGACGTTGTGGACGCGGAATTCGGCTCGTCCGTCTTCGGTCATCGCAAAGATGTCTTCGCCGTCGAGCAAGACCCGGCCATCACTCGGCTCGTCGAGTCCCGCCAGGAGGCCGAGCAGGGTTGTCTTCCCACTACCCGAAGGACCCACGACCGCCACGAACGCCTCCGACGCGATCTCCAGATCCAACGAGCGAAGTACGGGTAGAGGTCTTCCGCCGCTGGTGTAGTTTTTACCGAGGCCTTCAGCAACAATCATGATGAAACCCTTTCGCTCGTTCCTGATCGCCGTCGTCGTGACGGCCTGCGGACCCCCGGAATCTACTCCGGCGGCCGACGACGTTCGTGCGGATTCCACCATGGTGGTCGCTTCATCGCCGGTGGTTCCCTCGGACGGGCGACCGGTGGTGGTGTTTCTCGGCACGAGCCTCACCGCGGGACTCGGACTAGAGCGTGAGGACGAGACCTACGTATCGCGGCTCGTGGCCCTGGCGGACTCGGCCGGGAAGCCGTTTCGCGCGATCAATGCCGGCGTGTCCGGTGAGACGAGTGCGGGCGGACTCCGGCGTCTCGATTGGGTGCTGCGAGAGAGGCTCGACGTGCTCCTCCTCGAACTTGGCGCCAACGACGGTCTCCGTGGCCAAGACCCGTTCGCGCTATCCGACAATCTCACTCAGATCATTCGCCGAACGCGCACGCGCTACCCCGAAGCCCGTGTGATTCTCGCAGGGATGGAGGCGCCGCCCAATCTGGGTGACGCCTACACGGCGGCGTTTCGGCAGGTGTTCGTTGCAATCGCGGACAACGAAAAGACCGATCTCATCCCCTTCCTTCTCGACGGAGTAGCCGGCGTGCCGCAGTTCAACCAGGACGACCGTATCCACCCGACAGCAGAGGGTCACTCCATGGTCGCCGCCCACGCCTGGCCCGTACTCGAAGCCGTGCTCGACGGCCTAGCAGCAGACCGGCGATGATGCGCGGTCCCTTCGGCCCCGGAACGATCGTGCTCGGAGGTGGGGCCCTCCTACTCTTCGTGGCGCTCGGAATCGGCCTTCTCCTTCCGACGGAGTGGGAGGCAGGCGCCTCCGGTACGATAGACGCGACGCCCGCTGAGGTTCTGGTCTTTCTCGACTCTCCCGAGGGCTGGCAGGCGTGGACTCCATGGCCGGAGGGTGGACTTGTGCGCTCGGGTCCGGAGCGTGGAGGGGGCGCGAGCATCCGCTGGGAAGACGCCGAAGTCGGGTCGGGGAGTTTCACGATCGACTCCGTCGAGTCGGGCCGATCCGTTTCGTATTCGGTCCGCGTCGCGGGTGCAGGCGGGGCTGTCATGCGGACGGATGGCTCGGTGTCGATAACGCCCGTCGCGGATGGCGGAGTGTCCATCCGCTGGACCGAGACCGGTGACCTGGGGCGCAATCCGATCATGGGTTACTGGGCCCTCTCCATGGAAAGGGCCCAGAGCGTGGAGATGGCGAAAGGGCTCGACCGCCTCGCGGAGATCGTGCGAGCGGGACGGTAGTCGCTGACGTTGCCCCCGAACCTCTGTCTAGCGCTTTCGCGCCCAGTCGATCAGTTCGCGGTTGGTCTTCGTCTTCTTCATGGCCCCGAGCATCTCCAGCATCCCATCGACAGGCCCGACTCCCGAAAGCTGTCGACGCATGGCGTGTGACAGCCAGAGCGCATCGTCGTCGAACAGGAGTTCCTCCTTTCTCGTCGAGGATCCTTGCAGATCGATCGCAGGATAGATCCGCTTGTCCGCCAGGTCGCGCGACAGAAGTAGTTCACTGTTGCCCGTCCCCTTGAACTCCTCGAAGATCACTTGGTCCATGCGCGATCCAGTGTCGACGAGCGCGGTCGCGATGATGGTGAGCGACCCGCCGCCTTGGTCGGCCGCGATCTTGCGAGCGCTACCGAGGAAGCGCTTCGGCTTCTCCAGCGCGTTCGAATCGAGACCCCCCGACATCGTGCGACCGCTGCCGGACTGCACCGTATTGTAGGCTCTCGCGAGTCGCGTGATCGAGTCGAGAATGATGACGACGTCCTCGCCCTGTTCGACACGGCGACGCGCTCTCTCGAGCGTCATCTCCGCGACCTGCACGTGTCGCTCCGCCGGCCGATCGAACGTCGACGCAATGACCTCACCGAAACCGGCCTGCTCCATCTCCGTCACTTCCTCGGGACGTTCGTCCACGAGGAGAATCATGAGATGACACTCCGGATGATTCGTAACGATCCCCTGAGCTACCGACTGCATGATCATGGTCTTCCCCGCCTTCGCAGGGGCGACGATCATCGCGCGCTGTCCTTTGCCGAACGGGCAGAAGAGATCGATGACACGATTCGTCAGTTCGGGTTCGCCGCGCCACTCGCGACCACACTCCAGGACGAGTTGCTCGTCCGGGTGCATGGCGCCGAGGTGGTTGAACTCGGGCCGGCTCTTCATGTCCTCGGGAGGGTGGTCGTTGACCAGGGCCAGATACGCCAGCGGCGGGCTCTTCCCGCTTCGTGCTTGGTCGCCGACGATGCCCATCAACTCGTCCCCGGAGCGTAGCCCGTACTTCTGGACCATGCGCGAACTCACGTAGATGTCGTCGCTGCCAGCTGCGTAACCGGACTCTCGACGGCGGACGAAACCCGATCCACTGCCCAGGACTTCGAGCAGTCCGAGCGGTCGCGAAAGAGCCATGAGCTCCTCGGGATCGTCCGGAAGGTCCGCCATGAGTTCGGCTTCGCTGGGCCCCGCGCGTTCCTGGGGAGCCTTCGGCCGGCGGCGCCGCCCACGGCGGCGTCGCTTGCTGTTGCCCCCGCCTTTGCGGGAATTTTCGTTTCGGCCGTTCCGGCCTTCGGACGACTGTCCGCTGTCCGGTCCGACGCTCGATGAGACTTCCGACTGGGGTGCTTCTGGCGATTCGGGCACTTCTCAACCCATGTTGACGGACCGCATCTGGTGAGGAAAAAACTCGCCGGCGCCCGTCAGGAGGTGACTCCACAAACGAATTGTTCATGGTTCCGTCGTTCGGCGGGCCGAAGGGCCACGCCGATGCCAACGTCGACTGCCGCGTCGGCTAGACAGGTCCAATCTTTAACGAAACGCGACGCGGATCAAGGTCCACGACTTCGACCTCGTCCCGCCGACCGGGATCGATCAATGAATCCAACGAACCATACGGACACTTCTCGCCGCGGATTTCTGCGTGCACTAACGGTCGCCGGAGTCGGCGCTCCGATCCTGGCGAGGGCCGAGCGACTCGAGGCTGCCTTGGCCCCGTCGTCCTGTCATCCAGCCTTCGATGCGGCGAACGGATGGACTCCCCCTCGGGCCCGGCGACGAGGTCTTGTTCAGCTCGCTGAATCACCCGGGAGCGTCGGTGGCCTGGCAGGTAATGTCCTCACGCTCGGGCTTCTCGGTGCGGACCTTCGACTTTCCGGTGCTGCGCGGAGCGGAGATGACCCCTGAAGAGGTCGTACGCATTCACGCGGACCAGATCCGATCCGGAACGCGGGTGTTGGTCTTCCCCCATGTCGACAACATCATCGGGATGAATCACCCGATGGCCGCCATTGCGGCGGCTGCCAGGGAAAAGGGCGTGGAGTTCGTGCTCGTCGACGGGGCGCAGTCAGCGGGAATGGTTCCGGTAGATCTGTCTTCGGCCGGGGTGGACGCGTACGCGATGAGTCCGCACAAGTGGGTGCAATCACCCAAAGGGCTCGGGCTATTCTGGGCTTCTTCTGCCTTGCAGTCAGTCCTGCCCAGGATGTGGCTCAGGACGCCGGGCGACGCGATCGACGCTTCCGCGAGGAAGTACGAGGACTATTCGACCCGCGCCTGGCCAGCCGTGGTGGCCCTAGGGGACGCCCTGTCGTTTCAGGCCGCGATCGGCGCAACGGAAAAGGCGCGCCGCTAACGGGCGCTCTGGTCACGAGTGCACGATCGAGTGGAGGGAGAGCCGGGGCTAGGCTGGCGTTCCCCGACGCACGCGGCGCTTCGCACCGCCATCATGGCCGTCGAAGTGTCGGGGAGGTCGGCCCCGGAACTCGGAGGGACACTTCTCGCAGACCATGGGGCTGAGGTGCGGGCCTTCGGTGGCCCCTTGAATACGCTTCGACTCTCACCCAACGTGCTGACTCAGGACGACGAGATCGACTACTTTCTGGATCTGCTCGTCGAAGCTGGAGAGTGACGGTGGTGTCCTATGCGAGCCCGGGGTGTCTCCTGCACGTGACACCTGAGGATGTGATGTGAGAGTCGAGATGGTCGATTGAACGCGTTGGTAGCAAAGGAGTTAGGTAGTATCATGCGGAGTGGCACGGGCCCTGCATTGCTCGTGCGTAGGATTCCGGCAAGGAGGAGACCCGTGCGTACCACAGGCCGATACATACTGATTCTGGCGACACTCGCGACTCTCGGAGCCGTCGAAGCGACGGCGCAAGCCCGCGTTTCGGTCTCACTCAACTCGGGCCCGCTCTTCACCGGGATCGGCTTCGGCATCGGTCACGGCTATGACGCCGGCTCGGTGTTCGTCGGTGCGAATTTCCAGCCGCGCTACTACGGCTATGACGACGGCTACGGGGTGTACTCGAGCCGGGCGCACTATTCGACCGGAAGTTGCTGGGATGCCTACTGGAACAGCTACTACGACCCCTATAGCGGCTGGTACGACGACTGCGTGATCGCAGGGCCGTACCGCAATTCCTATCGTGCTTCGAGTTGGCGTGCGCGCTGGGGTGGGTACTACGGGTCGAGCTACCGTTATGCGTGGGTCAGCGACCCGTACTCCTCGCCGTGGGGCCCCTACTGGGCGTATGACCCCTGGGGCTCGTACTGGAACGGATATTGGGACGGCTACTATACGGGCAGCTATTGGGGCAACTCCTGGGGCGGCTACTACGGGGGTAATTACGGTAGCACCGTGTATGCCTACGGCGTGCCGGGACGCGCTACCTCGTATCGTCCCTCACCCCTGTCGCAGATCGGTACCGACTACAAGGAAGGTCCGCGCGGTGCGGCGACGCGCTCGGCTCAGCGGCGCCCTGCCGCGGTTGCACCCAGCGCCAGCGTGGCGGAGGCCGTCGCAAACCGGCCGACCGGTACGGCCTCGGTGAACCGGAGAGCGCCCAGCGTCAATCCGACAGGAGCGGCTCCGAGTCGCTCGGCACGACCGTCCGATGGAGCCAGGCGCGCGCCAACGGTCGGGCGGACTCCGGTTTCGGTCGAGCGCACGACACGTGGCGGTGCCGCGAGTCGTCCGTCGTCGGCTCTACCGCGCAGGGTTCCGTCCGCGGAGCGTGGTGCCCCGTCGCGAGGGGCTACCTCGCGCTCAGCAGCACCTACGCGCTCAGGCGCACCCAGGAGTAGCGGGGACGCACGGGCCGGAGATGGGCGGACGGCACCTCAGGTCGCCCCGAGTCGGGCGCCCACTTCGCGGGTCGCGCCGTCGGCACGGTCGGCGCCGACTCGGACGGAACCAGCCCGGGCGCCTGCCAGTCGAGTAGCCCCGGGAACGCGAAGCGCTCCCAGAGCGGCTCCGGCGCGTCAGGCACCGAGTCGGACTGCCCCGAGCTCGAGCGCGGCGCCGCGCTCAACGCCATCGACGCGGTCCGCGCCACGGGCGGCGCCGTCACGCGCGCCTGCGGCTAGTGCACCTCGGGCCAACACGAGTCGGCCGCCCGCAGCCCGGTCCGAGCCGAGGTCGGCGCCGCGCGCTGCTCCGAGAGCGCCGGAGCGTTCGGGTGGTAGTGCGGCCCCCGCTCGCCGGCCGGTGCGTCGCCCTGGCGGCTGAGCCGGGCGTTAGCTCGGGAGCCGAGCGAGTCTCGTTTGTATTGAAGTCGGAAGGGGGCTCCGGTAACGGGGCCCCCTTCCCGTTTCAGCGGCGGACCCGCCCCCCATGGACGACGGCGATACAGGGATTGCTCCCGATCCAGTATGAGAGCTCTGCCGGGTGGCCGATGTCCCAGCATGCCAGGTCGGCGCGCGTGCCGACTTCGATTACACCCCGGTCGGCGTAGCCCAGAACCGGCGCCGCGCACCGCGTCATCCCCGCGAGGGCCTCTTCAGGTGTGAGCCGGAAGAGGACGCACGCGAAATTCATGGCCAGCAGGGGGGAGCCGAGAGGGGAGGACCCCGGGTTCAAGTCCGAGGCGACCACCATGGGCACCTCCGCTGCGCGGAACGTATCGATCGGCGGGCGCCGGGTCTCCGACAGGAAGTAAAACGCTCCGGGTAACAGCACGGCCGCCGTACCCGAGCGTGCCATTGCCTCGGCTCCCGCATTCGAGGTGTACTCGAGGTGATCCGCCGAGCGTGCCCCGTGGTCCGCGGCCAGCTCGGCTCCTTTCGAGTCGGAGAGCTGGTCGGCGTGTAATCGCAGGGCCAGGCCGTGGTCGGTCGCCGTTCGAAACATCCGCGTGCATTCCGCAGGTGTGAACCCGATTCCCTCGCAGAATGCATCGGCGGCGTCAGCAAGCCCCAATCGGGCGACCTCGGGAATCATCTCGTTGCACACTAGATCGACGTAGCCGACTCGATCGTGCGCGTATTCGGGCGGGAGCGCGTGCAGTCCGAGCAGCGTCGTGGAGATGGAGACATCATGCTCGGCTTCAAGGGCGCGCGCGACACGCAGCATTCGCAGTTCCGTCTCCAGGTCGAGCCCATACCCGGACTTGATTTCGACCGTGGTGAGGCCGTGAGCCATGAGCCCACCGAGCCGTCGCGACGCGAGGGCCAGCAGCGTCTCGTCGTCGGCCGCCCGTGTCGCGGACACGGTCGACAGAATGCCTCCGCCGGATCGGGCGATCTCCTCGTACGTGGCGCCCGAGAGGCGGCGTTCAAACTCTCCCGCCCGATCTCCGCCGAACACGAGGTGGGTGTGGGCGTCGATGAGACCTGGGGTCACCCATCCACCGTCGAGATCCAACACTTCGATTGGGTCAGCGATAAGGTCAGACGGGGCGTCCTCGGCCCGGCCGACCCAGACGATGACGTCTCCGCGAATCACGACGACCCCATCCGGGATGGTCCCGTACGGCTCCCCGCCCGCGGTCATGGTCGCGATCGCGCCATTCCGGATCAGAAGGTCGCAGCTGCTCAACTCGGCTCCTCGTTGACGGGCGGTTCGGGGGCAATCTACACTCCGGGTCCATGGCGGACCTCTTCTTCGACACCGCGCTCCACTCGGGGAGCTGGGAGCACAACGTTCGCGTCCGCGTCGATTCGCACGGGTGGATCGTCGCGATCGAGAATGGTGCAGCGCCGAAGGGGGCTCAGCACGTGCCGGGGGTTGCGGTACCCGGCGTGCCGAACGTGCACTCCCATGCGTTCCAGAGGGCCATGGCCGGCCTCGTTGAACGCGGATCACCGTCGGGGGATTCGTTCTGGTCCTGGCGCGAACGGATGTACGGCTTCCTGCGGACGCTCGACCCGGACGACGTGGAAGCGATCGCGTCGCAGCTCTACGGGGAACTCCTCCAGCAGGGCTTCACCGCCGTCGCCGAGTTCCATTACCTGAGGAATCGTCCCGACGGTCAGCCGTATGCCGACCCCGTCGAGATGGGTCGTCGGGTTTTGGGGGCTGCAGAGCGCTCCGGAATCGGGATGACCCTCCTTCCGGTACTGTACCGGGCTTCGGACTTCGGGGGTGCCCCACCCACACCGGAGCAACGTCGTTTCGTGGCTCGAGTCGAAGATCTGGTCGGGGACGTCGCGGTCCTGAACGCAGCGGCCTCCGCCGGTGGAGCCAGAGTTGGACTCGCCCTGCACTCCTTGAGGGCCGTCCCTCCGGCCGATCTCGCTGTGGCCGTCGCGGCCGTTCGCGGGCTTCATGCTGACAGTCCGATTCACATCCACGTGTCCGAGCAGCTTCGGGAAGTAGAGGCCTCGCTGGCCTGGTCCGGCGCGAGGCCGGTCGAATGGCTCCTCGCGAACGCCCCGGTCGACAAACATTGGTGTCTGGTTCACGCGACTCACGTGAATCCACAGGAGATCGAAGCGATGGCGCGGACCCGAGCCGTCGTTGGCCTTTGCCCGACCACCGAGGCGAATCTCGGGGACGGGGTGTTCTCGCTACAGGCCTTCCAAGACGTGCAAGGCAAGTACGCCGTGGGCACGGACTCACACGTGGGCCGGAGTCCTGCGGGGGAGTTGCGCATGCTCGAGTACGGGCAACGCTTGATGCAGCGGGAACGAAACGTCGTGGCCGGTCCGCACCCGCGTTCGAGCGGGAGGGTCCTGCTAGAAGCCGCGTGGGGCGGCGGCGCACAAGCGTGCGGCCGACCCATCGGTCGCCTCGAGGTCGGCTTCCGCGCCGACGTAGTAGTCCTCGATCCGGAGCACCCCAGTCTCGTAGGGCGCGAAGGGGATGACCTACTCGATTCGTGGGTGTTCTCTGGCGAAGATACGCCCGTTCGGGACGTGATGGTCGGAGGCCGTTGGGTAGTGCTCGACGGCCGTCACGTCCGCGCCGAGGAGATCGCCGAGTCGTACCGAAGCTTTACGCGCCGTCAGGAAGGTGCGACTCCCCAGCTCGCGATCGACTTCGAGGGCTGACCCTGGCGAGGGCCTTAATGCGACCCGCTAGCGAGCCATCGGAATCCGGATCCCCTCACGCCGAGCGGTGGCCACTGCAACCTCGTACCCCGCGTCGGCATGTCGAGCTACACCGATGCCGGGATCGTTGGTCAGCACTCGTTCGAGTCGCTCCGCCATCTCCGGCGTTCCATCGGCGACGATCACCTGGCCCGCATGCAGGGAATTGCCGATGCCGACGCCTCCTCCGTGATGGAAGGAGACCCAACTCGCGCCCGACGCGGTATTGAGCAGGGCGTTCAAGATTGGCCAGTCGGCCACCGCATCGGTGCCGTCCTTCATCGATTCGGTTTCCCGGTTGGGCGACGCCACGGAGCCCGTGTCGAGATGGTCTCGACCGATCACAATAGGCGCGCTGATCTCGCCGGAGGCCACGAGATCGTTGAGGGCCAGACCGAAGCGGGCGCGCGCACCCTGGCCGAGCCAGCAGATCCGCGACGGTAACCCCTGGAACGCGACCTGCTCACGGGCCATCCGAATCCAACGCCCGAGGTGTTCGTCCTCCGGGAACATCTCGAGGACGAGGTCGTCGGTCCGATGGATGTCCTTGGGATCACCCGATAGTGCGGCCCACCGAAAAGGACCCTTCCCTTCGCAGAACAGGTCTCGGATGTAGGCCGGGACGAAACCAGGATAGGCAAACGCTTCTGCGAATCCGGCGTCCTGGGCGTAGCCGCGCAGATTGTTGCCGTAGTCGACGGCCACGGACCCGGCCTTCTGCATGGCGACGATGGCCTCACAGTGCACGCGCATCGAAGCCATGGACCGACGTACGTACTCGTCGGGATCGTCGATCCGGAGCCGATCCGCCTCCTCAAGCGAAAGGCCCACCGGGATATAGCCGCCCAAGGGATCGTGCGCCGACGTCTGGTCAGTCACGATGTCGGGCGTCACACCCCTCCGCACGAGCTCCGGCAGGACCTCGGCGCAGTTGCCCACGAGGCCGATCGACACGGCCTCGCCGGCTTCGGTCGCCGCGTCGACCCATGACAAGGCCTGTTCAAGATCCTCCGTCATGCGGTCGCAGTACCGCGTGTCCAAGCGCCGCTGGATGCGGGTGGGATCGACCTCCACGCACAGCATGACACCACCGTTCATGGTCGTCGACAGGGGCTGAGCACCGCCCATCCCGCCCATACCACCGGTCAGGACCCAACGCCCCTCCAGGGTGCCACCGAAGTGGCGGCGCGCCATCGCGCCGAAGGTCTCATAGGTGCCCTGCAGAATGCCTTGGGTCCCGATGTAGATCCACGATCCCGCGGTCATCTGGCCGTACATCATGAGACCCTTTCGTTCCAAATCGTTGAAATGGTCCCACGTGGCCCACCGCCCCACCAGATTCGAATTGGCGATGAGGACCCGGGGCGCATGAGCGTGGGTCCGGAACACTCCGACCGGCTTGCCCGATTGGACCAAGAGCGTCTCGTCGTTCTCTAGCTCGCGGAGGGCTGCCACGATCGCGTCGAACGCCTCCCAGCTGCGCGCAGCTTTTCCCGTCCCTCCGTACACGACCAATCGGTCGGGGTGCTCCGCGACCTCAGGGTCCAGGTTGTTCATCAGCATGCGCAGGGCGGCCTCCTGGGTCCATCCCTTGCAGGAGAGGTCGTTGCCTCGGGGTGCGCGCACGACGCGGGGGCCGCTCATGATGAGACCTCCTCATGGATCCGGGCCAACGCGCCGGACTGAACCAGTTGAGTGAGGGACTCGAGGTCTGGACCCAGGGTACGATCGCCATCGAGACGGCGGGCTTTCTCTCGGACCCGTTCGTGAGCGATCTCGACGCCCCGCCCCGCGAGCAGAGGCCGGCGATATTCGATGCCCTCGGCCGCACACATGAGCTCGGTCGCGATCACACGCTCGAGGCAGGACACAGCGCGACCCGCTTTGCGGGCAGCGGTTAGCCCCATCGACACATGGTCCTCCTGGTTCGCGCTCGTAGTCACCGAATCGACGGAGGCGGGGTGAGAGAGAATGCGAAGCTCGGAGAGCAGGTCGACGGCGGTTACCTGGGCGATCATGAATCCGCTCTCCAGGCCAGGCCGCCTCGCCAGAAACGCCGGTAGGCCCATGGACAGGTCGGGGTTGAGCAAACGTTCGATCCGGCGTTCAGAGATCGCGGCGAGGTCAGCCACCGCAATGGCGAGCAGGTCGAGAGCCTGTGAGACGATCTGAGCGTGGAAGTTGCCACCGCTCACCACGATGCCGGCATCGGGGAACACGAGAGGGTTGTCGGTGGCGCTGTTGGCCTCGGTCTCGAGGATTCCCCGCACATAAGCGAGGGCGTGACGTGCGGCACCATGCACCTGGGGAACGCAGCGCAACGCGTACGCGTCCTGCACACGTGGGTCACCATCCTTATGTGACTCCCGAATCTCGGAGTTCGCGAGGATCGCCCGCAGCCGTTCGGCCGATCGACGCTGCCCCTCGTGGGGCCTCGCATCCTGGATCTCGGCGCGGAAGGCTTCGGGGGTCCCTAACAGGGCCTCGAGCGACATCGCGGCCGCGACCTCGGCCGTCTCCAGGGCGCGCTCCGCGCTGAGCAGAGCGAGAACTCCGAGTCCCGTCGTGGCTTGTGTCCCGTTGATCAACGCGAGCCCCTCTTTGGAACCGAGCGTCAGGGGCTCGAGACCGGCCTGATCCATCCAGCGTGACACCGGCCCCGAAATACCATCGTGCTCCGCGTCACCTTCACCGATCAGCCCCAACGCGATATGTGCGAGCGGGGCGAGATCGCCACTGGCGCCAACCGAACCGAACTCGGGGACGTGGGGGTGGATGCCCGCTTCGAGGAAGCCGAGCAGTCGCTCCACCACATCTACGCGACAACCTGAGACGCCGCGTGCCAAGGCGTTGGCACGCAACAGCATGAGGGCGCGAACGGACGCTTGGTTCATCAGCGATCCCATGCCCGATGCGTGCGACCGGACCAGGTTTCGCTGGAGCTCCTCTCGCTGGTCCGGTTCGATCGCTACGTCGGCGAGGCGGCCGAAACCGGTCGTGACGCCGTATACCGGCTCGCCGGATGCCACCTTGAGCTCGATGAAGTCCCGCGACGCCTTCATCCTGACGCGGGCTTCCGGCACCAGGTCGAGCGGCGCCGAAACGTCCCTTGCGACGCGTTCGATGTCTTCCAGGCTCAAGGTGTGACCGTCGACACGCACCGTCGGGCCGCTCACTCGGAGGCACCCGGCGGCAAAGTCGACCTGTGTCGTTCGGCCGAGCGACGGTCGAATTCCTCACGAGTCATGGTCAAGTCCGCATCCGTCCAGAAGTCTTCGAGTTGCACGCCCAAGCCATCGGCGAGTCGATTTACGTAATTGTAGTAGGAAACCACCTGGCAGATATCCAGGATTCCGGTGTCGTCGAATCCCACCGAGCGTAGCCGAGCGACATCGGCCAAAGACATGGCATGGGGCGAGGTCGTCAGTTTGACGGCGTACGCCAGCATCTCGGCGTCCTGAGCCGAAATTTGGGCCGTCCGATAGTCCCGGGCGAGGGCTCGGGAGAGGTCAGAAGCGCCGACGAGCGTACGGAGTCCCGCCCCGTGGTGGTTGATTCAGTAGAAGCAGTCGTTCTCCGCCGAAACCGTCACCGCCAGCATCTCGCGCTGGACCCTCGAGAGCGGCGAGGGGCCGCGCATGAGGTGGGAGTAGAGTTGGACGTGGTCCTGCATCGACCGGGGGTTCAACGAGTGGATCCCGAGGATGTTGTCGAGGACCCCCTGCTCACCTTGGTAGGAGCGATAGAGGCGGGAAAGAAGGCCCGACGCCTCTTCGGCCGGTACGTACGTGATGTAGGCCATCCGGAGTCTCCGAAAGATGCAACCGCCCGACATCGGGCGGAGTGGTGGCGATAATGAACGCCGAAGGTACGCCGCGGCAAGACTTTGCACGCTTGCGCCATCGACCCCGCGCGGGTCACTTAAGCCCGGAAGTTCGACCCCCGAACGAACACTCGCAGGGCGCCATCCCGTGGACTGCTACGAGCCGACAGCGACCGACTTCGAGAGCGACATGCTCGAGCTCCGGCGACGCCTGCTGGGTGCCCCGGTGGCCATTCTGGTCGTCACGATCATCGGAGTCTTTCTCGCGTCATCGGATGACTCCCAGCGACTCCGACAGCAATTGTCGGCGCCCGTGTAGTCATCATGAGTTCGCTCCCGTTGTTCCGTGCCGTTCAGGGTTCGGCGCAGGCGGCTGAGGCGGCAACCGCGGCTCATGCGAGTCCCGTCGTGGCCCTCGTGGGAGCCCTGGTCGCCCGCGTGATCTGGGTTCACTCAGGTCGCAAGAAAGCTCAAACCACGGACCGCCCCGAGCGGCGACGCGATCGTCAATCAAGGAGAACCGCGACTGTCGGGCCGTAACGCCATGCGTTCTGTACGAACTGGCCCGCTCCGAGGTGGACTCCGTTGTACAGACCTGCCCGGCCATGCGAGGAGCCCTGGAACAGGCCGATCGAAAACGTCGGGATCAGCTTCGGGAGGCGGGAGCCGACCTGATTCAATAGTTCTGGACTCGTTGGGGGGGGGCGTAGCCATCTTGGATCATCAACAGAATCCCAACCCCCAAGTAAGGTATACCGATGCTGGAAAGAGTTTCTGCCCGCCGCGGCGGCGAAGATCGACGGATGAGTAGCCCGCGACGAGAAGAGGCGAGGCGTGCGGACCAGCGGCGTGCTGGTGGGGCAGTATCGGATGCAGAGCGACGAGAGCGTTCGGATCGCCGCACGGGCCGGGCCGTGCGAAGCGGGGCCGACCGGAGGGTTGGTGACCGACGGGACACGATCGATCGGCGGATGGTGGCCTTCGCGTAAGGCCCGTCACTCCCCCCGGAGATTCGGGGCCTACAGAAAGCCGAGCACGATCTCCGAGAGGGCCCACACGACGACGGATCCGAGCGCCGTGGCCGCCGCGAGCATCGTGACCGGCTGAGCCGCGAAGACTTTTCGGAGGAGATGTTCGTCTTCCGAAAAAATCTGACGCACGCTGTCGATGATCAAATAGCCGACGACGGGTGCCGGCAGCAGAATCCACAAGATGTTCACGGTTTGGGTGCCCTCCTGCCCCCTCCCGCGGACATCACATCACTGCTGCTGACAGGTGAGACAATTGTGGCTGTTGGCAGAACCGAGGCTCTCCAACAAGGCCACCGTCTCGGGAATCGGGGACACCCGCGAGACCGGGCCGTTGGCCATGTCCGCGGTGGTCTGACCTCGACGGCTGATCGCCGTAACGTCCCCACCGTGCTCGACGAGGTAAAGGATCAGCTCGTTGTCCCCGCGGGCCGCAGCATGGTGGATCGCGTTGTACCCATTGTGGTCGCGCAAATTCACGTCCATGCCGACCTCCTCGATCAGGAAGCGTATGGCCGGCAACCAGCCTTCCTCCACGTGGCGATGCGCATTGCCCGCATAGCCTTCGCCGTACCCGACGCCTGATGCGGCGTGCACCGCGTGCACCGCGGGGTCGCCCTCCTCGACTAGCGGCAGACCTGAGGGATCCGGCTGCAAAGCCGAAACGGAGTCCTGGCGCTGACCATGGGAAAGAATCTCCTCCCGAAGATCCCCCGGAGCCGCATTGATGCGCTCCTCGGTGTAATCAGCCTTCACGGAATCGGGCAGTTCTTCCCAGACCGAGACCACCAACGAGGCCTTCGTCGAGTCCGTCATGATTGCGAAGGAGTCCGCGTCGGCCAGTTGCTCGAGCGCCTGCTCGCGCTGGGACTCGTCGGGGTTCCTCCGTTCACGGCGTGCCGGCGCCTTCGTAGCCACTGTCGGATCGGCCCCCCATCGTTTCAGGAGTCGCATCGCCTCCACATCGGTCGCATACGCGGCTCGAAGAAAGGGCGTGGATCCGTTCGTATCGATCAAGCCGCAGTTGGAGTTGCCGCAGTCGGTGTACTCCATGTACCAAGGGTGCAGCGTCAGACGGGTGTCCGGATCGGCCCCGGCCGCTAACAGAGCCCCGATGACATCAAGGTAGCTGGACTCCTGCTGCTCGCGTTCTTGCGGCTGCGGATAACGGGTGCGTGGTTGCCACTCCGCGTTGACGGTCGCGAAGAGTGGCGTGGCCCCGTTCACTGACGACGCGACGTTCGGGTCCGCACCCCGCTCTAGGAGGAGCATGGCCGCATCGAATTGGCCATTGATCGTCGCGATGAGAAGAGGCGACGTATTGTCGCCTCCCCCGATCTGATTCACGTCGGCACCATGGTCGACCAAAGCCCGCATGGCGTCGAGATGACCCTGGCGGGCCGCGTGCAGGAGGGGCGTGAGGCCGCCCTTCGACCGGATCCGAACCGGCCGCTGGAAGCGACTGGACCTTCCGGACCGGCTCGCCCGACCTTCTTCAGCGGGCGGAGCCGTATAGGCCTGGCGCCCCGCCTGGACGGCCGCCTGGATCTGGGCCGGACTCGCGGGCCACGCGTTGTCATTCGTGAACGCATTGAGCACCTCGGTACGACGCCGGTTCGCTTCTGCATCCACACGGCCGTTTGCGATCAGGTCGATCGGCCGTGCCGCGATATTGGGATCTGCGCCACCCTCGATGAGTGCGACGATGGCGTCCACCCGATTGAGCGACGCTGCGAAGATCAGGGGAGTCTGCTCCCATTCCGACTCCTTCGCGTTGGGATCCGCTCCACTCTCGATCAGCGCGCGAACGACCGCCGCATTTCCCGAGAGCGCTCCAAGGTGCAGCGGGGTCGACCCGCCGGGCTCCGTGGTGGCATGGACGTCGGCTCCCCTGACCAGCAGCCCCGCCACGGCATCGACATGCCCGCTTCGACTCGCGATGTGGAGGGGTGTGTAGGCCCCGATGCGCGTCGTCGCACGGAGGTCAGCGCCGGCATAGACTAGGACATCGATCAAGGCCCGATCGCCCCGTTCTGCCGCCCAATGGAGGGCACTCATTCCATCACCTTGAGCCGCGTTTACATCAGCGCCGGCACGAAGGAGG